>NZ_FOJA01000001.1:1409990-2114985 GCF_900110535.1 Halobacterium jilantaiense
CGTAGCCGGCGTCCTCGAGTTCCCTCGCGAGACAGTCCGAGTCGATGCGGCCGTCGCGCCACGCGCGCCGGAGGACAGCGGCGGCCGGGTAGCCGTCGGCCCCGAAGCGGCGTTCGCCCTCCCGGACGGCTTCGTGGAACGGCCGGTCCTCGAACCCGGCGAGCGGGTTGGCAGTCACGAACGAGTGCAGCGGCCACGCGCGGCCGACATCGGCGGCGGCGGCCCTGACGGCGTCTTGGACGTCGATTTCAGTGCTCATTGTGGTCCTCCGTGGGAGACAGCAGGGTGTGGGTCGGTGGCTGCGTGGCGTTGACGAGGCGCACGTAGAGCCGGTCGCTGACGCGGTACGCGCCGGTCTCGATGGCGACGTACGTCGCGAGGAAGGCGGTCGCGATGAGGGCGTGGACGACAGTCAGGTCGGCCGGTGCGACGGCGACCGGGCTGCCGGCGAGCAACCCCTCGACGGCGGTGTAGGTGAGGGCGTACACCGCGACGCTCGGCAGGAAGACGAGCGGGGCGGCCGCGTACCGGTAGGTCGCGGGGACGCTGGTGCTGCGGAGCGCCGCGCGGGTGGCGTGCATCGTCGTCAGCACGACGAGGCCGGCGAGCAGGAGGCCGGCGTCCACGTGGAGGCCCTTCCCGGTGATACCGGCGAAGACGGCACCACCGACGAGGCCGGTGACCACCGTGGCGGCGGCGCGGACCGGCCCGGTGCCAGTGGTCTCGTGCGCGGTGTCGGCGGGGGCGGTGTGTTCGACCTCCTCGCCGACTGAGAGGAACAGGTAGGCCTTGTAGCAGCCGTGGAGCACGAGGTGGGCGACGGCGGCGGCGAAGAATCCGAGGCCGACCTGCAGGAGCATGAACCCCATCTGGCCGACCGTCGAGCAGCCGAGCCTGGTCTTGGCGTCGACCTGCACGGACTTCAGGAGCTTCCCGGTGAGGGCGCTGACGGCACCGACCGCAGCGACCACGAGCAGGACACTTGCGTCCGCGGTGACGACCGGCGCGAACCGGACGAGGAGCACGCCGCCGGCGTTCACGAAGCCGGCGTGCATCAGCGCGGACGCTGGGGTGGGGGCCGTCATCGAGGACAGCAGCCACGTCTGGAAGGGCACCAGCGCGGACTGCACCATCGCCGCGAGCAGGAGCGCCCCGGCGGCCGTCAGGAGGACAGGGTCGGGGAGCGTATCGGCGGCCGCGGTCGCGCCGGAGACCGTCGTCGCACCGGTCTGCCACGCGAGCACAGCGGCGGCCACGGCGACGAGCGCGGTGCTGGCGAGGAAGTACCGGCGGGCGAGGCGGCCGGCGGCCGCAGCCTGGGGCCAGTCGGCACCCCCGTGGCCGATGAGGGCCGCCATCGACAGCCCCATCGCGAGCCACGCCGCGACGAACAGCAGCAGTGCGTCGGCCGCGACGAGGACGAGCACGGCGAGTGTGAACGCGAGCGTCAGCCCGAAGAAGCGTCCGAGGGCGCGGTCACCGGCGAGGTACCGGCGGGCGTAGCTGTGCACGATGCCGCTGAAGAACGTGACGGCCACCCAGAGCACGACCGTCAGGCCGTCCACGGCGAACGGGCCGGCGGTCACGGCTCCGTCCCGGACGAACGCGGCGAGCGCGACGAGGCTGCCGAGCCAGAGCAGCCAGACGAGCCGCGTCACCGCGAGCGGGAGGCGGGCCGGGTCGCGCGGTGGTGCGTCGAGCGGTCCGACAGTCGTCGTCGAGTCGTCTCCTGTCATCGTTTGCGGTCGGTCGGCGGCGGAGCGAGGCGAGAACGGCGCGTGCACTCGCCGCCGGCCACTACCAGCTATTCGAACGTAGTGGTTGTTAAAGCTGTCTGAAGCTACCACTTCGTTCGTGCTTGTGCGAATAAGGACCGTATTGTTCTTTGAGCCGCGCTTACTCTTCGTTCGCGCCGTTCGTGTCGAAGCGCCCGAACGGCGTCGTCTCGTGGCTGCGCACGAGCACCTCGTCGGCGACGGTCAATCCCATGTCGAGGAGCGCCTGCGCGACCGGCGTGATGTCGTCGTCGGACCGCCCCACGGCGGTCACGAGGAGGTTCTGCTCGCCGGTCACCAGCTCTTGGACCGACACCACGCCGTCGATGTCGAGGATGTCCTCGATCAGGTCCCCGCGTTCGGGGATCGACGCCGTACAGAACAACAGCATCCGGAGCGGATACCCCGACTCGTCGTAGTCCACGTCGGCGCTGTACCCCTTCACGACGCCGTCCGACTCCAGGCGTTGAATTCGCTTCCGGACGGCGCTGTCCGAGATGCCGGCCCGGTCGGCGATGTCGGCCGACGACGCGTTACGCGCGTCGGCCTGGAGGGCGTACAGGATGGCGCGGTCGACGTCGTCGAGCGTTCCGTCGTCCATGCGTCGGCGTTCGAGCGGCCGGTACTTACGTTTGCAGGACCCGCGGCCGACCGCTGAATCGGCGACGAGCCGGCTCGAACGGTCGCCTTACGCAGAGTTCGGTGAGGTTTCTGCAGACACCGGCCCGATTAACAATCAGGGGCGGGCGGTAACAGTGAGACGCATGGCCCAACAGATGCAAGCAGAGCGGTCGAAAGATGCCGCCGAACGAACCGGACGAGACCCATTCGTCGTCGCCGCGCTGGCGTCCATCCCGCTGTCGTGGTACTACTTCTTCGGAAAGAAGGACCGCGAGCGGGGAATCCTCGTCGGGCTCTGGGCTCCGACGCTGCTGGCGTTTGGGAGCTACTTCCGGCAGGCGCGGATGCACGAGATGATGGAACGCAGTTCGAGCAGCCTCGTCAGTCGCGTGCAGCGGGTCGTCGAACAGTAGACTGGGACGCGGCTAGCGCCGCGCGCCGGAGCGGTGCGTGGCGACGCGCCAGTCCAGTTCCGACCATTGCTTCTCGCCGCCGAGTAGGCTGCGGCCCGGAACCGACAAGCGACGACTTACTATCGGTATCGCCGTGCAACGGAGGGGAACGATGGCTTCACAGCCGAACGTCGTCGTCGTGGTCGCCGACACGACCCGGGTCGACGACGCCTACGACGCAGCGGTCGCCCCGACACTCGCGGACCTCGCCGACTCGGGGACGCGGGCGACGCGAGCGTTCTCCGCGGCACCCTGGACGCTCCCCTCGCACGCGTCGATGCTCACTGGCACGCACACGTCCCGGCACGGCGCGCACGCGGGCCACGAACGCCTCGACGGCGACCTCCCGGTGCTCCCGGAGTGTTTCCGGGCCGCCGGCTACGACACCGTCTGCGTGTCGAGCAACACGTGGCTGAGCGTCGAATCGGGCTTCGGCCAGGGGTTCGGCGAGTTCGAGCAGACCTGGCAGGCCGTCCAGTCGGAGAACGCGCTCAGCGAACTCGTCGACGAGACCGAAGAGCGCCGGCTCCGGGCTGTCGGCCGGCGGCTCTTCGACGGCAACCCCGTGGCGAACGCGGCGAACGTCCTCTACCGGCTGCTCGTGCGCGGGCGGTCGGACGACGGCGCGGCGCGCGCCACGTCGTTCGTCGAGGACTTGCTCGCCGGCCGGGACGGCGACGACCCCTTCTTCCTGTTCGCGAACTACCTCGAACCGCACCTGGAGTACCGGCCGCCGCGCCGGCTCGCCGAGGAGTTCCTGCCGCCGACGGCGTCCTACGAGGCGGCGATGGACGTGCCCCAGGAACCCTGGGCGTACCTGGCCGGCGGCGTCTCGCTCTCGGAGTCGGACCTGGCGATGCTGCGCGGGCTCTACCGGGCCGAAATCGCGTACGTCGACGAACAGCTCGCGGCGCTCAGGGAGGCACTGCGGGCGGCCGGCGAGCTGGCGAACACGGTGTTCGTGGTGACGGCCGACCACGGGGAGAACATCGGCGACCACGGGCTGATGGACCACCAGTACTGCCTCTACGACTCGCTGGTCCACGTCCCGCTCGTGTTCTCCGGCGGCAGTTTCGAGGGCGGCGGCGACCTGACGGAGCTCGTGAGCCTCGTCGACCTCGCGCCGACGCTGCTCGACGCGGCCGGCATCGACGCGCCCGCGGCCCGCGAGTCGTTCCAAGGCGTCTCCGTCCACCCGGACGCGGACACCGAACCGAGGGAGTTCGTGGTGAGCGAGTACGCCGAGCCGCAGCCGTCGATGGCCGCGCTCGAACGCAATCTCGGGCGTGTGCCTGACGACCTCCGCGTCCACGACCGGTCGCTGCGCGCGGTCCGGACGGACGCCCACAAACTCGTCTGGGGGTCAGACGGCTCGCGAGCGCTCTACGACCTGGACGCCGACCCGGGTGAGACGACGGACGTGGCTGTCGACCGGCCGGCGGTCGTCGACGACCTGACGGCGACCCTCGACGACTGGCTGGCGTCCTTCGAGCACGCGGACGCCGACGGGCCGGTGACCATCTCCGGGGACCGCAAGGACCGGCTGGAACAGCTCGGGTACCTCCAGTAGGCCGCGAGAAGTGCCGTAGCCCCGGCTTACCGGTCGTCAGAACGCGGCACGCGGCGACTCGTCGGAGCGCGACCGGTCGGCGCGGAGAATCAGTCGGAGTTCGAGACGGCGTCGAAGTCCTCTTCGGCGACGTGAGCCGGGTTCGCGTCGTCGCCGCGGAAGCGTTCGGCGAGGAGCGCGCGCCACTCGGCGGCCGGTGGGAGCGGCGTGTTGTCGAACAGCGAGGTGTCGTCGGGGGCGCGGAAGACGGCGATGAGCGACCACATCGTGCAGGCGGAGAACGACCCGAGCGCGGAGAACTCCATGCCGAGCGTGAAGAACGTCATCGAGTAGACGCCGCCGATGAGCATCGAGGGGATGCTCGTGGCGCGCGGAACGCGGGCGGCGGCGTCCCGGAGCGTCGGGTAGAGGAAGATTACGGAGGTCATGCTGCCGACGAGGAAGACGATGTCCTGCCACATCATCGGCACTCACTCGTGAACTCAGCCGTAGTCAGTTGGGGGTGGTACTCCATACAGTAGGCACAGCCTGCAACCCTAAGTATAGATTGGTTACTGGCGGTACAGACCCCCTACTGCCAGTTTAGAGGGAGAACGGGTTATCGCGTCTCTCGGACGAACTGCGATTTTGGTTCGGCGAGCGTACAGACCCAATCCGGTCACAGTAGTTGCACGTGCTTCGGTACCATTACTCGAAAGCGTCGGTAAGCCAGCAGTACCGAAGCGAGTAGACACTCACGCCGCGCGCAGTGCGGCGAGTGCCGCGACGAGCACGGCGAGTAGTGCGCCGGCCGGTCCCGGCCCGGGCGCGGAGCCACCCGAGGACTCGCCAGCGTCGGAGGTCGCTGTCGGCGTCGCAGTGGACGAGGTCGTGGTGGTAGCAGTGGTCGACGCGTCCCGCGTGGACGCCGGGCCGTCGGTGCTCGTCGGCGAGCGGTCGGTGGTCGTCTGTCGACTCGGAGCGTCCTCGCTGGGCGCGCGCACGGCGAGCGTGCCGGCCGACGTGTCACCGACGGACAGCCGGTAGTCTCCGGGCGTGTCGAAGGCCACGTCGACCGCGACCGTCACCGACGCACGCGGGGGAACAGTGACGCGCCGCGTCGTCGCCGTCGACCCGTTGGCGGTCACTGCCACCGTCACGTCCGTCTGCCAGTCGACATTGCTGTCGACGGTCACGGACACCGGAACGGCGTCGCCGACCGTGGCTGTCGACGCGGTGACGCTCGCGCCCGACACCCGCACCGCATCGGCGTCACGCACGCCGACGGCGAACGAGGAGAACCCGGGCGTGTCCGCTTCGAGGACGACACTGTCGGCCGTGCGCTCGACGACGGTGGTGGCGAGGCGCGCCCAGTCGCCGTCGTGGTACCGGTAGACCGCCGCCGACTCGGGGTCGACTCCGGTGTCCGCGAACCGGTCGGCCGACACCGCGACCGTCATCGTCGCGCCAGACACGTCGGCGTCGTCGAACGAGTGTGTCACCTCGACGTGCCCGACGGCCCGACCGTCGAACGACGGCGCGCCCGGTGCCGGGTCCGCCGACGACGCCACCGACAGCGAGTAGTCCATGGACGTGCTCGTGGTCACGGCCAGCGACGCGACGCTCACCGGCCCACGCGTGGCGTTCCCGAACGGGACCGAGAGTTCGCTGCCCGCGTCCGCGTTCTCGACGGCGGCAGCGGCCGACACGGTGCCGGTCGTCGTGACGGACACCGACGGACCGTCTGGGACCGGGGCCGACACGGAACTCGACGAGCGCGTCGCGCCGCCACCACTGCCCGCGCCGCCGTCGCCCGACTCGGACTGCGTGGTGTCGACGGTCGCGGTCGCCGACTGCCCGTCGGCACCGTCGGTGCCGCTGCCGTCGGTCGCGGCGAACAGCGTGGCGGTGTACTCGCCGTCCGCGTCGACCGCGACCGTCGCCGTGTAGGTACCGTTGGACTCCGTGAAGTCGTTCGTCGTCAGCGTCGCCGTGTCCGCACCGGTGACCGCGACGCCGATGTCCGTCAGCGTCACCGAACTGTCGAAGGAGACTCGCACGGACTGCCCGTCACCGCTCGTCGCCGAGAACCCGGAGACGAACGAAGCCGTCGGCGAGTCGTCAGTGGTGCCGACGGTGACGCTGTTCGTCTCGCCGCTCGCACCGTCGTCGGTGCCGTTCTTCGCGGTCTGGAGGACCGCGGTGTACGTGCCGTTCGACGACCCGACGTAGGTCGCCGTGTACGTCTCCCCGGACTGCGTGAAGTTCGACTCCGTGAGCGTCGCCGTTTCGGCTCCCGAGATGTCGACCGAGATGGCGTCGAGCGGTTCGTCGCTACCGAACGACACCGTGACGTTCTGTGCCTCCGGGTTCGTCGCGCTGAACCCGGAGATGATGGGCGCAGCAGTCGCCACTTCGACCGTTCCCGACGCGCCACCGCCGTCGTTCCCGTCGGCGTCGAGCGCGCTCGCCAGTGTCGCCGAGTACTGGCCGTCGGCGTTCGCGGCGTACGTCACGACGTACGAGCCGTCGGTCGTCGTCGTCGGATTGTCGGTGCTGACGCTCGCCGTCTCCGGCCCAGTGAAGTCGACGGCGACCTCGTCGATCGGTTCGTCGGCGTCGAACTCGACGCGGACCTGCTGGCCGTCCGGATTCGTCACCGAGTAGTTCGAGACGGTGGGCGGCGTCGTGTCGACTTCGGCGCTGTCGGTCTGCCCGGTCGCGCCGTCGTTCCCGAGGCCGTCGTCGGCCACAGTCAGCGTGGCGTCGTACCAGCCGTCGGCGTTCTCGTCGTAGGTCGCGTAGTAGGTGTACGGCCCCGACCCCGTCTCGGTGAGAGAGGAGAGCGTCGTCGTTCCCGTCGGCGTCTCCAGCTCGACCGCCGTCGACGCGAGACGCTCGCTCGCGTCGAAGCTCACGTTCACCGTCTGCGCGCTCGGGTTCGTCACCGACACGTTCGAGATGGTCGGCGTCACCGTGTCCACCTCGACGCTGTCGCTCTCGGCACCAGCGCCGTCGTTCCCCGCGGCGTCCGCAGCGGTGTCGAGGGTCGCGTCGTAGGTGCCGTTGGTGCCGTCGTCGAACGTCGCCTCGTAGGTGTACGGCCCCGACCCGGTCTCGGTGAACGCCGACCGCGTGAGCGTCCGGGTCGTCGCGCCGGAGACGGCGACCGACGCCGCGTCGAGGGGCTCGTCCGTCTCGACGGTGACGGTGACGGCCTGTCCGTCCGGGTTCGAGACGGCGAACGACTGCACGGCGGGAGCCGTCGAGTCGACCTCGAAGGCGGCGTCGCTCGCGTCGACCCCCTCGTTCGAACTGCTGTCGCTGGCGGTCACGCGCACGAGCGCGGCCGTCGTGTCGTCGGTGGGTGCCGTCCAGTCGTAGCTACCGTCGTTCGCCAGCCCGCTCGCAATCGGCGTCCACGTACTCCCACCGTCGGCAGAGTACTCGATTTGGACGTCGTCGGTGACCGTGACGTTGTCCGTGGCAGTCCACTCGATAGTAACAGTGTCGTCGCCAGCGTACAGCTCGCCGCCGTTCGGTGTCGTCACCGTCACGTCGGGCGCGGCCTCGTCGACGAGTGCCGACGCGGTCTGCTCGCTGGCCGCGTCGGTCACGCCGTCGCTCGCCGTCTGGAGCGTGAAGTCGTAGGTGCCGTCCGTGCTCCCCTCGTAGGTCGCGGCGTATTCGAAGCCGCCCGCGGTCGCCGTCTTCGAGAAGTCCGCGAGCGACAGCGACGCCGACTCCGCGCCCGAGACCGCCACGTCGACGGCCGTCAGGTCGTCGCTGGAGTCGAACGAAACCGTCGCGTTCCGGTCTCCGGCGGTGTCGACCGCCGAGAACCCCGAAATCGCTGGCGGGGTGTCGACAGTGAACGAGACCGTCGTGCTGTCGCTGTTCCCCACGCTGTCGGTCGCAGAGACGGCCACGTCCACAGAGCCGTTCGGGAGCGCCGGGACGCTGTCCCCGGCCGGGTCGATGGTGAGTGTCGTGCCGTCGAAAGCGACGCCGTCGGTGGTCGTTCGCGCGTTCGAGAGAACGGTCTCGGTGCTGTTCGATACCGACACTATCAGCGACGAACTGTCGACCCCGACAGTCGCGTCCGTCACGTCGACGGACACGGTCCGCTGGTCGTCAGTCACCGTGGTTCCCTCGGGCGCGAGGTTCGTGAACGTCGGTGCCGTCGTGTCGACGGTGAACGAGAACGACGTCTGGTTCCGGTTGTCGACGGTGTCGGCCGCCGAGACGGTCACGTCCACCGACCCGTCGGCCAGCGGCACGCCGGCGTCGCTCGTGTTCACCGTCAGCGTCGTGCCGCTGTAGGAGATGCCCGTGGCGTCCGTCGTCGCAGCGTCGAGCACGACGCCGCCGGCGTCCTCGACTGTCACCTCGATGCTGGACGCGTTCACGTCACGGGTCGCGTCCGACACGTCGAGAGTGAGCTCGGGCTGGCTGGACGCCTCGGGGCCAGTGGGCGCACCCGGCCCGAACGTCGGCGCGGTCGTGTCCACGGTCACGTTGGCGGTCTGACCGTCACCCCCGTCGTTCCCGGCGTCGTCTTCGGCGACGTCGAGTGTCGCGGTGTAGTCACCGTCGTCGCCGGTGTACGTCGCGGTGTAGACGTACGGCGCGCTCGCGTCGGCCGTCGTCGGCGTGAGCGTCGCCGTCCCCGTCGGCGTCTCCAGCGTGGCTGACGCCGTCGTCAACGTCTGGTTCACCTCGAAGGACACCTCGACGGTACCGCCGCCGGTGTGGGTCGCAGCGAGGTTCGAAACGGCTGGCGTCGAGGTGTCGACCGTGACCGACCCCGACGTGTCCGGGTCGGGGTCCTGCGTGTTCCCGACGAGGTCGGCGGCTCCCGACACCGCGACGGTCGCGTCGGCCTCCTCGTCGTTGTCGTCGACTGTCACGCTGCCCGACCACGTCTGCGGCCCGACGAAGCTCCCGGAGACCGACGTGTCGCCCTGCGCGAGCCCGGTCAGCGTGACCGTCGGCTCGGCTCCCTGGTCGACCGGCTCGTCGAATTCCACGGTCACGGACTGACTCGTGCCGGCGTCCGCGTCGTCGATGGTGCCGTCGCCGACGGTCACCGACGAGACCGACGGCAACACCGTGTCCTTCGTCACGTCCACCGGCTCGACGAACCCCTCGGCGTTCGCGAAACCGCCGTCCAGAGCCTGCGCGGACACGGTCAGCTGACTCTCGTTCAACGACGACACGTCGATGCCGGTGACCGTGACGCGGTCGCTACCGCCGGTCGACGCGGTCTGGCGGACGCTGCTGGTCCCGTCCGAGACCCGGACTTCGACCGTGTCGGCCTGCGAGCCCGAAACGAGGTCGACGGTGGCCTCGTAGCTCGTGGCGTTGCTCGCGGTGACGTTCCCCGCGAACACGTCCGTCGGCGCGACCGGGCCGCGCGTGTCCACGTCGAAGCTGTTCGACTCGTCCGGGTTCGGTGTCTGGACGTTCCCCGCCGTATCCGTCGCGTTCTCCACCCGGATAGTCGCGGTCGCGGCCTCGTTGTCGTCCCGAATAGTGACCGTTCCCGTCCACGTCGTGGCGTCGGTGAAGCTCCCGCTCGACACGTCGTACGTCCGGTTCAGCCCGACGACGGTCACGTTCGGCGCGGTCGTCTGCACGTCCTCGTCGAAGTCGACGGTGACCGTCTGCTCGACGCCGGCGTCCTCGGTCCCGATGGTCGCGTTCGTGATGGTCGCACTCGCGACGCCCGGCCGGTCGGCGTCTTTCGCCGGAGACGCGAGCCCCGTGCCCGTCGCCGCGTTCCCGCCGTCGTCTTCGAGGGTCGCGTCCACGGTCACGGTGCCGTCGTCGAGCGACGAGACGTCCAGCCCAGTGAACGCCACCTGGTCGGGATTGCTGTCGCCGTCGTCCTCGCTGGGGACGTACTGGCTGTCGGTCACCGTCGCACCGTTCGACAGCGCGACCGTGAGCGTCCCCGCCTCGTGGTCGTCGGGCAGGTCGACGGTGAGGTTGTAGTTCCCGTCGGTGGTCGCGTTGATGACGCCCGCCGTCGCGCCGGTCGGCGCGCTCGGTGGCTCGGTGTCGGCCAGCGGCACGCTGTCGGTCGGCGCGGTGTTCCCGGCACCGTCCGAGACCTCGTCCAGGCCGGCCGCCACCGTGTCGTTCCCGAGGTCAGTCCGCGTCACGTCGGCATCCAGCGTCAGCGTCGCCGTGGCCGAGTCGGCGGTGTGGCTCACCGACGACACCGCTGACGCACCCCCACTGGCCGCGTCGCCGTACGTGAAGTTCGCGGCGGTGAGCCCGGTCCCGTCTGTCGCCTCCACGCTCTCGTTGAACGACACCAGCACCGTGTCGTTCCCGACCTCCGCCTCGACGCCAGTAATACCCGGTGGCGTCGTGTCGACGGACACCGAGTCCGTGAGCCCACTGGACTGGTTGTTCGCGGCGTCGTTCCCGACGCTGTCGGTCGCGCTCGTCACCTCGGCGGTGTAGTCGCCGTCGCTGCCCCCCACGTACGTGTACGTGTAGGTGTACGTGCCGCTGTTGTTCGCCTCGGCGAAGTCACTCAGGTCGACCGTCGCCGACTCCGGCCCCGAGAGGTCGACGGTCGTCCCGTTCAGCTGTTCGTTCGTAGTGACCGAGACGCCCACGTCCTGCCCGGAGGGGTTGGTGACGGAGACGTCGGAGACGTACGGCGCGCTCCCGTCGATAAACACCTCGTCGTTGCCGCCACCGCTAAGCGACGACACCGACGAGATGTCCCCCACCTTCCCCTTGTCGAGTGCGTAAACGTCGTACGAGTTGTCCGGTTGCTCCAGCAAGCCGTCCGTTTTGCTTCCGGGGAACGACCCACTCGTTCCGCCGGTTCCGGTTTCCGTGATGTACGGTTCCCCGCTGTCGAACGCTCCGTTCCCGTTCTCGTCGATAACGATGTAGGACGCGTTCGGGGAATTCACGTAGTACTCGAAGGGGTCACCGCCAGCAATTGTCGACCCCGTTGTGACGTCGAAGTATTCGACCTGCCCGTGCCCAAGTCCCACACCACCAGTGCTGAGGAGTGCCAGTGAAACCACGACACCGAACAGTACAGCCCGCGTTCCCCCCCGAGAGTTCCCTGTCATGAGTATTGTCCCGCCTACCCCCCGAATCCGGCAGGCGAAGCTGGTTCGTCAGCCGTACCACAAGCCGTCACTAATGCGTTCGGGTCCAATTTCCAGCGCTGGTAACGCCAGCGAAATCCCGTGTTACCGGCGACACGTCGGGCGGAGGACAGCGAGGCGGCAGCACTGGCAATTCGATGAAACGCTTATCAGTGCGCGCGCTCTATCACGGCTATGACCTACGACACCGTCGTGTTCGACAACGACGGGGTCCTCGTTGGCCGCACCCGGTACGACGTACTGGAGCGGGCCACCGAGGAGACGTTCAACCGGTTCGACGTAGAAGACCCCGACCCAGAAGACGTCGAGGCGATGACCATCGGTGCGACCCCCAAGACCGTGGGAGACGTCTGCAGCCGGTACGGCATCTCCCCGAAGGACTTCTGGCCGGAGCGCGACAAGGCGCTCACGGAAGCCCAGCGAGACGAAGTCCGGGAGGGTCGCAAGACCCTCTACGACGACCTCGACACGCTGGAGACCCTCGACGTGAACATGGGCATCGTGTCCTCGAACCAGCAGGCCACCGTGGACTTCGTCCTCGACCACTTCGGCGTCCGAGACCTCTTCGGCACCGCGTACGGCCGCGAGCCGACGATTCAGAGCCTCGAGCGACGGAAGCCGAACTCCCACTACATCGACCGCGCGCTCGCGGACCTCGACGCCGACACCGCGCTGTTCGTCGGCGACAACGAGAGCGACATCCGCGCCGCCGAGAACGCCGGCATCGACTCGGCGTTCATCCGGCGACCCCACCGCGAGAGCTGGGAACTGAACGTCTGGCCGACCTGGGACATCGACTGCCTCAGCGACCTGCACGATATCTGCGAGTAATCGAGCGAGGAGTCTAACGGCCCTCCGGCCCCGATGGGGTCTCTCGGGCTGCCTCAGCCGGTCGCCCTGCGCCCACAAGGATTATGAGTGACAAGCCTCTCTGTACGGTTGCAATGGCGACAGGCACCGTTGACTTCTTCAACGACACTGGCGGCTACGGTTTCATCGAGACTGAGGACGCGGACGAAGACGTTTTCTTCCACATGGAGGACGTCGGCGGCCCGGACCTGGAGGAGGGACAGGAGGTCGAGTTCGACATCGAGCAGGCCGACAAAGGCCCGCGCGCGACGAACCTCACCCGTCTGTAATCGGTAACCGTTCGGACGAATCGTTTCCAGACAGGAACACTCCAGCGTGGAGTGTACGCGGGTGAGGCCGAGAGGCTCACTCGACGAATTCTATCGACGCCACCCCGGTAGCGAGAGCTACGCGAGGCGGTCGCGGTTGTCGTCAGTCAGCGACAGCTGGGTGGCGGCGACGTTCGATTCGAGGTGGTCGATACTGGACGTTCCCGGGATGGGGAGTGTCACCGGCGAGTGGTCGAGCAGCCACGCGAGCGCGACCTGACGGACGGTCGCGTCGTGGTCGTCGGCGACCGCCTCCAGGGGCTCGCGCTGCTCGCCGAGGTCGCCACCGCCGATTGGGAAGTACGGGATGAAGCCGATCTCGTAGTCCTCGCAGGCCGAGAGTACGTCCTCGTGGTCGCGGTTCGCGACGTTGTACTCGTTCTGAACGGTCGCCACGTCGACGATGTCACGGGCGCTCTCCAGTTGGTCGACGGAGACGTTGCTGAGGCCGACGTGGTCGACGAGGCCGGCGTCTTTCAGTTCCGCGAGCCGGTGGACGGAGTCCTCGAACGGCGTGTCCGGGTCCGGGGAGTGCAGTTGCAGCAGGTCGATGGAGTCGACGCCGAGGCGGTCGAGCGAGCACAGCGCCTGATTCTCGAGGAAGTCGGGCTCACCGTGGGGCAGCCAGTCGCCGTCGCGCGTCCGCAGCAGGCCGGCCTTCGTCGCGACGAACACGTCGTCGTTCTCACCGAGTGCTTCGCGGAGGAGGCGCTCGCTGGCTCCCGGCCCGTACGAGTCAGCGGTGTCCACGAAGTCCACGCCCAGTTCGACCGCGCGCCGGACCACGTCCCGCGCGGCGTCCTCGTCGTCGGGCGCGCCGACGATGTCCGGACCGGTGATGCGCATCGCGCCGTACCCCATCCGGTGGACGGTCGCGTCGCCGCCGATGTCGAACGTGTCGCTGTCGTTGGCTGGTGCCATACCGGGTACACGACAGCCGGCAGAATAGGCGTGGGGGTGGCGGAACCTACGGCTGCCACTGGTCCCGGAGCTCGGTCCGGGGTTTCGACGGGTCGTCCTCGGCGACGAGCGCCCGGAGCTGGCGGACGTGGAACGCGTACTCGCGGTCCTGTCGCAGGACGAGGTCGCGGCCCTTCAGTTCGGACAGCAGCGTGTGGACTCCCTCGATGTCGGCCCCCGTCGCCTCGGCGAGATCGTGGGCGGTCGCACCCGGCGTGGTCGCGAGTTCGGTGACGACCGACCACGCCGCCTCGTCGTTACAGTTCGACTCCCGGCGCGCCGCGTTCACGCGCGTCACCACCGGCGGTGCCTGCAGGAGGTCGACGACCGTCTCCGGCTCCGGCGCGTCGCTGTCCGCGTCCCCGACCGACCCGTCACCGCCGTCGCCGTCCTCCACTTGAAGGCGCTCGCCCCGCCGCCGCAACCGATCCTGAACGGCGTCCACGAGCGCGTCGCGGCTCTCGTGTTCGTCGTCGCCGAACGAGAACGCGGACGCCTCGGCGGCGGTTGGTGGCTCAGCGTCCCCAGTAACCGGCGGCTCCGCGTCCGCGCCCCCAGCGTCCGCGTCGGCGGTGGGCTCGGCGTCGTCCGACGCCTCGCGGTCGTCGCCGTCCGGTTCGCTGTCGTCTGCCGAGCCCGTGACGCGGTCCTCCAGCTCGTCGATTCGAGCCTCCAGACGTTCGATCTGCTCGTTTTTCGTCTGCAGCGTCGCCTGATAGGAGTCCGGCTGGACGCCGTCACCGTGCGCGAGCGCGTTCGCCATCTTCCGCGCCGCAGCGGAGACGTCGCGTGCGGTCTCCAGTTCGGACTCCAGTTCCGCGATTCGCTCCTCGCGGTTCTCCACCTTCGACTCCAGCTCCGCGATTCGGTCCTGCTCCTGCTCCTTGCGGCTCGTGATGTCGTCCAGATCCTCCATCAGCGAGCCGGAAACGGACTTCAGGTCCGGGCGCTCGAAGTCGTCGAGACCCGGGGTCGCGCCGGCGTCGAACGTCCGCTTGCGCTTGAACTGCACGCGCTCGACGTTCTCGTCGCTCCAGTCCATCTGCACGAACGCCTCCCCGTCGTTCAGGTCCACGACCTCGTCGGCGTACTCGCTGCCGACGATGCGGCTCACCACGTTCGTGTCGTTGTCCCACGTGAGCCGGTGCCAGACCAGCCAGTTCGCCTGCGTGATGAAGTCCTTCTTCACGTCCGCCGGCCGCTGGCTGATGCCGACAATGCCCAGCCCGTGTTTGCGGCCGCGCTTCCCGACCTTGATGAGGAGGTTGCCGGTCTCGTCCATCCCGCCGCCCTCCGGGATGTACTCGTGGCACTCCTCGACCACCAGCAGGAACGGCTTCTTCAGCTTCTTCTCCTTCGCGAAAATCTGGCGGACCGTCTCCCGCAGCAGTTCGTCGGCCTCGTCGCCGTCCAGGTAGCCCGAGACGTCGAGGATGATGGGGACGTTCTCCTCCAGCGCGAGGTGCGCGAGCTTCTCGGCGTGCTCGGTCCCGACCTGGATGTCACACTCCTCGTCCGCGCCCGCGTGCAGGAGTTCGTACTCCTCTTTCAGGCCGTAGTACTCGCCGTCCGTGTCGACGATGAGGACGGGGTAGCCGGCCTCCAGCAGCTCCTCGACGACGACGCTCGTCGTGTTGGACTTCCCCGAGCCGGACTTCCCGGTGACGAACGCGCGGCCCGTCAGCACCTCCACGATGGGGAACTCCAGCGGGCTGCCGTCCGCGAGCTCCCCGACGCGAATCCGCTGCTCGTCGGCGTCCGCGGCTTCGGTCATCGAGCGGAGCCACGCGAGCCGGTGGGAAAACGGTTGCCCCACCGGCGCGGCCGGAACGCGTCCCGAGCAGGCTTACCGGCTACCCGGGTGGTCGTCGGGGAGGCCACGCCGGCCGAACGTCGACTCGCGCAGTGTCTCGCCCTCGGGGTCAGCGAGCAGGCCGCGCTCGCGGAGCTCCGGCACGACGAGGTCGACGAAGTCCCGGACGCTGTCGGGGCGCGCGACCTCCTTGACGTTGAAACCGTCGACGCCGACGTCGTGGAACCAGTGCTCGAAGACGTCCGCGACCTGCTCGGGCGTCCCGACAACGACAGGGGAAGTCGTCCCGAGGCCGGCGAACTCGGCGACCTCGCGGACCGTCCAGTCGCGGTCGTCGTTCGACGTGAACGCGTTCACGACGCCCTGGATGGCCTCCGTCTCGATGTGTTCGAGTTCCTGGTCGGGGTCGAGTTCAGAGAGGTCCATATCCACGAACCCGGACATGAGCGCGAGCACCCCTTCGGTGTCGATGGCGTCCCGGTACGCGTCGTGTTTCGCCTCCGCGATTGCCTCCGTCTCGCCGACGATGGGGACGATGCCGGGGAAGAACGCGAGGTCGTCGGGGTCGCGGCCGTGGGCTGCGGCACGCTCCCGGAGGTCCGCCATGTAGTCGACGACGGCGTCGTCCGAGGGCTGGCTGACGAAGACGGCTTCGGCGTGTTCGGCGGCGAACTCGCGGCCGCGGTCCGACGAGCCCGCCTGATAGAGGACGGGCGTGCGCTGTGGCGACGGCTCGGCGCTGTGGGGACCCGGCACGTCGAAGTGCTCGCCCTCGTGGTCGATGCCGTGGACCTTCTCGGGGTCGCTGAACGTCGCCGCGTCCTCGTCCCGGACGACGGCATCGTCCTCCCAGGAGTCCTCCCAGAGGGCGTACAGCACGTCCATGAACTCGTCGGCGCGGTCGTAGCGCTCGTCGTGGTCGAGGCGGTCGTCGTAGCCGAGGTTCGCGGCCGCGGATTCGAGGTAGGAGGTGACGACGTTGAAGGCGACGCGGCCGTCCGTGAGGTGGTCGAGCGTGGAGAACTCGCGGGCGAGCTGGTAGGGATGGTTGTAGGACGTGGACTTCGTCACCGCGAACCCGATGTCGTCGGTCACCTCGGCCATCGCGGGAATCAGGTACGCCGGGTCGTTCGACGGCGTCTGGACGGCTTTCTCGATTGCCGTCTCCCGGTCGCCGCCGAAGACGTCGTAGATGCCGCGGACATCCGCGAAGAAGACGGCGTCGAAGCCGCCGCGCTCGGCCGTGCGCGCGACATCAGTCCAGTACTCCCGGTCGCTGTACCGGTGGCTCTGGTCGCCGGGGAGCCGCCAGGAGCCGACGGACACGTGCTCCACGGCGTTCATCGTGAAGAGGTTGAGGCGCAACCGGTCGCTGGCAGCACCGTCCTCGGCGTCGTCGGTCATGGCACGGCGTTCGCGGCGACGGTGTTTACCCGGGTCGACACCGGCGACTGCGTGGCGTTGTCACAGACCTCGGCAAGAACCGCTGGGGTTACGGCTGCCGGGAAAAGGGCGTGCAGGTGGCGGGGCTGCACCGGTGCGCGGTGCCACCGTTCCGCGTCCGCGCACACCGGGCGACGGTCAGGTCACGCACCGGGGTGGTCCCGCCCTCGCACTTGAATCTCAGCAGGAGCAGTAGTAGTCGCGGTCGGCGAACTCGACGTCCAGACGGTGGGCGATCGGTGCTGGGTCGCTCGGCCGGTAGACGGCGGTGGTGAGGTCGCCGGACTCCTCGAAGGCACCGGAGACGAGCGCCTGCCAGTCCTCGCTGGCGAGCACGTCGCCTGTCTCGCCGCCGGCGACCAGCGGGAGGTAGTCTTCGAGGGAGACCCAGCGCGCGTCTCGGACACCGTCCGACTCGTAGCCCGGTGCGGCGTCCACGCCGGCGGTCGCGTCGCTGTAGGCGGCCATCGGGAGGTTCGCGCCCGCCCGGACGGGCATGCTGATCCACTTCCACGGGCGGGTGTTGACATCGAGGAGGACGTACTCGCCGCGGTCGCGGTCGTAGACGAACTCCGCCTCGCTGATGCCGTGGTAGCCCGCATCCTCGACGACCGAGAGCGCGCGCTCGCGGAGGTCGGGGTTCTCGACAGTCTCGACGACGCAGGACGTGCCGTAGCCGAGCGGCGCGCGGACACGAGCGTTCCCGACGACCGCGAGTGGGTCGCCGGACTCGGGGACGTAGGAGGCCAGCGACTGGTCCTCGCCCCGCGCGACCGGGACCTTCTCTTGGGCCATGACCTCGATACCGGTCTCCTCGGCCATCTCGACGACATCGTGGTACTCCTCGCGGTCCGCGACCTCGACGACGTTCGTGCCGACGGCCTCCTCGAATTCGCGCTTGCGGGCGGGCTTGAGTACGAGCGGGAAGCCGAGTTCGTCGGCGGCCTCCTCGGGGTCGGTCCTGGAGAGGTGGTGGGTCTCCGGGTAGGGGACGCCCAGTTCCTCGCAGCGGTCGTAGAGGCTTGTCTTGTCGAGGACGGCGTCAAGCGTCTCGCTGTCCGCGAACGGCAGTCGGACGCCCTCGGGCTCGGTTTCGGCGAACGCGAGCGCCCACTCGTCCATGCAGCCGAACGCTACGGGCTCGTGATCGAGTTCCGCCGCGAGGGCTTCGACGTCCTCGCGGAAGCCCGCCTGGTCGTCGAGCGGGTACGTGACGCGTCCGGCGTAGTCGGCGGCGTCAGAGGGGGGTGCTGCGCCGTCACCCGAGCGGTCGAGCGCGACGACGGGGACCCCGTAGTCGTCGAGCGCGCGCGCCACGGAGAGGCCGGTGACGTGGGCGTTCGCGACGAACGCGGGCGGCCGGTCGAAGTCGGCTGCCGAGAGCGACTCGCGGAGCGCGTCGAACTCCTGAAAGGTCATGGCGGCGTGTTCCCGACGGGCGGGCTAAAGCGACCCGGTACCCCGAGTGGTCGCCGGTAGTCGGGACAGGCTCGCGGAACGCGGCCAGCGCGCCGGATTCTCGGCGACGGTTCGAAGCCTTTATTCGCGCGCTGACCCTGAGCCACGGGTAGTAACCATGTCCGACAATCCGGCGTCCATGTACCGGAAAATCGACAAGCCGTCCTACACGCGACGGGACTACGTCACCGGGATTCCCGGCTCGAAGATCGCCCAGCACCAGATGGGCGACCTGCAGGCCGATGCCGACGACTACCCCGTCCAGATCAGCCTCGCGCCCGAGGAGCAGTGCCAGCTCCGCCACGGCTCGCTGGAGGCTGCACGGCTGTCGGCGAACCGCCACCTCATCAAGGAACTCGGTGAGGGCAACTACAAGATGCGACTCCGCAAGTTCCCCCACCAGATCATCCGGGAGAACAAGCAGGCGACCGGCGCGGGTGCGGACCGTGTCTCCGACGGGATGCGTCAGGCGTTCGGCGTCCCGGTCGGCACCGCCGCCCGTATCTACCCGGGCGAGCAGCTGTTCACGGCGTACTGCGACGTGGACCAAGCGGAAGAAGTGAAGGAGGCGTTCCGTCGCGCCTACAACAAGATCACGCCGCCGTGCAAGATCAACGTCGAGCGCGGTAACGAACTTCTCGTCCGGTAACGACCGAGATACCGGTTCCTCGGTTCTCGCCGGATTCGTCGTCTCTCGTAGCGGCGGCTTTTTCGTCACGGAGTCCCGACTGGATGGTATGCTGGGGCTGGCGGTCGCGAACGACGCGGAGACCTTCGAGCGGATGACGGGACCGCTGGCCGACCGCGGAATCCGCGCCGAGCACGTGACCGTGCAGGAGACGGTGACGCATCTGGGCGACCCGCCGTTCGACGCGTCGCGGTTCGACGCCGGGTTCGTGTTCCCGAGTCGCCTGATGGAGGGAGGTGTCGTAGACGCGTTCCTCGACGTGCCGTGGGTGAACGACCGGGCGGCGGTGCTTCGGTCACGGAACAAGGCGGGCGCGCTGGCGACCCTTGCGGCGGCCGATGTCCCCGTTCCGGAGACCGCCTACGTCTCGAATCCCGCCGATGCGAGCGAGGTACGGGACGTACTCACCGCGCTCAAGCCGCCGGTGGTCGTGAAGCCGAACTCGACGACCCGGGGCGTCGGCGTGACGAAGGTCCACGACCCGGACTCGCTGGACGGCGTCACGGATTATCTGGAGTTGGTCCACGACTACCGCGCGACCGGCGACAAATCCTACCTGATTCAGGAGTACCTGGCGGACGCCGTCGACTACCGCGTGATGGTGCTGGACGGCGAGGTCGTCGGCGCAGTGCGCCGGGAGTCACCGGGCTGGAAGCACAACGTCCACGGCGGCGCGACCGCGACCGGCGTCGACCTCCCCGAACGACTGCGGGCGCTCGCCGTCGACGCAGCGGCGGCGCTCGATGTCGACTTCCTGGGCGTGGACATCCTCGCGACGGAGGAGCGCGCAGTGGTCTCCGAGACGAACGCGCGACCCACCATCGACGACGAGGCGAAGTACGAGGACGGGTTCTACGACAGGCTGGCGGCGCTGATTCGGCGGGCTGCCGGGTCAGTCGAAGACGCTGGGGAGCGGGGAGAGAACAGCGAGTAGGGCGGGCTTACTGGACGTCGATGTTCGTCGAGGTGTCGGTGCGGTCGAACGCGACTTCGAGGACGCCGTTGTTGTAGGTGGCGTCGCCGGACCGGGCGTCGACGCGGCCCGGGAGGTCGATGCGTTCGTCGTACTCGCGGGTGCCCGAGTGCGCGCTGACAGTGACGGAGTCGCCGTCGCACTGAATCGAGATGTCGTCTTTCTCGACGCCCGGCAGGTCGGCGATGACTCGGACTTCGTCGTCGGTCTCGTGGACGTCCACGTGAGTGCTGGAGGCGAACCCGGACTGGTCGCCGCGATCGAGGCCCTGGCCGGCCCCCATCATGTCCTCCATCATGCGCTCGATCTCGCGGAAGATGTCGTCGAAGGGGTCGTCCCGGTCGTCGCGTCTCATGGGCCGGCGTAGGTGTGGCCTGTGGAAAAGAGTTCGGTCTGTGTTAGTCTCGGCCACACGAAGCGCTAGCGGCCGTTTCAGAGCCCGAGCGCGTCGTTCGTGGTTGCGACCGACTCCTCGGCGTCCATCTCGCCCGTAATCGCCCGGACGGCGTCGACGTTCTCGGGGACGACGTCGGACTCCTGGTGGATGGCCTGGAAGCAGTAGAAATCACGGCCTACCGTGGTGACGGACTCGCCCCAGAGGCAGTTCTCCCAGAGGTCGCCCCGCGGCCGGCCCATGTCCTTGGCGTACTCCTTGAGGGGGCCTGTGCCCTTGATGCCGAGGTCCTTGTCGAGGACCATGATGCGGGACTGTCCCGCGAGGACATCCCGAACCTCGTCGGCGTCCGGTTCGCTTTCGAGGGTGACGTTCACGCTGTGCATGTGCATCAGCGTCGCCGGCACCTTCAGCCCGAGCGTGTCGATGTCGAGGTCGGGGAAGATTGTGTTCACGTCGGGGCCGTGGTGGCTCGGAATCGAGATGGGGTCGGGGAGGATGTCGTTGATGGGGCCCCGTCCCGTCTGTCCGGGGTCGCCGCCGCGCCGGACGAGCGTGGTTCGGACCTTCTCGACGCCGTACTCCTCCTGGAGGGGCGCGAGCAGCCGGGAGAGCCCCGTCGTGTTGCAGGAGACGACGCGGACGTGGTCGGCACCCTCGGCCTCAGCGTAGTTCGAGCGGGCGTTGAACGAGACGTCGGCGACGTCGGCGTCCTCGCCGCCCTGGTAGATGGCGGGGGTGTCGTGTTCCTCGTAGAGCGCGCGGTTCTGCGCGCCGATGCCGGACGGCGTGGCGTCGACGACGACATCGCTCTCGGCGACGAGGTCGTCGACGAGGCCGGCGGTCTCGACGCCCGCCTCGCCGAACTGGTCGGCGCGGTCCTCGATTGCGGCGTAGAGGTCGAAGCCGCGTTCACGGGCCTGTTTCGCTTCGAAGTTCGGGCGGGTCTTCGCCACGCCCGCCACCTCCATGTCGGGCTGGGCGTCGACGGCGTCCGCGACGCGCTTCCCGATGGTTCCGTAGCCGTTGATGCCGACGCGGAGCATACACACGAGTGGTCCACGGACTACCGGATAACCGTTTCGAGGCGGCTCCGCGCGGATTTACCGGGTTTCGAGTAAATCCACTGTGTGGTGTGGTAGCGAAGCACTTTCGTGGAGCGCGTGCGTAGAACGAGACGCAGTATGTCCGAGCGCACCCACGAGCGCGAGGACTGGCAGCTCCCGGAGAACGCCGAGACGCAGTTGGACTACTTCGAGGACGTCGAGGAGCCGTCGGACGTGTGACGCCCACCTACCCGTTTTTCTCGAAAACGCTATCCGGTGAGCGGACGCAGGTCCGGACATGAGCTTGCGCGACGCGGCGAAGACGGCGGTCGAACAGTGCCTGGGACTGGACGCCGACGAGGACTGCGTCGTCGTGACCGACGACGAGCGCCGAGACATCGGGGAGGCGCTCTACGAGGTCGCCAGCGAGGTCAGCGATTCGACGACCATCCTCCAGTACCCGCCGGGCGACCAGCACGGCGCGGAGCCGCCCGCACCGGTAGCGGCCGCGATGAAGGACGCCGACGTGTTCCTCGCACCGACGACGAAGAGCCTGAGCCACACGCGCGCTCGCGGCGCAGCCAACGACGTCGGCGCTCGCGGTGCCACCCTCCCCGGCATCACCGAGGAAGTGTTCACGACCGGACTGGACGCCGACTACGAGACCATCGCCGAGCACTGCGAGGACGTGCTCGCGCAGGTCGCGGCCGCCGACGAGGTCCGCGTGACGACGCCCGCCGGCACCGACATCACGTTCGACGCGGGCGACCGCGACTGGCGCGACGACACCGGCATCGTCCACGACGACGGCGACTTCTCGAACCTTCCCGCGGGCGAAGTGTTCGTCTCCCCAGTGGACGCCAACGGCACGTACGTCGTCGACGGCACGATGATGCCCCACGGCAAACTCGGCGACGGTCAGGAGCTGCGCTTCGAGGTCGAGGACGGCTTCGTCACCGACATCTCCGACGACCAGATTCGCGAGCAGGTCGAGGCCGCCAGCGAGCAGGTCGGCGAGGACGCCTACAACCTCGCGGAACTCGGCATCGGGACGAACGTCGCCGTCACCGACCTCGTCGGCAGCGTGCTGCTCGACGAGAAGGCCGCCGGCACCGTCCACATCGCAATCGGCGACGACGCCGGCATCGGCGGCGACACCGACGCCCCGCTCCACCTCGACGGCATCATCCGGGAGCCGACCGTCTACGCGGACGGCGAAGAAGTTGAGTTGCCGAGCCCGTAACGGCCGACTGGACGGCCGAAAGTCGCGTCGACGACCGACCAGCCGGTAGCGGTGGGATTGAAAGGGGCGGCGGGCTCGCCAGCCGAGATCGTTCGAAAGAGCGCACAGCGCTCTTTCGGCGACAGCGAGTCGCAGGCGGCGAGCGCCGGAAGACCTTCGGTCTCCCGAGCAGTCGGGCGCAGAGCGCCCGACGACCCGCCGGGGCTTTCTACGCGAAATCGTCCGGAGAAGCGGCCGAAATCCGGATTAGAACGATTCGCCTGCTAGACTCCGCGCGTTTTTACGTCCGGGCGGTCAAACTCAGTGTATGAACGTAGACGCTGGCGAGCAGGTCGGGCTGTCGTGTCCGTCCTGTTCCCCGGACCTGGAGACGGTCCACGAGGTCCTGACGACGGGCGGCGGGCACGTAACGGTGGAGTGCGGGGAGTGCGGGCACGTCCACAAGGAGAGCCTGGAGAGCGAGGACACCGAAGCGGTCGACGTGGTGGTCTCGCAGGACGGCGAGTCGTTCACTGGTCGTTCCGAGTTCGGCCCGGAGGAGACGGTGTACGAGGGCGACGAGTTCATCGTCGAGACCGAGGAAACCATCGCGCAGGTTCGCGTGACGAGCATCGAGGTCGGGCCCGAGGACCGGACGAGCCGGGCGGCCGTCGAGGACATCGAGACCGTGTGGACGCGCGCGGTGGACAACGTCTCCGTGGACGTGACCGTCCACCCGCGCGAGGACAGCGACGAGGGCAGCCGCAGCCTCGAAGTCCACGTGCCCGGCGACTTCGAGTTCGTGGTCGGCGAGAGCGTGGAGTTCGGCGACGAGGAGTTCGAGGTGCAGGGCGTCCACGTGCGGGAGTCCGCCGAGGGCGACTACAAGTTCCCGAAGCTCGGGCAGGACGGCGACGTGGTGTTCGCGAAGGACGTGAAACGCGTGTACGGCGCGGACGAGTCGAGCGCGGCCTGGTCCGCGTGGTAGGATGACCAGGGAGGACGAACGACACCAGTTGGCCGACGGGCTTGCGACGCGCCCGAACGTCAGCGACCGTGTGGCGGACGCCATCCGGACGGTGCCGCGACACGAGTTCGTCCCGGAGGACAGGCGGTCGGCGGCGTACAGCGACCGCCCGCTCCCCATCGGCGAAGGCGCGACCATCAGCGCGCCGCACATGGTCGCCGTCGTCGCGACCGAACTCGACCTCCAGTCGGGCGACCGCGTGCTCGAAATCGGAACCGGCTGTGGCTACCACGCCGCAGTCACGGCCGAACTGGTCGGCGCACAGAACGTCTTTTCGGTGGAGTACGTCGGAGCGCTCGCTGACCGGGCGAGCGAGACGCTGGAACGCACGGGCTACGGCGACATCTCCGTCCGGACGGGCGACGGCCACGACGGCTGGCCGGAGCACGCGCCCTACGACGCCGCCTACCTGACGTGCGCGGCACCGGAGTTCCCGGACGCCGTCGTGGAGCAGGTACGGACTGGCGGCCGGCTGGTGGCACCCATCGGCGCTGGCAGCCAGCGCCTCGTCGTCGCCGAGAAGCGCGACGACGGCGGGCTGGACACGCGGGACGAGGGCGCGGTGCGGTTCGTGGAGATGCAGGGCGGCGAGTAAGCGACCGTCGCCCACCGAGGCGCTTGACTTTATCACCGCAGCCGCCCTGCCTCCGGTATGGACTACCGCGAGCTACTCCTGTTGCGGGCGGCCCGCCAGACCGGCGTGCTGGACGCGCTCGTCTCCACAGCCGGCACCCCGGCGGAGGTCGCCGAACAGGCCGGCGTGAGCGAGCGCGCGGCCGAGGCGACCGTCGGCGCGCTCGTCGACCTCGGGTTCCTGCAGTGGGTCGGTGGCGGCGTCGAACCGACCAACAGACTGCTCGGCTTCATCACGAAAACCGACGTGCGCTCGGTCGGCTCGCTGCCCCGGAAGCTCGACGTGGTGGACGCGCTCGTCGACCTTCCAGCTGCGATGCGCTCCGGGAAGGTTCCGGAGTTCGGCGTCGACGAGGAGACCCGGCTCCGGAACCGCCTGGGCGCGGCCGCGGCGAGGCCCGACGCCGAAGTCCGAGCGGCGGTGACGGCGGCAGTCCGCGAACACCCGGACGCAGAGTCGGTGCTCGTCGTCGGTGACGACGCCGGCCAGCACGCCGTCGAGTTCGCCCAGCGGGGCTTCGACGTCGCGTTCCGCCACGAGGCGGCCGTCGTGGACTCGCTCCGACCGCTGCTCGCGCCCGAACCAGTCGAACTGGTGCCGGGGAACGTGACGGACCCGGTCGACGCGGACGCCGACCTCGTCCTCCTCCCGCACGCGCTCTGCACGCGGAGCGAGGCGGACGCCCGCGACCTGCTCGCGGCTGCCTGCGAGTCGGCCGCCGAGGACGGCGTCGTCGTCACCGTCGACAGATTCGGGAGCGACCCGGCGTTGACCGCGGAGCTACTGGCGACGACCGAGGCGGGTGCCGTCCGAGAGCAATCCACGGTCATCGAGTGGTTCGTCGAAGCCGGACTCGCCGACGCCGCGACTACGAACGTGCCCGGGACGCGGTACGGCGTCGTGGCTGGCCGCAGGCGCGCAGTTCAATAGGCTTCGGGGCGGACCGAGACGCATGGAGTTCGCGGCGCTGCGGGACGAGATGGTCGACAGCCTCCTCCACGACGGGGCGGCGCTGCCGGACGCGCGGCCGGCCGACAGAGCGATGCGGGCGGTCCCCCGCCACGAGTTCGTGGACGCCGAACACCGCGCCTACACGGACCAGACCTTCGAACACGAGGGGACACGTGTTCTGGCACCGTCGACGGTCGCCCGTCTGGTCGGCGCGCTCGCGCCAGCCGAGGACGACGACGTGCTCGTGGTGGGTGCAGGCGTCGGCTACACGGTCGCGGTGCTGGCGGAGGTCGTCGGCCCCGAGCACGTCCACGCCATCGACATCGACCGCCAACTCGTCTACGACGCCCGCGGGAATCTCGCGGACGCGGGGTACGGCGACGTGCTCGTGGACTGCCGGGACGGGGCCGACGGCCTCCCTGAGTACGCGCCTTACGACCGGATTCTCGTGGAGGCCGCGGCGGTCGACGCGCCGCCCGCGCTGCTCGACCAGCTCGCCGACGGCGGACGACTCGTGTTCCCGGAGGGAACCAACGACCAGCGCCTCGTCGCCATCGAGGACGGCGAGGTCACTGGCGTCTACGGCCCGGTCGCCTTCGCGCCGCTGCTCGTCGACGGCGAGCAGGCGAGCGCGGTCGAACGGAACCGGACTGTCCGGGAGGACCGCGAGCGCGCCGCGGAGGCCGCCGAGTCGCGGGCGGGCTGGGAGCGCGACTGGATCGACTGGGACGACTACTGACAGCGTTGGGTTCGGACCCGCTACTGGCGGACCACCAGTAGTCTCGTGTTCTCGCGCCGGTCGACGTACTGGTCGCCAGCCGGCGGCTTCAGCGAGATTGCGAGCGTGCCCTCGTCCTGGTTCGGGCCGAGTTCGGGGTCGAGGTCGAGCGTGACGGTGCCGTTGTCGCCCGTGGTGGCGGTGGCGACGCCGTCGAGGTCGGCGGTCCCGCTCTTCACGACGACCGTCGCGCCCGAGACCGGGTCGCCGTCGGCGTCGACGGCGGTGACCTCGACGGTCTGCTCGCCTGGTTCGACGACGTCGGGGCTCGGCTTCGCGTCGAGTTCGCTGACGGCGAGCGTGTTCACGCCGTTGACCATGCTGAGCATCACGCTGAGGGCGGCGACGCCGACGACGAACGCGACGACGAGCCGGACGGGCAGCCCCTCGATGCCGCGGTCGTCGTCTGCGAACTGACCGAGCGCGAGCCGATTCCGGAGGCCGGCAGGGAGCGAGTCGAGCACGACCGGGGTTGGTCCCGGCCTCCCTCTTGAAGTCTCGCGCGAAAGTTCTTGTGTGGTGCCGGGACCACTCGGGTCCATGGACGTGCTCGGCGGCGACGGCGCGGTGTGTGGACGGCTCGGCCGCTACCTGGCTCGGGACGGCAGCACGGGGGCTCGGGTGGCGCTTGACTTCGACCGCCCCCACGCGGGCGTGGTCGTGGGCAAGCGCGGCAGCGGTAAGTCCCACACACTCGGCGTGCTCGCGGAGGGGCTGGCCGGCGCACCCGGCGTCGCGCCCGTCGTGGTCGACCCGATGGGGGCGTTCACGGGGCTGCGTGCGGCCGGACTAGACGTGGTCGTTCCGCGGGTCCGAGCGAGCGCCCTCGACCCCCGAGCGTGGTGTGTGCTGCTGGACCTCGACCCGGCCAGTCCGGCGGGCACGCTCGTCTGGCGGGCGGCCGCCGCCGAATCGACGCTCGACGGCATGCGGTCGTGGGTCGCGGACTGCGAGGCCGCTCCAGCGGCCAGACGGGGAGCCGGCAACCACCTCGCGCTCGCTGCGTCCTGGGGCTGCTTCCGGCCGGACGCGCCGAGCGCCAGAGCGCTGCTCGACGGCGGAGCGGTGCTGGACGCGACCGGCTACCGGGGGCGCGCGCTCCAGGCGGTGGTGGCGGCGGTCGCGTCGGGGTTGTACGAGGTGGCGGTGAGCGACCGAGCGACGCAGCTACCGTGGCTGCTCGTAGACGAGGCGCACGCGTGCGCGACCGGGGCCGCGCGAGACGCCGTCGATACGCTGTACACCCGGGGGAGAGCGCCGGGTGCGAGCGTCGTGCTGGCGACCCAGCGGCCGAGCGCGCTCCCGGAGACCGCCGTCTCGCAGTCAGACCTCGTGGTCGCTCACCGGCTGACGAGCGAGCGCGACGTTTCGGCGCTCGCGTCGGTGCAGCCGACCTACCTCGCCGGGTCACTGGCCGACAGAATTCCCCGCGGGACGGGGGACGCGCTCGTCGTCGACGACGCCACGGAATCAGTGTGTACGGTGCGTGTGCGGGAGCGCGAGACGGAGCACGGTGGCGACAGCAGCACGGCGACGAGCGCGGCCTCGTCGAGCGGGTGAGTGAGACGGGGCCGTTCGAGGTGTTACTGGTCGGAGTGGTCCTACTCGTACTCGTAGGGGTCGCGGTCGCCCTCCACGTCGAGGTACTCGTCGTTGACCTCCCACCCGCCGTCCTCGGTCTGCACCATGTACTCGCCGTAGTACGGCACCCTGTTGTCGACCGTTTCTCGAAACGCCGCGCGCATCGACGCCTTCGTCTCCCCGACAGACCGGAGGTCGTCGTTGCGGTTCAGGCAGCCCTTGAGGTAGCCGTCGTGGGTGAGCCGAACGCGGTGGCAGTTCGCGCAGAACTGGGGATTCTCCACGGGGTCGACGATTTCGACCATCCCCCGGCCGGCCATCTCGGCGTCCGCGTCGGCCGCGACGCTCGCACCGCCGTCGGCGGCGGCAGCGGCACCCTCGGCGGCAGCCGCCTCGGGTTCGAGGTCGGTGTCGTCCTCGCTGCTGGACACCCAGTAGCGGCGGCGGTCGTGCATCTCGCGGGTCTCGACGTGGTCGGCACGGTCCTCCAGCCAGTCGTGGACGCGGTCGATGTCGATGGCCCACTCCGGGCGGCCCGCCAGTTCGGGCATGTACTCGATGAGCTGGAGCTGGAGGCCGTCGCGCTCGGCGACGTGGTCGACCATCTCCGGGACGTAGCCGGCGGTCGGCTCGAAGACGACCATGTTCAGTTTGACGGGCGCGAGTCCGGCGTCGAGTGCGGCCTGCACGCCCTCCAAGACTTTCTCGTAGGCCCCGCTCTGGGTCAGTTCGGCGAACGCATCCTTGTCCATGGCGTCCTGAGAGACGTTCACGCGCTCGAGGCCAGCGTCCACGAGGGCCTCGGCGCGACCGGGGAGAAAGGTGCCGTTGGTGGTCATCGAGACTTCCATGCCGTCGGGGGTGCGCGCGACAATCTCTTCGAGGTCCTGGCGGAGCATCGGTTCCCCGCCGGTGAACTTCACGGCGTCGACGCCGAACTCGTGGGCGACTTCGAGGAACGCGACGACCTGATCCGTAGAGAGCTCGTCCTCGCGGGGGTCCATCGGACCGCGGGTGTCTCCGAGGCCCTCGTTGTGGCAGTAGACGCAGTCGAAGTTACAGCGGTCTGTGAGGGAGACGCGGACGCCGGACACGTCCCGTCCGAAGTCGTCCTGTAGCATTGCCTTGGTACCACGTCGCACTCGACGCAGTTAAACAGTCTCCCCACACTGCGGCAATTCCGCGCCGGGTGCCCGGTGGCCTTTTGCCCCGCTCACGCCAACGCGGGCCCATGAGCCGGCTGGACCTCGACTCCACACAACTCGACCGGTACTCCCGGCACATCATCATGGACGACGTCGGCCCCGAGGGGCAGGCGGCCCTTCTCGACGCCGACGTGCTCGTGCTGGGCGCGGGCGGCCTCGGCTCGCCCATCCTCCAGTACCTGGCCGCCGCGGGTGTCGGCACGCTCGGTGTCGCCGACGACGACAGCGTGGAGCGCTCGAACCTCCAGCGCCAGACCATCCACGGCGTCGACGACATCGGCCGGAAGAAGGTCCAGAGCGCGGCCGAATTCGTCGAGAGCAGGAACCCGGACGTGGACGTCCAGCCCCACGACCTGCGCGTGACCGCGGAGAACGTCGAGGACCTGATTTCGGGCTACGACTTCGTCGTGGACGGCACGGACAACTTCCAGACCAGATACCTCGTGAACGACGCGTGTACGCTCGCGGGCGTGCCGTTCTCCCACGGTGCCATCTTCCGCTTCGAGGGACAAGTCACGACGTTCGCAGGCGGCGACGACTCGCCGTGCTACCGCTGCCTGTTCCCGGAAGCCCCACCGGAGGGAACCGTGCCGGACTGCTCGACGGCCGGCGTGCTCGGCGTGCTCCCGGGGACGGTCGGATCCATCCAGGCGACGGAGGCCGTGAAGTGGGTGCTCGGCGAGGGCGACCTGCTCGACGGCCGGATGCTGTTCTACGACGCGTCGAACATGGAGTTCGACAGCTTCGCGGTGTCGAAACGCCCGGACTGCCCGGTCTGCGGCGACGACCCCGAAATCGACTCTGTACACGATGTCGAGTACGTCGACTCCTGTGCCATCGGCGACGCGAACGGAGCCGCAGCCTCGCAGAACTGACTGGCGTCGGTCGAGCAGGCGGCCGGTTCCGAGGAGAAGCGAGGTTACTGGGGCCGCTCGTGACGCCAGAATGCCTCGTCGACGGTGACCTCCTTCTTGAACAGTGGCACCTCGTCTTTGAGACGGTCGATGCCGTCCGAGACAGTCTCGAAGGCCTCGTCGCGGTGGCCCGCGAGCACGACCACGAAGACGACGTCCTCGCCCGCTGGAACGACGCCCGTGCGGTGGTGCATGCGGACATCGTAGACGCCGTCGCGGGCGCAGAGCTCCTCGCGGATAGTCGCCATGCGCTGCTCGGCGACGGTGTCGTAGCGCTCGAACTCCAGGTGTTCCGTCGGTACATCCTCTGGGTTGTCTCGCTCGCGCACGCGCCCGGTGAAGGTAGCGACGGCACCGGCGTACTCGCTGTCGGCGTGGGCCTCGACGTCCGCGACCAGCGAGTTCAGGGTTTCTCGCTCCGGGGCGTCCGCGACGGCCGCCAGGACAGCGTCGGTGGCGAGCGCGTCGGCGTCCGCGGCGGTCACGGCGGGGTCGTCGGCGTCGTGGCTCCCGAGTGCGACCGTCGGTAGGTCGGTGTTCTCGAACCCCTGGACGACGACGTAGTCGAACTCGGGCGCGAGGTCGTCGAGAACGTCGTCGAGCGTGCGGCCCTCTCCGCTGGCCGTCCACACGCCATCGGCAGCGAGCGTGACGGACCGCGGGGCGGCCGTGGCATCTCTGGACGCGGGCGCGTCGTCGGGTTCCCCGTCTCGGTGGTGTACTGTCGCAACTCGTCCACGGTCTTCGAGCGCGTCGACCACGTCGGCCACGGCCGCTGTGCGGTCGGCGTCGTCCGGGCCGACGACCGCGAGTGCTCTCATGGGCGTCCGTTGGCTCGCGGGCGTGATAAGGTTCGCCCGACAGAGGCCAGTGGTGCTGGCGCTGCGGGCGAGTCACGGCCGCACCTGTGGGAATACCGACGACAGCGGTGATAGCTCGGCGGCGACAGCACCGATACCGTACGTGATTCGGCGGCGGCACACCAACACGCCTATACTCGACACGCGCCTGGCTTCGGCCACGAATGACAGCGCTGACTGACGCGCTCGCGTGGGTCGTGATCGCGGCGTTCGCCACGAGCGCCCTGGTCGAGGCGCGCGGGGGTCGCGACCGACTACAGCGGTACGCGGCCGTCTCGGCGTGGGCGGTGTTCGCGCTGTTCTGGGGGCTGCTCGTGGAGCACTTCCTGTTCGCCCAGCAGTCACTCATCGAGGGTGTGCTCGCCGCAGTGGCAGTGCCGGCGTGTCTCTACACGGCGTACCTCGTCGGGACCGGGCGGAAAGACCTGGAGACCCTGACGCGCTCGATCGCCATCATGGGGCTAATCTACATCCCGTTCCAGACGATTCAACCCCTCCAGAAGTGGGCGATTCTGACGACGACCGACCACGCGGCGTGGCTGATGGGCCAGTTCGGCTACCACCCGGCGATTCAGATCGCGCCGGAGTACCACGGCTACCAGTCCCAGTTCGTGTTCAGAGGCGAGCACGTGGTCACGGGCGAGTCCTGGGGGTTCCCGACGACCGTCGTGCTGGCGTGTACGGGTATCGGGAGCATCAGCATCGTCGCGGGACTGGCGCTCGCTGTCGACGCACCACTGAAACGCCGGCTGCAGGCGGTCGGGCTGGCAGCGCCGCTCATCTACGCGATGAACCTCGTTCGCGTGTCGTTCATCGCAGTCGCGCACGGCGAACAGTGGTTCCAGGGCCAGTTCGTCCGAGATGCCGTGTTCCTGCTGTTCCCGAGCGACGACCCGAACATGGCGTCGTACCTGTTCGCCGACCGCGTGCTCGCGCAATCTGCCTCCGTCGTCGTGCTCGTGGTGTTGACACTCGTGTTGCTGCGTATCGTCCCGGAACTCGGTGGCATCATCGAGGACGTGGCGTACATCGCCACCGGCAACGAGTACGACATCACCGGACGGTTCGCACAGCGGAACTGAGGCGGCAAGGATACGACGATACCGCTCGTCGCTATCGTGGAATATCGCCGCCAAATTCGTAGTCCACAGCCCAGTTAATAGAGGGGTGGTCAATCTCTGCCGAGAAGCGGAGTTCCATCTTCTGCTCGGTCGCGTCGTCGATATCTATCCAGTAGAGAGTGTCCGTCTTTGGGTACCGGACGACAAATGCGTCAACCGCTTCCTCGTACGTCTGTTCGTGGTAGCTTCCCTCTCTGGTGGTCTGTGAGTGAGTGTTGAATCGGATAGTGTCGTTTTTGTTCTCCCAGGCGGTCTTGCATTGCACTCGATGGAGAGTCCCGCCATCGTCAACGATGAGATCGTATTTGTCGTTGTCTCCGAAGGGGACTGATACGCTGTATCCAGATGCGACGAGCTCTGTGAGGATCCTAGCCTCGGTCTCGTCGCCCGTCTGTTTCGAGTTCTCTCGTGGCAAAGGTGTGTAGTACCTCCTACGCTACTGAAGAGGATTGCATTGGACCCATAGGAAGCTGACGACTGTTGCTTCGAAGTTGGCGTCGAAGGAGAAAGCGCCCGGAGCGGGATTTGAACCCGCGTCACAACCGTGACAGGGTTGTATGATGGGCCACTACACCATCCGGGCTGGCTGCACTCATTCGTAGCCGGGTTGTATTCTTAAGGCTTTCCAATCGGCGGGTCGTGTGGTCCGTGGTGTCGTGGGTGGTCCGGGCACATTGAAGTTGGCAAGAGTTAAATGCTGCGGGCGGCAATCCCACTGTAGTATCTCGTGAGAGTCAGTTCTCCCCCCATCCAGATGCACCCATGGTAGACGTAAGCCAACACGAACTCGTGCCCGAGCACACGGTTCTCGACGAGGACGACCTCGAAGAGGTGCTCGAAGATTACGAGATCGACCGCACGGAACTCCCGAAGATCAAGCGCAAGGACCCGGCGCTACCCGACGACGCGGCGGTCGGCGACGTCGTCAAAATCGTCCGGGACTCGCGAACCACAGACGAAGCCATCGTGTACCGACTGGTGATCGAATAGATGCAACAGGAAGACAAACGCGAACTGTCCGAATCGTACTTCTCGAAGGAACGCCTCGCCGAACACCACTTCCGCTCGTACAACTCCTTCCTCGAGCGCGGCATGCAGGACGTCGTCACCGAGAAGGAGAAGATCGAGACGGACATCGGCGACAAGGAAGAAGAGGAACCGGTGTGGGTCGAACTCGGCGACGTCCGCACCGTCACGCCGCGCGTCCGGGAGGCCGACGGCAGCGAGGAGCTGCTGTACCCCCAGGAAGCGCGTCTGCGGAACATCACGTACTCCGCGCCCGTGTTCATGGAGATGAGCATCGTTCGGGGCGGCGAGGAAGAAGAGGAACGCGTCCTCGACACGACCGAGACGAAGGTCGGCCGGATGCCCATCATGGTGGGCTCCGACAAGTGTAACATCGCGGGCTTCAGCGACGACGAGCTCGTCGAGATCGGCGAAGACCCCGCCGACCCGGGTGGGTACTTCATCATCAACGGCAGCGAGCGCGTGCTGATGACCAGCGAGGACCTCGCGCCGAACAAGATTCTCGCCGAGTACGACTCGAAGTACGGCGACGAGATTCAGGTCGCGAAGACGTTCAGTCAGCGCCGCGGCTACCGCGCGCTGGTGCTCGTCGAACGCAACCGCGAAGGCCTGCTCGAAGTGTCGTTCCCCTCGGTCTCAGGTTCGATCAGCTTCGTCACGCTCGTGCGGGCGCTCGGCCTCGAATCCGACGAGGAGATCGTCCACCGGGTCAGCGAAGACCCGGAAATCGTGAAGTTCATGCTGGAGAATCTGGAGGAGGCCGACGTCCAGACCCAGGAGGAGGCCATCGAGGACCTCGGGCAGCGCGTCGCCTCCGGCCAGGGGAAGAACTACCAGCTGAAGCGAGCGAACTACGTCATCGACCGCTACCTCCTGCCGCACCTCCACGAGGACGGCGTCGAGGAGGAGGAGACCCGCATCAACAAGGCGTACTACCTCTGCCGGATGGCCGAAGCGTGCTTCGAGCTCGCGCTCGACCGCCGCGAGGCCGACGACAAAGACCACTACGCGAACAAGCGCCTGAAGGTCTCCGGCGACCTGATGAAGGACCTGTTCCGGACGGCGCTGAACAAGCTGGCGCGCGACGTGAAGTACCAGCTCGAACGCGCGAACATGCGGAACCGCGAACTCACCGTGAACACGGTGGTTCGCTCCGACGTGCTGACCGAGCGGCTCGAACACCCGATCGCGACCGGCAACTGGGTGGGTGGCCGGTCCGGGGTGAGCCAGCTCGTCGACCGCACCGACTTCATGGGCGTGCTCAGTCACCTGCGCCGCCTGCGGAGTCCGCTGTCCCGCAGCCAGCCGCACTTCGAGGCGCGGGACCTGCACGCGACCCAGTGGGGTCGCATCTGTCCCTCCGAGACGCCGGAGGGCCCGAACTGTGGTCTGGTGAAGAACTTCGCGCAGGCGATGGAGCTCTCCCAGAACGTCGACGACGAGCGGGAACTGAAGCGGGAGCTGTCCTCGATGGGCGTCGAGGGCATCCCGGGCATCAGCACGGACGCGACAGCGAACACGCCCGCGGACGACTAACATGAGCACGGAACGAGAAGCCAAAGTCTACGTCAACGGGAGCCTCGTGGGGACTCACGAGAACCCGGAACAGCTCGCCGAACAGATCCGGGAGGCGCGACGCCGCGGGGAGGTCTCCGAGATGGTGAACGTCTCCGTGAAAGACCGAACGGGCGAGGTCATCGTGAACGCGGACGCGGGCCGAGCCCGCCGCCCGCTGCTCGTCGTGGAGGACGGCGAGCCCGTCGTCACCCAGCAGGAAGTCGAGGCGCTGGAGAGCGGCGACATCGAGTTCGAGGACCTCGTGCGCGAGGGGAAAGTCGAGTTCATCGACGCCGAGGAGGAAGAAGACATCCTCGTGGGCGTCGACGAGGAGGAGCTCACCGACAACCACACGCACCTCGAAATCGACCCGCAGCTCATCTTCGGCATCGGTGCCGGGATGATTCCGTACCCCGAGCACAACGCGAGCCCCCGCATTACGATGGGGGCGGGGATGATGAAACAGAGTCTGGGTCTGCCGGCGGCGAACTACCGCATCCGGCCGGACACCCGCCAGCACCTCCTGCACTACCCGCAGAAGGCGATGGTGAACACCCAGACGACGAAGCAGATCGGCTACGACGACCGGCCGGCGGGCCAGAACTTCGTCGTCGCCGTGATGTCCTACGAGGGCTTCAACATCGAGGACGCCCTCGTCATGAACAAGGGGTCCGTCGAGCGCGCGCTCTCCCGCTCGCACTTCTTCCGCACGTACGAGGGCGAGGAGCGCCGCTACCCGGGCGGTCAGGAGGACCGCTTCGAGATTCCGGGCGACGACGTGCGGGGCGCGCGCGGCGAGGACGCGTACACGCACCTCGACGACGACGGCCTCGTCAACCCCGAGACGAAAGTCGACGACTCCTCGGTGCTGCTCGGGAAGACGAGTCCGCCGCGGTTCCTCGAAGAACCCGAGGACATGGGCGGGCTCAGCCCGCAGAAGCGCCGCGAGACCTCGGTCACGATGCGGTCCGGCGAGGACGGCGTCGTGGACACGGTCACGCTGATGGAGGGCGAGGACGGTTCGAAGCTCGCCAAGGTCAGCGTGCGCGACGAGCGCATCCCGGAGCTCGGAGACAAGTTCGCGAGCCGCCACGGCCAGAAGGGCGTCGTCGGCCACCTCGCGCCCCACGAGGACATGCCGTTCACGCAGGAGGGCGTGGTGCCCGACCTGGTCCTGAACCCGCACGCGCTGCCGTCCCGGATGACGGTCGGCCACGTGCTGGAGATGCTCGGCGGGAAGGCCGGCAGCCTCGACGGGCGCTCCGTCGACGGCACGCCGTTCACCGGCGAGGACGAAGACGAGATCCGCGGCACGCTCGAAGACCGCGGGTTCAAATCCTCCGGCAAGGAGGTGCTGTACTCCGGCGTCTCCGGCGAGAAGATCGAGGCCGAGATCTTCGTCGGCACCATCTTCTACCACAAGCTCTACCACATGGTGTCGAACAAGATTCACGCTCGCTCCAAGGGCCCCGTGCAGGTGCTCACGCGACAGCCGACCGAGGGCCGCGCCCGCGAGGGTGGCCTCCGCGTCGGTGAGATGGAGCGTGACACCGTCATCGGGCACGGTGCCGCGATGGTGCTCAAGGAGCGGCTGCTGGACTCCTCGGACCGCGAGGAGGTCCACGTCTGTGGGAACTGCGGGATGACGGCCGTGGAGAACTACGAGCAGCGCCGCGTGTACTGTCCGAACTGCGAAGAAGAGACCGACGTGCACAGCATCGAGATGAGCTACGCGTTCAAGCTCCTGCTCGACGAGATGAAGGCGCTCGGCATCGCGCCGCGCCTCGAACTGGAGGACGCAGTATAATGAGTGCAGGCCAAGCCCCCAAGGAGATCGGCGAAATCAGCTTCGGGCTGATGGACCCCGAGGAGTACCGAGACATGTCCGCCACGAAGGTCATCACGGCGGACACGTACGACGACGACGGCTTCCCCATCGACATGGGCCTGATGGACCCGCGGCTGGGCGTCATCGACCCCGGCCTGGAGTGCAAGACCTGCGGGCAGCGCTCGGGGAGCTGCAACGGCCACTTCGGCCACATCGAGCTGGCTGCGCCAGTCATCCACGTCGGGTTCTCGAAGCTCATCCGTCGCCTCCTGCGCGGGACGTGTCGCGAGTGCGCGAACCTCCTGCTCACCGAGGAGGAGAAAGACGAGTACCGAGAGGACCTCGACCGCACGCGGAGCCTCCGGCAGGACGTCTCCGACGTGATGACGGCGGCCATCCGCGAGGCCCGGAAGAAGGACCACTGCCCGCACTGCGGGGAAGTCCAGTACGACATCAAGCACGAGAAGCCGACCACGTACTACGAGGTCCAGCAGGTGCTGGCCTCCGACTACAGCGAGCGCATCGCGGCGTCGATGCAGCCCGACGAGGACGAGGACGACGCGGGCATCAGCCCCCAAGAGCTCTCCGAGGAGACGGACATCGACATCAGCCGCATCAACGAGATTCTCTCCGGCGAGTTCCGGCCGCGGCGCGAGGACCGCGAGGCCATCGAGGCGGCCATCGGCGCGGACCTCACGACCGAGGACATGAACAAGCTCATGCCGTCGGACATCCGGGACTGGTTCGAGGACATCCCCGGCGAGGACCTTGGCGCGCTCGGCGTGGACGCCGAACGCAGCCGCCCCGAGTGGATGATTCTGACCGTCCTCCCGGTCCCGCCGGTGACGGCGCGGCCCTCGATTACGCTGGACAACGGCCAGCGCAGCGAGGACGACCTCACGCACAAGCTCGTGGACATCATCCGCATCAACCAGCGGTTCATGGAGAACCGCGAGGCGGGTGCGCCACAGCTCATCATCGAGGACCTCTGGGAGCTGCTGCAGTACCACGTCACGACGTTCATGGACAACGAGATCTCGGGGACGCCGCCGGCCCGCCACCGTTCGGGCCGCCCCCTGAAGACGCTCTCCCAGCGCCTCAAGGGCAAGGAGGGCCGCTTCCGCGGGTCGCTGTCCGGGAAGCGCGTGAACTTCTCCGCGCGGACCGTCATCAGCCCGGACCCCACGCTGTCGCTGAACGAGGTCGGGGTCCCCGACCGCGTCGCGACCGAGATGACCCAGACGATGGTCGTCAACGAGGGCAACCTCGAGCGGGCGCGACGCTACGTCCGGAACGGCCCCGAGGGCCACCCGGGCGCGAACTACGTCACGCGACCCGACGGCCGCCGCGTGCGCGTCACGGAGAAGGTGTGTGAGGAGCTCGCCGAGCGCGTCGAGCCCGGCTGGGAGGTCCAGCGCCACCTCATCGACGGCGACATCATCATCTTCAACCGGCAGCCATCGCTGCACCGGATGTCCATCATGGCCCACGAGGTCGTGGTGATGCCGTACAAGACGTTCCGCCTGAATACTGTCGTCTGTCCGCCGTACAACGCCGACTTCGACGGCGACGAGATGAACATGCACGCCCTCCAGAACGAGGAGGCGCGCGCGGAAGCCCGCGTCCTGATGCGCGTTCAGGAGCAGATTCTCTCGCCGCGGTTCGGCGGGAACATCATCGGTGCCATTCAGGACCACATCAGCGGGACGTACCTGCTGACGAACACCAACCCGACGTTCAACGAGACGCAGGCCTCCGACCTGCTCCGGCAGACCCGCATCGACGAGCTGCCGGAGCCGGCCGGCACCGACGAGGAGACCGGCGAGCCGTACTGGGAGGGCCGTCAGCTCTTCAGCGAGCTGCTGCCCGACGACCTCAACCTCGAGTTCACGGGAACCACGGGCGAGCCGGTCGTCATCGAGGACGGCCAGCTCGTCGAGGGCACCATCGCCGAGGACGAGGTCGGCGGCTTCGGCGGCGAGATCGTCGACACCATCACGAAGGTCCACGGGAACACGCGTTCGCGCATCTTCATCAACGAGGTCGCGGCGCTCGCGATGCGCTCGATCATGCACTTCGGGTTCTCCATCGGCATCGACGACGAGACGGTGTCGACGGAGGCCCGCGAACGCATCGACGAAGCCATCGAGTCCGCCTACGACCGCGTCCAGGAGCTCATCGAGACCTACGAGAACGGGGACCTCGAGAGCCTGCCGGGCCGCACCGTCGACGAGACGCTGGAGATGAAGATCATGCAGACCCTCGGGAAGGCCCGCGACTCCGCGGGTGACGTCGCCGAAGAGAACTTCGACGAGGACAACCCCGCGGTCGTCATGGCGAACTCCGGCGCGCGTGGGTCGATGCTGAACCTCACCCAGATGGCCGGCTGCGTCGGGCAGCAGGCAGTCCGTGGCGAGCGCATCAACCGCGGGTACGAGGACCGCACCCTCTCGCACTTCGAGCCGAACGACCTCTCCAGTGAAGCCCACGGCTTCGTGGAGAACTCCTACACGAGCGGTCTGACCCCGAAGGAGTTCTTCTTCCACGCGATGGGTGGCCGCGAGGGCCTGGTCGACACCGCAGTCCGGACGTCGAAGTCCGGCTACCTGCAGCGCCGGCTCATCAACGCGCTGTCCGAGCTGGAGACCCAGTACGACGGCACCGTCCGGGACACCAGCGACACCATCGTCCAGTTCGAGTTCGGCGAGGACGGCACCAGTCCCGTGCAGGTGTCCTCCGACGAGGACGTCGACATCGACGTCGAGCACGTCGCCGACCGCATCCTGAACTCCGAGTTCGACAGCGACACCGAGAAGTCCGAGTTCCTCGACGTGCAGGAGCCGCCGACGAACCTCTCCGAGCACGGCGCGTCCTGGGAGGTGGAGTCGGATGACTGAATTCGACGTCACCGACGGCGTCCACGAGGTCATCGAGGACACCGAACTCCCGCGACGCCTGAAAGACCGCGTGCTCGCCACCGCCGAGGAGCGAGACGTCACGAAAGGGCAAGCCCGAGAGATTGCGACCGCCGTCGAGGCGCAGTACATCGACACGCGCGTCGACCCCCTCGACCCGGTCGGCACCGTCAGCGCCCAGTCCATCGGGGAGCCGGGGACGCAGATGACGATGAACACGTTCCACTACGCGGGCGTCGCGGAGATGGACGTCACGCAGGGGCTGCCGCGACTCATCGAGCTCGTGGACGCCCGGAAGACCCCGGACACGCCTGTCATGGAGGTGTACCTCGAGGACGAGTACGCCGAGAAACGCGAGCGCGCCCACGAGGTCGTCTGGGAGATCGAGGCGACGCGCATCCTCGCGCTCGGTGACATCTCCACGAACGTCGCGGACATGGTCGTCCGCATCGACCTCAACGAGGACACGCTCCAGGAACGCTGGCCGCGCGTCGACTCCACCACCGAAATCGCGGGCGAGGTCGCCGAGACCATCGAGGGCAGCCTCGGCGTGACGGTCACGCAGGACGGCACCGTCCTCGAGTTCGGCCCGAGCGAGCCGTCCTACCGCGAGCTCCTGCAGCTCGTCGAGCAGCTCCGCGAAATCGTCTTCAAGGGCATCGAGGACGTGAGCCGCGTCGTCATTCGTCGCGAAGAGATCGGCGACAGCGAGGAGTTCGTCCTCTACACCGAGGGCTCCGCGTTCAAGAAAGCCCTCAAGATCGAGGGCGTCGACGCCACCCGGACGTCGTGCAACAACATCCACGAGGTCCACAAGACCCTCGGCATCGAGGCCGCGCGGGAAGCCATCATCAACGAGACGATGAACACCCTCGAAGAACAGGGGCTCGGCGACGTGAACATCCGCCACCTGATGCTGGTCGCGGACATCATGACCAACGACGGCACCATCCAGTCCATCGGCCGGCACGGCATCTCCGGCAACAAGGACTCCGTGCTCGCGCGCGCCGCCTTCGAGGTCACCGTCAACCACCTGCTCGACGCTGCGATCTACGGCGAGAGCGACGACCTCGACGGCGTCATCGAGAACGTCATCGTCGGGAAGCCCGTGCGGCTCGGCACCGGCGACGTCGACCTCCGAATGGGCATCACCGAATCCGACTGATGACAGTCCGGCTCTCCGACGAAGCCCGCCGCCTCATCGCCGCCTTCGAGGACGAGACCGACGCGACCGCCGTCGACTGCGTCGTCGACGACGACCACGACCGCGTCGTCTACGTCGTCGCCGCGGGCGAGATGGGGTCGGCTATCGGCGAGGGCGGCAGCCGCGTCGAAGAGCTCCAGGACAAACTCGGCCGTACCGTCGTCCTCGTCGAGGACGCACCGACCCCGGAGGGGTTCGTCGCGAACGCGCTCTCCCCCGCGGCGGTCTACAACGTCACTATCAGCGAGAACGACACCACGGTCGCCTACGCCGAGGTCGCCCACGACGACAAGGGCGTCGCCATCGGCTCGAACGGCAGGAACATCCAGACCGCCAAGGAGCTGGCCGAACGCCACTACGGCATCGACGACATCCAGCTCACGTAGGCGCTTTTGCGCTGCGGGCGCGCTCCGCGCGCCCTCGGCAAAACCGACATCAAAAGCACTCCTCCGTCACTTCGCTTCGCTCCGTTCAGTCGTCGGTTCGCTCCGCGAACGCAGGGAGCGCGGGGGCCGAGAACCCCCGACTGGGGGTTCGACGGTGACTTTGGCCGAGGTTTTGCCGGGTCGAGCGAGACCAGCGGTCTCGCTGGCCGTGCGAACGGGCGGCAAAGCAGCCCGTGAACAGACGACTGGTGTCAGCCGCTCGCGCAGCGGAAAAGGTCGGGCTTAAGTGCCTCCGTGGGATATTCGGCTGTATGACGAACGGCAAGTACGCCGCTCGCAAACTCAAGAAGGACCGCCAGAAGCGCCGGTGGTCCGATTCGGAGTACGCGCGGCGAGAGCGGGGGCTCGGTAAGAAGTCCGACCCCCTCGAGGGAGCCCCGCAGGGGCGTGGCATCGTACTAGAGAAGGTCGGCATCGAAGCCAAGCAGCCGAACTCCGCGATTCGGAAGTGCGTTCGGGTGCAGCTCATCAAGAACGGGAAGCAGGTCACTGCGTTCTGTCCCGGTGACGGCGCAATCTCGTTCATCGACGAGCACGACGAAGTCACCATCGCCGGTATCGGTGGGGCGAAGGGTCGTGCGATGGGCGACCTCTCCGGTGTGAACTACAAGGTCGAGAAGGTCAACGGCGTGAGCCTCATCGAACTGGTTCGCGGGAACGCGGAGAAGCCGGTGCGATAACACATGAGTGAGGACGAAGCCCCCGAGCCGGACGCCCCGGCCGGGACCGACGACGAGGAAGTGAACGCGCTGCTGTTCGGCAAGTGGGAGACCACCGGCATTCAGTACGAGGACCCGAGCACGCGACGCTACCTCGCTGTAACGCCTGTCGCGCACACGATGGGCCGCCACGCGCAGAAGCAGTTCAAGAAGAGCGAGCTCTCCATCGTCGAGCGGCTCGCGAACCGTCTGATGAAGACGGGCGCGAACGCGGGGAAGAAGCAGCAGGCCCTGCAGATTGTTCGCGACGCCTTCGACATCGTCCACGAGCGCACCGACGAGAACCCGATTCAGGTGCTCGTGAGCGCGGTGGAGAACGCGGCCCCCCGAGAGGAGACCGTGCGCCTGAAGTACGGTGGCATCTCGGTCCCGCAGGCCGTCGACACGGCTCCGCAGCGCCGCGTCGACCAGGCCCTGAAGTTCCTCGCCGACGGCGCGCACTCGTCGTCGTTCAAGACGCCGACGGACGCCGCCGAGGCGCTGGCGAACCAGCTCGTCGGCGCGGCCGACTACAACGTCCAGACGTACGCCATCGGTCAGAAAGAAGAGAAGGAACGCGTCGCCGCCGCGGCACGCTAACACGCCGTCTCGTTTCTCGCCGAGCCGAGTCCGCTCTCGCGCGATTCCGCTTGGCGCGCTCTCGACTGAACAGCGATGCGTCCGCGCGACGGTGCAGACACATACCTGAAAACAGTTAACGGAGGCCTGACGTATTGGGGGGTGTATGCGCAGTAACCGCCGTACGTTCCTCGCTTCCCTGGGGCTGGCCGGCCTGACGAGTGTCGCCGGCTGTACGTCCTTCGGGGATTCCGACGAGGCGACGCCCTCCGAAACGACGCCGCAGACGTCAGTGGACCCGGTCGACGACGACCAGTACGACCTCGCCGTCACACACGACGCCGAGAACTGGACGGAGTACGACCCCGAGTGGAAACATCCCGTAGACCCACCGGAGCTAGACGTGACGACGGAGACCGTCATCGAGGGCCTGAAGATTCCCTGGGACCTCGCATTCGCGCCGAACGGCGACCTCTTCATCACCGAGCGCGTCGGCCGGATATCGCGGTACAGCGCCGACGACATGGAGACGGTCGCGACTCCCGACGTGATCGACCACGCCGACTCGATTGCGCCCGGCGAGGAGGGCGGCTGGTGGGAGGCCGGCAGCGAGGGCGGACTGATGGGGCTGGCAGTCCACCCGAACTACCCGGACGTGCCGCTCGTGTACGCCATCTACACCCGGAAAGACGAACCTGCGGTGTCCGGTGGCGACGACTTCGTCAATCGGCTCTCGTACTTCGACGTCTCCGCGGACGACCCCGGGGAGACGGAGACGGTCGTCATCGACGGTATCCCGGGCAACGAGATTATCCACAACGGCGCACGGCTCGCGTTCGGTCCGGAGAACTACCTGTGGGTGACGACGGGTGACGCCGCGTCGGTCAATCCCGACCTCGGGACCGACAAGCCGCTGCCGCAGGACACGTCGTCGCTCGCGGGGAAAGTGCTCCGACTCAAGCCGGACGGGACCGCGCCCGCGGACAACCCCGCCGTCGGTGGCGACCCGCGAGTGTACACCTACGGCCACCGGAACCCGCAGGGCATCACGTTCATGCCGGACACGACGCCCGTGGAGACGGAACACGGGCCGTCGGCCCACGACGAAGTGAACGTACTGGAAGCCGGGGAGAACTACGGGTGGGGTCCGAAAGGCGAGCGTGCACGCAGGGCCGAGACGTACCGTGGCAGTGACTACGCGCGCCCGGTCGTGAACACGGAGAAGACGTGGGCACCGCCGGGCGCGGTGTTCTACACTGGGGACGCGGTTCCGTCCTGGCAGAACCGGCTGCTCGTCGGCGGCCTGAGCTCCCAGCGCATCAACATTGTGACCGTCTACCCGACCGACGGCGAACCGGCGTCGGCCGGCAACGGTGGTCAGCGCTTCGACGCCGACTGGATGAACGCCGACTACAGCGCAGTCCACCACACGACGCTGGCGGACGAACTCGGCCGCATTCGGCACATCGAACAGGGACCGGACGGCGCGCTGTACGCGGTGACGTCGAACCGGGACGGCCGCGCGAAGGGCGACCAGTTCCCGCGGGAGGCCGACGACCGGCTGGTGCGCATCACGCCGGCGTAGCTGCGTCGGCCATCAGTCGGCGGCGGGGCCCGTAGTGGTGTCGTGGGTGTCGACGTACTCGCGGATGACGTCGACGAGGCCGCGCCGGCACTCGCTCTCGTCGGGGTCGCTGCCCAGTTCGACGAACCGCCGACGGAACGCCTCGACGTCGACGCCCGGGGCGTCCTGGCCGGCGGCGTGCGCGAGGTCGTACAGCCGGTGGTCTGCCGGGAGGGCGTCGTGGCGTTCGAGCAGTGCGATGGCGAACGCGGCGTTGACCGCGGTCATCGACGGGTCAGCACCGGCCGTGAGTCGCTGGCCGGCCTGCTGGCGGCCGACCGGCTGGTCCGCGACGGCGGCTGCAAGCTCAGATTCGAGGAACGACCGGAGTTTGTCCGTCGGGCCGACGGAGAGCGTGATGTCGTCGGCGTAGATGTCCTTGACGTGGTTCGCGATCTGGTAGCAGTGCGTGAGGACGCGGCGTTCGACCTCACGGCCGGTGAGTGCGAGGAACAGCACTTCGTCCATCGAGAAGGTGTGACTCGGGTGGTCGCGCTCGTGGTGGTGCATGTGCGCGAACTCGTGGAGCGCGAGCTCGCGCGCCATCGCGGACGTGGCGGCCTGCCGAGAGATGTTGAGGACGTGGTGGTCGTCGTGGTGACCGGCCCACGTGCGTTCGTCCGGGTTCTCGCGGACACGGACCTCGACGGGGTGGTCGAGGTCGTGGCTGGTCTCGAAGACGTCGCGGGCGCCCAGAAACGGGGCAGCCGGGCCGGCACCGGTCACGCGCAACTCCATGATACTATTTGACAGGGGAGTGGCGGCAAAGACTCTTACGACCCCAGCAGCCCCGGCTGGGTCGTTCCGGCGCGAGACGACGGCTGGCGACTCCAGAGTTGATAATCGACTGCCAACATATATCCGAGGCAACGAGTAAGCGGTGTGCGATGGTCAGGTACGCAGTCGGGGCATGGGTCGGCCGAAAGTACAGCCGACGCATCGGAGCAGCACTGGCAGTGACGCTCGCGGGAACACTGGCGTTCGCCGGCGTGTTCGGCGCGAGCGCCGCGTGGGGGAGCGGGACCGGGCTGACGGCACTGTCGGCAACCACGTTCGTGCTTACGCTCCACCTCGGCGTGTTGAGCATCGTGCTCGCGGGGAACGCCAGCGTCGAACTGCGGCGGCTGACCGATGCGGCGGACGCAATCGAGTCCGGGGACTTCGAGGCCAGTCCCGCGGTCGACCGGAACGACGAGTTCGGGCGGCTGGCGGACGGCTTCGACGCGATGCGGGTGTCGCTACGCGAAGCGTTCGCGGACGCCGAGCAGTCACAGGAGGAAGCAGAACGCGCCCAGAAGCAAGCCGAGGAAGCCCGCGAGGACGCAGAGGACGCGCGAGCCGACGCCGAACGCCGAAACGAGTCGTTGCTGGAGAGCGCCGACGAGATCGGCGCGGCGATGACGGCGGCGGCGGACGGCGACTTCACGCACAGACTGGACGGCGAGCGCGACGTCGACGCCATCGCACGCATCGCCGCAGCCTACGAGGAGATGGCTGTCGGGCTGTCGGGCACGCTCGAAGAAGTGCTGGAGTTCGCGGCCGCCGTCGAGTCGGCGAGTGACGCCGTCGCGACGGACGCCGCCGACGTCGAACGACAGCACGCCTCGCTCGCCACCGACATCCGCGAACTCGCCGGGGACATCGAGTCCCAGGCAGAACAGCTCGACCAGGTGGTGTCGGAGGCCGACAGCCTCGCGGCGACCATCGAGGAGGTGGCAGCGACGACCGACGAAGTCGCGGAACGCGCCAGCGAGGCGTCGACAGTCGGTGACGCCGGCTCCGAGCGTGCGGGGGAAGCCGTCGACGCCATCGAGGAAATCGAGGACGTGATCGGGGAGCTCGCCGTGCTCGTCGGCACCCTCGACGAGCGGATGGACGAGGTCGCGGGGACGACGGACATCATCGACGACATCGCGGAGCAGACGAACATGCTCGCGTTGAACGCGAACATCGAAGCCGCGCGTGCAGACCAAGACGGCGACGGCTTCGCCGTCGTCGCCGACGAAGTGCGGGCGCTCGCGGCGGAGACACAGGACGCTATCGACGAGATTTCTGTCACTGTCGCCGACGCCCGCAGCGACGTCGACGAGGTGACGGAGACGATGGAGGCCGGCAGCGAGAAGATCTACACGAGCGTGTCGACCGTGAACGAGACCGGCGACACCATCCAGGACCTCACGGACGCCGTCAACGAGGTCGACACCGCGATGGACGACATCGCCGACGCGACCGACGACGGCGCGGCAGCCACCGAGGAGGTCGCGGCGTCTGTCTCTGACGTCAGCGAGCGTGCCGTGGAGATTGCAGAGCGCGCCAACCGACTCGCAGCGACAGCCGACGACACGGCCGAGACGATGGGCGATGTTCGCGAGCGAGCGGACGGGCTCGTCGAACGCACGGCCGAACTGCAGGCGGCCCTGGAGGCGTTCGAGACCCGGGACGTAGCCGACACGGAGACCGCCGAACTGGACGAGTCGGGCGGGGTAGCCGCCGACACGGTGGGTGACGATGATTAGCGAGAGCGTCGTCCACGCCGTGGTGGCGGTGGTGTACACCGTCGCGACCGTCGGCTGCCTCTGGGCGCTCCAGCGAGTAGACGAGACACGCCAGCAGTACCTCCGGCTCTCGACACTGACAATCGCCGTCGGTGCCGTCACCAGTGTCTCGCTGGTGTTCGGTGTCGGGTCACTCACCATCAACGGCTACGAGGTCGCGCTCCCGTCGGTAGTCAACAACCTCGTCGCGTACCCGGTGCTGTGGGTGATCACTGCGATGCTGGCCGACGTGGACGACCGACTGATCGCGGCCGCCGCTCTGGCTCCGTTCGTGCAAGTGGTGGCGTTCTGGCTGTCACCGATCTACGGTGGGGTCGTGGCGATCGGGAGTCTCGTCGTCGTCGTCGGGAGCCACCTGTTGCTCGCGGTCCTGTTCCTCGGCCGAATCTGGGACGCCAGCAGCAGTGTTCCCGAGGAACGACGGCTGCTCCACTGGAAAGCACGGAACCTCCTGCTGTTCCTCATCGGGATGTTCATCGTGTTCTCGTTCCTCTCCGTGGCAGGGGCGTTCAGTGCGTTCGGGATGCTCGTCCTGAACCAGTACGTCTCGGTGCTGATTCGCGTCGGGTTCGCCGGGTTCCTGTTCGCGAACGTGGGCGCGCTCGGCGACGCCACCACTGCGGGCCGAGACGTGACTGCGGCCGGCGACTGACCGGACTCAGACACACCCCGACCAGAGGCAACCAACCGACGCACCGAACCCGACGAGTTCCGGAGTGAGGGCGCGTGACTCGCCCTGCCGTGGTACCGGCAAAGCACTATCCTTTTGAACCCGCTGGCAGTATGAATTCCCAATGGGCCGACGAAAGAAGATTGTCGAACAGTGCGAACGGCTGATGGACAACCCGGAGCAGATCCGGAACATCGCCATCGCCGCGCACGTCGACCACGGGAAGACCACTCTCACGGACAACCTCCTCGCTGGCGCGGGGATGATTTCCGAGGACACCGCCGGCGAGCAGCTGGCGATGGACACCGAGGAAGACGAGCAGGAACGCGGCATCACCATCGACGCCGCGAACGTCTCCATGACCCACGAGTACGAGGGCACTGACCACCTCATCAACCTCATCGACACGCCGGGCCACGTCGACTTCGGCGGTGACGTGACCCGCGCGATGCGCGCCGTCGACGGCGCGCTCGTCGTCGTGGACGCCGTCGAGGGCGCGATGCCTCAGACGGAGACGGTCGTCCGGCAGGCGCTCCGCGAGGGCGTCAAGCCGACGCTGTTCATCAACAAGGTCGACCGCCTCATCTCGGAGCTCCAGGAGGGTCCCGAGGAGATGCAGGAGCGCCTGCTCTCCGTCATCGGTGACGTCAACGAGCTCATCCGTGGGATGACCGAGGAGAAAGACGACATCGAGGACTGGACGGTCTCCGTCGAGGACGGCACCGTCGCGTTCGGGTCCGCGCTCTACAAGTGGGGCGTCTCGATGCCGTCGATGCAGCGCACCGGCATGGACTTCGGCGACATCATCGACCTCGAGCGCTCGGACAAGCGCCAGGAGCTCCACGAGAAGACGCCGCTGGCGGACGTCGTGCTCGACATGGTCGCCGAGCACTTCCCGAACCCCGTCGACGCGCAGCCGCGTCGTATCCCCACCGTCTGGCGTGGTGACGCCGACTCCGACATCGCGGAGTCGATGCGCCTCGTCGACGAGGACGGCGAAGTCGTCCTGATGGTCACCGACATCGGTGTCGACCCGCACGCCGGCGAGATCGCTGCGGGCCGCGTGTTCTCCGGTACCCTCGAGAAGGGCCAAGAGCTGTACGTCTCCGGCACGGCCGGCAAGAACCGCGTGCAGAGCGTCGGTATCTACATGGGTGGCGAGCGCGAGGAAGTCGACCGCGTTCCCGCGGGGAACATCGCGGCCGTCACCGGCCTCAAGGACGCCATCGCGGGTTCGACCGTCTCCAGCGCGGAGATGACGCCGTTCGAGTCCATCGACCACATCTCGGAGCCGGTCATCACGAAGTCCATCGAGGCGAAGAACATGGACGACCTCCCGAAGCTAATCGAGACCCTGCGACAGGTCTCCAAGGAGGACCCCACGATTACCATCGAGATCAACGAGGACACCGGCGAGCACCTCATCTCCGGGCAGGGCGAACTCCACCTGGAAGTCCAGACCCAGCGCATCGAGCGCAACCAGGGCATTCCGGTCTCGACTGGTGAGCCGATCGTCGTCTACCGAGAGACGCCGACCAGCGACTCCCAGGAGGTCGAGGGCGTCTCCCCGAACCGCCACAACAAGTTCTACATCACCATCGAGCAGCTCGGCGACGAGGTGCTCGAGCAGCTCCGCCTCGGTGAGGTATCCATGGACATGCCCGAGCAGGAGCGCCGCGAGGTCCTGCAGGAGGCCGGCATGGACAAGGAAACCTCCCAGGACGTCGAGAACATCATCGGCCGCAACATCTTCATCGACGACACGAAGGGTATCCAGCACCTGAACGAGACGATGGAGCTGGTCGTCGATGGCCTCACCGACTCGCTCGAGGACGGCCCGCTGGCCGCCGAGCCCGTCGAGGGCGCGCTCATCCGCCTGCACGACGCGCGGCTCCACGAGGACGCCATCCACCGCGGTCCGGCCCAGGTCATCCCGGCGGTCCGCGACGCCGTCCACCGCGCGCTCATCGACGCCGAAATCCGCCTGCTTGAGCCGATTCAGGACGTCCGAATCGACGTTCCGTCCGAGCACATGGGCGCTGCGTCCGGCGAGATTCAGGGCCGCCGCGGCCGCGTCGACGACATGTACCAGGAGGGCGACCTCATGGTCGTCGAGGGCATCGCGCCCGTCGACGAGATGATCGGCTTCTCCAGTGACATCCGCTCGGCCACCGAGGGCCGCGCGTCCTGGAACACGGAGAACGCCGGGTTCCGCGTCATGTCCGACAACCTCCAGCGCGACATCATCACGGAGATTCGCGAGCGGAAGGGTATGAAGACGGAGCTGCCCGAGAGCATCGACCACTTCTAGACGGTCCGTTCTCGCGGTTCTTTCTCTACGATTCTCTCCGTTCGCTAGAGCAGAGTACTGTTGGCCAGCGGCGCGGCCGGGCGGCCGGACGCCGGCAGGAGTTGACCCGGCCGAAGGCTTATAGCGCGCGGCCGACGGAGGGACGGTATGCTCGCAGGCAGGCGCGCCACGAGTCGAGTCGGCACGGAGCGACCGCGGTCCCGCTCGCCGCCGACAACAATTGTTCGCGCGCCCGCCGCGGGGGTGGCTCTGTGAGCGACCCCGCGAACCGCACGCACACGCTCCGGCTGGAACTCGCCGACGAACCCGGAGAGCTGTTGCGTGCGCTGTCCCCCATCGCCGACAACGGCGGAAACTTGCTGTCGATATTCCACGAGCGCGGGTCGCTGACCCCGCGCGGCCGCATCCCCGTCGAAGTGGATTTGGAGTGTCCCCCGCAGTGCTTCGAGGACGTGGTGGCGGCACTCCGGGACGCCGGCGTCACCGTCATCGCGGCGGACGCCGAGCACTACGGGGAAGCGGTGACGGTGTTGCTGGTCGGCGACCTCGTCGCGTCGGACCTCTCCGGCGTGCTGGCGTCCATCGAGGAGTGCGGGGCGGCGTCGGTCGTCGACTTCACGCTGACCGACGAGCCCGGCGTGGACGACGAGGCCAGCGCTCGCCTCCGGCTTGCGGTCGAGTCCGGCGGCGCTGGCGACGCGCTGGCGACAGTTCAGAGCGTGGCTGCCGAGAAGGACCTACACGTGGTCGAGCCGCTCGTGGGGGACGCATGAGACTCGCAGTGCTGGGCGCTGGTTCGGTCGGGCGCGCAGTCGTCGACCTCGCGAGCGAGTACGGCCACACCGTCACGGCAGTCGCGGACTCGGGGAGTGCGGTCGTCGACGCCGACGGCGTGGACGCCGAGGCCGTGCTGGCGCGGAAGCGCGAGGACGACGTTGTCGGCGACGGCGACCCGTCGCACGCGCTGTCGACCGACTACGACGTGCTCGTGGAGGCGACGCCGACGACGCTCGGGGACGCCGAACCGGGTTTCGGGCACGTCCGCGGGGCGCTGGAGACCGACCGCCACGTCGTCCTCGCGAACAAAGGGCCGGTCGCCGAGCGCTACGACGCCGTGCGCGCGCTCGCGGACGAGAGCGCGGGCAGCCTGCGGTTCGAGGCGACCGTCGGTGGGGCGATTCCCGCGCTGGCGACCATCGAGGGCGTCGGCCCCAGTCGCGTGACTGCCGCCCGCGGCGTGCTGAATGGGACGGCGAACTTCGTGCTCTCGCGGATGGCCGCGGAGGGCCTCGACTACGAGCACGTCCTCGCGGAGGCCCAGGACCTCGGAGTCGCGGAGGCGGACCCGACGTTCGACGTGGACGGCACCGACGCCGCGTTGAAGTGTGCCATCCTCGCGAACGTCATCCACGGCGGTGGCTACAGTCTCGCGGACGTCGACGTGGAGGGCATCACCGCGATTCCACCGTCGGCACTCGACCTCGCCGCGGAGGAGGGCCAGACAGTGCGACTCGTCGGAGAAGTGACCGGGGACGACGTGCGGGTCGGTCCCCGGCTCGTCCCGGAGCACGGGACGCTCGCAGTGACGGGCACGACGAACATCGTCCAACTGGAGACCGAGCACGCGGGCCGCCTGAATCTCTCCGGTCAGGGAGCAGGTGGTGCCGCGACCGCGTCGGCCGTGCTCGCGGACGTCAACCGACTGGACTAACTCGGAGCTAGTCGGCTGCTAACTCGGCGGGCGGTTCGGGGTAGATTCGTGGTACCCGTTCCCACAAACCACTAGACAGCGGCGAGGTGCTCCTGAGCACGTACCGAAATGGTTTTAATGCGAACTGACGAATAGACTCCACAGAGCGCGTCTTAAGCGCGAAATTAGACAATGAGCGACCAACGCCACCAGAACCTGGCCGTCATCGGCCACGTCGACCACGGCAAGAGCACGATGGTCGGGCGACTCCTCTACGAGACGGGGAGCGTACCCGAGCACGTCATCGAACAGCACAAGGAAGAGGCCGAGGAGAAGGGCAAGGGCGGCTTCGAGTTCGCCTACGTCATGGACAACCTCGCCGAGGAGCGCGAGCGCGGTGTCACCATCGACATCGCCCACCAGGAGTTCAGCACCGACGAGTACGAGTTCACTATCGTCGACTGTCCTGGTCACCGCGACTTCGTGAAGAACATGATTACGGGTGCGTCCCAGGCGGACAACGCCGTCCTCGTCGTCGCTGCTGACGACGGTGTCGCGCCCCAGACCCGAGAGCACGTCTTCCTCTCGCGGACGCTCGGCATCGACGAACTCATCGTCGCTGTCAACAAGATGGACGTCGTCGACTACGACGAGTCCAAGTACAACGAGGTCGTCTCCGGCGTCAAAGACCTGTTCGGTCAGGTCGGCTTCAACCCGGACGACGCGAAGTTCATCGCGACCTCCGCGTTCGAGGGCGACAACGTCTCCGAGCACTCCGACAACACTCCCTGGTACGACGGCCCGACCCTGCTCGAGGCCCTCAACGACCTGCCGGAGCCGCAGCCGCCGACGGACGCGCCGCTGCGCCTCCCGATCCAGGACGTCTACACCATCTCCGGCATCGGTACCGTCCCCGTCGGACGTATCGAGACCGGTATCATGAACATGGGCGACAACGTCAGCTTCCAGCCGTCTGACGTCGGTGGCGAGGTCAAGACCATCGAGATGCACCACGAGGAGGTCGACAAGGCCGAGCCCGGTGACAACGTCGGGTTCAACGTCCGCGGCATCGGCAAGGACGACATCCGTCGTGGCGACGTCTGTGGTCCGGCCGACGACCCGCCGTCGGTCGCCGAGACGTTCCAGGCGCAGGTCGTCGTCATGCAGCACCCGTCCGTCATCACGGCGGGGTACACGCCGGTCTTCCACGCGCACACCGCGCAGGTCGCGTGTACGATCGAGTCCATCGACAAGAAGATGGACCCGTCCTCCGGCGAGACCCAGGAAGAGAACCCGGACTTCATCCAGTCCGGCGACGCTGCGGTCGTCACCGTGCGCCCGCAGAAGCCGCTCAGCATCGAGCCGTCCTCCGAGATTCCGGAGCTCGGCTCCTTCGCCGTGCGCGACATGGGTCAGACCATCGCGGCCGGGAAGGTCCTGAGCGTCGACGAAGCCTGATCCATGCAGCAGGCACGCGTTCGTCTCGCCGGCGTCGATCCCGACGACCTCGACAACATCTGCGGTGAAGTGGAGGAAATCGCGGACAAGACCGGCGTCGCCGTGTCCGGTCCGGTTCCGCTCCCGACGAAGACGCTCGAAGTGCCGTCCCGGAAGTCCCCAGACGGTGAGGGGACCGCCACCTGGGAGCACTGGGAGATGCGCGTCCACAAGCGTCTCATCGACATCGACGCGGACGAGCGCGCGCTCCGCCAGCTGATGCGGATTCAGGTCCCGAACGACGTCAACATCGAGATCGTCCTCGAGGACTGAGCCGGTCGACGGCCGGGCTGCGGTATCGCTCGCGCCCGTCGCTGTCTTCGACATCGACCCCGCTGTTCCACACGCTCTCCCCGCTCGGGCTCGTAGATCAGGGGTAGATCGCTTCCTTCGCAAGGAAGAGGCCCTGGGTTCAAATCCCAGCGAGTCCATATTTCTCCGAAAACCGACGCAGCGAGCGACGCACGTGTCGCTCGCTCGTCGTCACCGAGTAGGGCGCGACGCGTCGGGATTTGACGCCCTGCGAGACGAGCGCAGCGAGTCTCGGAATGGGTTCAAATCCCAGCGAGTCCACTCGACTCACTTCGTTCGTCTCACTCCCTCGCAGGCTTCCCGTTCGCTCCGCTCACGGGAATCCCAGCGAGTCCACTACTGCACTCGAACCACCGAGCGACCGTCGTGTTGCTCGCTCGTCGTCGCGTCGGCTCCTGCGAAGTCAACGGTTGTGCTCAGCCGCAGCGAGCCGCATAGCTCTTCCAACCGATGTCTCGGGCCGCGAAGGTCGTCGGTAGCCGATACGTTGATACGGGACAGTCTGTATTTGTTACACGATGGCGCGCGCGGTGGCGGTCGTCGCGGTGCTCGTCGCGGTGCTGACAGCGGGCTGTCTGACGGGGCCGCCGGCCGCGCCGGAGCCCGTGTCGAACCCGGGTGTTGACCTGCCGTACGACGACCGAACAGTGTCCGAACCGCAGTCGTCGGCGTACGACAATCCCTGGCGGACCGACGAGGTTGTCGTGACCGTCGACCACCGTGCGGGCGAACGGAACGTCGTCCCGGACGTGATGCGGACGGTCCAGTACTGGGAGGACACGGCCGGCGAGAACGCCGCCTACGAACCCGATTACCGGGTGCTGAGCGAGTACGCCGAGCCCAACGTTCGGGTGGCAGTGGTGCGGACCGTCGAGGGCTGTGGCGCTCACGGAGACGAGGTTGCACTGGGGTGTACGCGAGTCCTCGACGAGGACTCACGGATGGCGAAGCCGGTGACCGTGCAGGTGCGGGCCGGCCACTCGCCGAACACGACGGAAACCATCCTGAAACACGAGTTCGGGCACACGCTCGGCTACGAGCACGGTGACGCGCCCGTCGACAGTGACGGTACGGTGATGACGAAGAACCTCTCGGCGCAGATGCCCGCCGACGTGGTGGACGCGTCGAACCGGACGTATCCGTGGGCGTCGGAGACGCTGTCGGTTGCGGTCGCCGAGGACGACTCGCTGCGCGACGCGCAGCGGGAGCGCCTGGAGGCCGCGGCCCGGTTCATCTCGGGCGGGGCCGACGGCGCGCTCTCCGACCCGCCGTCGGTCGCGGTGACAGACAGTGCAACCGACGCGGACGTCGTGGTGGACTTCGAGGAGAACGCGACCTGCAGCGGCGACGGAGGTGTGCCGGCGACGTCCTGCGTGGACTGGGCGGGACCGGACGTGGACGACGACGGGACGCCGGAGTACTACACGGACGCTCGCGTGGTCGTCGGTCAGACCGGCCACGAGAAGCCGGGCTGGCACGTCGGCTACTGGCTCGGCGACACGCTGTGGACGGACCGCGTCCCGGCACCGTTCTACGGCTGGGACCGCCCCGCTGCGACGACGTGGTGAGGAGAGCCGGAGCGGCGTCGGGCGTCTAGCGAGCGGGTTAGGCTTCGACGTCCTCGACCACTTCGACGCCGCGGTTGTTGACGGCGTCGGGGTCGAGGCCGACCTCTTCGAGGAAGTTCCGGTACTCGCGTTCGGCGGTCTCGCCGGCCTTCTGTTTGTCGCTGGCGCGGTCGCAGAGTTCGACGAGGTTCTCGGGGACGTCGTTCTGGTAGACGATCCAGTGGTTCACGAGGTCGCTCATGCGGCGGATGGGGCTCGTGAAGTGGCCGTAGATCTCGAAGTTGAGCGCGTGGTGGCCGCCGAAGGGGTCGTTCATGTACTTTGCGCGCGGCATCACCTTCATCACCGCCCACTGAATCTTCCCGAGCTGTCGCTCCGGAGCCTGTTCGAGAGTAGCGTTGACTGCCTTCCGCGGGTCGTCCCAGGAGTCACCGGGGATGGAGACGCCGTCGAGTTCCTGAATCTCGCGGAGCGCGTCGTCCCACTCGTCGGGCGACGGCTGCGGGTGGACGCGGTAGACCGCTTCGACGCCGCGGGACCACATGAGCTCGTGCGTGACGGCCTTGTTCGCTTTCAGCATCGACTCTTCGATGATGGTGTGGGCGCGATCCCGCCGCGGATTCAAGACGAGGCTGCCCTCTTCCTTGCGCTGTTCGTGCATCTGGTCGGCGAGCTCGAAGACCATGGAGAGCTCGTCGTGGAGGGACGCGTCCTCGTCGTCGAGCCGCTCCTCGGCTTCCTTGTACGTGAGGCGTTCGTCGCTGTGAATGACGGACTTGTATATCTCGATGTTCTGGTAGGAGAGGTCGTCCTTGTCGAGGTGCATCTCGACAGTGTGGGCGAGCCGGTCCTCGCCGGGCACGAGCGAACACACCGTCTCTGCGAGCACGGGCGGCAGCATGTGCATCGTGTACCCGGGGAGGTAGACGGTGTTCGCGCGCTGGATGGCCTCGTCCCACATCGCGGAGTCCGGGTGGACGTAGTGAGTGACGTCCGCGATGTGGACCCAGAGGACGTACTCGTCGTCGCGCTCCAGCACGGAGATGGCGTCGTCGAAGTCCTGCGCGTCGACGGGGTCGACGGTCCACGTCGGGAGCGGCCGCATGTCCGCGCGGTCTTCGACCTCGTCGGCGATTTCGTCTTGGACGCCCTCGGTGCGCGCCTCTGCTTCTTCGACTACCTCCGGCGGGAACTCGTCGTGGAGCTCGAACTTCTCGAAGAGGTCGTCGCGTTTGTTCTCGAGCTGGCGGGCGAGCTCCGGCGAAATCTCGACGGGGCCCTGGTCCTCGATGGAACCCTGGGCCGGCTCGGCGGCGTCGTCGTCGGTCATGCTCCACAGTAGCCGGCACCCGTAGTTAGTGGTGTCGCCGCGCTACTCGCGGCCGGCGGGTTCGCCGCGGGTGTCGGTGAGAAACCGGGAGAGGAACTCCTCGTCGTCGACCTCGCCCGCGCCCGCGTCCTCGAGGGCGGCTTCGAGGCCGTCGCGGGCGTGCTTGGACAGCGAGCGGAAACACGGCTTGCAGAGGTACTCGAAGTCCTTGCCGTCGCGGTCCCAGCGGTCGCCGTGCTTGTCGTACTCGCGGGCGTCCTGACGGGCCACGTCGTCCCCGCAGGCGATACAGGAGACGGTCTCAGTCTCGCCCCACATCGTCTACGCGTTCGGCACGCCGGTACTTAGCGATTGGGCCGGCACGACACCCGAGTGGAACGGGCGTTTTAAGCCCCGAGCCGCCCCGTGGACACGTATGGAAGTCTCCTCGCGGCACCACCTTCGCAGCGACGAAATCGACGCCATCGCCGACGCCCTCCGAGAGGGGCTGGGCGTCGAGTTGGACGCCGACTCCTTCGAACTCGTGGAGTTCGCGGACGAAGACTTCGAGGTCGTGCTCGTCGACGGCGACCCGCTGGTGTGGTACCCGGGCGGCGAGCCGTTCGTGACCGTCGCGGGCGCGAACCGCACTGACCCGTCGACGGGCGTCGTCACGGTGGACGCGGGCGCGGTCTCGTTCGTGAGCGACGGCGCGGACGTGATGCGGCCCGGAATCACCGAGGCGTCCGGCGGCATCTCGGAGGGCGACCTCGTCGTCGTCCAGGAGGAAGCACACGGGAAGACGCTCGCGGTCGGCCGCGCGCTCACCGACGGCGACGAGATGGCCGGCGACTCCGGGAAGGTCGTGGAGTCCCTGCACCACGTCGGCGACGAGCTGTTCGAGTTCTCCGTCTGAGTCAGGCGTCGTCGGTTCCGTCGGCTGCCTCGCTCTCGTCCTCGCCCGCACTGTCCTCGTCGTCCGGGTCGCCGTACAGTTCGAGGGCGTCCTCGTAGCCGTCCTTCGCCAGCCGGTAGGTCTCGCGGAGGTCGACGACCGGGTCCTCGCTGGCGTCGACCCGCAGGTCGTTCCAGTACGGGGCGTCGTCCTCGCCCGTGTCCGCGACCTTCACGGCCGCGCTCTGGACGGTGAGCTCCTCGCGCTTGTCGCCGCCTGCGGCCTGCCCGGCACCGAGCGCGTCGACCAGTCGCTTCGCCAACGGCTCGTCCGGGTCGGCCTCGCCGACGGCGCGCAGGTCTTCGTACTTCTCCGCGGTGCGCTCGACGACGGCTTCGCCGGTCAGGAGGTTGCCGGCGACGGTGTAGTTCTGGCCCTCGCGTTCGCCGTACCAGCCGTTGCAGCCGTCGCCGGAGAACGCGAACGTTCCGTCGCGGCCGACGCCGTGGAGCTGGCGGTCCTCGCTGCCCTCGTCCGCGTTGAGAAGCGACTGGAGGGCGTCCTCGACACCGAGTCCGTCGGCGAGGTACTCGACCCCCTTCGACCCGAGTCGGGGGTTCGTCAGACTCTGCGTGGCGACCGCGCCGTGTTCGTTGACGTGCGGGCAGGGCACGCCGACGCCCGGCAGCCGGGTCGTCACGGCTACGCCGAAGCGGTACTGCTCGTCGCCGTCCTCGTCCTCGTAGGACTCGCGGACGCAGATACTGAAGGTCACGCCAGAACACTGCGACCGGAGCGGCATAGTGGTGGCCGAACCGGCAGCCCGTGAAGACACACCCCGGAACTTTTGTGGACTGGCAGAATAGTGGAACCTATGACACGTCGGCTCACCGCCCTGGCCTGTGTCCTCCTCGTCGCGACCGCCGGCTGTGCCGGTATCACTGCACAAGACGACGCGACGACGACCGCCCCCACCCAAACGACGGCCGAGACGACCGCGACAGCGACGACCGAGTCAGTCGAACAGCTCGCGCCCGGCGTGACCACCGACGGCGTCGAAGACGCCCGAGCGCTCGCCGACGCCCACCAGAGCGCCCTCAGAGACGGCGGCTTCGTGAAGCACTCGAACGCCACTCGGACGAACGAGTCAGTGATAGCCGCCCGGAACCAGACGTTCGCCGTCGAGAACGAGTCGCTGTGGCGGCTGACGACGACCGGCGAGGGCGTCGGCGTTGCCCTCGGCGTCACGAACGGAACCTACGACACGTACGCCGACGGCAGTCGGGTCCTCTGGCAGCTCGAAAACGACACCGCCGGGAACACGTCGTACGGCGTCATGTCGATCACCATCGACGGCGACGACCAGCCCGTCCCGCCAAACCAGACATTCGAACAGGATACCTACCAGTCGCTGTACGAGCGCAGCCACGTCTACACGCTCGCCGCGAACGCCGACAGCGTCGAGGCGCTGGATGGCGGCGACGGAGCAGTCGAGTTGTCCGGCAGCACCAGCGAACTGTCGACGCGATTCACTCGGAGTGGCGACGTCGAGTTCACCGCGACCGTCTCGGCGGACGGCCTCGTGCAGTCCATCGAGCTGTCCTATCCGTCCGAGAACGCGACCGTCGAGCGCTCGCTGTCCTTCGACACCGACGTCACCGACCCCGTCGAGCAGCCCGAGTGGTACGAGACCGCGCTGAACGAGACTGACCTGAACGAGACGACCGCGTAGAGTAGCGGAACAGGACCGTTCGACCTGCCCAGACGGCTGGTGTGGCAGGCGACACCCACGTTACTTTTGAGTTCTGGAGAAGTAACCGCATTCATGACACGTCGGTTCGCCGCCCTGGCCTGTGTCCTCCTCGTCGCGACCGCCGGCTGTGCCGGTATCACCGGTCAAGACGACGCGACGACGACCGCCCCCACCCAAACGACGGCCGAGACGACCGAAGCGACGACCGCGACAGCGACGACCGAGTCCGCCGAACAGCTCGCGCCCGGCGTCACGGCCGACGGCGTCGAGGATGCGCGGGTGCTGGCGGACGCCCACCTCGCCACCGTCAGAAACCAGTCGCTCGTCACTTACGACCGGGTCCGTCGGACGACCGCGTCAGGCACCGCGTTCCGGAACGCGTCACTCGCCATGACGAACGAATCCCACTGGCAGTACAACGTTTCCAGTGACGGGATGCAGGTCGGGCCGATGTTCGGAGCCGAGGCGTTCGAGACGTACGCCGACAGTGAACGCATGCTCTGGCGGACCGAGAACGAGTCGACCGTCGAGTACGGCGCGTACACCTTCCGGGCAGAGGACGAGACTGTCGTGGTGCCGCCCGCCCAGGTGTTCGAGCGGAGCTACCGCGGGCAGTACGGGCGCGACCTCGTCTACACGCTCGCAAGCCGCGCCGACGCCGTCGAGGTGCCCGAAGACGACGAGAGCGCAGTCAGGCTGTCGGGGGGCGCGGACCGACTTCCACTCGGCCGCGAGGAGACGACGAACGCCGAGTTCACGGTGACTGTCGCCGCCGACGGGCAGGTCCGCTCCATCGAGATGGTTTACGAGCGCGGGAACGCGACAGTGGCGCGCTCCGTGTCCTTCGACACGGATGTCACCGACCCCGTCGAGCAGCCCGACTGGTACGAGACCGCGCTGAACGAGACTGACCTGAACAAGTCCGACGCGTAGTGCAGGCGGCCGGTTCGCCGCGTCTGACGCAAGAACTATGCACGCGGCGGGCCGGTGTGTTCGGTATGGGCTTCATGGACAAGATTCTCGGTGGGAGCGGGAGTACCACCGAGGACTACGTGGAACTGGACGTCGAGGACTTCGACACGGACGGCGGGGAGGCGAACGTCTCCGTCCACATCGCGGAGATCGACGGCCAAGAGGACGTCATCGCGATCAAGGACGCGGTCTACGACGGTGATCTCGTCGTCGCGGACATCACGCGACTCCGCACCGAGGACAGCATGGTCGAACACGTCATCGACGAACTCCGGCAGGTCGCCACGGAGGTCGGCGGCGACATCGTCCAGAAGGGCGACGACCAGCTCATCGTCACGCCGAACGGCATCGCGATCAGCCGGTCGAAGCTCAACCGTCCCTGAGCGGTCGTCCCCGAGTACGTACGTCTAGCAGGCTACCGATACGCGCTCTGTTTTCGACTGACACGACCGGAGAAGCGGCGCGAGTGCGCGTTACGAGACGTTGTCGGGCTTGTCGGCGTCGTCCTCGACGGCGCGCTTCATTGAATCGCGGCGGGACTTCGCGTCCCGGCCGGTCGCCTCCAGCAGGAAGTCGTTTTTCGCGTCGACGGCGTCGGCGGCCGCGTCGGCGTTGCCCTCTGCGATGACGTCCTCGGCGGGCCGCTCCTCGAACTCCACGCCGAGCTTGTCCTTCTTCCCGGAGTACGAGACCGTCCCCGCGACGACGCGGTCGAAGACGGGGTTCTTGGGGTCCTCGACGACGAAGAGGTCGCTGCCTTTGAACTCCTCGGTGCCCGTAATCTCGCCGAAGTACTCCTCGACGGTGTCGGCCATCTCGGGCACTCGTTCCTCGAGGTACTCCCCTCTCCGCATCTTGTACTCCTTCATGAGCGCGAGAACGGCAGCGAGGGTTTTAGTCCCTTCGTGTGGCGTCAGCGGTCCTCGCCGAGGTAGCCGCGCTTGCACTCCGGACAGATGTCGCCGGCGCGCAGACTCGACCCGGCGGCGTACCGCTCGAAGCCGCACTCGGGACAGAACAGCGTGAAGTCGAGGTCGTCGGTCCCGGCCTGGTCGACCGGCCCGGCGCTCGTGAAGCCGGTCTCCGCGGCGGGGTCGGGTTCGGGCTCCTCGCCGAACTCGAAGGTCCCCGTCTCGGCGTCCGCGGTGGCTGCGCCGGCTTCACCGGCCGGGTCGTCGCCCGGCGTCGCGTCGAAGCCTTGGTCTTCGCCCTCCGGTTCCGGCCACTCGCCGCGGTCGCGCTCTAGGTCGTCGCCGGGCTCCGTCGCGGTGCCTGCGGTCGCACTGGCCGCGTCGACGCCCGTGCTCGTGTCGCTGTCCGCTGGCTCGCTGGGGTCGGGGTCCACCGGTTCGTCGGGGCCGCTGGACCCGACGAACTCCACGTCCTCGTCCTCGGGGTCCGGCGTCGGCGTTCCGGGGTCGTCCGGGTCGACCTCGGGGTCGGCGGGTTCGTCCCACTGGTCGCTGCCCGGGCCCGTGTCGTCCGGGTCGTCGTCGAGGATGACCGCGTCGTCCGCGTCCGGGTCGGCGGCCGGGTCCGTGGTGTCGTCGACGCCCGCGCCGGACGCCTCCGCGCCGCCCGACATTCCGGCTTCGGCCTGTTCGATGACTTCGGTCGCGGACGTGAACGCGCCGCCGGCGTCACCGGTGTCGGGGTCGTCGTCCGTCGGTTGCGCTCCCGCGTCGACGGTGTCCGTCGGCGAGGCCGTGTCGGTGCTGGCGTCGGCGTCGGTCGTCGACTCCGGTTCGGGCTGGACCGGACGGACTTCGGTGTTCTCACTGGTGACGTGTTCGGCACCACACCGGTTACACTCCCGCAGCTCGCGCTCGGTCACGACCACCTCGTTCCCGCGTTCCTCGCGGTCCCGCTCGACGAACGACTCGCCGTAGTCGTGCCCGAGCAGGGAACACCTGATACCCATTGGCAGGGTCGTATCCGGCCCAACGGCAAAAGACTACCGTTCAGGGACACGGCTAAGACGCCGGCGTACGTCCGTTCAGGTATGCCTGCGAAGCGCGAGTATCGCGACCGGCCCGGAACGGAGGTCGCGGTGCTCGACGCGCTCGTCGAGCGCGCGAACGGCGGCATGACCGTCTTCGAGTTGCGCGCGAGCGTCGACGCCGACATCGACGGTATCGAGGACGCCCTCGGGTCGCTGACTAGCGACGGGCTCGTCCACGCCGAGGAGTCAGACGGCCGGACGAAGTTCACCGTCGACGACCGCGTCGTCCCCAGCCCCGAGGACGAGAGCCACGAGGACTCCATCTTCGACGCCATCAAGCGCCGCATCGGGCTCTGACCGCGCTGCGAACCGGCGCGGACGCCGGGATGCGGTGGGTTTACGCCGCGCGGGCGGCGAGAGTCGGACATGACTGTCGTTAGGGAAGCCCACGAGGCTCACGGCGCGACGTTCCGCGAGGTGGCGGGGCGGTCGTTCCCCGCGGAGTACGGCCGCCCGGAGCGCACGCACCGCGCGGTGCGCAACGGCGTCGGCGTCACCGAGCACGCCTTCGACGTGGTCGTCGCGGCGGGGGCGGACCGCCACGCCATCGTCGACGACGCGGTCGCGGGCTCGGTGCCGGCCACCGACGGCGAGGCGAGCTACGTCGTCCTGCTGGACGACTCAGGCACCGTGGCCGCCGACTGCTACGTGTTCGCGACCGGTGACAGACTGCTCCTCTTCCTGCCGGCCGGCGACGGCGAGCGGGTGGCCGCGGCGGTCCGAGAGCAAGCTGGCGGCCGCGACGCTGGGGTCTCGCTGGCGACCGACGACTTCGGAACGTTCGGCGTTCACGGACCGAACGCGACGGAGAAGGTGGCGAGCGTCCTCCACCACGCCAGCCCGCCCGAGGAGCGCCTGCGGTTCGTGCGCGGCGAGATGGAGGGCGGCGTCACCGTCGTCCGCGACGACGACGTGGCCGGCGACGAGGGGTACTTCGTCGTCTGCGCCGCCGCGGACGCCGACGAGGTGTTCCAGACGCTGCTCGTGCGCGGCCTGAACGCCGTCCCCTTCGGTCACGAGACCTGGGCGACGCTCACACTGGAGGCCGGCACGCCGCTGTTCGAGACCGAACTCCGCGGCCGGACGCCCGCCGCACTCGGCCTCTCGCGGCTCGTCGGCGAGACCGGCGCGCTGGAAGACGGCGAGCGACTGGTCGGCCTCGAACCCGAGTCACTTCCCGAACCGGGTGCCGCCGTCTCGGTCGACGGCGAGACTATCGGCGAGATAACGCGCGCTGCCGACTGTCCGACGGTCGACGCACCGCTGGCGTTCGCCGCCGCGTCGGGCGTCGAAGTGGGTGACGAGGTTGCGGTCGGCGGCGACGTGGCCGCGTCGGTCGTCGACCTGCCGTTCGTCGAGACTGGGCAGCGCTCGCGGCGAATCCCCGAGTTCTAGCGGCGTCGCTCCGCCGGGTCAGTAGTCGGCGTCGAAGCGCGCCCCGAGGTCGAACTGGCGGACGTCGACGTCGGCCGGCGGCTCGCTCGGCCCGGACGTCGCTATCGGTCGAGCGTACTCCTCTCCCCGGTCATCCTCGGATTCACGTACCCGGAACGTTTCGACGGCGGCGGTGCCGGCGAGCGGGATGTCGTTGAATTCGGCCCGGCGAGACGGCACGTGGAGGTGGTCGCCAGCGTCGTTCACCGGCCCCATGTAAATCATGTACGTAACGTCTCCGAACTCGGTCGTCAGTGTGTCGTGGTGAGACTCGGAGACGGTGACGGACGCGCCATTGACGGCGCCGTCGAGGTACGCGGGGTCGAACGAGCCGGAGACAGTCCCGGCTCCCGGCTCCCGGTCGTCGTACTTCAGCCGGAGCAGGTCCGTTCTGGTCGGTGGGTCCGCGCGGGAGAGTTCGACGGCAACTTCTTTCTGCCAGACCAGGCCGGTCGGCGGGTCGTCGGTCTTCTCGGGCGGTTTTCGGGTGGTCTCGGTCGACGGTGTTTCCGACTGACAGCCAGCCAGTGCGACCGAACTACCGGCCGCACAGAGCGCGAGGAAGCGGCGGCGGGAGGGCGTTGGGGACACGACGCAGCCTGAAAGCGCCAGCAACAAATGTCTTTTTGTGGACATCTCTGCGGTCGGACGGTGCAGCGGTCACCGTCCGCGTTACTTCAGCATCGCCCGCAGCTGGTCGAGCGAGAACAGGCTCGTCGGCTGGTCCATGTGGACCGCGATTTCCCCCGAGAACAGCTTCATCCCGGCTCGCTGTATCGGCTCCGGCATCGAGTACCCGCTGCGGACGAGGTGGCCGAGTGTGATGTCGCGGCCGAGTTCCTCGCGCCACGCGCGCTCGTAGCCGGCGAGCGTGCCCGGCCGGTCGGGGTCGAGTTCCCGAGCGGCGGCGTCGGCGGCCGCCATCCCGTACCGGATGCCGCCGCCGGTGAACGGCTTCGTCTGACCGGCCGCGTCGCCGAGCAGGAATCCCCGGCGGCTCGTGACCGTGTCCGGCGGGCCGATGGGGATAACGCCGGAGCAGCGGTGTTCGACGTCGACGCCGTAGTCGGCCACGAGGTCGTCGAAGCGTCCGGGCACGTCCTCGCCGGGCGCTGCCGCGAGGCCGTACTCGACGCCGCCCTCGCCTCTGGGGATGCGCCACGCGAAGAACTCGGGGACGGTGAGGTGGACGTCCACGAAGTCCTCGTGGTCTGGCTCGGGGTCGAACGCGAGCGCGCCGTGCAGGAACTCGTCCGGTTCCGGCAGCCCGAGCGCCTCCCGGACGCGGGACTGGGGGCCGTCGCTGCCGGCGACCATCTTCGCGGACACGTCGAAGGTCTCCTCTGGTCCCCGGACGGTGAGGTCCACGCTATCCCGGTGTTCAGTGACGCCCGTGACCGTGTGCTGCTCGCGGACGTCCGCACCGGCGTCGCGGGCGGCGTCGGCGAGCACCTTGTCCAGTTGCACGCGGTCGATGGCGTTCGAGATGGCGTCCTGCTTGTAGAAGGGGTGAGAAGGCGAATCCGCGCCGCCGAGGTGGAAGCGCGCGCCCCGAATCTCGTTCTGGAAGAGGTCGTCGTGGTACTCGTCAGGGACGAACTCCCAGACGTCAAGGCTGACGTGCCCCGAACACGCCAGCGGCTTCCCGAGTTCCCCCGACTCGAAGGCGACCACGTCGTAGCCGCGCTCGGCCGCCCGCCGCGCGAACCGCGCGCCGGCCGGTCCCACGCCGACGACCGCGAAGTCGTACATCGCCGCTTCCTACGACGCGCGGAAGAAAGAGCCTTCGCCTAGTAGCCGAACGTCTCCTCGACGAGCACGATAGTCGTGCGGCCCTCGGTGCCCTCCTGGCGGTAGATGAGTTCCTTCGCCGCCGCGCTCTCGACGCCGTATGCCTCCTGTGCGCGCTCGTTCTCGAACGCCCACGCGTACTCGTGGAGGCGCTCGCGGGCTGCCTCGACGTCCTCGACGACTTTGTTCACGCCCGCGACCAGCAGGAGATTCTGGGCCGCGAAGGGGTACGCGCCGACGCGGCTCCCGGAGAGGTCCGCGGCGACCAGCGTCCCCTCCTCGCGAGCGATGCCGTTGACGCTGCCGAGGAAGTAGTCCGCCGTCTGGGACGCCCGCCGGGCGGCGTCACGCTCGGCGTCGTCGTCGATGCTCCAGATGTCGGCGGCGAGGTTCTCCCAGTTGTGGTCGCCCTCGCCCAGATAGTCGTCGAACCCGATCTCTTCGAGGGTCGTTGAGTGGCCGTTCATCACGGACGCGCCGGCCGGAATCGCGTCGGTGACGTACTCCAGAGCGGCCTCGGCGTCCGCGACGACTTCGACGTCGAACCCGCTGGCTTCGAGGTTCTCGACAGTCGCTTCGAGTTCCGCCTCGCTCGGGTGCTCGTCCCAGTCGTCGTCCACGTCCACGTCGTCCACGTAGTCAGCCTTCGTCTGCTGGCTCATACACTCGTACAGTCGCCGCCCGGGAAAGAACGTGCGCCCACCGGCGAGACGCGCCCGAACGAGTAACCCCCGTGTCACCGGGTTAGTGCGGCTTCACCGGCGGTTTCGGCGTCGCCGTCACCACCAGTCGAGGGCCCGGTTGCGGCGTTCGAGGTAGGTCGGGTCGAGCAGGTCCGCGTCGATGTCGACGCGGTCGCCGTCCCGGTCGAGGAGCGTCCGCTGGAGGACATCGCTGTCCGTCTCGAAGTCCGGCGAGACGCGCAGCCGAAGGTCGGCGTCGAGCGTGTACAGCCCCGCATCGAAGGCGGCGTGGTGGGTCTTGTCGAGCGCGACGACGTTGGTCGGGTCGGTGCGCAGCGACTCGTGGCCGCTCCACGACAGCACGTGGGCGACGTCGAGCAGTCGTGGGTGGTCGACGCCGGAGACGGGACACCGCGTGTCGTACCGCGAGAGGACCGCCTCCCGGAACGCCGCCGGGAGGGAGCGCGCGCCGACGGTCGTCTCGTATTCGCGAGCCTCGTACGTCCAGCCCTCGCCCGGGTCGGCGGCGTCACTCACAGACTTGCCCGCCGTCTCGGCGAGGTCACCGATGCGGTAGGTGCCGTCGCCGTCCACGAACTCGACTTCCCCGCGCTCGGCGAGCTGCTGGAGAATCTGTCGGAGCTTCGCCTCGGGGTTGTTGTTGTCGGGGAACTCCGCCTGAAGTACCGGCCCGAGCTGGCCGTAGAGCTCCTGTAGCTCGACGACCCGCCACCCGGTGTCGTCGCGGTACCGGGCGAGCTCCCGTCGGACGACGCGCCGCCATCGAGACATGACGCCCGCTTCGAATCGCCCGATCTAAAGCCTTCGGAGCGCCAGACGAGAAGGGTCGGCGAGGCCGGAGACGCGACGCGTCAGTCGTCGTCCGCCGTCGGCGCTGCCTGTTCTTTCGCGGGCTTCTCGCGGTCGCTCCGGGGTCCTTCGAGGTCGACCGCCGGGAGTTTGTCCCGGAGGTAGCGGCCGGTGTGGCTGTCGTCGTTTCGAGCGACTTCTTCGGGTGTACCGGTGGCGACAACGTCGCCGCCGGCCTCGCCGCCCTCCGGGCCGAGGTCGACGACGTGGTCGGCGTTCTTCACGAGGTCGAGTTCGTGCTCGATGACGACGACGGTGTTGCCGCGGTCGGTGAGCCGCTGGAGCACCTCGATGAGCTTTCGCTCGTCGGCGCTGTGGAGGCCGGTCGTCGGCTCGTCGAGCAGGTAGAGCGTGTCGCCGGAGTCCTTCTTCCCGAGTTCCTCGGCGAGTTTGACGCGCTGGGCCTCGCCGCCGCTGAGGGTGGTCGACGGCTGGCCGAGGCGCATGTAGTCGAGGCCGACGTCCTTCAGCAACTGGAGGCGGCGGCCGAGCCGCGAGTCCGCCTCGAAGAAGTCGTAGGCCTCCTCGACGCTCATCTGGAGGACGTCCGCGATGGTCTTGCCCTTGAACGTCACGTCGAGGGTCTCGTCGTTGTAGCGGTCGCCGCCGCACTCCTCGCAGGGCACGTGGACGTCCGAGAGGAAGTTCATCTCGATCTTCTGGGTGCCCTGCCCACCGCAGGCCTCACAGCGGCCGCCCTTGACGTTGAACGAGAACCGCCCCTTCTCGTAGCCGCGCTGCTTGGCGAGTTTGGTCTCCGCGAACTTCTCGCGGATGTAGTCGAAGATGCCCGTGTACGTCGCCGGATTGGAGCGCGGCGTGCGGCCGATGGGGCTCTGGTCGATGAGCCGCACGGTCTCGACGTGTTCGATGCCCTCGATGGCGTCGTGCTCGCCGGGGTCGACGCTCGTGTTGTCGTTCATCTCGCGGGCGAGACCCTTGTAGAGGATGTCGTGCATCAGCGTCGACTTCCCGGAGCCCGACACGCCGGTGATGGCCGTGAACGCGCCAATTGGGAGGTCGACGTCGAGGTCGCGGAGGTTATGCTGGCGCGCGCCCTCGACCGTGAGCGCGTCCTCGTAGTCCCGTCGCTCGTCGGGGACGGGAATCTGCTTGCGGCCGGCGAGGTAGTCGCCCGTGACGGAGCGCTCGGTCTCCATCAGGTCCTCGACGCTGCCGTTGGCGACGACCTCGCCGCCGTGGCGGCCCGGCCCCGGCCCCATGTCGACGACGTTGTCGGCCCGCCGCATCGTCTCCTCGTCGTGTTCGACGACCACGAGCGTGTTCCCGAGGTCCCGCAGCTCTTCGAGGGTGTTCAGGAGGCGGTCGTTGTCGCGCTGGTGGAGCCCGATGCTCGGCTCGTCGAGGACGTACAGCACGCCGACGAGCCCGGAGCCGATCTGGGTGGCGAGCCGGATACGCTGGCTCTCGCCGCCGGAGAGCGTCGACGCCTCCCGGTTCAGTGTGAGGTACTCCAGGCCGACCTCGGTCATGAAGCCGAGGCGGGCACGAATCTCCTTGAGAATCTCCTCGGCGATTTTGGTGTCGCGCTCGTCCATCCCCGCTTCCATCCCCTCGAAGTGGTCGAGGGCGTCACCGATGCTCATCTGGTTGACTTCGGTGATGGGCGTGTCGTCGACGAGGACGGCCCGCGAGGAGGGTTTCAGACGCGTGCCGTCGCAGGCCGGGCACGTCGTCACGGACATGTACTTCTCGATGTGGTCCCGGGTGGACTCCGAATCCGTCTCCACGTAGCGTCGCTCCAGATTCGGGATGACGCCCTCGAAGCGCTTCTCCTTCCGCCGGGTGCCGTTCTTCGTGGAGCGCTCGAAGACGACTTCGTCGCTGGTGCCGTAGAGGAACGCCTGCTGGGTGTCCTCGTCTAAGTCCTCGAACGGCGTGGTCACGCTCACATCGAAGTGCGCGGCGACGGCGTCCAGTCGCGTGCGGTAGTACGACCGGTTGTAGCTCCAGGCCTCGAAGACGTCCTTGATGGGCTTGCTCTCGTCGACGACGACGAGGTCTTCGCTGACCTCCTTCGTGTTCCCGATGCCCTCACACTCGGGACACGCGCCGTGCGGGCTGTTGAAGGAGAACGACCGGGTCTCGATTTCGCTGATGTCGATGCCGCAGTGCGTGCACGCGAGGTCCTCGCTGAACTCCACGACGAGGCGGTCGTCGCTGCCCTCCTCGGCGAGGTCGCCGGTCGAGCGCGCCGTCGCGCCGCCGAGTGCCACGTCCTCGCCGGGTTCGGGGACGATGACCTTCAGCACGCCGCCGGCCTCCTCCAGCGCGGTCTCCACGCTGTCCGTGATGCGGGAGCGGGCGTCGTCGCTGACGGTGACGCGGTCGACCACCACGTCGACGGTGTGGTCGTAGTTCTCGTCGAGGTCCGGGTCGTCGTACGCGAGGTCGTAGGCCTCGCCGTCGACCTCCACCCGCGAGTACCCCTCGGAGACGAGGTCCTCGAAGCGGTCCTCGAACGCGCCCTTCTGGTCGCGGACGACCGGCGCGGCGATTTTCGCCTTCGTCCCCTCGGGGAGTTCGAGGATGCGCCGCACCATCTGCTGGGCGGACTGCTCGCCGACCTCCCGGCCGCACTCGGGGCAGTGCGGCGTGCCGACGCGGGCGTACAGCAGCCGCAGGTAGTCGTGGAGTTCCGTGACGGTCCCGACCGTCGACCGGGGGTTGTTCGCGGCGTTCTTCTGGTCGATGGAGATTGCGGGGCTCAGGCCCTCGACGGACTCGACCTGCGGTTTGTCCATCTGTCCGAGGAAGTTCCGCGCGTAGGCGGAGAGGCTCTCGATGTAGCGCCGCTGGCCCTCGGCGTAGATGGTCTCGAACGCCAGGCTCGACTTCCCGGACCCGGACAGCCCCGTGACGACGTTCAGCGACTCCCGGGGCAGCGTGACGTCGAGGTCTTTGAGGTTGTGCTCCTCGGCCCCCGTGACCTCGATGTACTCCTCACTCATTGCACGAGTACAGGGGCCGGGTCAGTGAAGGTTTATCGGTCCCGGCACGCCCCAGCAGGGCCTGTCGGCGACGGTCGCAGTCAGTGCGCGAGCGCCTCTCGGAGGTCGGCTGCGACGTCCGCGACGGCGTCGTGGGCGCGTTCGAGTTCGGGCGTCCCGAGCATCGTCGCGAAGCCGTGCATCACGTCCTCGTACTCGACGTACCGCGTCGGAACGCCGTCCGCTTCGAGCTGGTCGGCGTACAGGCGGCCGCCGTCCCGCAGCGGGTCGAAGCCGGCCGTCAGCACCGTCGCCGGCGCTACGCCGGAGCGGTCGCCGGCCTTCGCGGGGTCCGCGTAGGGGTTGCGCTCGTCGACCGGGCTGTCGTAGTAGCACTCCCGGAACCACTGGAGGTCGTCCTCGGAGAGCACGATGCCGGCGTGCTCGCGGACGGAGTCCTGGTCTTCCTCCAAACCGACACCGGGGTACAGCAGGTACTGGTAGTCGAGTTCGGGGCCGTCGGTCTCGGCGGCAATCAGCGCCACGATGGCGGCCAGCGCGCCGCCCGCGGAGTCCCCGACGACGGCGAGGTCGCCGGTGCCCCGGAGCGTCGCCGTGTTGTCGGCCGCCCACTCCAGGGCGGCGTAGGCGTCCTCGACGGCCGCCGGGAACGGGTGTTCGGGTGCCAGCCGGTAGTCGACGCTCAGCACGACGCAGCCGCTCTCTCGCGCGAGGTGCCGGCAGAGCAGGTCGTGACTGTCCAGACTCCCGATGACGAAGCCGCCGCCGTGGTAGAAGACGACTGTCGGGTACGGTCCCTCGGTGTCCGGCCGGTACGCGCGGACGGGAATCCGGCCGTCCGGCCCGGGAATCGTGCCGTCGGTCACGCCGCCGACCGCGGGCGGATTCCAGTTCTGCCACCGGCTCGCCACGCTCTCCAGCAAGCGAATCCGTCGCGCGCCGGCGTCCCGCATCGAGTCCGGCATGAAACGCTCCCGCCGCTGGAGCGCCTCCCGCGCCTCGGGGTGCATCCCGTCCAGGTCGCTGTCGCCGTCCATACCGGCTCGTGGGCCGCCGCGGACAAAAAGCCGTCCGACGCCTCACTCCGCGACGGCCGCGGGCTCCGCGCCCGCGAGCTCGCGCAGGCGCTCGGGGTCGACCGGCCAGACTGCCGTCGGCGTGCCGGCCGCAGCCCACACCTCGTCGTGGTCCAGAAGCGTCTCGTCCAGCAGCACGGGCACGTCCGTCGCGTGGCAGAACGGCGGGACGCCGCCGATGCTCCACCCGGTCGCCTCTTTCACCTCGTCGGCCTCGGCCATCCGGGCGTCGCTGGCGTCCCGGTACACCGCGACCGTGTCCAGGTCGACGCGATTCGCGCCGCTGGTCACGACCACGACCGGGTCGCCGTCCGCGACGACGACGATGCTGGAGGCGATTTGAGCGACGTCACAGCCCACCGCGTCGGCCGCGTCGGCGGCGGTCTTCGTGCCCTCGTCGAACTCGTGGACGTCCACGTCGACGCCGTACTCCTCGCTGGCCCGCTCGGCGAACTCCGCCGCTCGCTCGTGCATGCGAGTTGGTGACAGGGCCGGGGGAGTTAGGCGTGTCGCTCGCCGCAACCGGAGTGACTGGGTTCTTCACCGAGTACGCGCAAGCACCGGTGTGCCCCAGGAGTCCCGGTCGCTGCTCGCCCGGTCGCTGCCCGTCGTCGGCGTCGCCTACCTCGTGTTCCTCGCGACGCAGCCGCCGCCCGCGCGCTGGGTGGGTCTCGGCTGTCTGGTCGTCCTCGCGCCGTTCGCCGTCGGCTGGACGCTCGGCCGGTTCGCCGGCGTCGGCCCGTGGAGCGACGGCAACTAACTCCTACGCACTCTCCGGCAGCCACCCGCCGTCCACGTACCTTTTTACTTCGGCGGGTGTGCTCGCTGCGCTCGCACACCACGCCTCGCAAAAAGCTACGCTAAAAACTCCTGCCTCCGCGGGGCTCCGCCCCGTTCCGGCAGTGAACCGCTCGCTGCGCTCGCGGATTCTACACGTCCTCGGGCAGCCACCCGCCGTCGACTTCCACGTTCTGCCCGGAGATGTACTCCGAGTCGTCGTCGCAGAAGAACCGGACGACGCCCGCGAGGTCGTCGAACGTCGCCCAGCGGCCGCGCGGGGCGTCGTCGGGGAACTCGTCGGAGTTCTCGATGACGTACGGCGACACGGCGTTGACCGTGATGCCGTCCTCGCTGGTGTCGGCGGCGAGCATGCGCGTGAACATCAGGACGCCCTGCTTGGCGGCGAAGTACGGGAAGTTCTTCGCGCTCACGAGGCCTTTCTCCGCCGATGCGTAGCCGACGTTGACGATGCGGCCCCACGACTGGTCGCGCATCCCGTCGAGGGCGCGCTTCGACGTGAGGTAGGTCGCGGTGAGGTTCGTGTCCAGCACGCGGTTCCAGTCCTCGAAGCTGATGTCCGCCCAGTGCTCGGGCGCGAAGCTCCCGACGTTGTTCACGAGCACGTCCACCGTCCCGAGGTCGGCCTCGACGGCGTCGAAGATACCGTCGACGCCCTCGGGGTCGGTGACGTCGCCCTGCACGGTCGTCGCCGCGGGCGCGCCGAGGTCGCGGGCGTCCGCGGCCACCGATTCGGCGGCGTCGCCGCTGGTGTTGTAGTGGATTGCGACGCTGGCACCGCAGTCCGCCAGCGAGAGCGCGAGGCCGCTGCCGAGGCCGCGCGCGCTGCCCGTGACGAGCGCGGTGCGGCCGGAGAGGTCGGGCTGATGCACGTGCGTCGGTTGGGCCGGACCGGCCATATGCTTATGCCGTTCGCGGGCCACGCCCGGACCATGACACTCGACCGGCTGCTGGTCGCCGTCGGGCCCAGTGACGACGACAGGGTCGGCCCGCTCGCCGCGACGACCACGGACATCGCCGGCCCCGCCGGGGCGTCAGTGACGCTCGCGCACGTGTTCACCGACGCGGAGTACGAGGACGCGAGAGAGCGCCTCGGCGGCGAACCGGGCGACGAAGTGACGCCGGACGCGGTCGCGCGCCGGCACGCCACCATCCGGGAACTCGGGGACGCGTTCGACGACGCGGGCGTCGACTACGACGTCGCGGGGCGCGTCGGCGACCACGGGCAGGCCGTCGTCTCGCTCGCGGACGACGTGGCCGCCGACCTCGCCGTGGTCGGCGGCCGGCAGCGCTCGCCGACGGGGAAAGCGGTCTTCGGCAGTACGGCCCAGACCGTCCTGCTGTCGGCACCCTGCCCGGTGACGTTCGTGCGGAGCGACCACTGATGGACGCGACCGCCGAGGACGGCCTCGCGGGCGCGCTCGTCGTCGACCTGAACGCCGGCGAGACGGTGCTGGCCGCTTCCGGGTCGCTCGTCGACCACACGGGCAGCGTCAGGGTCGAGCGCGCCCGGGAGGGCGCGCTGCGCTCGGTCGCGAACGCCGCACGACAGCGCGAGGTGACGCCGGTGCGCGTGACCGCCACCGCCGAGACGACGGCCCGGTTCGCGCCCCGCCACCACGGCGAGGTGGTGGCCTGCCCGCTCGGCGATGGCACACTGTCGGTCGCCCGGGACTCGTTCCTCGCAGCACCGACGAACGTCCGCGTCGGCGCGGGCAGCATCGGGAACGCCCCGACCCGAGGCATGGGGTTGTTCCTGACCGAAGTCTCGGGCGACGGCCACGCCTACGTCGCGGGCCGCGGCCGAGTGGAGCGACTCGACCTCGACGCGGGCGAGACGCACGTGGTGGCGGCGGCGAACCTGGTGGCGTTCGAGGACCGCCTGGGCGTCACCGTCGAGCGCGTGTCCGCGATGGAGGACGCGGCGTCGGTCGGCCGGTTCCACGGCCCGGGGGCCGTCTGGCTGGCGACCCGCCGCCGCGAGTAGCTCCGCGAGGGGCGAACTTCGGGCGCGGAACTAACACGGCAGCGAGTGAAAACTGTGTAGTTAAGTGGTCGCGGGCACCCCCTACGGGTGAATGCACTACGCGGGCGTCGACCTCGGCGCGACGAACGTGCGCGCGGCAGTCGCCGGCGAGGACGGCGACATCGTCGGGAGCGACCGCCGGGGGACGCCCCGGGGGCCGACCGGCATCGACGTGGCGGAGGCCGTCCTCGACACGCTCCGAGCGGCCTGCGCGGACGCGGGCGTCGACCCGACCGACGTGCGGGCGGCCGGCATCGCCAGCATCGGCCCGCTGGACCTCGCGGAGGGCACCGTCGAGGGCCCCGCGAACTTCCCGGACCCCGTCGACACCATCCCGCTCGTCGGGCCCGTCTCGAACCTCCTGAACTCCGAGTCAGTCTACCTCCACAACGACACGGTCGCGGGCGTCATCGGCGAGCGCTTCCACGCCGACAGCACCCCCGACGACATGGCGTACGTCACCATCTCCTCGGGCATCGGCGCGGGCGTCGCCGTCGACGGCGAGGTGCTGGAGGGCTGGGACGGCAACGCCGGCGAACTCGGCCACATGGTCGTCGACCCGCAGGGCCGCCGGACGTGTGGCTGCGGCCGGGACGGTCACTGGGAGGCGTACTGCTCGGGGAACAACATCCCCGAGTACGCGCGCATGCTCGCCGACGAGGACGGCGGCGTCGAGACTGGCCTCCCGCTCGACGACCCCGAGTTCTCCGCGAAGGACGTCTTCGACGCGGCGGGCGACGACGACTTCGCGGACTACGTCGTCGATCAGGTCGGGTTCTGGAACGCCGTCGGCATGACGAACCTCGTGCAGGCGTACGCGCCGCTGGTCGTCTACGTCGGCGGCGCGGTCGCGCTGAACAATCCAGAGCAGGTGCTCGACCCCATCCGCGAACACCTAGATGCGGACGTGTTCAACAACGTCCCACAGGTGCGGCTGACGACGCTGGGCGACGACGTCGTGTTGAAGGGCGCAATCGCGTCGGCGCTCACGGGAGGGACCGGCGACCGTTCTCGCGGGCCGTAGCTGGACGCAGGACTTTTGCGCGACGGCCCCACAGTACGGGGCATGCGACGACGTGACGTGCTGCGTGGCGCGGCCGGCGCAGCAGCCCTCCCGTTCGCGAGTCGAATCACTGCCGCGACGAATCAAGACGCCTACGCCCCACTGGGCACCGTCGACCTCCCCGGAGCGAAAGAGGTCGTCGTCGGCGACAGCGGCGACACCGCCTACGTCGCCACCACCGAGGGGTTCGCCACCGTCGACGTCTCCGACCCCGAGAGTCCGGAGACGCTGTTCAGCGCGTCCTCGCTGCTGGCCGACCGCGAGACCGGTCCGATGACCGGCATCTACGACGTGAAAGTCGAGGGTGACACCCTCGCCGTGGTCGGGCCCGCGAACCCCAGCCGGAAAGACCGTCTGCGCGGGATGGCCGTCTACGACGTGAGCGACCCGGCGGCTCCCGAGCGCACGGGGTTCCACGAGACGGCGTACGCAATCCACAACGCGTACCTCCACGACGGCATCGCGTACCTCACGGCGCTCCACCCGGAGCAGGTCTACGACCGGGAGACCCCGGCCACGAACCCCGTCGTTCTGGTCGACGTCACCGGAGACGAACTCGAGGAGGTCGGCCGGTGGTCGCTCGCCGACCACGACGAAGGCTGGCTAGACGTGGCCTACTACCCGCGGTCGAACCACGACGTCTACGTGCAGGACGACGTGCTGTACATCGCACACTGGGACGCCGGCACCTGGCTGGTCGACGTCAGCGACCCCGCGAACCCCGAGCACATCAACCACTTCGGCGACTACTCGCTCGAAGACCTCCGGGCGCTGTCGCCGAACGAGCAGATAAACGAGGGGACCGAGAAGCCGGGGAACTCCCACTACGTCGCCGTCAACGACGACGCGACGCTGCTGGCGTCCGGTGCCGAGTCCTGGGACATCCCGGAGACCGAGGAGATGGGGGCACCGGGCGGCATCGACCTCTGGGACATCTCGGACCCGCAGAGCCCCGAGAAGCTCGCGGTCATCGAGGGGCCGCCGACCCCGGACCCGACTCGCGGGGGCGTCTGGACGACGAGCCACAACTTCGACTTCGACGGCGACCGGCTATACACGTCGTGGTACCGCGGCGGCGTGAAAGTCCACGACGTCTCCGACCCCGCGAACCCAGAGCAGCTGGCGTGGTGGCGGCAGCCCGAGGAGGCGATGTTCTGGACCGCGAAGTCCATGGGCGACGGCGAGGCCTTCGTCGCGTCCAGCATGCGGGGCGGCGAGGAGTACGGACCGGGCCTGTTCACGTTCCCGGACCGTGCCGGCGAGCAAGCCGACGCGCCGAGTCTCACCACGACGGAGCAGGCGACCACCACCGCCGCCGAGGAGACGACCGCGGCGACCACCACCAGCGCGGCCACGACGACGGACTCCCAGAGCGGCGACGGCGGGAGCGACGGTGAGTCCGGCGGGAGCGCCACCGGGTTCGGCGTGTTCGCCGCGGTGTCGGGCGCGTCGGCCGCCGCGCTGGCGGCGTGGCGTCGGCTCGACTAACCGAAGGTATACCACTGCTCGGGTGCGTAGCCCGCAGGTATGAGCGAGACCGCGGGTGCGGGGGACCTCCACGAGCGCGTCGAGACGTGGCTCGTCGCCCAGATGCCCATCATCAGGAGCCACGGCGGCACCAGCGCCGTCCGGAAGGCCGACCCTGACGACGGCGAGGTCGTCGTGGAACTCGGCGGCGCGTGTTCGGGCTGCGGCATCAGCCCGCGGACCGCCCAGCGAATCAAGATGGACCTCGCGGCCGAGTTCGACGAGGTCGACGACGTGGTCGTGCGGTTCACGGACGGCGACGGCGGCGGCTGGGGCGGCGACCAGGCGGAGAGCTTCATGGGCGTCGACCGCAACGAGGGCGGCCGCGGCGGCCGCGGCGAGGGCAGCCCGAACTCGGACAACCACTTCTGACGGCGCGCCGGACCGCCGGCACCCAGTAGTCAGTTCTCGACGGCGGATTTCACGCGACGAGCGACCGACAGCGCCTGCTCCGCGAGCGCGTCGGAGACGAGGCCGTCGTCCACGCAGTCCTGTAGTTCGGCCTCGTCGACGACCTCGACCGTGCCGTCGGCGTGCTTGACGACGTCGACGTGGAGGTCGACGTAGCGGACGGTGTCCGGGAACACCTCGACGGGCGTGCAGACGTTCAGGTAGGTGCCCTTGCGCTCGCCGTCCTCGCCGCGGTAGACGGTGGGGTACCACCAGTTCCCCTCGGTGAACCGGGTGGTGGCGGTGTCGCCGGCCTCGCGGTCGACGCCGAGCGCGTCGTAGGTGCCGCCGCCGGACATCTGGCGTTCGACGGTGACGCGGCCCGTCTCCACGTCGCGGTCGGTGACCTCGCCGCGGCCGAGCGAGAACATGGAGCCGTCGGGCTTCCCGTGGTGGAGCGCGACCGAGTCGCCCTCGGTGGGGCCGAACTGGTCGGTGACGACCCCGAAGGGCAGGTCGTCGAGGTCGACGCCCAGCGACTCGGCGAAGTCGACGGCCCCGCTGGCGGCCTCGCTGCCGGCTTTCACGCGGTGGTGGCCGGGCATCGTGTCGGTGACTGCCCGACGCTGGTCGTCGAGCGCACTGCGGCTCTCGCGGCCGAACCACGCCCACAGCGTCGACTCCGGGGCGGCGACGAGTCCGGGCTCGCTGTCGTCGTCTGCGTCCGCGAGCGCGTCCTCGACGGCCTGCGCGCGGTCGGCGAGCGCGTCGAGGGTGTCCCCGAGCGCGTCCATGTCGGCGTCCGTCGCGTCGTAGTTCCAGTAGACGCCCCAGTTCTCGGGGACGTCCGGGTCGAGGAGTTCGGCGGTGCGCGCGAGCTGCTCGCGGTCGGCGGCGGCACCCGAGACGAGCGCGTCGACGCCGCGGTCGAGGCTGGCGAGTGCACCGGAGACGGACACGTCCGCGGCTGCGACCGCGCGGTCGTCGCTCCAGGGCGCGGCCGGCTCCCGGATGCCGACTCGGAGGCGGTCGCCGTCGTCGACGTGCTCGTCTGTGTTGCCGAACGGGAGGTAGGCCTCCCGGTCGTCGCCGAGGTCCAGAATCGCGCCGCCCCCCACAGTCCGGTCCACGACTCCGTCGAAGACCGCGCCCCGCGGGACCGGGTCGGTCCAGACGAAGGCGTCCCGGCCGAGGTCGGCGAGCACGCCCCGGAGTTCGTCGACGTGGTCGTCGGGGCCGGCGACGCCGACGCCCTGCCGGTCGTCGGTCATCCAGACGTCGGCGTCGGGTTCGGCGGCGTCGAAAGCAGCGTCGAACCGCTCCCGGATAGGCGGCGAGGCGGCGACGACATCGAATCCGGCCTCCCGGAACGCTCGCGTGAGCGCCGTGGCGTAGATGCCGCGGACGCGGACGCTCGTCATTCGAGGTGCGCCCGCTCTCGGGCGAACCGAACGCGGTCGTTCACGGTCGGCCCCAGGGTCAACTCGACGACCTCGGTGTCGTCGCCGTCCGCGGAGAGCACGCGGGCGTCAGCGACGTAGACGCCCCAGGAGTCGAACCGGAGGAACCCCCGGACGTCGTCGCTGTGCGTGAAGAGGTCGACGTAGTCGAGGTCGTGTTCGGGGTACTCGGCGCTGGAGTGGGTCTGGTCCATGTCCGAGTAGACGGTCTCGACGTCGGCGAAGAAGGCCTCGACCTCGGCTGCCGTCTCGCTGGCGGCGTCCGCCAGGTCCTGTTCGGCGCGCTGGATGGCGTCCGTGGAGACGCCGGCGTCCCGGAGCGCCCGCCGGGCGCGCTGGTCGAATCGCATACCCGCGCTTCGCACCGGGGGCGTATCAGCGTTTCAGTCGTCTGTCGGCGCGTCGGTCTCTCGTCGGTCGCGCTCCCCGTTCAGGGAACTGTACAGCAGTCCGCGGCTGGCACTGTATGGCATACCACGGGGTCCCCGGCGGACAGTGATAAGTCGCACCCTTTAGGGCCTTTATTACATATTAACATGCGCTCCACGAGTACGAAGAGGGAGCAGGCTGAACCAGCGGACCATGCCCAGCGAACAGGACCCCGTGCAGCGCGCCGCCGGCGAGGACGCCGACCTCTACGACATCGCCACCTGGGAGCCACGCACCGGCCTCGACCGCGCGTCGGCGTGGCTGTACGGCGCACTCGGGACCGGCGCGAAGGCTCTCGTCGTGGCGCTCGCGGCGCTCATCGTCGTCGCCCAGTTCGCCGCCGCGACCGGTCTCCTCCTCGTCGACCGCCCCGTCATCGGCGTCTACGTCCTGCTGTCGGTCGCCCCGGCGCTCGCCGTCGCCGGCTACATCTGGCGGTCCGACGCGACCCGCCGGGAGCCCCTCGAACTGCTCGTCGTGACGTTCGCGCTCGGTTTCCTGTTCGCGGGGTTCGCCGCCGTCCTGAACTCCGCGTTCTCCGGCCTGTTCTTCGGCGTCGCGGAAGCCAGCCCGGGCTGGGTCGCGGTCGTCGCCCCGGCGCTGTTCTACTTCGTCGTCGTCGGTCCCGTCGAGGAGACGGTGAAGTGGCTCGCCATCCGGCTGTACGCCTTCCGCGACGACCGCTTCGACGCCGTCGTCGACGGTGCCGTCTACGGCGCGATGGCGGGCCTCGGGTTCGCCACCATCGAGAACGCCATCTACGTCCTGCGGGAGGTGGTGGCGGTCACGCAGACCGCCGGCGGCCAGCAGGCGACCGAGGTCGCGTTCCAGGTGGCCGCAGTCCGGACGTTCGCGGGGCCGGGGCACGTCATCTACTCGGCGTTCGCGGGCTACTACCTCGGGCTCGCGAAGTTCAACCCCGACGACGCCGGCCCCATCGTCGTGAAGGGGCTGGTGGTCGCCGCCCTCATCCACGCGACGTACAACACCGCGGTGACGAACCTCGGTGCCGTCGCGGAGTTCGTCGGGCTCGGGCAGGGCGTCGCGTTCCTCGCGTTCGTCGTGGTCTACGACGGCCTCTTCTTCTACGTCCTCTACCGGAAGCTGAGCGCGTACCGGCTGGCGTACGTCGACTCCGGCGCGCAGGCCGCCGAGCAAGAGTCCGCGGCGACCGCCGAGGGCCCCGACCGCGAGCGCGAAGCGGCCGACTCGGCCGGCGAGTCCGCCGACTATCGCGAGGAGTCGGGTGCGACCGAGTCCGGCGAGGAGTCGGAGTCGTAGGCGGCCATCCGTTCGACGTACTTCGCGAGCACGTCGACCTCGACGTTCACGCTGTCGCCGGGCTGGCGCTCCGACAGCGACGTGAGGTCGTACGTCGTCGGAATCACGGCGACAGAGAAGGTGCCGGCCCGCTGGTCAGACGAGGTCTGACTGCCTCCGGACTGCTCGTCCGGAGCGTCGTCCACGTCGGCGACAGTGAGGCTGATACCGTCGAGCGCAATCGAGCCCTTCGGCGCGACGTACTGCTCGTGGCCGTCGGGGAGCGCGAACGTGAACGTCCAGTCCTCGCCGACCTGCTCGACGGCCACGACCTCGGTGGTGGTGTCGACGTGGCCCTGCACGACGTGGCCGTCGAGACGGCCATCGGCCGGGAGCGCGCGTTCGAGGTTCACGAGGTCTCCCTCCGAGACCGCGCTCAGCGTCGTCTTCTCCAGGGTCTCCGCGGCCGTGAACACGGAGAACCACTCGCCGCCCGCGTCGTCCCAGTCCTCGACGGTGAGACAGACGCCGCCGACGCTGATGCTCTCGCCGTGGCTGAACGCCCCGAAGTCGCCGTCTTCGACTGCGATGCGGAGGCGTCGGCCGCCCTCGTCGTCGGCGACGGCCTCGACGGTGCCCGTCGCCTCGATGATGCCGGTGAACACACTTCCAGATTCGGGACGCGTCACGAAAACGTACCGGTTCGCGGGCGTGGTGAGGCTTATCCGTCCCGCACACCGAACCCCGAGCGTGAAACTCCTCGACGCGGTCAGCCTCGCCGTGGCAGTGGCGTTCGCGGCACCGGCCGCGCTGCTCGGCGTCGAGACGCTGCTCGGCGGCGACCCTACCGGCTGGGTCTTCCTCGCGTTCGCCGCCGGCATCCTCGGCTTCGAACGATACGTCGTCACGCCCGACGACATCCCCGCGATGTTCGCACAGAAGACAGCCAGCGCGGTGGTCGAAGACCCGGACGACGAACCGCGAGACGACGGCGAGTCCGGCACTCAGTAGTCGAGTTTCGGCACGACCGACCGCGGGAAAGAGCCGACGCGCTCGGCACCGTCCTCGCCGACGACCGCCACGTCCGAGACGCCGACCGGCCCGAGGTCGGCCGCCGCCTCCTCGCCGCCGCCGTTGGCGTCGTCAGGTTCGGCCACCGCAGACACGGAGACGACCGCACCCGCGGAGAGCGCGTCGCCGCCGGTCGGCGCTTCGCGCCGTTCGAGGCCGACGCCGTGGACATCCACCTGGGTGGTCTCCGGCGGGAAGCCGAGGGACGCGAGCTCGGCAGTCGCCTCGCTGCCGGCGCGCTTCGCGGACGTCTCGCCGGGCTCGACGATTTCGAGGGCCGCCTCGACGCCGTACTCGCAGCCGAGGGTGGCGCGGCGGTCCCAGCCGCCGTCGCTGTCCGGGACGAACGTCCGGAAGACCGGGGCGCGGTAGCCGTCGACGGACGCCGCCACGGTGACGTGCAGGGGCGCGCCCGCCTCGACCGGCCCGGCCGGCTGCACCGTTGTCTCGGCCGCCGCGCCGTCGAGTGCGACCCCCGCGTCCGCCGCCCGTCGCACGCGCTCGGCGGTCACTGTCTCGTCGACTTCGGTGAGTTCCCCGCCCGACACATCGGCCCCGGCGAGCACGCCGGCGGCAGCCTCGAGGCCGGCCTCGGCGGCGTCGACCGCGTCCCGCAGCGCCTCGGTCTCGGAGGCCGTCTTCCGGCGGCGCGCTCGCTCGTGGGCCGCCGTCGACGACACTTCGACGCCCTCGCCCTCCAGGTAGAGTGCGGCGTCGTGGGGGATGGTTCTCGGTGCCAGCACGGCGTCCGCGACGAGGCCGGGGAGTCGCTCGGCCGGCGTCGCAACCGGGTCGAGCACGGACACGTCCTCCCGGACGGTGACGTGTTCGGGGAGCGGGCGACCCGGGACGACGGCGACCCGGCCGCCGTAGACGACGGCCGCCCGGCACGGTAGCTGTGCGCCCGCGAGGTAGGAGACCACGGGGTCGCCGGGCGGTCCGGCGTGGACGAACGCGTCGGCGCTCGCGTCGGCGAGCGCGCTATCGAAGGCGGCCGACCGCATTCACGGGAGTTGAATCGGGGTGTCGGCCTCCAGCGCGTCCTCCAGAGTCTGGCCCGTCTGCTCCCCGTACAGCAACACGTCGATGGGCAGCGTCGGCGCACCACCGACGAGGTTCTGGAGGAGCACCAGGCGCTCGCGGGCCCGGCTCATCCCGACGTAGAACACGCGGCGCTCGTTGTCCGTCAGAATCGGGACGGGGCTCGTGTTGCTCGTGAACTCGATGTCGTCGGGCACGTCCTCGGGGTCGGCGGTCGCCGCCATCTGCTCGACGACCTTCTCGGTGAGGTCGGTCGCGAGGAAGACGTGGTCGGCCTCGCGGCCCTTCGCGGAGTGGATGGTGCCGACGCGCACGCGCTCCGGGTTCGTGCCGCGGTAGTCGCCCTGGAAGTACGCGTCGATGCTGCGGCGCTGGTAGCGCGTGACCTTCCGGAGCATGTCCGCGGCCGCCGACGGCCCGGGCACGAACGGCACGTAGTCGCGGATGAAGTCCGCAGCGAACGTCAGTTCGGTGAGGTCGGTGTCCTCGCCCTGCGCCTCGTCGATTGCCTCCCGGAGGTCGTTGCGCTCGCGGGTGCCGAACGCCGAGTCCTGGAGCATGTCCATCAGCCGGCGGGCCTCCAGCCCGTTCACGTCGTCGTCGGTCTCCAGCGCCTCGACGGCGTTGATGTACTGCTGGAGCCGGTCGGTCCACATCCGCTGGTCGGTGAGCGCGCGGAACGGGATGCCCTCGCCGATGAACTCGTCGACGAAGTCGAACAGCTGGTAGCGCGCCCGGAACAGAATCATCACCGTGTCGTCCTCGGTGTTCTGGATGGTGCGGCGGACGTTCCGCACGAGGTCCAGCATCGACGGGCTGTCGATGGCCTCCACGCTCCCGCCCTCCTTGCGGGGTTTGAGGTCTTTCTCCTGCCGGGTGTCGATGTGGCTGATCTCCTGCTGGACGACCTGCAGCACCTGGCTCGGCAGCCGGTAGGAGTTCGGCAGCACGACGTCGTCGGTGACGTGCGTGTTCAGGAGGAGTTCGGGGTCGGCACCCTGCCAGGCGTAGACGACCTGGTCGTCGTCGCCCGCGATGAGCACGCGCTCCATGTGCGGCCGCCACTCCTCGTAGACGTCGTACTGCAGGCTCGTGATGTCCTGGAACTCGTCGATGACGAGGTAGTCGACGTTCGGCAGCAGCGAGCGCTGCTTGACGCGTTCGAGCATGTCCGCGAAGCCGACGAGGTCGTTCTCGCCCTTGTACGTGCGCCACGCCCGGATGGCTTCCGGGATGTCGTAGCGCTCGTCTGTCGAGGGCCACGTCGGCGTGTACTTGTTCCCGACCTGCGCGTTGTCGTCGATTTCCGGCGGGAGGCGTACCTCTTCGTCGTTCCAGCGGAACGGCACGTCGTACCAGTCCGAGACGTCGCGTCGCGTTCGCTGGAGCCACTGGCTGGTCGCGATGACCTTGTTGCCGAGGGTGGTCGAGCGCGCCGTCCGGCGGGAGCCGGAGGCGTACTCGTCCTCGAAGGGGATGCCGTACTCTTCCGCGAAGTCCTCCTTGTCGTCCTCGCCCACGACGTCTCCGCGGGAGAGCCCGAGGAGTTCGTAGGCTTTCGCGTGCATCGTCGCGACGTTCCCCCGCAGCGACCGGGGATTCATGTCGAGCCGCTCGGCGAGCCGTTCCCGAACCTCCGCGGCCGCTGCGCGTGTGTACGACACGACGAGGATGTCACGAACCGAGACGTCGTCCTCCTCCAGAATTTCCTCGACGTGGTCGAGGAGCGCGGTCGTCTTCCCGCTCCCCGGACCACCGAACAGCCGCGTAACTTCCGGCTCCGAGTCCGTCATTGGAGAACTAGAGGGGCCGATAGTGTATAAACCGCTTGAAATTCTGCCACTCGGTCTCAGCCCGCGAACCGGCGGTCAGTTCTGTCGCGTCGACCGGGCCTCACGGACGTCCGCGCCGTCCCGAATCTTGTCCTCGCAGTTCGGGCAGACGCGGGGGGCGCTGTGCTCGTTCGGCGTGAACACGCGGACGTAGTCCTCCGTCACGAACGACCCGCAGTTCTGGCACTCCGGCATCGTCGTAGTGTTCTCCTGATACGTCTTAGGCGTGCTGGCCGCACACACACGTGACCGGTACTCGGGCGGCGGCTGTTCGGCGAGTCACGGACACGGGCAGAAGCAACTCGATGGTCGGGGCGAGTTGGTGGCCGCTGTCAGTTCGGCCCCCAGCCGCAGACCTCACACGTTCGGGCGTCCACTTCGTGGAGCCCACCGCACTCCGGACACTGCTTCTTGTTGTAGCTCTCCTCCCACGTTTCGGTGTCGTGGCCGCGGTCTTCGAGGAACTCGTCCAGCAGGGAGTCGTCCGGAGTCTGTGCGCTCGACATACACGCTATGGTATACCACACCACTACTTCAAACTACCGGGGTTGTCAAAGATTGTCATGCAATCCGGGTGGGCGGGACGAACGCCGGCGAGACGCCGCCTACACGCCGTACAGTTCGCCGAACTTCTCCTCGGCGTACTCGACGAAGTAGTCCGCGGTCAGTGGCTCGCCGGTCGCCTCCTCGATTAGCTCGTCGGTCGTGTACCGCTGCCCGTGGCTGTGGACGTGCTCGGTGAGCCACTCCCGGATGGGGCCGAACTCGCCCTCGCGCACGAGCCCGTCGACATCCAAATCGTCGCGCATCGTCGCGTCCAGTTGCGCGGCGAGCACGCTGCCCACCGTGTAGTTCTGGAACGACGCGAAGCCGCCCGTCCAGTGGATGTCCTGCAGGCAGCCCTCGGCGTCATTCTCCGGCCGGACGCCGAGGTACTCGTCCATCAGGTCGTTCCAGCGCCCGGGAATCTCCTCGACGCCGATGTCACCGGCGACGAACTCCCGCTCGACGTCCGACCGGAGGATGATGTGCATGTGGTAGGTGAGTTCGTCGGCCTCCACGCGAATCTTGTTCTCCGGGTAGATGCGGTTGACCGCCTCGTACACCTCCCGGGGGTCGGCGTCCCCGTCGAGGTGCTCGTTCACGATGGGGGTGGCGTACTCCCAGAACGCCTCCGTGCGGCCGACGTGGTTCTCCCAGAACCGGCTCTGGGACTCGTGGACGCCCGACGACCGGGACTGCCCGAGCGGGTGGCCGTACTGGTCGTCGGGGAGCCCGTGCTGGTAGGACGCGTGCCCGAACTCGTGGACGGTCGACATCACCGCGCCGAGCGGGTCGTCGGCCGCGAACCGGGTCGTGATGCGGGCGTCGAACTGCGGCCCCACCATGAACGGGTGCGGAGCGGTGTCGAGGCGGCCGCGGTCCCAGTCGTAATCGAGGTGGTCGACGATCTCCCGGCAGAGCGCCATCTGCGTGTCGTCGTCGTACTCACCCGAATACGGCGACGTGAACTCGGTGTCGCTGGCCTTCAGTTCCTCGATGAGCGGGATCAGGTGCTCGCGCAGCGTGTCGAAGATTTCCTCCACTCGTTCGAGCGGGAGGTAGGGCTCGCCGTCCTCGAACAGCACCTCGTAGGGGTCGGCGCTGTCGTCGATGTGGCTCGCGCGCTCCAGATGGAGGTCCCGCAGGTCGTCGAGCACGGGCGCGAACGAGTCGAAGTCGCTGTCGGCCTTCGCCTGCTCCCAGACCTGCTGGGCGTCGCTCTGGGTCTCCGTGAGCTCCCCGACGAGGTCGCTGGGCACGCGGTCGGCGCGCTCGTACTGCCGGCCGAGCTCCCGGGACAGCACCTGCTGGTCGTCGTCGAGGTCGCGGTCCGCGAGCGCGTCCAGCCACGCGCCGACCTCGTCGTCCGTGAGCAGGTCGTGGGTGACCGTCGAGAGCGCCGACAGCTGCTTGCCGCGGGCGGGCGCGCCGCCCTCCGGCATCATCACGCGCTGGTCCCACGCCAGCGCGCCGCTCGCGTCGGAGAGGTACGCGAGCTGTTCGGCTCGGTCAGCGAGTGCGTCCGCGGCGTCCGTCTCGGGGGGCTCGGTTGCCATGCCGAAACGTGTCACGTCGCAGTGAGTTAAAGCCACGTCCGGCGGCAACCCACCCGGCCGCGCCACTGCCTACCAGACTACCAGAAGGTTCTCACAGGGTCCGCACGCAGCAGCCCGTATGTCCGACGCCGACGCAGCCCAACCCGACCCGCGCACCGAGATGGAAGCCCGGGGCTGGCGCGTCGTCTACAAGTCCCACGACGTGATGGCGAAGTACAACGCCTGCTACAACGTCGAGTACAACGGCGACCGCATCGCACCGCCGGCAGCCGACGACCTCGGCATCCCGCTCGGCGAGGTCTGGGTGACGGAGTTCCTCGAACCGTACGAGAAGTACGTCCTCCACCACGAACTCGCCGAAATCGAGGCGCGGGCCGACGGGCTCGGCGTCGAGGCCGCCCACGAGCGCGCACTCGAAGCGGACCGGGCGGCCTGGGGCGACGACGACCCGGGCTACCAAGAATTCGTCACCGAAATCAACCTCGTGCCGCCGGGCCGCGTTACGGCGCTGCCCGGCTGCGACGAGGAACTGTTCGACGCCATCAAGCGCAACCGGCCGTACTGCGACATCGAGGAACTCCGGGCGGTGCCGGGCGTCGACGACGACCGATTCGACGCCCTCAGCGACGCGTTCTGGTGTTTCGACTGCGACCTGTAGTCAGACCTTCACCATGACCTTGATGGCTTCGCGGTCGTCCATCGCCGCGTACCCCTCAGGGACGCCCTCCAGGTCGACGGTCTTCGTGAAGATGGGCGACGGGTCCAGCGTGCCCTGCAGCACGTCGTCCATCAGCTCCTCGGCGTACTGCCGGACTGGCGCGACCCCGCCCCGGACGGTGATGTTGTCGGAGAACATCGTGAACACGTCCAGGCCCTCCTCGTCGACGCCGTACGGCACGCCGACGTAGCCGACGGTGCCGCCCGGCCGCGCGATGGCGATGGCGGAGTCCATCGCGGACGCCGCGCCGACACACTCCATGACGTGGTTCGCGCCGCCGTGCGTGAGCTCTTTCGCGCGCTCGATGGCCTCCTCGCCGCGGGCCGAGATGGTCTCCGTCGCGCCGAACTCCTCGGCGAGTTCGAGGCGGTCCTCGTGGTGGCCCATCGCGATAATGCGCTCCGCGCCGAGGCGCTGAGCGGCGAGCACGCCGCACAGCCCGACCGCGCCGTCGCCGATAACGACTGCCGTATCGCCCTCGCCGACGCCCGCGCTGACGGCGGCGTGGTGGCCCGTCCCCATTACGTCGGTCAGCGGGAGGAGCGATTCGAGCACGTCCTCGTCGTCGGCGTAGCGGTCGGGGACCCGGACGAGCGTGCCGTCCGCGAACGGGCACTTGACGTACTCGCCCTGCCCGCCGCCGTTCGCCTCGCTGCCCCACGACTCGTCCTCGACACAGGAGGTGTAGAGGCCCTTCCGGCAGAACTCGCACTCCCCGCAGGAGATGGCGAACGGCGCGATGACGCGGTCGCCGGGCTCCACGGAGGTCACGTCGTCGCCGACCTCCTCGACGATACCCATCGGCTCGTGGCCGACCCGCGACCCCTCTTCGCGGTCGCTGTCGCCGCGGTAGAACCAGAGGTCGGAGCCACAGACCGCCGTGTGCGTGACGCGAATCACGGCGTCCTCGGGCGACTCGATTTCGGGCTTCGGTACGTCCTCGACGGCTATCTCGCCGGGTCCCTCGTAGACGGCTGCGCGCATACTCCGTCCCTCGGCGGGCAGCGGGAAAAACGACCGGACACCCCCACCGGGTCGCCGGGACTGCCAGAAGAGCTATAATTTCGCCGACACGACTGCCGGGCATGGACCGCCGCCGGTTCATCACCACCACAGCCCTCCTCGGCGCGGGCGCGCTCGCCGGCTGCAACACCAGTGGGTCGGAGTTACCGCCCTCGCCACCGGAGGCGCCCGACGGCGTCGCTGACTGGTCGTTCAGTGCGCCGGTCGAGGACGCGGACGTGGGACGTAACCAGCCGCCACAGGTCACCTGCGACCCCAACGCCGGACGCGTCCGCGTGGTCGGCGTCGCACCGAGCGGGAACGGCTGTTCGTCGCTCTACGCGGACCGCGTCACCCTCGACGACGGCCTGCTGACACTCGTCGTGGCAGCTTGGCACCCGGACCGCTCGTGCTCGGACGTCGCCCGATTCCCCGGCTACGAGGCGACGTTCTCGCTCGAAACGCGACTCCCCGACCGCGTTCGGACAGTCGAACCGGCCGACCCGAACGGCGACGAGACGAGAACGACGACCGTCGACTGCTGACTACCGCTCCGCCCACTCCTCGCGGAGCAGGCCGTAGGTGACCATGTCGTAGTAGTCGCCGCGGTAGTAGGCGGCGTCGCGCCGGGCGCCCTCCCGCTGGAAGCTCAGCGATTCGAGCAGCCCCATCGCGGCGTCGTTGAACCCCCCGGCGCGAGCGAACACCCGGCGCATGTTCCAGTCCTCGAAGGCGTACTGCACGAGCAGTGCGGCGGCCTCGCTCCCGTAGCCCTGGCCGTGGTGGTCGGGGTCGAGGTAGTACGCGAGTTCGACGCTGCGGGCGCGCTCGGTGGCGGTCGGCCCGTACTCGCTGGTCGTGAGGGTGGCGTGGCCGACCGGCTCGTCGGCCACGCAGACTGTCGTGTGCACGTCGTCCTCCGTGGTGAGCACCGACTCGAAGAACTCCTCGGCGAGGTCGCCGTTCATCGGCTTCGCGTCCATCGCCGGACGCCACACTGCGGGGTCGTTCACCCACTCGCGGATGGCGTCGAGGTCCTCGCGCTCTGTCGGTCGAAGAGTGATGCGGTCGCCGGAGAGGAAGACCGGACCGGGCATGCGGGAGGCACCCGGCGAGTCGAGCATAAGCTTTCGGTGGCCGGGCGGTCGAATGAGCCGGCTGACGGCGTGGCCTATCGGCCGTAGAAGAGGTAGGAGAGCACGAGGAAGGTCAGCACTGCGCCGCCGGCGAACGTGGGGAGGCCGAGGCTGCTGGCGACTCCGCGACCCACCGCGCTCGCGGCGACGAAGCCGGCGAGCGCCGACGCCAGCAACAGGAACGCGCCCGTCTGCCACTCCTCGACGAGGTCGACCGCAGTCCGTTCTGTCATACGTCAGTCTCGTCTCGGAACGGCAAAATAACTGCCGGCGGTTCGCGCTGCCCGAGGCGGCGTCAGAGGTCGTACAGCTCGCCGTACTTCTCGTGGACGTAGTCGAGGAAGTAGTCGGCGGTGAAGTCCTCGCCGGTCGCTTCACGCACCAGTTCGGGCGTCGTGTAGCGGGCACCGTGCTGGTGGACGTTGGATTCGAGCCAGTCGCCGACGACGTCGAAGTCGCCCTCGCGGACTCGTTCGTCGACGGGGCCGACATCGTCTTCGAGCGCGGCGTGAATCTGGGCGGCGAGCACGCTGCCCAGCGAGTACGTCGGGAAGTAGCCGAACGAGCCGTGGCTCCAGTGGATGTCCTGCAGGCAGCCCTCGGCGTCGTTCTCGGGGCGGATGCCGAGGTACTCCTCGTACTTGTCGTTCCAGGCCTCGGGCACGTCCTCGACGTCGAGGTCGCCCTCGATGAGTTCGCGCTCGATTTCGAACCGCACCACGATGTGCATGTGGTAGGTGAGTTCGTCCGCCTCGACCCGGATGAGGTTGTCCTCGAAGATCTCGTTGGCGGCCTCGAAGGCCTCCTCCGGGGTGGCGTCCTCGACCTGCGGGAAGCGCTCCTTGACCTCGGGCAGGAACGTCTCCCAGAACGCCCGGGAGCGGCCGACGTGGTTCTCCCAGAGCCGGCTCTGGGACTCGTGGACGGTCAGGTCACGCGACTCGCCGAGGGGGTTGCCGTACTGCTCGCGCGGCAGACCGAGGGTGTAGCGGGCGTGCCCGAACTCGTGGATGGTGGACATGAACGCGTCCACGGGCTTCTCGGGGTCGAACCGGGTGGTGACGCGGGCGTCGAACTGGGTGCCCGAGGAGAACGGATGCGGGGCGGTGTCGACGCGGCCGTGCTCCCAGTCGTAGCCGAGGGTGTCGAGCACGTCGCGGGCGAGGTCCTCCTGGGTGTCCACGTCGAACTCGCCGTCGAAGGGGTCCGCGAGCTCCACGTCGCTGTCGCGGATGTCCTCGATGAGGGGGACGAGTTCGTCGCGGAGGCGTTCGAGCACGCGCTCCGCGGTGTCGAGGTCGAGGTACGGCTCGTAGTCCGCGAACAGGACCTCGTAGGCGTCGGCGTCGGGGTCGATGTGTTCGGCGTACTCCTTCTTGAGTTCGATGAGGTCTTCGAGTACCGGTGCGAAGATGGAGAAGTCGTCCTCCTCCCGGGCCTCCTTCCACTTCGGGTGGGCCTCGGAGGTCTTCTCCGAGATTTCGGCGACGAGGTCGCTCGGCACGCGAGCGGCGCGCTCGTGGGCGCGGCGAATCTCGCGGACGACCGACTCCTGCTCGTCCGTGAGGTCGGCGTCGTCGAGTTCGTCCAGCCAGTCCGCGACCTGCTCGTCCGTGAGGAGGTCGTGGCGGACGGTCGACACCGCAGACTTCTGCTTCGACCGGGCGGGGTTGCCGCCCTCGGGCATCATCACTTCCTGGTCCCAGCTGAGGACGCCTGCGGCGTCCCCGAGTCCGGAGACGGTCTCGTAGTGGTCGAGGAGAGCATCATACGCGTCGGGGGCCTGTTTGGCCTCTGCCATGGGCAGGAGTCGACGCCGCGGCCCCATGAGAGTTGTTGTCTCGACGCGAGTCACGCGGCCAGCCGCTCGTAGGCGTCGCGGCACCGCCGCAGCACCGACAGCGAGACGCTCTCGGTCTCCGTGTGGGCTTCGCCGGGTTCGGCGGGCCCGCAGACGACGCAGGCGACACCGGCGTCGGCCAGCCACCCGGCGTCCGTGGCGTGGGGTTTCACGACGTGCTCGCCGTCGCCGTCCTGAGCCTCGCGGACCGCCGACAGCGCGCGGTCGGCGAGCCGGTCGCTGCTGCACGCCATCGGCGGGAGGTCCTGGTCGACCGTCCACGACATCCCCGGAAGGTCTTCGACTCGGTCGAGGGCGGCGCGCTCGCCGGGGACGGTGCGCTCGTCGACCGTAATCGTACACTCGTCGGGAATCACGTTCCAGGCCGTCCCGCCCGCGATTTCGGTGACGGCGACGCTCCCGGAGACGGACTCGCCGAGGACATCGGCCGTCGGTGCGTCGAGGTCTCGGACGGCGTCGACGGCGTCCGCGGCGCGGTAGACGGCGTTCTCGCCGGCCTCGGGTTCGCTGGCGTGCGCGCTCGCACCGGCGGCGGTGAGCGTGCTCGCGCGCCGGCCCTTGTGCGCGACAGCGACGTCAAGGACACCGTCCGCGGAGTAGCCCGTCGACCCCTCGCCGACGACCGCCCAGTCGGGGTCGAAGCCGTCAGAGCGGGCGTGTCTGGCACCCGCGCCGCCGGTCTCCTCGCCGACGAACGACGCGAAGCCGAGTGGTCGTTCGGGGTCGGCGTCCCGGAACGCCAGCAGCATCGCCGCGACAGCGCCGTTCATGTCGGCCGTGCCGCGGCCGTAGAGTCGGTCGTCGCGCTCCGCGACGACGAACGCGCCGTTCTCGGTGACCTGCGAGTCGTCCGGCGGCACCACGTCGTGGTGGCCGACGAACGCCAGCGACTCGCCCGAGTTCTCGGAAGCACGCCACGCTCGGACGTTGCCAGCTTCGTCCCGGTGGACATCGGCGTCCGTGTGCTCGCGGAGCCAGTCTTCGATTGCGTCGCCGGCGGCCGTCTCGTCGTCGTGGCTGGGAATCGAGACGAGGCGCTCGGTGAGGGCACGGAGTTCGGACACAGGCGAGGTGTCGGGACGACAGTCCTTAGCCGTTGGCCGCGTGTCCGCCCGCCGACTAAAATATAATTTAGATTATGCTTTTCCGTCCGTGGGCCCTCGCTCCAGTCGTGAATCCCGCCCACCACACCGAAGACCGGACAACAGAACAACCGCGAGGCAGTCGCCGGCCGCTCCACGAGCGCGACCCCGGACTCGTCGACGATTCGGGGTCCGGCACGGACGCCGCAGAGACCGGGACCACCGTCGTCGGCGTCACCACCGGGGACACTGCGGTGCTCGCCGCAGACCAGCGCGCGAGCGTCGGCGGCGGCCGCCTCGTCGCGAACAAGAACACCCGGAAAGTCGAGCAGGTGCACCCGACGGCGGCCGCCGCGCTCTCGGGGACCGTCGGCCACCTCCAGCAGTTCGTGCGCGTGCTGCGCTCGGAGAGTCGGCTGTACGCCGATAGGCGGGGTGACCCGCCGAGCCTCACTGCCCTGTCGACGCTCGCTGGCGGCGTGCTGCGGTCGTCGCCGCTCGCCGTCTCGCCCCTTCTGGGCGGTGTGGACGACGAGCGCGGCCCGGCCGTGTTCACGCTCGACGGCGGCGGCGGCGTGCTGACCGACGACTACGCCGCGGGCGGCAGCGGCATGCAGTTGGCCTACGGCGTCCTCGAACAGGACTACGAGCCCGACCTGTCCCCGAGCGAGGCGCGGCGGGTCGCCGCCCGCGCCGTCGAGAGCGCGAGCGAGCGCGACACCGCCAGCGGGAACGGCCTCACCGTCGCCACCGTCACCCGCGACGGCGTCGAGACCGACGACTACGACGCCGCGTCGGAGGTGGCGTAGATGCAGGGCACCGACCAGCAGGCCTACGACCGCGGGACGACCATCTTCTCGCCGGACGGCCGGCTCTACCAGGTGGAGTACGCCCGCGAGGCCGTCGGGCAGGGCGCGCCGGTCGTCGGCGTGCGCGGCGCGGACAGCGTCGTGCTGGCAGCCCACGCGCCCGACCGCTCGCCGCTGTCCGCAGACGGTGATACCGAGAAAGTCTCCAGCGTCGACGACCACGTCGCAGTAGCGGGGGCGGGCCACGCCGCCGACACCCGACAGCTCGTCGACCTCGCGCGCCGCCGCGCCCAGCAGGAACGGGTGCGGTACGGCGAGCGCGTCCCCGTCGCCGAACTCGGGACTGCCGTCGCCGACCACCTCCAGGAGTACACGCAAACCGGGGGCGCGCGGCCGTACGGCACCGCCCTGCTCGTCGCGGGCCACGACGGCGACCCGGCGCTCGTCGAAATCGACCCGTCGGGCGCGACCCGGTCGTGGCGCGCGGACGCGGTCGGCAGCGGTGCCGGCGACGCCATCGAGACTTTCGAAGACGGGTACGGGCCGGCGCTCGGCGACCGTGACGCTATCGCGCTCGCGCTCGACGGGCTCGACGCGGCGGTCGAGGACCTGAACGTGGCCGACGTCGACGCGACGCTCGTGACTGACGAGGGGACCGAGCGCGTCGGCGAGGACCGGCTTCGGTCCGCGCACGGCAGCGCGAGCTAGCGTCGCCGGCGCTCCCACCGCCCCCCACTTGAGTGCCATGCCGTCACGTGGCGAGACTGTTTCCGGGAGCGGGGGTTACGTGGCACTGGCTTCCAGACACCCCTCACCCCGTGGACCCACTGGGAGTCGCGTACGTGGACGCGAGACGGAAGCCGTCTGGGACACAATTCTTTCCGTCTGCGACACGCCCGGCGCGCAGCACCGGCTCTGTCAGCTCGCCTGCCGGCTCTCGTCGTCGCCCGTGAACGTCCCCGCGACCACGGCCTCGGCGGCGCGTCGGCCGGCCGCCGTGAGTTCGTAGCCCTCGCCGACCTTCCGGACGAACCGGCCGTCGAGCTGCCGGAGGTGGTACGCGAACCCCGCGGAGCTGTCGCTGCCGGCGGCCGACTGGAGCGCCGAGAACGTCGGGGCGTGGTCCGTCCGCAGCAGGTGGACGAGCACCGCCAGCCGGACGTCGCTCGCGAGCGCCTGGAACGCGTCCTCGCTGGCCGCGAGCGCGCCCGCCGGCTCGTCGGCCGGCCGAGCGTCACCGAGCCAGCCCTGTGCGTCGACCGCTGGGGTCGGCGTGGCGTCGAGCGCGCCGTCGCGCCCGACGCCCGGGTCCCTCGATTCCGTCATGGCGAGTAGTCTGGGCTGTCGGGCGGATAAGGGGCCGGGTCACGGCAAGCAGTCACGTGACGGCGGTCACACCCCTTATCAACCCGGCGGAGCCTACTTCCTTCTAACATGAACGTCGTTCCGGACACGAGCGTCGTCGTCGACGGCCGGGTCTCCGAGCGCGTCGAAGACGGCACCTACGAGGGCGCGACAGTCTACGTGCCCGAGGCGGTCGTCGGCGAAGTAGAGGCACAGGCCAACGGCGGCCGGCAGACCGGCTGGGACGCGCTCGAAGAGCTCCAGCGGCTCGTCGAACTCGCCGACGAGGGGACGATTACGGTCGAATACGTCGGCGAGCGTGCAAGCGAAGACGACATCAAGCGCGCGTCGGCGGGCGCTATCGACGCCATCATCCGCGACGTGGCGGCGGAGTACGACGCGACGTTCGTCACCAGCGACATCGTGCAGGCCGAAGTGGCCGAGGGGAAGGGCATCGACGTGGAGTTCCTCGAACCGCTGGAGCCGGACCTCGGCGAACTCGAAATCGAGGAGTACCTCACCGAGGACACGATGAGCCTCCACCTGAAGGCGGGGATGGTGCCGATGGCGAAGCGCGGCGACGTCGGCGAAATCGAGTACCAGCCTATCGGCGACGAGGAACTCGACGAGGAGACCATCCGGGAGTACGCCACGGAAATCGTCTCGACGGCGAAGCGCGCGGACGACGCGTTCGTGGAGCTCTCCGAAGACGGGATGACCATCTCGCAGGTGCGGGACATGCGCATCGCCGTCTCGGAGCCGCCGTTCAGCGAGCGCATCGAGATTACCGCCGTGCGCCCCATCGTGAAGACGACGATGGACGACTACGAGCAGGCCGACGACCTCCGGGACCGCCTGCTGGAGCGCGACCGCGGCGTGCTCATCGCCGGCGCGCCGGGTGCCGGGAAGTCGACGTTCGCGCAGGCCGTCGCCGAGTTCCTCTCGGACGCCGGCAACGTCGTGAAGACGATGGAGAAACCCCGGGACCTCCAGGTCGGCGACGAGGTCACGCAGTACACCGAGCTCGGCGGCGACATGGCGAAGACCGCCGACTCGCTGCTGATGGTGCGGCCGGACTACACCATCTACGACGAGGTCCGGAAGACCGACGACTTCGAGGTGTTCGCGGACATGCGGCTGGCGGGCGTCGGCATGGTCGGCGTCGTCCACGCCACCCGGCCCATCGACGCGCTCCAGCGACTCGTCGGCCGCGTCGAACTCGGCATGATTCCCCAGATTGTCGACACCGTCGTCTACATCGAGGAGGGCGACGCGGAGACGGTCTACGACGTGACGACCGAGGTGAAGGTCCCCGAGGGCCTGATGGAGGAGGACCTCGCGCGGCCCGTCATCCAGGTCCGGGACTTCGAGACCGAGGTCCCCGCCTACGAGATTTACACGTTCAACCGCCAGGTCGTCACGGTGCCGCTGGACGGCGACGAGGGCTCCAGCGAGTCGGGCGTCGACAAGCTCGCGAAACAGGAGGTCGAACGGGAGATTCAGGCCGCGACCCGGGACCGCGTGGAGGTTGACATCCGCGGGCCGAACGACGCCATCGTCTACGTCAGCGACAACGACATCAGCCACGTCATCGGGAAGGGCGGCGGCCGCATCGCGGACATCGAGAACCGCCTCGGCATCGACATCGACGTGCGCACGCTCGACGAACGCCCGAGTCAGGTCGCTGGCGGCAGCAGCGGCGATTCGGGCGGCAGCGGCGGCGCGAGCGCGGACCCGGCCGGCGAAATCGTGACGCCCGAAATCACGAGCCGGCACATCATCCTCCCGCTGGACGACGGCCGGTCGGGGGAGACCGTCGAGGTGCAGGCCGACGGCGAGTACCTGTTCACGGCGACGGTCGGCCGCGGCGGCGACATCAAGGTCTCCCGCGGGTCGGCCATCGCGGAGGAACTGGAGCGCGCCATCGACGCCGAGCGCATGGTGACGGTCGTCCCGAACGAGTAGCCGCTCCGTTCTCGCCGTCGACACGTCGACAGCCAAGCTATGCGTACAGGCGTCTAAAAGGGCGAGCGGTGCGGCTGTGGCCCGCGTGACGGCGGTCAGAGACAAGCCGGCCGGCGGGGCAGCGGCGCTCCGAGCGGAGTTCGGGCGGCTGCGAGCGCAGCGAGCGCGGCCAAGCGAGGTGCGGCTGGTCAGTCGGCGGCTTCGGCGTCGGCGTCAGCGTCGGCGGTGCCGTCCTCGGGCTCGGACGTGAGCTTGTAGAGGCTCTGTCTGGCGTCGGCGAAGTAGATGTCCTCGTCGACCACGCCGCGGTCTTCGAGGCGTTCGAGCGCGTAGCGGACGGTTCGAGCGGACAGCATGGTCTCCTCGACGATTCGTTTCTGCGTGAGTGGGCCGTCGTACTCGAGTACCTTGAAGACGAGCTTGGCGCTCGGCGGGAGGTCCTCCAGCACACTGTCGTCTACAGCCATCGTTACGAATCGAAACACTCCACGAGCTTAAAAGTGCGGGGGTCTCTCTCACGGTGCGGGCACTCGTGCCCGACACGATGGAGTGGGCGGCTCGCAGCCGTTCGACCGAACCAGTGTACCGGGTTCGGCCGTCCGCGTGGGCTGCGACCGCGTGCGAAGCCGTCGTCAGCCCCCGTCTTCGGTGGTCGTCGTGTTCCCCTCCATCGTCGTATTGTTCTCCGCTGTGGTCATGGTGCCCTCCGTCGTCATGTTCCCCTCCATCGTCGTGTTGCTCTCCGTCGTCGTGCTCTCCGCTGTGGTCGTCATCGTGTCCTCCGTCGTAGTCATCGCATCTTCCGTCGTGGTCATCCCGTCGTCCGTCGTCATGTTGTCCCCGCCGCCGCCGGCTGTCGTGTTGTCGCCCGCACCGCCGCCGCCACCGACCCCGTCGCCGTCGACGTTCTCGTCACCGTTCTCACCGTCGTCGCCGGAGTCGCCACAGCCAGCGAGCGCTGTCGCGAGTGCGACGCCGGTGAGCTGTACGAAGCGCCGTCTATCGATGGGTTGCGTGCCCATGGGACCGTTCGAAGTGGAACGCGCAGTTTGCTATACGGCCCGTACGAGGCCGTAAGCTGACCCCCGCTGACCGTAAGCCGACCGTGTTCGCGGCGTAAGCCCGGCCTGTGAGCGCTCCCGTTCGCGAGTGGGAGAGAGCTGTCGTCCACCAAGCGAACGTCTTTTGAGCGCGGCCGCCGGACAATCCCGCATGGCAGAGAATCTGGACCCGACGGCCTCCCACCGACGGAGCCTGAAGGTCACGACTATCGCCACGCTCGGCGGGGTGGCGGCGGCGTTCGTCTCGGAGATGACCGTCTCCGACCCCGCGAGCCGCACGGGCCTGCTCGTGATGTTCGGCCTCGTCGCGGTCGAACTCGGGCTCATGCGGCTGCTCGGCGTCGACGTCGGGGACTTCGGCGCGAAAGACCACTTCTACGTCGCGTTCATGACGTTCGCCCTCTGGTTCGTCACCTGGGGCGTACTCCTCACCGCTGGCGTCAGCCTGTAACGATGGCCGAGGACAGCATCGCCGTCGTCGACCTCGACAGATGTCAGCCCGACCGGTGCAACTACGAGTGCTCGAACTACTGCCCGCCGAACCGCACCGGCAAGGAGTGCATCACGCTCCGGGGCGACGACGCAGAAGACGGTGACCCAGACCAGGTCCGCATCAGCGAGGAGATCTGTCTCGGTGAGACCTGTGGTATCTGCGTCGAGAAGTGTCCGTTCGACGCCATCGAAATCATCAACCTCCCGCAGGAGCTCGACGACGAGCCCACCCACCGCTACGGCGACAACTCGTTCGCGCTGTACGGGCTCCCGGTGCCCGAATCCGGGAAAGTCACCGGGCTCCTCGGGCCGAACGGCATCGGGAAGTCGACGGCCGTCGACCTCCTCGCGGGCGAGGTGACGCCGAACCTCGGCCGCCACGAGTCGCCCCCGGACTGGGACGAGGTCGTCGACGAGTACCGCGGCACCGAGCTCCAGGACTACCTCGCTGCGGTCCGCGACGGCGACGTCGACGTGGCGAAGAAGCCGCAGTACGTCGACGAGATTCCCGCGCAGTTCGACGGAAAGACCCGCGAGCTCCTCGAAGCGACCGACGAGCGCGGCGTCCTCGACGACCTCGTCGACCGGCTCTCGATTCGGCCGGTGATGGACCAGGACATCGACTCGCTGTCCGGCGGGGAGCTCCAGCGGGTCGCGCTCGCCGCGACGCTCGCGCGCGACGCCGACTTCTACTTCGTGGACGAGCTGACGCCGTACCTCGACATCGGCCAGCGCGTCACCGCGGCGCGCATCGTCCGCGAACTCGCCGAGGAGGAGGACAAGGCCGTCCTCGTCGTCGAGCACGACCTCGCGGTCCTCGATATGCTCGCGGACTCCATCCACGTCGCCTACGGTGAACCGTCCGTCTACGGCGTCGTGACGCCGCCGAAGAGCGTGCGCAACGGCATCAACGAGTACCTCCGCGGCTACCTCGAGAACGAGAACATGCGCGTGCGGCCGGAAGCCATCCAGTTCGAGGAGCACGCGCCCCGGTCCACTAGCCGCGAGGACACGCTCGTCTCCTACCCCGACATGACGAAGTCCTACGGCGACGGCGAGTTCACGCTGTCCGTCGACGGCGGGGAAATCAACCGCAACGAGGTGCTGGGCGTCGTCGGGCCGAACGGCATCGGGAAGTCGACGTTCGCCCAGCTGCTCGCGGGCGGCCTGGAAGCGACCAGCGTCGACGGCGAGACCGGAGCCGACCTCGATGTCGGCCTCGACATCGCGTACAAACCGCAGTACGTGGAGGCCGACCAGCACATGCGCGTCGACGCGTTCCTCTCCTCCATCACGAACGACGTCGGCACCAGCTACTGGCAGACCGAGATCGGCGACCCGCTCCAGCTCGACCGCATCATGGAGCAGAACCTCCCGGACCTCTCCGGCGGGGAGCGCCAGCGCGTCGCCATCGCCGCGACCCTCTCGAAGGACGCCGACCTCTACCTGCTCGACGAGCCGAGCGCGCACCTCGACGTCGAGCAGCGCGTGCTCGCCACGCGCGCCATCCGGCGGTACGCCGAGAACAACGAGAGCACCGTGATGGTCATCGACCACGACATCTACATGATCGACCTCGTGAGCGACCGCCTGATGGTGTTCGACGGCGAGCCCGCCGACCACGGCCACGCGTCGACACCGCAGTCGATGCGCGGCGGCATGAACGAGTTCCTCGCGAACCTCGACGTAACGTTCCGGCGCGACGAGCGCCTCGGCCGCCCGCGCATCAACAAGCCGGGCAGCCAGCTGGACAAACAGCAGAAGCGCGACGGCGAGTACTACTACACGAACTGACGCGCCGGTCGCGGTTTTTTCGTGCAGGGTTTTGCGCGAGCAGCAGAAGCGCGACGGCGAGTACTACGACGCGAACTGACTGGTCCGGGGTTGCCCGGACGGAAGCGGCGTCTCTCCCAGTTAATCGGCGTTAATTCGGTCGAATCGGCGCGCACGGTCGCGCCCGTTTAAGTGACGCGAGGTGGTAGAGCCGGCCAGCATGAGACACACGGTACTGGCGGTCGCTGCCCTCGTGGTCGTCGGCCTCGCCGCACCGGCGGTCGTCGCGTCACCGGCCGCGGCACCGGCCGACGCGGGCGGCACGTCGGCGGTCCAGGAGGCCGACGGCAACGAGACCGCGAACGAGACGGCCCCCGGTGCTCGGCTCGCCGGCGTCGTGAACGTGCAGGGCGCTGAAGTGGAGGGCGAAGTCGCCGAGCGGTCATTCGGCCGCCAGCTCGCCGCCGCGAAGTCCAACGCCTCGAAGGCGTCGGTGCTGGCGGACCAGACCGGCGACCTCTCCGAGCGCGTCGCCGAACTCCGAGACCGCAAGCAGGCGCTACGGAACGCCCGCGACAACGGCACCATCTCGCAGGGCCGGTACCGGGCCGAGATGGCGCGGGTGGCTGCGGAGCTATCGACCGCGAACCGGCTGCTGAACCGGACGGCGAGCGAGGCGCGGACGCTGTCGCCGAGGGCGCTCGCCGACGCGGGCGTCGACTCTGCCGACCTCGACCGACTGCGAGCGGCGGCGGGGAACCTCTCCGGCCCCGAAATCGCGGCGATTGCCCGCGACGTGGGCGGCCCGCCGGTGAACCGGTCGGTCGGCCCGCCCGGGAACAGGACCCAGGGGCCGCCCAGTGACGTGACGGCCGGGCCACCCGGAAACGAGACGGAGGGACCGCCGGGAAACTCGACCCGGGGGCCACCGGGAAACGGTACTGAGGGCCCCCCCAGCGACCGCACCCAGGGTCCGCCCGGCAACGACACGCGGGGATCGCCCGGCAACGACACGCAGGGGCCACCGGGTGACGATACCGGCGGCCCGCCCGAAAACAGCACGAACGGGCCGCCCGGGAACGGACCGGTCGCGACCGACGTTCTCCCGAGCCTGGACCGGACAGCCGTGTGGCTCGTCGCCGCGTCCGTGCCCGAGAGCCTGTGACACACCCCCGGTACTGTTTTGACCGTGGCCGTCCCGTTCGTAGTCGATGACTGTCCTCGACTCGTAGCCGGGCGTCCGACCCGGCTCGCCGCCAGCGGCCGGCGGCTGCCGCGTGCGGGCGTCACGACGGGCACCGGTTTCTGACCCAGCGAGACACCCACGCGCACATGACAGACAGACGGAATTCGACAGCAGTCGTCGCGAAACGACGAACAGACACACCCATCGAGACCGACGAGATCCGCGCGCTCTGCGAGGCCGCGGGCGTCGAGGTCGTCGCGGAGCGCACGCAGGCGCGCCCACGGGACCCGACGTACGACTTCGGCGACGGCGCTGTCGCCGACATCGCAGACCTGGTCGAGCGCCGTGACGCCGACCTCGTGGTCGTCGACGACCACCTCGACCCCGGGCGGGCGTACAACCTCGAAGCGGCGGTCGGCGCGGAGGTGGTCGACCGCGCGCGTCTCGTGCTGGACATCTTCGGGGAGCGCGCGGAGACCAAGCGCGCCCGGCTGGAAGTCCGGCTCGCCGAACTCCGGTACGAACTCCCGCGAGCGCAGGCTCGCGTCGAGCGCGGCGAGACCCAGGGCCGTCGGGGGTTCCAGAGCGGCGGCGAGCGCCCGGCAGCCCAGTTGCGGGCGGACTACCGGCAGCGCATCAAGGACCTCCGGGAGGAACTCGACCGGCTGGACGACGCCGACGACAGCGTCAGGGCGGCGCGCCGCGAGTCGGGATTCGACCTCGTGGCGCTCGCCGGCTACACGAACGCCGGGAAGTCCACCCTCCTCAGGCGGCTCGCGGACGACCTCTCCGTCGACGAGAACGACGGCCACGCCGACCGCACCGACACGGCCGCGTCCCGCGACCGGCTGTTCGAGACCCTGAACACGACGACGCGCCGGGCGACCGTCGGCGACCGCCGCGTCCTCCTCACCGACACGGTGGGGTTCGTGGACGACCTGCCGGGCTGGCTGGTCTCCTCGTTCCGGACGACGCTCGCGGCCGCCCGGGAGGCCGACGCCGTCCTCCTCGTCGTCGACGCGACCGACGACCGCGAGGAGATTCGGGCGAAGGTGGAGACGAGCCTCGATGAGCTGGCAGACGCCGACGGAGCGCTCGTCCCCGTGCTGAACAAACGGGACGAAGCGGACGACCTCAACGGGAAACGACGACTGGTCGCCGACCGCACCGACGCCGCACCGGTCGTCACGAGCGCGACCGAGGACGAGGGGCTGGACGCGCTCCGGGACCGGCTCACTGGGGCGCTGCCGGACCGCGAGCGCGTCTCGCTCTCCGTCCCGAACACCGACGACGGCAACGGCTTCCTGTCGTGGTGTCACGACCACGGCACGGTCCACGACCCCGAGTACGGCGACCGCATCGAGTTCGACTTCGAGGCGCGGCCAGAGGTCGCCGCGAAAGCCGAAGGGCGCGCCGAGACGGTGACCGACTGAGCCCGCCGGCACCTCGACGAGCACGGTCTCGGAACGACGCGTGGCGGACGCCGAATCGGGGTGCTGTCCGCGCCCGTGGCGGTCGTACGAACGCCCAGCACGTCAGAACAAAACAATCATCGCAGGGGGGTCTCTATCCGTCCAGTGTGTCTGCTCTGGGCTGGGGCTCGCGCTCGACTCTGCCGCCGGCGAGCGTGCTGAAGTACTACCTCTACAAGACCACCGAAGCGGTCGAGTTCTACCGCCCGATAATGTACCTCTTCTTCCTGGCGCAGGGCCTCGACTTCACGCAGATCGCCGTCCTCGAGGCGATATACAACGTGACGACGTTGGTCGGCGAGATTCCGACCGGCTACGTCGGCGACCGGGTCGGCCGGCGCAACAGCCTCCTCGTCGGCACCGCACTCATCTCGGTCACGCTGCTCGGCATCGGGCTGTCCAACTCGTTTCTCGCACTCGCGGTGCTGTACGCCTGCTGGTCGACCGGCTACAACTTCCGGTCGGGGAGCGAGGACGCGTGGCTGTACGACACGCTCACCGACGACCTCTCCGAGGACGAGTTCGCGCACGTCCGGGGTCGGGGCGAGTCCGTGTCGCTGGCCGTCGGCGCGGGCGCGGCGGTCGTCGGCGGCTACCTCGGGAGCATCGACCTGACGTACCCCTGGTTCGTCGCCGCCGCGGTCACGGCACTCGGCGTGGTCGTCCTCCTGACCATCGACGAGCCGGACACCTACGAGCAGGCCGACACTGCAGACCTGAGTTTCTCCCGGACGGCCGCCATCGTCCGGCAGACGCTCGCACAGCGGAACATCCGGTCGTTCGTGCTGTACTACTACGTCGTCTACGCGGCGGTGACGTACCTCGTGTTCGTGTTCCTCCAGCCCGTCTTCGAGAGCGTCGTCCTCGACTACGGCGTCTCCGAGACGCAGGTCAGGTCGCTGCTCGGGTGGTTCTACGCGGCGTACAGCCTCTTCGGCGCGGGGCTGAGCTACTACACGGGCGCGATTCGGGAGCGCGTCGGCCTCCGGGCGTGGTTCCTGTGGCTCCCGTTCGTGGTCGGCGGGGCGCTGGTCGGGATGTACTTCGTTCCGGTGCTGGCGCTGCCGACGTTCCTGCTGGTTCGCGGGCTCTCGGACGTGACGCGGTCGTTCGCCAGCCAGTACGTCAACGACCGCACCGAGACGGTGGGGCGGGCGACGGTGCTGTCCGCGATGGCGATGGTCAGCGGCCTCGCGGTCGTGCCGTTCCAGCTCGGCAGCGGCGTGGTCTCCGACGCCGTCTCGCCGCTGTTCGCGCTCGCGGTGGCCGGCGTGGTTCTCGTCGCGAGCTCGCTGGCCATCCGGCTCTGGGAGACGCCGGTCGAGCGGGCGCAGCAGCACTCGGACGCCGTCGAGGGGTAGTCGCGAGAGAGTCCGGGCGAGCCTCTGAGCCTGAATCGGCCGAAACGGTGCGTACGAGAGGTACGTCATATCGGTGCCAATTTCCGTTGCTGGTGAGAACCGCCTCGTATGGAGAATCCTCGCGCGATCGGGCTCCCGTTGTTGGTTCTCGGGACGCTAACAGCAGGTTCGTCTGTCAGCGCGCTCCTCGGGGAGTCGTACGCGTGGACGAGTCTCCCCGGGCTCGCTGATATCGCCGGGACAATTGGTGGACTCGCACTGGCGCTGATCGGCGTCGCCGTCCTTCAGCAACGGGGCGAGTTTGCGAGACAGTGAATCACGTATGGGGAAGTCCGCATCTGTAGTGAACGGGCGTTCCACCGCCACCAGCGAATCACGAACTCGGATTCACGACAGCTGTCAGCGTAGCGTTTGCCAGCCGAGCGGGAGCGACGGTCCCGCTTACCGAGCGGACGGCGTGATTCGAAAGGCGCGCCGTGAGCAGACGACTGAGAGCGCGAAGGACTCGAAGGAGCGCAGCGGAAGGTGCGTTCAGAAGACGGTCCGCTGGCAGCTCCCGCAGAGGTGCTCTTCTTTCCGGTCGACCTCTCGGACGGTGGGCGAGAAGTTCATCGCACAGCGGTTGTTGTCGCAGTGTTCGAGGCCGAGCGTGTGGCCGAGTTCGTGGACGACCTCCTTGCGGACGCGGTCGTCGAACACCTCGCTGGCGGGCCGGTCGGAGAAGCCGCCGTCGCTGGACGTCTGGAGCCGGTACGTGGAGACGACGCAGCCGCGGCCGTCGAGGTAGGCGAGGCCGAAGACGTAGTTGCGGCGGCGGTAGAAGAGGTCGTGGGGCGTGATGGCGATGGTCTTGTCGCCGCTGGTGGCCCGCGTGGCGGCGTCGATGAACTCGGCGGCGCGGTACTGGCTCCGGGCGTCGTCGTACGCCTCCGTCGGCACCGCCTGTGCGTCGGCGACGACCACCTCGCAGTCGTAGACGGAGCGGAGACTGGAGGAAGCCTCGCGTTTGACGTGCGCGGGCACGTCACCGACGGGGACGATATCTACCCGCATGAGGTATCGTTAAACGTGGGACGGCATAAACATCCCGCCGTGACGAATCCGCCCGCTGTCGCGGAGGTATTGGCGGACTACGAGGTTCTCGTGGAGGTCGGCGTGGGTCGCCGGACGGCGGTGGCGGCGGCGCTCGCCGACCGGGGGCGAGCGGTCACGGCGACCGACGTCGTGGAGCGAGACGTCCCCGATGGCGTCCGGTTCGTCGTCGACGACGTGACTGACCCCAACCCCGCGGTGTACGAGGACGCGGACGCGGTGTACGCGCTGCGGTGTCCACCGGAACTCCAGCGCGCGCTCGTGTCGGTCACGGAGCGAGCGGGCGCGGACTGCCTGTTCACGACGCTGGGCGGCGACCCGGTGGTGGTGCCCGCCGACCCGGAGACGGTGGCGTCGGGGACGCTGTTCGCGGCGAGGACGCGTAACTGACTTCTCCCGGGCGGCCGACTGTCGTAGTATGGACGTGGACGCGGTCGTGCTGGACGTCGACGGGGTGCTCGTGGACGTGGCCGACTCCTACCGGCGGGCCATCGTGGACGCCGTCGAGCACGTGTACGGCGACACCATCGAGAAGGCCGACGTCCAGCAGTTCAAGGACGCCGGCGGCTTCAACAACGACTGGACACTGACTGACGCGGCCGCACTCTGGGTGCTCGCCCGGCAGGCGCAGGGAGGAGACGGGGCGAGCGAGGCGGACAGCGCCCTCGGGAGCGTCGCGACGTACACTGACCGAATCGCCGACCACGGCGGCGGCCTCGACGGTGCCGAGGAGGTCGTCGACGCGACGCTGGACGCCGACGTTGTCCGGCAGGTGCGCGACGACTGGCAGCCCGAGCGGCTGCGGGACGTCTTCCAGCAGCTGTACCTCGGGAGCGACTACTACGAGGACCTGGAGGGCGGCGAGGCGGAGCTCGGCGTCGAGGGCTACATCCACGACGAGGACCGGCTGGTCTCGCCCGAGACAATCGAGGCGCTCACCGAACACTGGCCGGTCTGCGTGCTAACCGGGCGGCCGAGCGGGGAGGCGGACATCGCGCTCGACCGCGTCGGTCTGGACGTGCCCGACGAACGCCGGTTCACGATGGACGACTGGGAGGAGGGGAAGCCGAGCCCCCGGGCGCTGATTGCGCTCGCGGAGCGCACGGGTGCCGACTCGGTGGTGTTCGTCGGGGACACGCTCGACGACGTCGAGACGGCGCTGAACGCCCGAGCGGCCGACCCGAGCCGCGAGTACCACGCCGTCGGCGTGCTGACCGGCGGGCTGACCGGCGAAGAAGGGAGACAGAAGTACGAGGACGCGGGTGCCGACCACGTCCTCGACTCCGTGAACGACCTGCCCGACCTGCTGGTCGACTGACTGCCCGACGCCGGCGAGTGCTGGCGGCCACGCAATTCTTATTCGGGAGCCGGCCGTCGGTCGGCGTATGCGAATCGCGTTACTCGGCGGGACCGGTGACATCGGCGCGGGGCTGGCGCTGCGGTGGGCGTACGACACCGACCACGAGCTCGTGGTCGGCTCCAGGGACCCCGAGAAGGCGCGGGCGAAAGCCGAGGAGTACGAGACCGAACTGGACAGCCGCGGCGTCGACCGCAAGATTACGGGGTTCGCCAACGAGATGGCGGCCGACCGCGCGGACGTCGTGGTGCTGGCGGTGCCGCCGTACCACGTCGCCGACGTCGTCGCGGACGTCGCGGACAAACTCGACGAGGACGCGCTCGTCGTCTCGCCCGCGGTGGGTATCGGGAGCGACGAAGACGGCATGCACTACAATCCGCCGTCGGCGGGCAGCGTCACCGAACTCGTCGCGGACGCAGCGCCCGACCACGCGCGAGTCGTCGGAGCGTTCCACAACCTCGCGGCCGACCGGCTCGCGAACCTCGACGTGGACCTCGACTTGGACACGCTCGTCGTCGGCGACGACGCGGACGCCCGGAATCTCGCGGCAGACCTCGCAGAAGACATCGACGGGCTGCGCGCGCTGGACGCGGGTCCGGCCGCGAACGCGGCCGAGGTGGAGTCGCTGACGCCGCTGCTCATCAACCTCGCGCGGTACAACGACGGTCTACACGACGTCGGCGTCACGTTCGAGTGACGCCACCGCGCTGAGTTTCTCCGCGAGCGCGTCCGCGTCGGCGGCGAGTACGCGCACCATCGCTTCCTTCCCGACAGCGCCGGGGTCGAGGACGGCGTCCGGCGCGGTGTCGCGGCCGGCCATCGCCCGGGCTGCGGTCCAGTCCATCGTGCCGTCGGCACTGGCGGGCTCGTTCGTGCGGTCGACGGTCTCGGTGTCCCAGCGGTCGGCGAGCGCGTTCGCGCGGGCTTCGGTCCAGCGGACGTTCGCCGCCGCCGAAATCTCGGGGTCGTCGGCGCGGACGCCGAGCAGGAACCGGGCGACGTGGCTGGAGGCACCGGGCTCGGCTCCGCCGGCGGCGCGCACGCCCCGGGTCGTGGCGTGGAGGCGGCCGTCGACGGCGACGACGTCTGCGGGCTCGGTCGCGTCAGCGGGGGCGACGGCGACGTTCGTACCGACCTCAGGGACGAGCGCGGGCGGCCACTCGGTTTCGAGGGTGGTGACGACGCTCCGGACGGCGGCGACGGCGTCGGCCGTTCCGGGGTAGGTGGCGTCGGCCTCGTGGACGGCGTCGGCGACCCGGCGGTGGTCGACGGGGCCAGCGCCAGCGCCGAGCGAGAGGTCCGACTCGATGGCGGCGGCGACCGCGTCGACGCCGCGCTCGACGGCCGCGTGGCGGTCGTCGCCGTGCGCGAGCCGGGCGGCGATTGCCGCGGAGAGCGTGCAGCCGGAGCCGTGGGTGTCGGCCGTGTCGACGCGTTCGCGAGTGAACGCGCCCGTGGTCTCGCCGACGAACACGTCCACGGGGTCGCCGTCGAGGTGGCCGCCCGTGAGGAGCACGGCGTCGGGGCCGAGGTCGCGGACGGCCTCGGCGGCGGCGCGGAGGTCGCCTTCGGTCTCGACGTCGACGCCGGCGAGCAGTTCGGCCTCGGGGACGTTCGGCGTCGCGAGCGTGGCTTCGGGGAGGAGGTCGTTGCGGACGGCGTCGAGGCCGTCCTCGGTGAGCAGGCGGTCGCCGGACTCGGCGACCACCACGGGGTCGACAACCACCGGGAACGCGGCGTCGCCGAGCGCGTCCGCGACTGTCTCGACGACAGCGGCGTCGCCGAGCATCCCCGTCTTGGCCGCCGCGACGTCGAAGTCGTCGGTGACCGCACCGACCTGCGCGCGCACCGTCTGCGGGTCGAGGACGTCGCTGGCGGTGACGCCCCGCGTGTTCTGGGCGGTGACGGCGGTGACCGCCGACGTGCCGAACGCGCCACAGGCCTCGAACGTCTTGAGGTCGGCCTGCACGCCAGCGCCGCCGCCGCTGTCCGAGCCCGCGACCGTGAGCGCGACGGGTCGCATCAGTCGTCGTCGGCGGCGGGCGCGGCTCGACTCGGGAGGTCGACGCGCGGCTCGTCGACGCCGAGTTCGTCCATGACGGCGTTGGCTGCGACCTTCCCGGAGAGCAGCATCGCACCGAACGTCGGCCCCATGCGGGTGAGGCCGTGGACGGTCGCCGTCGAGAGGCCGGCGGTCACGAGGCCGTCGTGGACTTTGCCGGTCTGTTCGACGACCTTGTCCTCGCTGTCGGCGACCCACATGGAGTCGTGGCCGGGGGAGTCGTGGCCGGGCGCGCCGTACTCGCCGTCGGCGGTCTGGTCCATGCCGGTGGCGTGCTCTTCGACGTGTTCGATGCCGTCGGCCTCCAGAACGCCGCGTTCGTGGAGCTTCGAGACGACGACGGCCTCGTGGCCGGTGGCGTCGACGACCACGTCGGCCTCGATGGCGATGGGGTCGACGCAGGTGAGTTCGCGGGGCAGCGAGTGGACCGGCGTCCAGTTGACGACTGCGCCGGCGACCTCGTGGTCGTCGCGCACGACGATGTCGGTGAACTCGGTCATGTTCTGGATGCGGGCACCGGCGTCGCAGGCGGCCGCAATCATCGACGAGCAGGCGTGCGGGGCGTCGGCGACGGCGAGACCGTCGTTCTCCTCGTCGTACTCGTAGGGGACGCCGAGGTCGTCGAGGACGTCGTCAGCGGGCGACCGGACGGTGAGCTTGTTCATGAGGAAGCCGCCGAGCCAGAAGCCGCCGCCGAGGTAGTTGTTCTTCTCGATGATGGTGACGTCCACGTCGCGGTCCGCGAGTTCCTTGGCGGCCATCAGGCCGGAGGGACCGCCACCGACGATGATGACCTCGGTCTCGGTGTCGTCGAGGAACTCGTCGGTCCACTGGCGGGTGATTGCGCGCGTTACCTGGGCTTCACTTGCGTCGGCGAACGAGTCGAACGACATACCACTAGGTGTTACAACTGGCTAATTAAGCGTTTGGTCTCGGACTGGAGCCCAAAACGCTAAGCAGGGGCAGGCCGGCACTGCGAGCATGCAACCGGTGTGGGACGACGACGGCGTCTCGGCGGCGTTCGCGGACGCGTTCGAGACCTGGGTGGACCGAGTGGGTGGGGAGGTCGTCGAGAACGACGCGGACCGCGTCCGCGCCGAGTTCCCCGCGACCGACGAACAGATGATGACCGGCGTCGGCGTCTACGCGGCTAACGGCCGCCACATGCTACGCTTCGAGACAGTCCGCGAGGAACTCGAACTGAAGATGCTGACGCGGTTCGAAGTCGCGGACGACCAGCTCATCGTGCAGTCAGACAAGGGCTCGCGGACGTTCAGCTTCGACGGCGGCGACGGCGAGTGGCGCGTCGAGAAACACCCGATCTAGACGCCCCAGAAGACGGCGATGCCCGCGACCGTCACGACCGAGAGCAGCAGCTGCAGCGGCAGCCCGACGCGGAAGAAGTCCCCGAACGTGTAGCCGCCCGGTCCGTACACGAAGAGGTTCGTCTGGTAGCCGACCGGCGTCATGAACGCCGTCGACGCCGCGAACGTCACCGCGAGCACGAACGCGAACGGGTTCGAGCCCACTTCTACGGCCGCCTCCACGGCGACGGGAATCATCAACACGACGCTGGCGTTGTTCGAGATGACACTCGTGATGACGCCCGTGAAGACGTAGAACACCCACAGCACGCCGATTGCCGGGAGGACGGTCGCTGTCGACGCGACCAGTCCGCCCAGGAGTTCCGCGGCACCCGTCTGTTCGAGCGCGATTCCCAGCGGGATGACGCCCGCCAGCAGGAAGATGACGTCCCAGTCGACGGACTCGTACACCTCCGAGGGGTGGAGGACGCCGGTCCCCACCATCGCCACGACGCCGGCGAGCGCGGTGGTCACGATGTGGAACGGCGTCACCGTCGCCGCGAGCACCACGCCGAGCACGATGGCGACGGCGTACGGAATCTTCTCCGTGCGGTAGTCGGGCTCCTCGGGCTCGTGGGCGACGATGAAGTCCTGGTTCGCGGACAGCCGGTCGATGCCCTCCCGGGGAGCCTGCACGAGCAGCGTGTCCCCGACCCGGAGCTGCCGGTGGTCCATGCGCTCGTGGACCGTCTCCCCCCGCGACCGGAACGCCAGCACGTTCGCGTCGTAGCGCTGCCGGAACGTCGCGGACGCCAGCGTCTCCCCGGCGAGCGACGACCCCGACGGGATGACGACCTCCACGAGCGCCTGCTCGTCCTGCGTGGTCGGTTCGAGTTCCGCCTCCTCCTCGGGCGTCCCGGACAGCGCGAGGTCGTCGACGGTCGCGATGTCCCCGAGTGTGTTCCGGTCGGTCCGGATGGTGAGGGTGTCGCCGGCCCGGACGACCTTCTGGCCGAGGGGTTCGATGAAGCGCTCGCCGTCCCGCACCAGCCCGAGCACGTCGGCGTCGAAGCGGTCGAAGTCGATGGCCTCCCGGACGGTCTTCCCGACGATGGGCGAGTGTTCGCCGACCACGACCTCGGAGAGGTAGTCGCCCATCTCGTACTCCGCGAGGTAGTCCTCCTCGGCGGGCACCCGGTCGGGGAGCAGGCGGGGCGCGACGACGAACAGGTACAGCGACCCGACGGCGAGGACGACGACGCCGAGGTGCGTGAACTCGAACATCGAGAACGCGTGTAGCCCCTCGACGCCCTGCTCAGCGCCGAGCCGCGCGGCCGTCTCGCTCGCCAGGAGGTTCGTCGACGTTCCGATGAGCGTCAGCATGCCGCCGAGCATCGACGCGAACGACAGCGGCATCAACAGCTTCGACGGACTGGTCTTCCCCTTGTGTGCGAGGTCCGAGATGACGGGGACGAGGATGGCGACCACGGGCGTGTTGTTGATGAACCCCGAGACCGGGCCTCCCGCGCCGATGGTCGCTGCGAGCTGGCGACGCCGGCTGTCCCCCGCGAACGCCGACAGCTTCCGGCCGACAATCTGGACGAGCCCGCTCCGGCTGACGCCGGTCGACAGGATGAGCATCGCGAGCACCGCGATTGTCGCCTTGTTCGAGAACCCCGAGAGGCTCTCCGTGGTGGACACCTGCGTCCAGTCCCCCAGCACCACCAGCACCACCATGATGAGGATGGCGGTGACGTCGATGGGCAGCCACTCCGTCACGAACAACACGAGCGCACCGAGCACGACCGCGAACACCACGAGGACGTCGACAGAGACGCCCCCGAGCGCGGACACCGTGGCCGGCGTCGCCACTGACATGACTGCACGCAGAGCCGGGGGCCACGAAAGCCTGCCGGAAGGCTACGAACCGCGGGCCGGCGCGGCCGCTACCGGAGTCGCGACGGCGGAGGAAAGTGGGTCGTTACGCGCCCGCGGACTCGAGGGCGTCCTCGAGCTGCTCGCGCTGCGTGACGCCGACGAACCGCTCGACGACGCCCTCGTCGTTCTCGACGACGATGGTCGGAATCGAACGCACCTGGTATTCGTTGGCGACGTCCTCGGCCTCGTCGACGTCGATTTTCTCGAACGTGACGTTCTCGCCGTAGTCCTCTTCGAGGTCCTCCAGAATCGGGTCCTGGGTCTTGCACGGGCCACACCAGTCGGCGTAGAAGTCTTTGAGCGTGACAGTCATCCGTATATTGCGGGTTGACGACCGCACTGGTTAAGGGTTTCTCACGGCACGGCGATTGCCGCGAGTTACGGCAACACGAAAGGTTTAGGCGGCCGCACGGCGAGAAGTCGTGTATGAGCAGTGGCCAGAACTCCGGCGGCCTGATGTCCAGTGCGGGCCTCGTCCGGTACTTCGACTCGGAGGACTCCAACGCGCTCCAGATCGACCCGCGGTCAGTCGTCGCCATCGGCGCGTTCTTCGGTATCGCCGTCCTGTTGCTGCAGTTCTTCGCGTAGCGAGAGGCTTTTTCCCGGCAGTCGCCTACCGAGTGGTATGACAGTGACAGCCGGCGTCGTCGCCGTGCAGGGCGACGCCTCCGAGCACGCCGACGCCGTCCGTCGGGCGGCCGACGCCCACGGCGAGTCCGCCGACGTCCGCGAAATCCGGACGTCCGGCGTCGTCCCGGACTGCGACGTCCTCCTGCTGCCGGGCGGGGAGTCGACGGCCATCTCGCGGCTGCTGGCCCGCGAGGGTATCGACGACGAGATTCGCGCACACGTCGCCGACGGGAAGCCGCTGCTGGCGACCTGCGCAGGCCTCATCGTGTCCTCGACGGACGCCAACGACGACCGCGTGGACACCCTCGACCTCCTCGACGTGACCGTCGACCGGAACGCGTTCGGCCGGCAGGTCGACTCCTTCGAAGCGCCCCTGGACGTCACGGGCTTCGAGGAGCCGTTCCCGGCGGTGTTCATCCGCGCGCCCGTCATCGACGAGGTGGGCGACGACGTCGACGTGCTCGCGTCCTGGGACGGCCGACCGGTGGCTGTCCGTGACGGCCCCGTGGTCGGGACCTCGTTCCACCCCGAGTTGACCGAGGACTTCCGCATCCACGACCTGGCGTTCTTCGAGACACCGGAGGCGGGCCAGTGACCCCGACCGGCACACCGGCCGCAGCGGTGGAGGGGGACGCGTGAACGCTCACATCGACGCCGTGCGCGTCGCGGAGACTCCCGACGGCCCGGTCTCGGTGGTCGTCCTCGGCGCGGACGACCGTGAGGACGTCCTCCCCATCTTCGTCGGGTTCGAGGAGGCAGCGAGCATCGCTCGCGGGATGGACGCCCGCGACATCGGCCGACCGCTCACCCACGACCTCACGCTCGACGTGATGGAGGAACTCGGCGGGCGCGTCGACCGCGTGGTCGTCTCCGACGTCGATGACGGGACGTACATCGCGGACCTCCACGTGGCGACGCCCCGCGGGAGCGCGGTCGTGGACGCCCGGCCGAGCGACTCGCTGGCACTCGCGGCGCGCACGAACGCGCCCATCGAGGTGGACGAGACCGTCTTCGAGGACGGCGCGCGGTCGCCCGACGAGTTCGACGAACTCAGGGACGTGCGCGAGGTGATGTCGGTATGAGCGACGCGCTCCGCGAGCTGTTCGACGTCATCGAGGACCGCAAGGAACGGATGCCGGAGGACTCCTACACGGCGAGTCTGCTCGACCACGACGAGAAGGGCGAGAACGCCGCCCTAGAGAAGCTCGGCGAGGAGGCGACGGAGTTCCTGCTCGCCGCGAAGGACGGCGACACCGACGAACTCGCCCACGAGGGCGCCGACATCGTCTACCACATGCTGGTCGTGCTCGCCCAGCACGACATGGACGTCGAGGACCTGCTGGACGAACTCGAAGCGCGGCGCTGACCCGACGGCGAGCCGGTCTTTTTTCTCCCGGGGACGCGACCACCGCACCGATGCAGACGGTGGTCTCCGCCGACGGTACCGAGATAGCCTACGAGTCGCGAGGCAACGGCAGACCGATTGTGCTCGTACACGGCATAGCGGGCAGCAAAGAGAGCTGGCGAACGATTCCGGAGCGGCTCGCCGACGACTTCCGGGCAGTGGCTATGGACCGACGCGGCCGGGGCGACAGCGGCGACGGCGATAGGTACGCGCTCCAGCGGGAGGTCGAAGACGTGCAGGCGGTGCTGGACGCCGTCGGCGACGACCCCGTCCTGTTCGGACACTCTTTCGGCGGGCTGGTGGCACTCGAAGCCGCGGCAGACGCCGACATCGACTCTCTCCTGCTGTACGAGCCGGCTGTCGTCGTGGGTGAGCATCCGGGTGGCGTACAGCGCGCGGCCCGGATGCGGGACCTGCTCGCTGCCGGCGACCGCGAACAGGCCGTGGAGCTGTTCTTCCGCGGTTTCGGCGGTCAGGAGCTGGTCGACGAGATGCCGATTGCCGCGATTGCGGGCATCGCCGAAACCGTCGTGCGCGAACACGACGTGGTGGTCGAGTACGGAGTCGATGAGTTCGACGCCGACGTGGATGCACCGGCGCGGCTGGTCGTCGGCGAAGCGAGCGACGACCACGTCAACCGCGCCGTCGACGCCGTCGCCGACCGGCTCGGTGCCGACGTGGTCACGCTCGCGGAGACGGGCCACCACGGGCTGGAGACCGCACCGGCACAGCTAGAGGACGCGGTCCGGTCCTTCCTCGATTAGTCGGCGAGCAGGCCGCCGATTGCGCCCGCGACGGCGCTGTCGACGGCGAGCGCGAAGAACACGACCAGCGAGAGCGCCGCGACGCCGAGCCCGAGCGCGCCCGCCGGCGCGAACGCGAGCCCCACGACGACGCTCGCCAGCACGAGCAGCGACACGACGACGACACCACCCAGTGCGCCGGCGAGCAGGCCGTGGAGCGCGCCGTTCCAGACGCTGCCGGCCGCCATCCAGCCGGCGACGAAGCCGCCGACCAGCCCCGCCGCCGCGTGGCCGATGCCGGGGAGCGCGAACGCGAACAGCCCCAGGACCAGTTCCACGCCGAACCCGACGAGCACCGCGCGCCAGTTGACCATACCGCGGACAACGACGTGGCGGGCTAAAAGCCCCGCGTGCGGATACGTGGCCTTTTACGTGTCGGCACCCAATCCTGTGCTATGATTTTCGAGAGCCTGCCGACGACGCCCACGTCGGAGGAACTCCTCGACAAGGCGTTCTCGCGGGCGGCCCGGGCCGGGCGCGCGAAACAGGGCGTGGAAGCACAGCAGTCGATGCTGCAGACGGCGTCGAACATCCTCGGCGACAACCTCCACAACGTCGTGACGGAGTGGCCGGACTTCGACCACGTGGACCCGTTCTACGGCGAGCTGGCGGACGCCATCCTCCGCGAGGAGTTCGCGAGCGAGGACGGCGTCGACGAACTCCGCCAGCACCTCTCGGAGCTGTCGTGGGCGTCCTCGAAGACCCACGACCTCGGCCGCGAGTACATCGGGCGGCTCCCGAACGACGCCGAGAAAGCGCGCAAACTCCGCAAGCAGGGGTTCGCGCGCATGGGGTCGGTGATGAATCAGGTCGAGGACGACCTCGCGGCCGTCGGCGCGGCCCGTGACGCCCTGAAGACGATTCCGGACATCCGGCCGGACGTCCCCACGGTGGTCGTCGCGGGCTACCCGAACGTCGGGAAGTCGTCGTTCGTGAACGCCGTGACGAACGCGAACATCGAGACCGCGGAGTACCCGTTCACGACGAAGTCCGTCGACATCGGGCACTTCCAGCACGAACGCGTCACCTGGCAGCTCGTCGACACCCCGGGGCTGCTCGACCGGCCCGCAGACGAGCGCAACGAGATCGAGGACCAGGCGGTGTCGGCGCTCACGCACGTCGGCGACGTCATCCTGTTCTTCCTGGACCCGAGTGGCACCTGCGGCTACCCCCTCGGCGACCAGCGCGCACTCCGCGCCGAGGTCGCCGACCGCTTCGGAGACACGCCGCTGGTCACGGTCTGCAGCAAGACCGACCTCTCGGAAGAGGTCGAGGCGGACTGCTACATGAGCGTCGAGAACGACGAGGGCATCGAGGAGACGCTGAACGCCGCCGTCGAGGCCGCCGGCCACGAGCCCGAGCTGCCGTTCGAGGAATAGCGAGCGTCCGAGCAGCGCGAGGACCCTCGGAAAACGCGAGCAGTAGCGAGCGTCGGAGCGGCCGCTAGGGAGTGAGAATCCCGGATATTGCGACCGGTGAGGTGTTAGAACGGTGCCTTGGGACCGGTGTCATCCGTGCTGCGGCCCGCGGACCCGCAGCCACAGCCAGACTCGGTCGTGATGCCGGTGACGGGGTCGAGTTCAGTGACGAGCGTGTTCTCGATTGCGCGCTCGGTGTCCGCCGAGACGCCGTCCGAGCAGCCGCAACTGAACGACAGCGTGACGACACCGGTGTCCGCGTCCACTCGCTGCACGACTCGTTTGCCGCCGCGGAGGTCGGGGAACTCGCTGTCGAGTGTGGCCGCGACCCGGCTCCGGAGCGTCGCGGCAGTCACGTCTCGGGATTCGGTGGCGTCTGTGCTCATGGAGTATGGTACTCGTTGCCGGCACTTACTCGTTGGGGGAGAGCCCTGTCTCCGTCGTGCCGGTGCGTCCGCGTCAGCCGGCGCGTTCGACCTGCACGTACCTGACTTCGACGGCGAGGTCGTGGCCGGTGCGGACTTCGATTCGCGTGGCGAGTTGCTCCGGGAGGTCCGGGTAGGAGGCGTCCGGGGGGACGCCGAGCGTGACGACGACGGACTGCGGCTGACGGGAGACGAGGCCGCGTTCGTACCGGAACTGGACGTCGAGGCGAGAGATGCGGTCGTACTCGGCCTGAGCAGTGACGTCCGCGATGGCGCGGTCGACGGCCTGTTCGGTTTCGGCCGCCTCGAAGGACGCGAACGTGACGCCGCCGAGGAACGCCGACAGCACGGCGATGGCGACGGCGAGCGTGGCGGCGCGCTTGACGAGCGCGGCCCGGGCCTCCCCGACCTGAAAGAACTTGTCCGGGCGGTAGCCGGAGTACCAGAGGACGAGCAGGGCGGCGAGGTTGATGGACAGAACGTTCACGCCGACGAGGATGGCGGACCCGACCGCGAGCGTCGGGATGCCCCACGCGATACCGATGCCGACGGCGGCGGCCGGCGGGATGAGCGCCACGGCGATGGCGACGCCGACGAGCGCCGAGGAGACGCCGGTCATGAGGCTCGTGACGCCCGCGACGCCAGCGCCGAGCGCGACGACCAGCGAGAGGAAGTCCGGCCGGAGGCGCTCGCGGACTTCCGCGAGCGAGAGCACGTCGAGGCCAGGCGGGACGACGTGCGTCGACTTCACGAGGAACGCGAACACCGCAGCCCCCGCGATGGACAGCAGGACGCCCACCACCTGGAGGCGGACGCCGCGAGCGAAGAGGTCGTCGTCGTCGACGACGGTGCCGACGCTCGCAGACATCGCGGGGCCGAGCAGTGGCGCGATGACCATCGACCCGACGACGGTCGCCGGCGAGTCCAGGAGGAGGCCGGCGGTCGCGATGACGGTGCTGACGATGGTGAGAACGCCGTAGGTCACGCGGGCGGGCGCGAGGTCTTCGGCGCGAGCGACGAGTTCCTCCCGGGCGATTCGGTCGCTCCCGGACTCGTCGTCGTTCTCGTAGCGGTCTTTCAACTGCTCGAAGCGCCGCGAGACGACCGTTTCGGCGCTCAGGACGACCGTGTACGCGTCCTCGGAGAGCCCGACAGACTGCAGCGAATCGAGGACGTCCTCGACGGCCTCGGTCGGCAGCGGGAAGTGGACGACGGCCGTGTATTCGCGGCTGCCCGTCTCGTCTGTCACGACGTAGTCGACGCCTTCGTCGTCGAGTTGGGCGAGAACCGCGTCCCGCTTGCCGGCGGGGACGGTCACCTGAACGAGTCGCACGACCCCCGCTTACAGGGGCGCGAAGAAAAGCGTTCAGGGAGGGCGGTTCGGGCACCGGATGCCCGGTAGTCGTGGGGCGTTACGCGGTGGCGTTGTAAGTGACGCGCACGTCGGCAGTGACCGTGACGGGACCCGCCTCGACGGACGTGCCACCGGCGGTGGCGCTGTCAGCCGCGACGTAGGCCGTCTCCATGCGGTACGGGCGGTGGGAAGTGTCCGCGGAGTGGATGGAGTGGACCTCGGTCACGGTGAGGTCGCTGGCGGACGCGAGCGTGTCGGCGCGCGTGTCTGCGTTCGCCATCGCGGCCTCCAGGGCCTCGTTGTGGAGGTCCTCGCGCTTCTCGTCGGAGAGCGTGAAGGAGACGCCGTTGATGGTGTCGGCACCGTTGTCGACCGCGAGGTCGATTATCTCGCCGGCGGCCTCGGTGTCGTCGGTGGTGATTTCGAGGGCGTGGACGCCGCGGTAGTCACCACGCTCCATCCCCTCCGGGGTGCGTTCGCGCTCCTGTCGGATGTCGAAGTGCGCGGTGCGGATGTCGTCGCTGGGGATGCCGTACTCGGTGAGCGCGTCGCGGACGGACGCGACGTTCGACGCGAGGTCTTCACGGACGGCGGTGGAGTCGTTGCCGGTCGCGGTGACGGCGACGCTGACGACTGCCTGGTCGGGGGTGGCTTCGACGTCGCCGGACGCCGAGACGGTAATCGACTTCGAGTCGGTGGGCTGGCTGGCGGACGCGGGTCCGGTGCCGAGGACTGTCGCGCCGGCGACACCGGCCGCGACGAGCAGCCCCGCAACGAGGACCGCGCTCAGGGCAGTTCTGGAGTTCATTGCAGTTACAGCTACGCTCCGCCGGGGCTTGAAGCTCACTCGGAGTCAAACGTCGCTTTGACTGTCGCGGGACGCACGACTTAACCGCGCTCGCGGGCTACGACGCCCATGTTCGAGAGTCGACCCGACCGGAGCGACGAGGTGGTGCTCGTCGGCCGGTCGAACGTCGGGAAGTCCACATTGATGCGCGAGCTCACGGGGCACAAGGTCCCGACCGGCCAGAAGCCGGGGGTCACGCGCCAGCCGAACCACTTCGACTGGGCGAGCGAGGATTTCATGTTCACCGACCTGCCCGGCTTCGGCTACATGCAGGGCGTCGAGGACGGCCACGAGGAAGCCATCAAGACGGAGGTCGTCCGGTACATCGAGGAGTACGCGGACAACATCATGCTCGGCGTCCTCGTGCTCGACGGAAAGGCCGCTGTCGACATCATCGACCGGCACAGCGGAGAGGACGAGATTCCCCACGTCGTCGAACTCTACTACCTGCTCGAAGAGTTGGGCATCCAGCCAGTGGTCGCCGTCAACAAGATGGACAAGGTCGACGACCGCGACGAGCGCCTCGACGACATCGGCGAGCGGCTCGGACTCTACCCGCCGTGGAAGCAGTGGCAGGACGTCATCGCGCCCATCACCGCGAAGAAGGGGAAAATAACGGCCCTGGAGGACGCGGCGAACAACCACTTCGAGGCCGCGAAGCGCGACGAGCTCAAGCAGTTCTTCAGCTGACCTCCCCGTCAGCCCGGAGGTTCAAGTGCGAGAACGCGACCAGCCCCGGGCGTGCCCTGAATCCGGCCGCGGGGTGTCTGGACGGGAGCGCGGCGTCCACCCCGCGAGTACGCAGTCCGCCGCCTGTTCGCTACGCCTGTCGGTGTTTCCTCCTCGACACAGCCGTCGCTCGCGAGTCACGAGAGCGGGCGACTCGGGAGAAAGGCCTCGTCACAAGGGGCTCGGAGGGGGTAACTCCTCGTCACCGTCGCCCAACGCCCCGTTCGGCAGCCCCGGACAAGACCTTTTCACTCCCAGTCCGCCCAGCCGCGGCGCTCCCGGACGGCGGCCGCGGCGGCGTCGCCGTCCAGCCGGCCGTCCTCGGTGACGACGGCGTCGACAAGTCGCCCCGGAACCGCCTCGAACACCGGTTTCGCGACCGTCAGGTCGGCGTCGCCGTCGTAGAGCGTCGGCGGGTCGTCGTCCATTTCGTCGGCAGGCAACTGCTCGGTCGCGATTTTGTCCGCCGCGCACGCGACGAGGACCGGGACGCCGGCGTCCCGCGCGGCCAGCGCCGCCGCCCGCGTCCCGACCTTGTTGACGACGGTGCCGTCCGGGAAGACGGCGTCCGAGCCCGCGAGAACGGCGTCGCAGTCTGCGACGGCGGCCGGGACGTTCGCGTCGCTGGTGAGCGTCACGTCGACGGCCTCGTCGGCCAGAGTCTCCGCGACTGGGACCCCTTCGCCGCCGGGCCGCGACTCGGCGACGACCACGCGGTCGGGGCCGGCAGCGCGCAGCGCCGCGAGAACGGTTCCCGACCGGGAGAGCGTGAACACCGCCGAGGCGTCGTCCAGTTCGGCGGCCGCCCGCGCGGCCGCTCGGTCGTCGGCGTCGACTGCCTCGCGAGCGACCGCGAGCGCACTGGCTTCGACGCTCGCGGGCGTCCGGTCGGCCTCGTGCATCGCCCGGTTCACGCGATTCCGGACGACCGCCATCCCCTGCCTCGCGTCGCGGAGGTCGCGGGCGACTGCCGCGGCGTCGCCGTAGTCGTCAGCGAGAGCCGCCTCGTCGCGGAGTACGTCGAGCGCACGCAGTGAGACGTACGCGGAGCCGTGTTCGTCGTCGCCGGCGACGGTTTCGACGGTCGGCCGCACCGCGTCGTAGGACCGCCAGAGGTCGGGAACGGTGTCGCGGCGGCGTATCTCGGTCGGCGGCACCCACTCGTGGCTGGCGGTCTCCCAGTTCGTCGCGGCCGACCGCGACTCGGCGTCGACGAGAAACGGGTGGACGCGCCACGTCCCGTGGTCGGGGTCGTGGACCTCGAAGGGGTCGCCACGCCGAACGATAGTCGCGTCCGTGACGCCCGCTTCCTCTCGGAGTTCGCGGCGGGCCGCCTCGTCCGGGTCGCCCTCGGCGTGCCCGGCGACGGCACCCCACTGGCCGGCGTAGGAGCCGACCTCGCTGCTGCGCTCCAGGAGGAGGACGGCCGGGCCGTGCCGGAGGAACACGGTCACGACGTCAGTCGTCATACCCGGAGGGTCGGCGCGCGGACGCTTCAACGGTTCCCCCGCGACCTCGCAGGTCGAGCAGTCTCCGGTATCGCCGGTGCTTTTGTCGAGCGGCGCTGAGTCCGGTGTATGCACACGTTCGCGGTCTCGGGGCTGCCGGAGGTCGACGCCGGTGACGACCTCGCAGCCCTGGTCTCGGAGCGCGCGGACCTCACCGACGGCGACATCGTCTGCGTGGCGAGCACCGTCGTCTCGAAGGCCGAAGGGCGGACGGCTGCCCTCGACGACTTCCCGGCAGGGCCTCGCGCGAGAGAGATTGCAGGACATCTGGCGGACGTTACGGGCGAGGAGAAGGACCCGCGGTTCGCACAGGCAGTCCTGGAGGAGTCGACGGAGGTCGTGATGGAGGCTCCGTTCCTGCTGACCGAGGCGACCTGCGGGCACGTCGGCGTGAACGCCGGCATCGACCGGTCGAACACCGGCGGTGACGACCTCCTGCTGTTGCCGGAGCGGCCGAGCGAGAGCGCGGAGCGCATCCGGGCGGGCCTCGACGCCGACGTCGGCGTCGTGGTGACAGACACGTCGGGGCGGCCGTTCCGGCACGGTCAGCGCGGCGTGGCGCTGGGCTGGGCGGGGCTACCGGCGTCCCGGGACTGGCGGGGTGAGACGGACCGCGACGGCCACGAACTCGAAGTGACCGTCGAGGCCGTCGTGGACGAACTCGCGGCGGCGGCGAACCTCGTCTCCGGGGAGGGCGACGGCGGGACTCCGGTCGTGGTCGTCCGGGACTTCGAGTTCGGCGACCACGCCGGCAGCGAGAACCTCTTCCGGGAGGTCTCGGGAGACTTCGTGCGGCAGGCGCTCCGGGGGTGGGAGTTCGATGCGGGGCATTGAGCTCACCCCCGAGATTCCGGTCGGCGAGGTCGCCGACCTCGCCGAGCGCGCGGAGGCCGCGGGGTTCGACGCGGTGTTCTCGTCGTGTCACTACAACAACCGCGACCCCTTCCTGGCGCTCGGCCGGGTGGCGGCGGCGACCGACGAACTGCTGCTCGGGCCGGGAGTGGCGAACCCCTACGATCAGCACCCGGTGAAGCTGGCGTCCCAGACCGCGACGCTGGACGAACTCAGCGGCGGGCGCGCGGTGTTCGGTGTCGGCGCGGGAGACGCGTCGACGCTGACGAACCTCGGTGTCGACCGCGACCGGCCGCTCCGGCGCGTGCTGGAGGCGTTCAAGGTCGCACAGGACCTCTGGGCGGGCGAGCGTGTCGACCACGACGGGACGTTCGCGGCCCGGGACGCCGGCCTGAACTACGAGCCGCCGTCGGGCGCGGAGATTCCGGTGTACGTCGGCGCGCAGGGCCCGCACATGCTGCGGATGGCGGGCAAGCACGCAGACGGCGTGCTGGTGAACGCGAGCCACCCCCGGGACCTCTCGTGGTCGGCCGACCGAATCGCCGAGGGGGCAGAGGACCGCGAGGTCGACCAGCGGGAGACCCCGGAAGGCGCGAGCGGTGAAACCGCGAGTCACGTCGTGGACGGTGACGTGGACGTCGGCGCGTACGCGTCGGTGTCAGTCGCCGAGGACGAGGACGCGGCGCTGGCGGCTGCTCGACCCCCCGTGGCGTTCATCGCGGCGGGCGCAGCACCCCCGGTGCTGGAGCGTCACGGACTCGACGAGGCGGTCGCAAGCGACATCGGAGACGCCATCGAGGCCGGCGAGTTCGAGGAGGCGTTCGGGCTGGTGACGGAGCCGATGCTGGAGGCGTTCTGCATCGCGGGAACGAAAGCGCAGGTCGCCGAGCAGCTATCGGCCGTCGGCGAGCACGTCGACAGCGTGGTGGCGGGGTCGCCACTCGGACCCGACCAGGAAGCAGCAGTCGACCTGCTCGCCGGGGCGTTCGACGACGCCGGCGTCTAGGGTCGCTGGCGGCGCTGCCGGGTGACGGCACCGTCGGGGAGCAGCGGCTTGAGGAGGCCGCCGAGTGCGAGGCCGCCGAACGCGGCCGACGCCGCGCCGACGAACAGCGCGCCGAAGAGCACGCCGAGCGCCGAAATCGGGTCGGTGGTTGCGGCCGTCGTGAAGTGTTCGACCATCGAGGCGATGTTGTCGATGACCCAGACCATGCCGGAGAGTCCGGGTGCCGGCATCTTCAGTCCTCCGGGAGCGTTATCCCGGGGGCTCCCCAACGTGGAGGTGTGTCAGGCGACGCCACGCTCGACTCGTTCGCCGACCCCGAGGACGGCGACGAGTCAGCGCCCCGTTCAGCCAGCCCGCTCACCGTGACGAGTTCGTGGACGCCGGACGCGACGTGTGCGTCCTGCGGCGAGTCGACGGTCCGACTGTGGCGGGACGGCGACAGCAGCGTCTGCGTGTCGTGTGCGCGGTGGACGGAAACCGGCGGCAGTCAGAGCGACCAGTAGACATACAAGCACCTCGGGCCGTAGAACACTCCATCTGACCGCCCCGTTATCATTACCCATGACAGACGCACCCGATACCCATGCCGTGGCGGACCCGCGAACGCACGCAGACGCACCGGCACCGATGCCGATAACAGAGGCCAGCGAACTGGCGGCCGAGGTCGCTGACAACATCGAGACGGTCATCGTCGACAAGCGCGAGACCATCGAACACGTGCTCACGGCCGTACTGGGCGGCGGCCACGTGCTCTTGGAGGACGTTCCCGGCGTGGGGAAGACGATGCTCGCGCGCTCCGTGGCGCGGTCGTTCGACGGCGACTTCCGGCGCGTCCAGTTCACGCCCGACCTGCTGCCGACGGACGTGACGGGCGTGAACGTCTTCAACGAGAAGGCCCGCGAGTTCGAGTTCCAGCACGGGCCCGTGTTCGCGAACGTTCTGCTCGCGGACGAGATCAATCGCGCGCCGCCGAAGACGCAGTCCGCGCTCCTGGAGGCGATGGAGGAAGAGCAGGTGACGGCGGACGGCGATACGCGCGCGCTGCCGGACCCCTTCCTCGTCATCGCGACTCAGAACTCCGTGGAGCGCGACCGCACCTACGAGCTCCCGGTGGCGGAGCTCGACCGCTTCATGAAGAAGCTCCGGCTCGGGTATCCGGACCGCGAGCGCGAGGTCGACGTGCTCGACCGGGTGGTGGGCGGCCACCCAATCGACGACATCTCGTCGGTCGCGACCGTCGAAGACCTGCGGCGGGCGCGCTCCGCGACGGCGGCCGTAGAGGTCGCGCGCCCCGTGAAAGCGTACGTCACGGAGCTGGCGCGGTACACCCGCGACCACGCCGCGCTCGGTGTCAGTCCCCGCGGCTCCATCTCGCTCCTGCAGGCCGCGCAGGGCCGGGCGGTGTTGGACGGTCGAGACTACGTCGTCCCGGACGACGTGCAGACGGAGGCTCCGGCCGTGCTTGCACACCGCGTCCGGCCAGAGGCAGGGGGGACACTCGGCGGGGAGGCCGCGCGCACGCTCGTGCAGCGCGCCCTCGACACCGTCAACCCGGAGTGAGATGGCGGCCAGACTCACTCGCCGCGGGCGGGCGGTGGCCGCGGTGGCGGTGCTCGCGCTCGTACTCGGGTACGGCTTCGGCGGCCGCAGCCTGAACGCCGTCGTGGTGCCGGCGGCCGTGTTGCTGGTGGCGGCCCGCGTCTACGTGGCCTACGTCCCGGAGCCCGACGTCGAACGCATCGCGCCCCGCGAAGGCCACCAGGGCGAGCGCCGCACCGTCGAACTGGTGGTCGACGCCGAGCGGTCGTACCCGGTGACGCTGCGGGAGCAGTTGGCCGACGGGCTGCGCGGCGACACCGTCCACAGCGTCGAGGCCGACGGCCGCACGGTGGCCTACGACATCGAGTTGGTCCACCGGGGCGTCCACGCCGTCGGGCCGTGTCGCGCCAGAGCGACCGACCCGTTCGGGCTGTGGGCGGTGTCGTTTCTCGTCGCGGACCCGAACTCGGTGCGGGTGTTCCCGCGGGTCCACAGTCTCGACGACACCGCCGCGCTGCTCACCGGCTACGTCGGCATCACGGACGAACGCGAGCAGTTCGCTGGCGTCCGCGAGTACGAGCGCGGCGACCCGCTGCGGGACGTGAACTGGAAGGCGTCCGCGAAGCGCCCGACCGGCGACCTCACCGTCACGGAGTTCGTCGGCGAGGGCGCGTCTGACCGCGTCACCATCGCCGCCGAGGCGCGGGGTCCGCGGGCCGACTCGGTCGCAGAAGCCGCTGCGAGTGTCGCGACGCACCTGCTGGACGCGGGCATCGCCGTCGGTATCGCGACGCCGAGCGGTCGCCTCGACCCTGCCCACGGCGACCCGCACCGCCGCCGCATCCTCGGCGTGCTCGCGGCGTTCGAACAGGGCCACCTCCGGCGGCGCTACCGCGACGAGGCCGACATCTTCGTCCACGCGCCGGAGAGCGGCGAGCACGTCTCCGTGACCGTCGACGGCGAGGACCACCGGTACGCGGAGTTCGTCGGGAGTCGAGCGGGAGCCGGCGGGACGGAGGTGGCGGCGTGAGCACCGCGCGCGTCGGCCGCCGGCTGCCGCGGGCGCTGACGGACTCCCCGCAGGACACCGCCGCGGTCGCCTGCGTCGCAGTCGTCGTCGCGACCTACCTCTCCGTGCTGTACGACGTGACCGCCGTCGTCGGGACGTCGACGACACTGGTCGCCGTGGTCGCCGGTGCGCTGGCGCTGGCGGGCGTGCTGCGCGCGCTCCCCGGGAAGTACGCGTTCGCGCTGGCGGTCGCGCTGCTGGTCGCGGGGCTGGCGGCGTACCTGCTGTCGGTGCCGCGGGCGTACTACGCCGCGCTCTCACCGGGACGCGTCCTGAAAGACACGGTCGCGCTGCTCACCGGCTACTCGGTGCTCCGGATGCCGGCAGCGGGCACGTGGGCGGTAGCGGTCGCGCCCGCGCCGACGTTCCTCGCAGCGTACTTCACTGCCCGCCGGGAGTACGCGCGGGCGGCCGGACTCGCCGCTGCGGCCCTCGGGTTCTTCGTCCTCACCGGCGACGCGTCCACGACGGTGACGCTCGTCGGCGTGCTCGCCGCCGCGGGCGCGGTGGCGTTCGAGACGCTCGCCCTCCACGACGCCAGCACCCGCCAGGTGCAGGTCGTCGCGGCCGTGCTCGCTGTGATGGTCGTGGCGTCTGCGACGGTGACGGCGGTGCCGGGCGGCCGGTCGCCGCTCGTCCCCGCCGAGGCGACGACGACCGCCGGCAGCCTCGTGAACGCAGACAGCTACGTCGGCGTCGGCGGAGAGCTGCGGCTGGACCCGCAGGTCCACTTCGTCGCCGAGTCCGACCAGCCAACGTACTACCGGGGCGCGGTGTACGACCGGTTCACGGGCAACGGCTGGACGCAGACCGCCGACGTCGGCACCGAGCGCGGCACGCCGCCGCCGACCGGTGACCGCATCACGCAGCGCATCACCGTCGAGCGCCGGCTCGACATCGCGCCGGCCGCCGCCGTCCCGCAGACCATTCGAGGCCTCGACGCGGAGCTCACCGAGGGGGGCCTGCTCCAGGGCACCTCGACGCTGTACCCCGGGGACAGCTACGAGGTCGTGAGCCGCGCGCCGCCCGACGACACGGACGTACTCGCTCGCGAGACCGGCGTCGTTCCCGAGACGATTCGCGACAGATACCTCCAGGTGCCCGAGAGCACGAGCGGCGACGTCGTCGACCTCGCCGACCGCATCACGGCGGACGCAGAGACGCCGTACCGGCAGGCCGAAGCCATCGAGGCGTGGCTGGAGGCGAACAAGGAGTACTCGCTGGACGCGCCGAACACGCAGGGCGACCTCGTCAACGAGTTCGTGCTGCGCGGCGAGGTCGGCTACTGCACGTACTACGCGTCGGCGATGACCGTCATGCTGCGCTCGCAGGACGTGCCCGCCCGGTTCGTCGTCGGGTTCACCGAAGGCCAGCGCGTCAGCGAGGACGAGTACGTCGTCCGCGGCGTCGACTCCCACGCCTGGGTCGAGGTGTACGTCCCCGACCGCGGCTGGGTGACGTTCGACCCGACGCCGGCCAGCGAGCGCACGAGCGCCGAGGAGAGCCGCGTCGAGCAGGCCCGCAGCGAGGGCGTCTCGGGCGTGGACGCGGCCGGCAGCGAGAACGGCACGTGGACGCCCCCGCAGACCACCACGCCCCAGACGTCGACCGACAGCGCCGACACCGAGGATGGGAACAACCAGACGGCTCCCCGCGACCGCGAGTCCTACTTCGGCACCTCGCAGGGCGTCGAGTCACCGGAGAACGCCACGGTTCCGGCGAACCTCGGCGACGGTGCGGGCGGCGACGCGGGCGGCGACGGGAGCACTCCGGACCTCCCGCCGCTGACGACCCTCGCCGTCTGGGGCGTGCTGGTCGTCGGCGCGGCCGCGGCGCTGCGCTACACGGGCATCACGGACCGCGCGTACCGCGCGCTCTGGCTGCGCTGGCTGCCCGACGGCGACCCCGCGGCGGAGGTCGAAGCGGCCTTCGAGCGCGTGGAGTACGTCCTCGGGCAGCGCTACCGCGAGCGCCGCAGCGGCGAGACCGTCCGCGAGTACGTCGCCGACGTGGCTCCCGGGGACGCCGCCGAGCGGGCCGCAGTCCTCCGGGAGCGCGCCAGGTACGCCGGCTCCGCCTCCGACGAGGACGCCGCCGAAGCCAAACGGCTCGCTCGGTCGCTAGCCGGCGAATACAGCCGCCTGCCGTCGCTTCGGCGATAGTGTTTAATACGCGGATTTCGTACCCACGCGTGTAATGTCGGAAGTCTGCTCGACGTGCGGGTTGCCCGAGGAACTCTGCGTCTGCGAGGACGTCGCCAAAGAGTCCCAGCAAATCGAAATCCGCATCGACGAGCGCCGCTACGGGAAGGAAGTTACCGTCATCGAAGGATTCGACCCGAAGGACGTCGACCTCGACAGCCTCTCCTCGGACTTGAAGTCCAAGTTCGCCTGCGGAGGCACCGTCGAGGACGGCGAAATCGAACTCCAGGGCAACCACTCGGGCCGCGTGGAGGACTTCCTCCGCGACAAGGGCTTCAACGTCGCCTGACCCCACGTCGACGCTCGCTTCTCCCCCCGTTCGCCGACGCCACAGCGACCGGGACGTAGCTGTCTCTCGCCGCGGATTCTGCGGCGGTGCAACTGACCAGAAAGCTTTCAGCCAGTCTGGGCGTCTACCCGTGTATGCGACGCCGCCAGTTCCTCGCAGGCGGAGCAGCCCTCCTCCCAGTCGTCCTCGCCGGCTGCGCTCACCCGGACGTCGTCCTCGACATGAACGAGGCGACGGACGAGCGCGTGGCCGACAAGGCCTCCAGACTCGTCGACACCGGGTCGTCGGAGTACGCGGTCGTGGCCGACGCGCTGGAGAACGGCTCGGCGACGGACAGCGGCCGCAGTAAGCTGTTCGACGAGGGAGAGACCGTGCGCTTCGAGGACGCGATCTACGAGGTGTCGACCACGAGGCTCGGTGACAGCGACGTGACTGTCTACGAGGTCCTCATAGACTTCAATCCGGACGACACGACGCCCGACCTCGGCGAAATCGAGTACAGTGAACTGCCCGAAACGGACCGTGCGCGCCTCGAACCGGCGCTCGTCGCCGACCACCGCGAACAGGACGGCGTCGACATGAGCGTCGGGTACGGGACCGCCGACAGAGGTGGCGACGGCTCGGTGTTCGTCCCGGACCAGCAGTACGACATCGTCGTTCGCGACGGCGACCCGTACCGGATACGCGTCGAGTCCGAAGTCGAGACTGAGATCGAGTTCCGGTACGAGGTAACGGAGGTCGCACCGGACATCGAGACGTTCGCCGCCCAGATTCGAGACCGGTACCTGTTCACGCTGTCGGGGCTCTCGGAGTCCGAGCGAGAGGTCGTCGAGAACGCCATCGACGGCACCCACTTCGAGGACACCGACGCGTTCCAGTCGGTCGTCGACCGCCTCCGCGACCACGACGCCATCGACATCGCGGACGTCTACGGGACGTGGCTCGTGGAGTACGAAGACAGCGAGTACGTCACCTACGCTCAGTGGTAACAGCGACCAGAGAAACAGAGCTGTTCGGTCAGAACGGCGCGTCCGTCTCGGGGCCCTCGTCGTCGGTCGACCGTTCGAGGTCTCCGGGCCACCCCTCGATGCCGCACTGGAGGCTGTCGACCCGAGCGTCGTCGCCGATACCCTCGTAGGACGCGACGAGGCGAGCGGCCTGCTGGCTGGCCTGCCCGTGCGGGCAGACCGTGACGACGCGGTCGGCTCCCGCCAACTGCTCGACCTCCTGCGGGAGTTCGTTGAACGGGATGTTCTCGCTGTCCGGGATGTGGCCGCGGTCGAACGCTGATGGGTTCCGGATGTCGACGATTCGGAGGCCGTCGTCGCCGAGAATCGCTTCGAGTTCGTCCGCCGAGAGCTCGCCGTCCATGTCGCGGACGTGGGGACCGAGCGGGCGTATGGCTTCCGATTACCGCAGTCCGTGTCCCTCCCACGCGCCGCCCGGTGCGTCAGATTACCGGCTCGTAGCCGGCGTCCTCGACGGCCGCCGCGACCTCAGTGGCGTCCGCGTCGCCCTCGTAGTGCACTTCACCAGTCTCGTTGTCGGCGGTCGCGTCGGTGACGCCCTCGACGTCAGCGAGCGCGTCTTCGACCGTCTGTTCGCAGTGTCCGCAGGACATGCCTTCGACACCAATCTGTGGCATACGCTACTCTACGGGGGCTGGCTTTTTCGCAGTTGTCGTTCAGACTCCGTCGTCTCGCGTCCAGATACGTTCGGAATCCAAGCCAGAATCGGGGCGCGAAATTGCGTTCAGAGGTGCCCGTCGGCCTCGGCGAGCAACAACCCCTCGATGGTCGCGTCGTTAGCCGGTGGCGCTCGGGCCACGTCCAGCGCCTCCTCGACGGGGACGCGCTCGACGGTCAGGAACTCGTTGTCGTCGAGGTCCCGCTCGGTCGGCGTGAGGTCCTCGGCGAACACGATGCCGCGCTTGTGTCGGAGGACGCCGGTCGCCGTCCAGAACTCCTCGAGGAAGTGCATCTCGCCCGCCTCGAAGCCCGTCTCCTCGCGGAGTTCTCGGCGGCCCGCCGCGGCGTACGACTCCCGCGTCGGGTGCGGTCGAATCGCGTCGTCGTCCTCGGTATCGCCGTCCTCACGGCTCGCGGTTCCACCGCTCGCTCGTTCCGAGGACTCCCGCTGGTCGTCCTCGCGCTCGTCGACGGGTCGCTCCTCCACGATACCCGCCACCAGTTCCATGCACTGCTCGCGAATCGTCGGCCGGTACTGGTCGACGAACACCACGTCGCCGTCGTCGACCGCGACGACGACCACGGCCGGCGGCAGCGCCGCCCAGTAGTAGTTCTTCTCGCTGCCGTCGGGCTGCTCGACGCGGTCGTAGCCGCCGTCGTACCAGCCCGTCTCGTACTCGGTTCGGGACTCGACGACCGGCCAGTCGTGGCTCATACCCGGACGTTCGACGCCACGCACTAAGCACCACCCGAAGCGGAACGGGACTAGGTTTTTGCCGTCGGCCGGTGGACTGTCACACATGGAACCCGAGGTCTCGGCGGCCGACGGCCGGTACCTCGCGGCCGTGTTCGCGGTCGGCACCGTCCGCGACCGGCCCGCGGAGACCGGCGACCTCGCCGCCGCACTCGACGTCAGTCCCGGCACCGTCACCGAGCGCCTGCGCGACCTCGCCTCCCGCGACCTCGTCGACTACGAACGCTATCACGGCGCAGAACTCACAGAGACCGGCGAACAGGTCGCGCGCGAACTCGCGTGGCGGCGCTGCCTCGCGGAGAACTTCCTCGACGGCGAACTCGACCTGACCGACGCGGACGTCGACGGCATCGGGCGCGCGCTCTCAGAGGACGCCGCCGCCGCGCTCGGCGACCGGGTCGACCACCCGTGCTCCGAGGAGTGCGGGGCACCAGACGACCGCTTCCCGGAGTGTACGGTCTACTCGATGGCGTCCCGGTAGTACTCGCCGAACGCGATGCGGCGCAGCGTCCCGACGGCCGCGTCCGGTTCGCTCTGGAACGTCGCCGCGACCAGCGCGTCCGCGAACGGCACGTAGTGCCAGACGGCGTTGTCGACGTCCTGGCTGCCGTGCTGGACGACTTCGGCGTCCGGGTGGTCCGTGCGGGCGGCCGCGAACTCCGTGTAGTCGCCGACCTCGACTTCGAGAAGCGACGCGAACAGCGCGTCGCGGGCCGTCTCCACCACGTCGCTGGTGACGCGCTCGTCGTACTCCTCCTTCGAGAACGCCATCTCGCGAGCCAACTCCTTCGTGACGGTCTGGGCCGCCGGACCCACGTTCTCGAAGTACTCGCGGGCCTCTGCGGTCGTCTCGGGCGCGAACACGCCACGCGTCTCGCTCATGTCACCGACCCCGGCGGCCACCACCTACTCGTTTTCGGAGTCTCCGCGGCCGCCGGCCGACTCCGCGTCGTCGGTGTCGCCGCTGTCGCCCACCTGCCGGTTCTCGTACATCGCTTCGGTCAGCTCTCGGGCCTCCTCCAGCACGTCGTCGGCCGCCCCGGAGAGGTCGGCCTGACCGGTGCGCTCGACCGACGGCACGTCGTGGTCGTGGGCGTGGCCGTGCGGTTCCGTCGTCGGCTCCGACTCGGTCTCGGTGGCGTGCGGGACGACTTCGGGGGCGAGCGTGTCGGGGTCGCGTTCTTCCCAGTCCGGGACGTGGTCGTCGAGCCACGCTTCGTGGTCGCCGCCCCGGACCAGCGCCGTGAACGCCACGTGGTTCGCGAGGTGCTCGTCGTCGGCTTCTTCGACGCCACACACCGGACACTCGTAGCCCATAGTTCGACCGTGGGCCTACCCGCTAAAACCCGTCACGGTCCTCGAGGCTCGCCACCAGCACGTAGGCGTCCTCGCCGTCCGCGTAGTACTGGGGGAGCGTCCGCAAGTACTCGAAGCCGAAGTCCTCGTAGAGCCCGCGCGCCGCCTCGTTGCCCTCCCGCACTTCGAGTTTCACGCTGCGCGCGCCCTGACTCGCCAGCGCCGCCATTCCCCGGGACAGCAACGCCTTCCCGAGCCCCCGGCCGCGGTACTCCGGCCGAACGGCGAGGTTCTTCACGTGGCCGAGCGGCCGGCCGTGCCCCGGCACCTCGTCGGCGACGACGTAGCCGGCGACGGCGGCTCCCGGGTCACCCGCTTCCGCGACGAGGAACCCCGGCGTCCCGAGCTGGCGCTCGAACGCCGAGTACGGCCACGGCTGCTGGAAGACGGCCTCCTCGATGCGGAACACGGACAGGAGGTCGGCGCGCGTCGCCTGCCGAACGGTCGCGTCGACACCCGGCGGCTGAGCGACAGTCACACCGCACTGTTGGGCGGACGGCGATTTATGGCCTACGGCCGTCGCGGTTCGGCGGCGCTGCCGCTGGCCGGGCTGCGAAAGAAAGAACGGAGTGTCGTTAGTCGTCCGCGGGCGCGGCCCCGGAGTCGCCCTCGCCGTGCTTCTGCTTCGTCAGCGAGAGCTTGCCACCGGCGGCGAGCGTGCGGCGCTCGCGCTCGGACGCGTCGAGGGTCGCGGTCGCCTCCCAGTCGTCGTTCACGCGGACCGTGAACTCCTCCTGGCCGGACGCGACGGCCTCGGCGACGTCGTCGACGACCTCCACGTCGTCGCCCTGCTCGATGCGGGCGTACGTGTCCTCGTCGATGTTCAGCGGCAGGATGCCGAAGTTGAAGAGGTTCGCCTTGTGGATGCGGGCGAAGCTCTGCGCGAGAACGACCTCCACGCCGAGGAACATCGGGCACATCGCCGCGTGCTCGCGGGACGACCCCTGACCGTAGTTCTCGCCAGCGACCAGCGCGCCGCTGTCGGCGGCCTTCGCGCGCTCGGCGAACGTGTCGTCGATGCGCGAGAGCGTGAACTCGGAGAGCCGCTCGATGTTCGAGCGGAACTTCAGGATGTCCGAGGTCGCCGGGATGATGTGGTCGGTGGTGATGTTGTCCTGCATCTTCAGCAGGGTCTCACCGCCCACGTCGGCGTCCAGCGGGTCCTTGACGGGCACGCTGGAGATGTTCGGACCCTTGATGAGGTCGTCGTCGATGGACTCCTCGGGCGTGATGATGTCGGCGTCGCCCTCCCCGTAGCCGCCGGAGTACGACGTGCCCATCTCGAAGCCGGGGGCCTCGAGGTCGCCGAGCTCGTCGGCGAGGTCTCGCGGGTCGACGATTTCGCCCTTGAGCGCGGCGGCGGCCGCGACCTCCGGCGAGCAGAGGAACACGGAGTCGTCCTCGATGCCGGAGCGGCCCTCGAAGTTGCGGTTGAACGTCCGGAGGCTCACCGAGTCGGAGGCGGGCACGTGGCCGATGCCGATACAGGCACCACACGTCGCCTCACTGAAGTTGACGCCGGCGGCCATCATCTCGGCCGTCCAGCCCTCGCGGGCGAGCATCTCGGAGGCCTGCTTGGAGCCGGGCGCGACGATCATCTCGGTGTGCTTGGCGACCTCGCGGCCCTCCAGCATCTTCGCGGCCGGGAGGATGTCCTCGTAGGCACCGTTCGTACAGGAACCGACGATGACCTGCTCGACGTCCTGGCCCGCGACCTCGCTGACCGGGACGACGTTGTCCGGCATCGACGGCTCGGCGATGAGCGGCTCGAGGTCCGAGAGGTCGACGACGATCTCGTCGGCGTACTCGGCGTCCTCGTCGGGACTGATGTCGACGAACTCGTCCTCGCGGTCGAACTTCGCCATCCAGTCCTTCGTGCGCTCGTCGGTCGGGAAGATAGAAGACGTCGCGCCGAGCTCGGTGCCCATGTTCGTGATGGTGGTCCGCTCGGGCACGGAGAGCGACTCCACGCCGGGGCCCGTGTACTCCAGCACCTTGCCGACGCCGCCCTTCACGGAGAGGCGACGGAGGAGCTCGAGGATGACGTCCTTCGCGGTGGCCCACTCGGGGAGCTCGCCCTCGAGTCGGACGTTGACGACCTCGGGCATCTCGACGTGGTACGCGCCACCGCCCATCGCGACGGCGATGTCGATGCCGCCCGCGCCGATTGCGAGCTGGCCGAGACCGCCGGGGGTGGGTGTGTGGCTGTCGGACCCGAGGAGGGTCTTGCCGGGCGCGGCGAAGTTCTCCTTGTGGACGTTGTGGCAGATGCCGTTGCCCGGTCGGGAGAAGTACGCGCCGTAGGTGCCGGCGGCCGACCGCAGGAAGCGGTGGTCGTCGGTGTTCTTGAAGTCGAACTGATAAGTCTGGTGGTCGCAGTACTGCGCGGCGAGCTCGGTCTGGACTTCGTCCATCTCGAGCGCCTCGAACTGCAGCCAGACCATCGTCCCAGTGGTGTCCTGGGAGAGCGTCTGGTCGATCTCGATGCCGATTTCCTCGCCGGGCGTCAGGTCGCCCTCGACGAGGTGGTCATCGAGAATTTTTTCCGTAATCGTCTGTCCCATAGCGTGCGGAGATGGAGCTTCTACAATTATAAATCCCGCGTGTTTCAGGACCCCCTGCGACACCTAATACAGCCCGTATTTCCTTATTTGACGCGTGTGGACGAACCGCAAGAAGTAGCAGTCGGTGGCCGGGTGTCACCCCAGCTCGCAACGAGGGGTCGTCGCTCCGCAGGCGGCGAACGCGCTACTGGTACTCGGTGAACGTCACCGTGAAGTCGCCGCTCCCCGAGTAGGAGTCGACGAGCGCGTAGAGGTCCGTCGACGTGTCCGGGCTGTCGATGGTGATGGTCTCCTGGGAGTTCGTGGTGTACGACCGGTAGTCGTAGTCGTCCGTTGTCGGGCACGCGCCGACGCCCGTGTTCGCGTACAGGTCGAAGTCGGCGTCCGAGGGCCCGCTCAGCTCGATGACAATCTGGCTCGGACTGTCGTACTCGAAGGTGTACGTCGAGCAGTCGCTGTCGGCGTAGCTGGACAGCGACCCGGAAATCGTCGTCGACGTGGAGCCGCCGCCACCACCACCACCGCCACCGCCGGAGCCGGGTTCGGTGGTGATGGCGTTACCGGCGTCGACGCGACCGGACCCCTGCTTGTCGCTGGAGAGGCCGACGTTCACCGCCGTGTTCTTCAGGTGGTTCCGGAGTTCCGCGTTCGTGAGGTCCCACTGCGCGAGCGCGAGACCCGCGACGCCCGCGACCACCGGGGTCGCCATCGACGTCCCCGAGATGGAGTCGTAGGCGTCGTCCGTCCACGTCGAGAGCACGTTCGTCCCGGGCGCGGCGAGTTCGATGTTACCGCCGTAGTTCGAGTACGACGCCAGCGTCTCGTCCGGGTCGAGCGCGCTCACGGCGAGACACTCGCTGTACGCCGCCGGGTACGAGACCGAGCCCTGGCCGTCGTTGCCCGCGGCGGCGACGACGAGCGCGCCGTTGTTCGTCGCGTACGAGACGGCGTTCTTCATCGTGTCAGTGTAGCCGCCGCCGCCCAGCGAGAGGTTGATGACGTCGGCACCCTGGTCGGCCGCCCACGTCACGGCGTCCGCGATGTCCGCCGTCGAGCCCGAACCCTGCTCGGAGAGCGCGCGTCCGGAGAGCAGGCTGGAGTTCCCGATGCCGGTGACGCCCTCGCCGTTGTCGACCTCGGCGGCCGCGATGCCGCCGACGTGCGTTCCGTGGTACTCGTCGCTGAGCGCGTCCGGATACGGGTCGTCGTCGTCGTCGACGAAGTCGTACCCCGAGTTCGACACAGAGCCGTCCATGTTGCCGTCGAGGTCCGGGTGGTCGTACTTGACGCCCTGGTCGACCACGGCGACCGTGACACCGGAGTCACCGAACGTCGCGTCCCAGGCTTCCGGCGCGTTGACCTGCTGGTCGGCGTACTGGTCTCGGTATCGGGGGTCGTTTGGCGCGACCTGCGCCTGCAGGTCGACGTTCTGCTCGACGTACTTCACACCGTCCGCGGCCTCCAGTCGGCCGAGGAAGTTCTGGTGGGCCTGCTCGGCCGCGTTCTCCGGGAGTCCGACGACCGTAGTGCCGAGCCGCTCGTTCGTGCTGATGGGCTCCTCCTTGCCCGAGAGGTGCTTCCGAACGTACCCTCTCGGGTCGTCTTCGCTCGCCGACACGCCGACGATGTACTCGCGCCGTTCGGTCCCCTTGCCGCGTCCGTTGCCGCGTCCCTTGCCGGGCGTCGCGGCACCGGCACCGACGAACGCGACCGAACCGGCGGCCGCGCCGGTGGCTGTCAGGAAACTCCGCCTCGTGAGTGTGTTGTCATCTGCCATCCCACACGGTAGGAATCAACACGGAACCTTATTACTTTTCTAGGGTTATCGTAAATTAGTTTGCTGAGAACTGTAATAAACTAGCGTGCCGTTGTGAACCGAAAGCGCTTCCCTGCGACCGCCGAATCCCGGGGCATGTACGAGAGCGGCGCGTTCGTCGCCGACCACGTCGAGTCCGTGTCGACCGACCAAGTGCAGCCTAACGGCGTCGACCTCACCGTCGAAGCCGTTCTTGAACAGGTCGAACCCGGCCGCATCACCGCCGACGGCAAGGACATCGGCGGCCGAAACCGGGTCGAGACGCAGCGCGAGGAGGGCCGCGACACCTTCGTGCTCCAGCCCGGCGGCTACATTCTCCAGTACGCCGAGACCATCTCCATCCCCGAAGCCCACGTCGGCTTCCTCTACCCGCGGTCGTCGCTCATGCGGAACTCCTGTATGCTGAACTCGGCCGTCTGGGACGCCGGCTACACCGGGAAAGGCGAAGGCCTGCTGGAAGTCCACCACGAGATCGAACTGGAGCGCGGCGCGCGGGTCGCCCAGCTCGTGCTCGCCGACGCCGACCACGACGGTGCCTACGACGGCAGCTATCAGGGCGAACGCACCGAGTAGGACCGGGATTTTTGCCGGTCGGGAGCGAGCCGCAACCATGAACCGGATTCGAGCAGCCGGCGTCGTCCTCACCATCGGCGGCGTCGCCGGCTACCTCGCGGGGCTCGCCACTCCCTACCCGGGGCGGGCGTTCTCCGTCACCGCCGTCATGGTCGGCGTCACCCTCGCCGCCATCGGCACCGACGGCGGCGGGGAGGTGGCGACGTGACCGTCGACACCGTCGTCTTCGACGCCGACGGCCACGACGAACGCGCCGACCCCGTCGACGCCCGCGACGACCCCGGCACGACCTGGGTCCGAGTCGTCGACCCCGCGGACGGCGTCCTCGACGACCTCGCCGCCGGCTACGGCCTCCACGCGCTCGAAGTCGAAGACATCCTCGGTGACGTCCGCCCGAAAGTCGAGGAGTTCGACGACCACACGTTCGCACTGCTGAAGGCCGCGTCCCTGCGGCACGGGGACGTCTCGTTCGCGGACGAACTCCGCGCGCTCCCCGTCGGCTTCTTCGTCGGTGACGACTGGCTGCTCACTGTCGAACCCGAGCGCGCCGCCGCCCTCGACGCCGTCTGGGAGCGCGTCGGCCGCGAGGACCCCCGGCTGCTCACGAACGGCCCGGACTTCACCGCCTACCGCGGCATCGACCGCATCGTCGACGACTACTACGGCATCCTCGACGACATCGAAGACGACATCGAAGCCGTCGAGAACGAGGTCACGGAGGCCGCCGGCGAGGACCTCCTCGAACGCATCAACGACCTCCGCCGCGACCTCCTGTCCGTCCGACGGCTGCTCTGGCCGACCCGGGACGCCGTCGGCGTACTCGCTCGCGGCGACCCCGCCCAGATACGGCCGTCGACCGAGAAGTACTACCGGGACGTCTACGACCATCTCGTCCAGCTCGTCGACCTCACGGAGACCTACCGCGACCTCACCAGCGGTGCCCGCGACATCTACCTGAACGCGCTGTCCATGTCCACGAACGACGTGATGAAGACGCTCACCGTCGTCGCCACCATCATCCTCCCGCTGACGTTCGTCGTGGGCGTCTACGGCATGAACTTCTCCGGCAGCCCGCTCAGCATGCCCGAACTGGAGTGGACGTACGGGTACCCCGCGGTGATGGTCGGGATGGCGTTGACCGCAGGTATCCTCGTCGCGTACTTCCGCCGCGAGAACTGGCTCTAGACGACTCGGTCGAACAGCGGTGCGAACGTCGCCTCGACGTGCGGCGGTATCCCCTCCCCGACTGCGGCCACGACGCGAGCGTCCGCGTCCTGGGCGCGGGCGACGAGCGCGTGGACGAGGCGGAACGTCACTTCCGAGTCCGTCGCATCCACGATGGCTCCCAGACTGTCCACGTAGACGGTCAGCTCGCAGTCGTCCCACTCGTCGAGGTACTCGTGGACGGCGGCACCGACCGCACCCACGTCGCTCTTCGACGGCACGGTCTCGACGACGCCGGCCTCGACCTGCACCGGGTCGCCGCCCGGGCCGTCGGGGGAGCGAGTGCCGGAGTCGCTGCGCGCGACCGCTGCCGCGCTCCGGGAGCGCTCACCCGCGCTCACGGCGACTGCTCGCTCCTGGCTGGTCCCCCAGCGGTCCAGCCAGCTCTCGGCGTCGAAACAGTATGTCACGACGATGACCGCCGCCGAGTCCCGGTCGGCTGGGTCGCCGTCGGCTGCGGCGGTCCCGCGCGCCGTCACGAGTACGGCGTCGGCCCCCTCGCTGCTCCCTCCCCCATCCATGTGACTCTCTGTCTCGGAATTATTAATCATCCTAAATAAACTTTCCCAAATACTACCGGTGGTCGCGCTCCGCCCCCGCGAGCGGGACGAAGATTCATGCCGCTCGCCCCGCAGACATCCGACGATGGCACGAGCCGCGGCCACCGGGGGGCGCTGATGGCGTCGGTCTCCTCAGCCCACCTCGTGCTGTTCATCGCCGCCGTGCTGTTCTCCGCCGCCCTCGCCGGCACGCTCACCGAGGGCGCGACCAGCCTCGCCGACAGCATCGACGGTGCCGCCGACGCCGACGCCGACCACGCGAACGCCGAATTCCGAATCGTCAGCGACGACCAGACGCCCACCGCCGTCTACGACGCCGGCAACGAGACGCTGACGCTGCTCGTCAAGAACACCGGCGCACGGACCCTCCCAGATGACCCCGGCGACGTCACCGTACTCGTGAACGGTGCCTATCAGGCCGACACCCAGACAACCGTCCTCGACGCCGACACCTGGCGGCCCAGCGACGTGCTGCGCGTCCGCGCCAACGTCTCCCTCGGCTCGAACGCGAAGACCCGAGTCGTCGTCGACGCCGGCGGCCACCGCGACCGCTTCGTCTTCACGACGCCGTGACACGCAACGGCAGCCGAGCGACACGTGCATCGCTCGGTGGTTCGAGTGCAGTAGTGGACTCGCTGGGATTCCCGTGAGCGGAGCGAACGGGAAGCCTGCGAGGGAGCGAGACGAACGAAGTGAGTCGTTCATAGGGAACCCCCCTAGAGGGCCTATGGGGGCGGGAATAAGATGGCGTGTCGGAAATAACGGATATCAGTACAGGGGATACATTACGCGAAAGACGTTGATGGAGGAACCCGATAGGACACGACTTTTGGGTATCTCTTGGTTAAATTAGGACATCTGAGCGGATTCCTCATTCTGAACTACCTTCTCGACACTCTCCACGAGTGATTCAGCTTGTTGGCGATTCAAGCCATGGATACGGGCTGCCTCAACAATATCTTCACCAAGACTTGCTGGGCATCCTGCACAGTGAAGCCCGTACTCGGAGAGCAAGTCTTCTACGGAGTGCTGTTCGAGGAGGTCAGCCATCGCGAAACCTGAAAGGTCGGTTTCAATATCATAGCCTGCAGCGAGGTTCATTGTATCGTCTCGGGCTTCCCATGGTGCATGGAGGAGACGCCAAAACGAGAGGTTGTATTCGTCGGGCTGGCGTTCAAAGTCTGCCCAGTACCCAATATGGATTTCATCCCACGAGAGATCGTTTCGGATGACATGCTGTACGAGTTCGCCGTCAACCGCCATTCTTACATGAGTGTCCGCGTCGGCTGACGCGAATCCGCTCGGCTCCTCCATTGGAGTGTACGTGATACTACCGTTTTGGAATCGGATAAGAGAGTGCAGGTCTCTTTCGTCTGCGCGAAGAGTGAGTGAGAGAGCGTGGTTACCAACCTCAGTCGCTAACGAGGAACCACCAAGAGCCTCAAAGTACGTTGAAAGTTCCTCGTGCGAAAGGTCGAATTCCTCGTCAACAATAGGCGTGTGTGACTTATACAGGGACTGGATTTTAGCTTCCTTGACGTCGTCGTCATAGAGTTTGTCATGGTCATTTCGGCGAGACGGCATACCGGAGTTTCCGTCCCATGACTCGCCGGGCAGTAAGTCCAGGACCTCGACAGGGGAATCCGAGAGATGTTCCACAACGTCGCTTGGTTCATTTTGCCTAATCATCGAGCGATACTCATCGAACTCGGGTTGCAGCAACCCGAAGAATTTGGCGAAGGGGAGCAGATACTCAGGGTCGTACATCTCGACTACCTGCTGGCAATGCTTGAGTGCGCCCGCATTCCGGTCATCCATTATCTCGTATTTCTCCTCACCTGAGAGATGGTTCCACGTAAGTGGGTATCCGGAGGCACCGAATGCGAAGGAGGTTGCCACGAGGTCGACGGATGGAATTGCGTCTTTTACGTCCCAGTTTAAACCAGCGTCGTTGAAATTGAGAATACGGAAGCCTCCACAGTTCACCGCGAGGATGCTGTCATTCCACGTTGATTGGGATTCAAAACAGGCTGCTTCAATCCCCTCTGCGAGTGGGTACGCCTCCCCAGTTGGTAGGCTGTATGTATTCTCAAACCCGAGTTCACGTAATCTCGACGAAAGCCGACGGTAGTTGAGTTCGGGGACATATATCGGTGTGTTGTCTGGAAAGTGAGAGAGGGTTCGCTTGTTTAGATGGTCAGAATGCTCGTGCGTAATCCAGATTGCGTCCGTTTCGGCGGCGACCTCGTCTATATCACAGGTTGGTTGTGGGTATTGGGCCCACCCACCGAGGAATGCGGGGCCATCCAGCCAAGGGTCAGTAAGGAGTGTAAACCCATCATAGTCGATTCGTAGCGTCGCGTGGGAGAGCAGTGAAACGGTGGGCGCTGCTCCCTCGTGGTCGTCCACCGTAAACTCGGTTGTTGGGTCGATATGGGGGATATCAGCGTAGAGCGTCCCTGCGTCGGTCGTTACTGGATACTGTTCGAGGGATTCGCCTGGAACCGTCGTTGATTCGCCTGATTCTGAGTCGAATTCCCAGCCATGGTCTGGACAGCGCAGACACGATTCAGATTTCACATCAACGGTGCCACCTTGGTGAGGACAGATCGCTTCAAAAACGACTGGTGTGCCGTCGGGCGTTTGGCTTAGGATAAATGGTTTCTCGTCAAGGTAAACCCTGCGTGGAAGTTCTTCAAGTAGATTTTCATCTCCGATTCGGATGCCCATAGAGAATGGCAGAAGGAGATAACTATAATACCTTTGTTATCAGGTCTGCGAAAATACCTGATACCCTCTCAAACCGGAGAGCCTGGCGGTTCCTGCTCGAGAGGTCGCTATGCTACCTCACCCTCATAATGAAATAACTCGGTAGCCACAGTTACTCTATGCTGAAGGCACTGGTTGAGGCTGCGTCCCGAGGAAAACTCCTTGCAGTCCAGATTATCCTTATCGGTGCCCTCACTGTTAGGATTATGCTCTCCCTCGCTGGGAAACCAGAACAGGCCGTTTCTATCATCGTCCCCGTGTTCATCACTGCGGGTCTTCTCTTCGTCATCAAGCGTGAGTTAGGTGTTTTCGGGCTCCCGCTTAGTTTCGAGTAGACCTGACAACCGTTTTTCGGCGCAATACGGACAGAGGCGGTTTCTTTACTTCTACGATACACACTACTGCATCGCTACCTCAAACGGCAGAGCCTGCTGGCTCCTGCTGGAGAGAATGGTTACTGCTCTGCTCAGTCTGCAGAATGCATCAGCATCTCACTCAACATCGATTCCGTTCTCTGGTTCCCGTCGAGATGGTCGAACACGTCTTCGAGAGAGACGAAGTCAATAGTTTCAGGCACTGAATCGGGGCGGCTGTCGTTAGGCGCAAACAGGTACAGATGGTCAGCACGGTCACAGTACTTATTCAGCCTCTCAACCCGGTCTTCTGCGTTGGAAGTACTACCTCCAGTCATTTCGGCAATAAGTGCTGGACCGTGGTTGGGGCCAACGTGACCAATAACGTCTACGTCCTTCTGTTCGCCCCCGAGAGTCGAAGTCCGGCGGAACGACGGGAACATTAACCGGAGGTACTCTGCACAGACCTCGACCTGAGTGGGCGTCAAACTGGAAGCAACGTATGGGATGGGTTCACCTCGATACGCAGCCTCGACAATCTCTTCGTCAATCTGGTTCCAGTCACAAGCCGACCAATGTGGCGGGTGAAGGTCTGTGTCGAGCAGAGGCGGTACATCAGTTGGGAGACCTCGACAGTTGTCTCTTCATCGAATTTGACGCCTTTGAATATCCACTTGTACTCATCTGGGTCGAGGTCGACTGACCCGTACGGTTCTACCTTTATAGGTTCTTGTAGCGCCGAAGCGGTCGCTGGAATGATGCAGACACTCTCTGCCTTACGGGTTGTAATTCGACTGAGTGGGTTGTAGAAGGTAACTGCTGTCTGGCCATTTTCGACTATCTCGCTTAGTTTTCTAATTTCTCGTTGGGCCTTGGTACGCTTCTGGTTGTATTTGTCGGGGTTGAGTGACGAGATATTGTCCCAATGAAGCATCCCGTATCCGCGGTCGATAGCCTGTTCGTTGTAGTGCTTTCTGGAGACAGGGCCGCTCGCGTGGTTAATCCAAGCCGGCTTACCCATACTTTTCCCGATAAAACAAACCCAATAAAAGTATCGTAGATGTGGCATTTTGTTTTCGTTCCTGTGGCCGGTGACAGAACACTCAACATCGTGCCCGGTGGAGGTCACTATGGAGAAACGCCAGGGGCCGGAGCCAAACGACGATGCATATTGAAATCGTAACGTCGGACCTTGCTGCTAACCGTCTCGAAATGGCGATAGCCAGCATAAGAAGTCGACAGCGAAACGCTACGCTGTCAGGTCATTACGGTGAAGGAGGGTTCGTAGTGGACTCGCTGGGATTTGAACCCAGGGCCTCTTCCTTGCGAAGGAAGCGATCTACCCCTGATCTACGAGCCCGCACCCGGAATCAGTCGATGGCTGTACTTCAGGCTTCTGTTTCGGGCGGTCAGACGGCGACGGATTCCCGGTCGGTGGCTGACGGGCCGGTGGCGAGCGAGCGGACGCTGGCCCACCAACCCCCGTGGTTATCGGCGTGCCCGGCGAAGTGACACACATGGCGACGGTCGTCGAATTCCGGAGTCCGGCGGACGCGTTCCCGCTGGGAACTGTCTTCGAGAACCTCCCGGGAGCGACGGTCGAACTGGAGCGACTCGTCCCACAAGAGTCGTTCGTCGTTCCGTACTTCTGGGTTCGGGGCGCGGACGCCGACGACATCGAGGCGGCATTCGAGTCTCACTCCGGCGTGAACAGCGTCGTGCTGGTCGACAGCGTCGACGGCGAGTTCCTGCTGCGGGCCGCCTGGGCGCGCGAGTACGTCGGCGTCCTGAGCGCGCTCGCCGAGACGAACCTCTCCGTGCTCGCCGCGACCGGGACGGCGAGCGGCTGGGCGTTCGAGGTGCGCGGCGAGACGCGGGCGGACGTCAGCGCCTTCCGAGCGTACTGCCAGGACAACGACATCCCCATCGAGATTACCGGCGTCCACGCGCTGCTGGCGGTCCGGGGCGAGGGCTACGAACTCACCGACACGCAGCGTGAGGCGCTGGTGTTAGCCTACGAGCGCGGCTACTTCGACTCGCCGCGGCGGGCGTCCTCGGCGGACATCGCGGCCGAACTCGGCATCAGCCAGCAGTCGCTGTCGTCGCGCCTGCGCCGCGGCCAGCGCCGGCTCGTCGGGGCGACGCTGGTCGACGGCGACTAGCCCACCGGTATCACCCCCGTATTGTATCTCCTGTATAGTCAGTAGCGTGGTTCAACCGAATCGGGTGGATAGTTTCGGGTGATGGCCCCTACGAGAGCCGGGTTCGAGATCGGCTCGGAGACCGACCCCAGACAGCCAGCGACGCATCGCTTCGAGTACGACCCGGCCGACACCCCGCCGTGCATGGCGGTGGTGTCGGCGCTCTCGGCGGTGGCGGACGTCGAGCCGACGGCGCTGCCGCCGATTGCGGAGACCGCCGACGCCGACGCGCTGAACGCGCTCGTCGGTCGGTTCGACCCCGCGGACGGCGCTATCGAGGTGTCGTGGCGGCAGTCCGGGTTCGCGGTGTCGGTTTCCAGCGCGGGAACGGTCACGGTGTCGCCGGCCGACAGCGGTCCGTCCGAGTCGCCGGCCGACGAATGACCGGCGACGACGGTGGACCTGCGACGGCGGCCGAACTGCGAGCGGAGCTGACGGCCGTGCTCCGACGAGCCAGTGACAGCGGCGTCGACGTCCGCGGCGGCTGGGAGTGCGACGACGGCGGCTCGGTCGCCTGGGACGTCGTCGTCACCGAGCTCCGAACGGACGACGACTGACGGCGGCCTCCGGCGACTACCGTGTGCCTCCTGCCGTGGCGTCGGGGTCGCCGACGGGCGCGGCGAGCAGCGACTCGAAGAGCTTCCGCTCGGCCTTGCGGAGGTGCTGGTGGAAGGTCGGCGGCGAGACGTCGAGTGACGCGGCGACTTCCTCGCCGGAGGCGTCACGCGGCCACTCGAAGAAGCCGGCGTGGTAGGCCGCCTCCACGGCCGCTCGCTGGCGGTCGGTGAGTTCGTCGAGAAGCTGGCCGGGCAGCGGCTGCGGGCTCTCGTGGACGCGAGTGATCTGGCGGCGGCGCAGCATCTCGGCGTTCGGGTAAGTTTCGGTCACGCTGTCGATGACCGTTCGGGCGTCGACGGTGGGCGCGAGGTGGACGGTGATCCGGAGGTCGCCGCCCTCGATAACCGCGCCGTCGACGTAGCCGCCGAGTGACGCCACCGTCGAGAGGACCGGCGGGTCGCTCACCCGGACCTCGAAGGAGGGGGCGTCGTCGTCGCCGCGCACGGTGAGGCCGCGCCAGTGCGGCATCGACTCCGCCATCGTGCGGACGGCGTCCATGGCCACTGGGGCGGCGGAGCCGTAGACGAGGAACTCGCCGTCACCCACGGGCACGGCGTGGTCGATAGTGATGGGGTCGGTCGCCCCGACGCCGACGTCGAGCGCCTCGAAGAACCCCTCGACCTGGAACTCCAGTTCGACGAGTTCGTCGCTCATCAGCGCGCGCTTGCGTTCGGTGGCGGCGATGGCGTGGCCGACGACCTCGCCGAGCTGAGCGATGACTGCGTGTTCCTGCCCCTCGAATGCAGACGGGCGCTCCGTGTAGACGTTCAGCACGCCGTACGTGGTGCCCTCGTGGGTGATGGGCACCGCCGCTGACGACCGGAAGCCGTACGCCTCGACGCTCTCCCGCCACGGCTCGTAGCGGTCGTCGGCGGCGATGTCGTTGGTGACCTGTATCTCGCCCGTGCGGAGCGCGCGGCCGGTCGCGCCCTCGCTGAGTTCGTCGTCGGGGTCCACCGAGAGGGTGATGTCGTCGAGGTAGCCCTCGACGCCGGCCTGCGCTCGCGGTTCGACGCGCTGTGTCGCCGGGTCGACCTCGCCCGTCCACGCGAACGCGTAGGAGCCGGTCCCCGCGAGGCGCTCGCAGACGGTGGCCTCGATTTCCGCGCGCGTGGACTGCTCGATGACCGCACTGGAGATGTCGCGGACGACCTCGTTGAGGCTGTTCAGGGCACCGAGCTGTTCGCGCTGGTAGACGAGTTCGTTCTCGTAGCCGTGGCGTTCGATGGCGGCCGCCAGCACGTTCGCGACCGACTGCACGAACGTGGCGTCGTGTTCGGAGAACTCCCGGCGGTCGGTGTCGTGGGCACCGAGGATGCCCCAGGGGTCGTCGACCGGGCCGACGATGGTGCTGATGCCGCTCTCGACGTCGTGGCTCGTGAGCAGTTCGGGACCGTCGATGCGGGCGTCGCCGGCGAGGTGCTCGACGATGACCGGCTCCTCGCTGTCCAGCGTGACTGCCGCCTGCGAGGCGTTCTCGACGGCGGACACGCTCGCCTCGCCGACGATGCCGCGGTCCCACCCGACGCCCTGCCGGAGCAGCAGTTCGTCGGCGTCGAGGTCCAGCACCTTGCAGTAGTCGGTGTCGAGCGTGTCCGCGACCACCTCGGCGGCTTCCGCGAGCAGGGCGTCCAGGTCGCTGTTCTGGAGGGCGCGCTGGCCGAGGTCCGCGACCACCTGCTGCTGGCTGACGCGGCGTCGGAGTTCCTGCTCGCGTTCCACGCGCTCGCTGACGTCGCGGGCGACGCCGACGTGGCGCGTGTCTTCGCCCGGGATGGTCGTGAACCGGCTCTCGACGCGGACGCGGCTCCCGTCGGCGCGCCGGACGTCGGTCTCCATGGTGGCGCTGCCGCCGTCGCTGTCGGCGATGTCGCCCCGCAGTTCCGTGGCCTCCGCCGCGACTTCCTCGCCGACGACGAGGGCGGTGTGCGAACCGAGGAGCGCCTCGCGGTCGTAGCCGGTCATCGAGACGAAGGCGTCGTTCACTTCGACGAAGCAGAACTCCTCGTCGAGGACGTAGATGCCGTCTTCGACGGTGTCGATGACCGCCTCGTAGAGTTCGAGTTCGCGCTCGCGCTCGGTGCGCTCGCTGACGTCCCTGACGTAGACGGACAGCCCCTCCTCGGCGGGGTACGCCCGGACTTCGAGCCAGCGGTCCAGTAGCTCCGAGTGGAACTCGAACTCGGCGGGTGACCCGTCCGCCAGCGCCGACTCGATGCGGTCCCGAACCCGTCCGTCTGCAGTCTCCGGGAGGACGTCCCAGGTGCGGGCACCCAGGAGTTCGCCCGGGGAGAGGCCGACGAGGTCCGCGGCGCGGTGGTTGACGTACGTGATGCGGGCGTCGTCGTCGAGCGCGAAGAACGCCTCCCCGATCTGCGTGAAGATGTCCGCCAGTTCGGCCTGCAGTTCGTCGTGTTGTTGCTCCAGGCGGCGCTCGCGGACCTTCCGCTCGCTGACATCCCGGCCGGCACCGGTGAACCCCACGACCTCGCCCACGTCGTCCGTGATGGGGCCGCCGGTGAACTCGTAGGGAATCTGTTCGCCGTCCGCGGTCTCCAGCGGCGCTTCGAAGCTAACGCGCTCGCCCGCGAAGATGCGGTCGATGGCGTTCTCGACTGCCGCCGCCGCGTCGTCGGCGACGAAGTCCCGCGGCGTCATCGACTCGATTTCGGCAGGGTCGTAGCCGGTGATCGCCTCGAAGTCGTCGCTCCACCGGAGCGGTTCGAGGTCGTCGTCGAACGCGTAGAAGAGGTCCTGCTGGGTGTCCAGGAGGCTCTCGACGAAGGACTTCTCCTCGCGGAGGCGGCGTTCCGTGAGACGGTGCTCGGTCATGTCCCGGGTGACTTTCGCGAACCCGGCGAGGTCGTCGTCCTCCCGGATGGCCGTGATGGTGACGTTCGCCCAGAACCGGGAGCCGTCGGCCCGCAGCCGCCAGCCCTCGTCCTGAACGGAGCCGAGTTCGGCGGCCGCCCGGAGGTTCCGCGCGGGAACGTCGTCAGCCCGGTCGGACTCGGTGTAGAACGCCGAGAAGTGTTCGCCGAGGATGTCCGCGGCGTCGTAGCCCTTGATGCGTTCGGCCCCCGGATTCCACGTCTGAACGTGGCCGTCGGCGTCCAGCAGGAAGATGGCGTACTCGTCGGTCGCCTCCACGAGCGACCGGAACTGGTGTTCCCACTGGGTCGTGAGTGCGTCGTCGGTGCCGTCGGCGGCCGGCCGCCACCAGACGCGTGCGCTGGCTCCGACTTTCTTCGTCGCGAGCGCGTCCGCTTCGACGAGGCGTTCGAGGCGGGCGTAGGCGGTTCGTCGCCCGAGGTCGAGGGCGTCTGCGACCTCCGGCGTCGTCCGCGGTTCGCCCGCCACCTCGAAGACGGACAGCGTCTCCCGCAGGCCAGCTGATAGCGACTGCCCCATACGCACGGTCCGCGACCCGCGACAAAGAGAGTTCCGTCGATGGAACTGCGTCACCGAGAGTACCGCATCAGCAGCGTGCAACAACCCCGAAACTAACGTGTGTGGAATCTTCCGGTTGGCACACCGGACTATCCACTCGCGACCCCAGCCCGACCCTAATCAATTATAGGACGGCTTTAGGGCCACGTGAGTCGTCTACACAGGTAGCAGCCCGCCTCGCGTGGGAACAACCACAATGTCCCAGACACTCACCGAGTTCACCGACGACCTGCCGAGAATCGCCGACCTGACCGAGACCGAGCGCCACACCCTGCTGCGCGACGACCGACGCCGCCTGGTGCTGGACGTCTTCGCCGAGCGGCCGTCGACAGTGACCCTCTCGGAGGTCGCCACAGAAATCGACGCCCGCGAAGGCGGCTACGACGCCGACAGCGACGCCGTCGAGCGCGTCGAGGTCTCGCTGCACCACACGCACCTGCCGAAGATGGACGAGCTGGGCGTCCTCAGCTACCGGCCCGAGACGCATCACATCGTCCAGTAGCGCGCTCGGGCGGCGACTGCCCCCGGCTGCGGCAGCGGGTCGCGTCGGTCACGGTCTGGCGGCGGCGGCGTGCGGACTCCCCGCTTTTGCGACACGCGCTCGCCCAGCCGACGCCCGAGCCCGCTGTTTACCGTTCGGTAAAGATAAGGAGGCGGGGGCCCGAGGACGTGACGGCATCGCGGCGATGTCCGGAAGCGGGGCGGCGGCGCGGCCGGCATCCAGAGTCTCAGGTATTCTCCCGCGCGCCGCGCCCGCGCTCCGTCGGCGCGATGCGACCACACGCGAGTCGAGACTGAGTAGCAGCGACCGGCAGCGATAGGGCCGCGCTACGACCGCAGCGGCGTCACTCCGCCGGAACGAGGGAGTCGAGGACGAACTCGTCGATGGCGTCGCGGGCCTCCTCGGGCGCGTCCTCGTGGCCGAGAGAGATGCGGCGCTCGCGGCCCGCGTGGATGACGTCGGTGATGAGTTGCCCCATCAGCTCCGCGTCCACGTCGCGGAAGACGCCGGCCTCGATGCCCTCCTCGATGACGGCGACGATGCTGCCCCGGAGCCGGTCGTAGTGCTCGTCGAACAGCTGGCGGTGTTCCTCGTCGTTCTGCGCGTGGGCGTACAGCTCGTGGTAGACCTTCATCCGGTCCCAGTGGGAGAACTCCTCGAAGCCGGGGCCGAACAGACACTGGTCGATGCGGGCGTCGAGTTCGGTCCGGGGGTCGGTGTCCGCGTCGACCTCGACGCTGCCCTCGTACTGGTCGATGACGTACGCGAGAAACGAGGAAAGGAGGTCGTACTTGCCGTCGAAGTGGTAGTGGATGAGCTGGCGGGAGAGCTCCATCTCCTCGCCGATGTCGCGGACGCGGAGGTCCTTGTAGCCGTGCTCGCTCAGCGCCCGGAAGGTCGCCTCCATGATGACCTCGCGGGTGTCCCTGGACTCGGCCGCCCCCTCCGATTCACTCATGTAAGGTAGTCGAAGAGCGGTGGACACATATCCGTTTCTCCCCGAGCGAATCGAGTCACACGACAGAGAACGGGCAGCCCGCTGGAGTACGCGGACCCGCGCCGGAACAACCGTTTCGTCACGAGCCGGCCATTCGAGAGCCGAGAGTACGAGCGCGTGATGCCAGCACGCCGGGCTCGTGGCACCGCCGACGCGGGTCTGACGCGTCCACCGGACTGCGGTGTCGGGTGCGGCCTCCGCCGGGCTACGGCCACAGGCCGCGGGCGTCGTGGGCGTCCGCGATTCGGGACAGCGCGACGATGTACGCGGCGTCCCGCCACGTCACGTCGCGCGCCTCGAACTCCCCGCGGACCTCCCCCCACGCGTCCAGCATCTCCGTCTCCAGTTCGTCGTTGACTCGCTCCAGGGACCACGCCCGGCGGTTGATGTCCTGGAGCCACTCGAAGTAGCTCACTGTCACGCCCCCGGCGTTCGCGAGGATGTCCGGAATCACGGGAATCCCGCGCTCGGCGAAGATGGCGCTGGCGGCGCTCGTCGTCGGCCCGTTCGCGCCCTCGATGACGAGGTCGGCGGCGACGTCGTCGGCGTTGTCCGCCGTCAGCACGTTCCCGATGGCGGCCGGAATCACCACGTCCACGTCGAGTTCCAGCAGTTCGTCGTTCGTCACGGTCTCCGGAGCCTCGTGGGTCAGCACCGCTTCCGGCTCCTCGTCGTGGGCCGGAATCGCTCCCGTGTCCAGCCCGTCCGGGTCGTAGATGCCGCCGTTGACGTCGCTCACCGCGACGACGTTCGCCCCCCAGTCGTCGAGTAGTGTCGCGGCGTTCGACCCGACGCTCCCGAACCCCTGGACGGCGATTGACGTCTCCGAGAGGTCCATGTCGTAGTAGTCGATGGCCTCACGGGCGACGATGGCGACGCTCCGGCCGGGCGCGCTGTCCCGCCCCTCGCTCCCGCCGACGATCGGCGGCTTCCCGGTGACGACCCCCGGAATCGTCTCGCCCTCTTGCATCGAGTAGGCGTCCATCAGCCACGCCATCGTCTGCGGGTCGGTCCCCATGTCCGGCGCGGGGATGTCCGTCGTCGGCCCGATTGCCGACCGAATCTCGTCCGTGAACCGGCGGGTCAGCTGCTCGGTCTCGGCCTCGGTCAGATCCTTGGGGTTGACGGCGATGCCGCCTTTCGCGCCGCCGAACGGGATGTCCATGACGGCGCACTTCCAGGTCATCCACATCCCGAGACCGACACACTCCTCGCGGTCCACGTCGGGGTGGTACCGGAGCCCCCCCTTGAACGGCCCGCGGACGCTGTCGTGCTGGGCGCGGTACCCGGTGTAGACCTCGACGTCGCCGTTCTCCCGCTCGATGGGCACGGTGACCTCGTGGACCTTCTTCGGGTGTTTCAGCCGCTCGACGATGTTCGGGTCGATGTCGAGTTCGGCGGCGGCGTGCTGGAGCTGTCGGCGCGCCGTCTCCAGAGCCGACTCGGGCTCCTCGCTGGTGTTCGTCGACTCGTCGGCGTCGCCCGTGGATTCAGGTGTCGAAGCCATGTTACTCGAGGGGTGTTCGTCGGTTCCGCATCGCGGCCCCGCAGTCGGGGCAGTTGCCGGGGTTCGACTCGTCGACGACGACGTTGCCACACTGGAAGCACTCGTAGGGAGAGTCCCCGTCTGGGCGTTGGTCTACGTCTCTCATTGGTGTCGAGAGCACCGGGACGGTTCGGCACTCTACCCCGCCGTAGTGACGAGACAGGGGAGTATTCGGGAGTTGAACACCGAACCCCCGAGCGAGCGGCGGCGTTGACTATTCAACGCCGGCCCTCCGGGTCAGTCGGCGTGCTGGACGGTGACCGGCGTGTGGTCGTCGACGAGCGCCGCGAACAGCTTGCGCTGGACCGTCCTGACGTGCTGGTAGAACGCCTGCGGCGAGATGCCCAGGGAGTCCGCGACGGTCTCCCCGGTCGCCTGCCGCGGCGACTCGAAGAAGCCGCTGTAGTACGCCGTCTCCAGAACTTCGAGCTGGCGGTCGGTCAGCCGTTCGAGGACCGACGCGTAGAAGCCGTGTTCGGACGCCTGCTCGCGCGTCTGCTTCGACGCGAGGTCGACGTCGCCGAAGCGCTCCGCGACGAACTGCGTGACGCCTCTCGCGTCCACGCTCCCCGACACGTCGACCACGAGTGTCGTCTCGCCCGCCGTCGACGTCGTCCGCTGGAGCACGGCACCGTGGTCGGCCAGTTCCGTCGCGAGGAACGGCTCGGCGAGCCGGAGACGGAGCACGCCACCGGTGTCGCCGCCCCGGATAGGCTGGACGGCCTCGACGACTGCGAGGTCGGCGGCGGCCGTCGCGGCCGCGTCTAGGGCCGCGTCCTCGACGGTGACGAACACGTAGTTGCCGCCGTCGGTCTGCTGGACGCCGCCCTCGTAGGTCACCGTGCAGTCGGCGGCCCCGGCCAGCCGCGTGAGCACGAACGACGGGTCGCTGACGGCGTACTCGACGCGCGTCGTCGACGTCGTGAGGAGCGCGCGCTTGCGTTCGCTGGCGCTGATGGCGGCCGCGATGGTCTCGCCGAGCTCCGCGAGCACGGTCCGGACCGGGTCGTCGAAGGCGTCCGGGGTGTCCGCGTACACCGTCAACACGCCGTACGAGAGGTCGTTGTACACCAGCGGCACGCTCAACACGGAGAGGAAGTCCCGCGAGATGGCGTCCGTCCGCCACGCGGCCGCCCGGAGGTCGGCGGCGACGTTCGACACCAGCGTCGCCTCGCCGGTCGCCGCCGTCCGGCCGGCCGGCTCCACGCCCTCGGCGGCCACGGGGAACGACCGGCTGTCGACGTACCCGCGGCCGTCGCCCGCCGAGGCCCGCGCCTCGACTGTCCCCGTCGCGTCGTCGACGGTGCCGAGCCAGGCGAACTCGAAGCGGCCGTCGGCCGTGAGGCGCTCGCAGACGGTGTGGTCGATCTCCTCGCGGGTCTCGGACCGGACGAGCGCCTGGTCGATCTCCCGGATGGTCTCGTTCGTCCGGTCGAGCGTCGTGAGCTGGTCGTTCCGGCGCTGCAGTTCGCGGTCCTGCTCGCGGAGCTGGGACTCGCGGGTGACGCGGTCGAGGGCCGCCTCCGCGGTCGCCGCGAGGAGGTCCGCGAGTTCTCGCGTGACGTCGTCGAACGCACCGACCTCGGTGGTACCGGCGACGAACACGCCGTGGTTGCCCAGCGGGATGTACGCCACACTCCGGAGGTCGGTGGCGGGGTTCGCGAGCCGGTCGGCGTCGTGGACGTCGGCGAAGAATCGGGTGTCGTCCGCCACGAAGCTGTGGCTCGTGAGGTCGCGGCCGTCCGCGTGGACGGCGGGCAGCGGCCCGTGGGCGTCCCGCATCCCCTGCGAGTGCGCGGCCGGGTCGAGGTGGTTCTCGTCGGCGTCGAACCGATAGACGGCACTGGCGTCGAGGCCGAGGACGTCCGGCGTGTCCTCGACGACGTGCTGGGCGATCTCCTGATGCGTCTCGGCGTACAGGAAGTCGCGGGCGGTCTCCTGGAGCGTGGCGAGGGCCTGCTCGCGCTGCTTGCGTTTCGTGATGTCTCGGCAGCTGTACAGCAGCGTGCCGCCCTGAATGGAGACCTCTCGGACGTTCACCAGCAGCGTGTGTTCGCGGCCCGCCCTGTCCGTCGCCGTGGTCTCGATGTTCTTCAGGACGCCGTCCTCGGCGAGTTCCTCGCGGTCGAAGAGGTCCTCGCCGAGCAGGTCCTCGATGGTCCCCCGCTCGCGAATCTCGTCGGCGGTGTAGCCGAACACGAAGTGGACGTTCGGGCAGACGTACGTGTACTCGCCGTCCTCGTCGGTCATCAGGACGGTGTCGGTCATGTTCTTGAGCGTGACGCGGTGGAGCTCCTCGGACTGGCGGAGTTCCCGTTCGAGGTCGACGCGGTCGGTGCTGTCGACGCCGTCGACGACGATGGAGACGAGGTCGCCGCGCTCGTCGGTCACCGGCTGGACGGAGAGTTCGAGGACGCGCTCGCCGGCGACGCCCGACCGCGTGGCGACGGCGTGCCCGAACTCGCCGTCGGCCGCCGTCTCGACGAGCCGGCGGACGTCGGCCGCCGCCCGCTCGTCGTCCGGCCACCACGGTAGCGTCCAGAACGGGTCGCCGACGACGGCGTCGGCGCTCGCGTCGACCATGTCTCGGGCGGCCTGATTGACCCGGGAGAGCGTGCCGTCGGGGTCGAGCACCCAGGTCGCGGTCCGGGTGTCGTGGAAGGTGGCGTCGAACTGCCGGGCGCGCTCGCGTTGCGTCGTCGCTCGCTGGGCGTCCCGGAGTGCGCGCTCGGTCCGCCGGCGGGCGTCCTCGACCGTGTCGTCCAGCGCGCCGTCGACCGCGAGGTAGTCCGTGACGCCGGCGGCGATGGCGTCGCTGGCGATTCGCTCGCTCCCGTCAGCCGTCCCGAGGAGGACCGGCAGGGACGTGGTCGCGTCGCGGAGGCGTTCAGCGACGGCGACGCCCGTGGTCTCGGGGAGTACGTGTTCGAGGACGAGGCAGTCCGGGCTCGTCTGTTGGATGGCGTCGCGGGCGGCCGCCGCGCGCTCGTAGCTGTGGACGGTCGCGTCGGTCCGGTCCCGGAGCGAGTCCGCGTAGGCAGTTATCCAGGGCGTGTCGCCGACGGTGACGACCACGGCGTCGTCGAGAACGGTGTTCGAGTCAGGAATCATGGGGGAGCGTGACGTGTCCGGGGAAAACGGCGGACGGCGTCGAACGGTACTGCGCGACCGTACCCGCCGGACGCGCAAAACCCCCCGGGTTTACAGTTAAACCCCGCTTCGTCGGTGCTGTTTCGATATCAACCCGGTTCGGTGAGGCGAGTGCGCCCGAGTCAGCGGTAGAGGTCGAGGCGCTGGAAGACCGCGCCGAGCAGCACCGCAATCGGGATGATTTCGAGGCGACCCACCCACATGTTGAGTATCAGCATCGCCTTCGCGGTACCGGGCATCGTCGGCCCGGTGATGCCGGAGTCCAGTCCGACGTTGCTCTGCGCGCTCATCACGTCGAAAATGACGTACTCCAGCGGATGGCCGGGCGAGAGCACGCGCAGTAGAACGGCGACGCCGATTGCGAGGAACGCGACCCAGAGCACGAACACGACGGTCGCCTCCGTGTACTCGCTCTCGGCCTGTTTCTCGCTGAGTTTCCGCTCGCCGAGTTTCATGTACCGGATGGCCGAATCCGGTCGGAAGACCTCCCGAATCTGCCAGACCGTCCCGCGGACGAGCGTCGCGACGCGAATCAGTTTGAGGCCGCTAGTCGTCGAACCCGCAGCGCCCCCGGTGAGCATCCCCAGGCACGTCAGTAGGGTGGCACCGGCGCTCCAGACCTGCTCGGTGCCGCCGCCGACGGTCGCGCTCCCGAAGCCGGTGTTCGAGGTCGCGGAGACGAACTGGAAGAGGCTCACCCGGAACGTCTCCTCGAACGTGGCGTACTGGCCGTTCGCGTACAGGATGCCCGTGAGGGCGAGCGACCCGGCACCGAACCAGAGGAACACCCACCGGGTCTGGAGGTCGGTGTAGAAGTTCCGCAGTTCGCCCTTGAACAGCAGGTAGTGGATGGGGAACGCGATGCTGCCCGCGACCATGATGGGGACGGTCGCGTACTCGATGAGCGGGCTGCCGTAGTGCCCGATGGAGTCCGCGTGGACCGAGAAGCCGCCGGTCGCGATGCCCGTCATCGCGTGGTTGATGGCGTCCCACAGCGGCATCCCGACCAGGAGGTAGAGCAGGATGGAGCCGAGCGTGAGCCCGACGAATATCTTCCAGATTTCTCGGACGGTCGTCACGATGCTCGGGTGAATCTTCTCCGAGCGCGCTTCGCTCTCGTAGAGCGTGTACGACCCGCTGCTCCCGCCGCCCCGACGGAGAATCGCGACCGTCAGGACGATGACGCCGACGCCGCCCACCCACTCGATGAGCGACCGCCACCAGTGCAGCGACCGCGGCAGTTTCTCCTCGACGGCGGCCATCGTCAGCCCGGTTCCGGTGAACCCGCTCATGCTCTCGAAGACGGCGTCGAGGGGGTGGCGGAAGATGGCCGTCGTCGCGTCCATCGGCGGCGTGTTCGCCCACACCGGGAACGGGTCGACCTGAATCGTCCACGCGACGAAGAGGAACGGCAGTCCGCCGAGGACGCCGACCAGCATCCACGCGGTCGCCGCCGTCACCATCGCGTCCCGCTTCGCCGGCGGGTCGGCGTCCCGGTAGCGGCGCGCCAGCGCGGTGCCGACGCCCGCCGCCACGACCGCCGACCCGAGGAACGCCGGAATGGCGTAGAACTCGGCGTTCGCGGCTGCGACGACGACGGAGGCGACCATCATCAGTGAGACGGCCTGCACGATGCGGCCGACGTCGCGGCCGACGGTCCGCGTGTCGACTCGCATCATGTGTCGTCGGTCGACGGCAGCGCGCGCTCGCCCCCGGTGTTCGAGCGGCCGGCGAGTGTTCGGCGGCGACCGTAGAGTGCGTTGTACATTGGTAGTGAGAGTGTCGAGCAGTCGGTTACGCGGAGTGGTCCTCGTCGTGGCCGAAGACGTCGGTGAGTTCGGGGTCGGCTCCGGTGGCCGAGTAGACGGTCAGGAGGTCGCCGGCCTCGATTCGCGTGTCGCCGCGCGGCGTCAGCGGGCCGTTCCCGTCCCCGTCCCGGTCGATGGCTACGATGAGGACATCGTCCGAGAGGATGTCGGCGTCGCCGGCTTCCGTGAGCGTCTTCCCGGCGATGGGCGCGTCCGCCGTGACCGTGATTTCGAACACCTCGGCCTCCTCGCCGATGCGCATGTAGTCGACGATGGCCGGACGGGAGACCGCCCGGTAGAGGTGACCCGCGATGAGCTGCTGTGGGTTCTCGATGGTGTTCACGCCGATCTGGCGGAAGAGGTTCATGTGTTCGGGGTCGTGGACGACCGACGTGATCGCCGGGATATCGAACTCCTCGGCGAGCAGGCAGACCATCACGTTCGTCGCGTCCTGGTCGGTCGTCGAGATAATGGCGTCCGCCCGGTCCGCCCCGGCGTCCGCCAGCGTTTCCTTGACCGTCGCGTCGTCGTTCAGCACGAGACAGTCGTGGGCGCTGGCGATCTCGTCGGCCTTCTGTGCGTCCCGCTCGACGACCACGACCTCGTTTCCGGACCTGGTCGCGATGTCTATCAGCGGCGTTCCGATGTCGCCTGCGCCGACAACGATGATGTACATGAGTAGTGTGGCTGTAGAGAGGGTGTCTGCCGGACCGTTCAGTCGTGATGTGGGTTCGCTGTGTCGGGTGCTGTCGCCGAACGGGCGACCCGTCGGCGGCGCGACGACGGCTGCACGTCAGTCACCGTCACCGCGGACGGCTCCGAGGTAGTGCCACCGGTACTTGCCGGCCGACGCGCCGTCCACGTCCGGCTCGTACTGCACCCGGTACGCGAACGGCCCGCTGTCGGCACCCGTCTCGGCCGGCCGCTCGACGACGACAATCGTGTAACCGTCGTGGTCCTCGGTGCGGACGAGTTCCTCGCCCTCGCGCGCCTTGATTGCGTCCGTCAGAGACGGCTTCGCTCCGAGGCGTCGCTGGGCGTACTCGACGACCGCGCGGAGCTCCCGGTCGCTGCAGTCGTCGAGGACAGTCCGGACCTGTTCGGGGACGTCGCCGGCCGTGTCTGTGTCGGGTCCTGTCATGGTTCGTGGGTCGCAGTGCCGTCTGCGCCGGCCGCCGGCCGTAGCGACCGGGCGGTGACTACCGGACTCGTGGGCCCGGCGTCTGGCTACGACACCGCTAGATTATCGCTGCAAAATAAAGATTGGTATCCAGATTTCGGAGGCGAAACAGAACAGCACGTATTTTTTCGGTGCGAAATAGCTGTCGAGTGTGGCGAGCTGTCTGACGACGGACCTGACCGACCGACGCCAGTCGCGCCCATCGGGGAGTAAATATGCGCGCTAATCGTACGTCCGGTATGGACCACCGGGTCGACGAAATCGACAAGCGCGTCCTCTACCACCTGTCGCGGGACGCCCGGAACACGACCGCCGCAGACGTCGCCGAAGAGATGGACGTGACGCCGGCGACCATCCGGAACCGCATCCACCAGCTCGAAGCCGCGGGCATCCTCCGGGGGTACCTCGCCGACGTCAACTACAAAGCCATCGAGGGGCACGTCACGTACCAGTTCAGTTGCACGGCCCCGATTCCCGAACGGGACCGGCTCGCGCAGGCCGCCCTCGACGTCTCCGGCGTCGTCTCCGTCCGCGAACTGATGACGGGCAAGACCAACCTCGCCGTGACGGCTGTCGGGTCGAACACCGACGACATCAGCCGCATCGCCGGTGAGCTCTCCGACGCCGGGCTGGAGATCGAGGACGAGAGCGTCGTGGAGAACGAGTACCACCAGCCGTACAACCCCTTCGGCCCCGACGACGTCCCCGTCGGCCCGTCGCTGACCGACTTCATGAGCCTCGCGGGCGGTGCCGAAGTCGTCGAGTTCACCGTCTCCGAGGGTGCCGACGTCGCCGGGCTGACCATCGAGCAGGCGGTCGAAGACGGACTGCTCGCCGACGAGATGCTGGTCGTCGGCATCGAGCGCGACGGCGGCGTCCTCACGCCGAAAGGCGAGACCGTCATCCGGACCGGCGACGTCGTCTCGCTGTTCTCGAAGTCCACGCTGGAGCGAGACGCCCTCGAAGTGTTCGGCACGCAGTGATGACCACCGGCGACGAGCCGACTGACTCGGCGGTCGGACTCCGCGCTCAGTCCCGCAGGACGACCACCGGAACGTCGACCCGGTCGGCGAGCCGCCGGTAGACACCGCCCAGAAACGCCGACTCAGAGGGACTCTCGCCCGTCTCTCCCATCACCACGAGGTTGTGTCGCCGCGCGCGCTTCGCGACCGCCACACTCGGGTTATCGCCGATGTCGACGGTCACGTCGACGACGTCCTCCGCGAATCCGGCCTCGACGAGGTCCGCACGGACGCTCTCGAGCATCGCCTCGCCCGCGTCGGCCGCAGCCCGGTCGGGCGCGACGTGGTACAGCTCCAGCGTGAACATCGAGTGTCGATTCAGGCCGCCGAGAAATGTCAGGAGGTCCGCCCGGCGGCGGTCGTCCCGGAGCGGCACCAGGACGTTCGCCCACTTCGTGATGTTGCCCCCCATCAACACCGCGTCCACGTCGGACTCGTCCGCGATGCGGTCCTGGAGTTTCGCCTCCGTCGCCCCCGACTCTCCGAAGAACAACTGCACCGACGTGGACGCGCCGCCACGGCTGAACGCGGCAGCCAACTCGTAGAGGACCGACTGCGCGTCCGGTTCCCGGCTCGCGCGCACCGCCTCCCGGTCGGCCTCCTCCGGGACCTCCCAGTACCCGAACAGCACGACGTCGAACCCGCTCAAGCCGACGATGTTCTCGTCGTCCAGCGGGTAGACGTCCGGCTCCGGGAACACCACGGGGACGAGCAGCGTTGTTCTGGACATCGCCAACGCCTCCGAGTGGGTCGACCGGCCAGAAAGCCCTATCGGAGGCAGCAGGGGAGCCGCAGCCGACGGTGGCCGCACACCGTCCCCGTGCGTCGCAGCGTGAGCCGCGGGCGCTATCCCCGCGAGACGAGCACTCCAGCGTGTTCGGACTGACGGTGCCACACTGACGAAGCGGACCGTCGCACCTCGTGACGAACTCCGGATACCGAGCGTTCCGAGAGCAGGACAAGCGGAGCTCGGCTGCCACTCAGCCAGAGAGTCCCCGTGATAGTTCTGTCAGTGGTGGTCGTGCCCGTCCGAGATGACCGGGTCGGCTGTGGCGAACTCCCCGGGTGTGTCTTCGAACGCTCGCTCGCACGCCTTCGAGCAGAAGTAGTAGGTCTCGCCGTCGTACGTGGCGCTCGCTCCGTCGTCGTCGGTCCGCATCCCGCAGACTGGGTCCCGGTACTGTCCGGGCGCTCCCAGCCCGCGCCGGTACACGTAGAAGAGGAACCCGGAGACCGCGAACGCGATCACGTTGAGGTAGAACGTGTAGTTCAGTTCGAAGTACGTCTGCTCACTCGCAGTCACGCCGGCGGCGAGATCGGGGACGATTCCCAGCACGTCGAACAGTTGCTCCATGAGGAAGCCCGTGAACGCCATCGTCACGAAGAACACGCCGAAGATGTAGGCCATCACCGTCCAGCCGTAGTACTTCCGGTAGAAGTTGAGCACGGGGACCGTGATGAGGTCGGCGTAGACGAACGCGATGACGCCCGCGAAGCTGACACCGCCGCCCCAGAGCGCGACGGCGAACGGGACGTTCCCCATGCTGCCGACGAAGCTGACGACGGCGATGGCAACGCCCATGACCGCGTTCTCGGCGCTGACCAGCAAGCCGTCGCCCTGCAAGAAGAGCGTGTTCCAGACCCACTGGGGCACGAACACGATGACGAACCCCGCAATCAGGAACCCCGCAATCACGTCCTCGTAGAGCATCGACCACTCCTTGCGGTACTGGTTGGCGACCCTGTACCAGCCGCCCCACGATAGCAGTTCGTCCCGCCAGCCGCCGCTGCTTGCCACCTCCTGCTGGTAGGTCTCCATGCACCCCGCCGAGCAGAACTGCAGGGTTTCGCCGCCGTCTGTGACGAGTGAGTACTCCTCTTTGCCGTCCATCCCGCACGTCGGGTCCGCCGAAACACCGTGGTCGCGGTCGCGCTGATTCAGTTCGGCGCGGACCTCGTCGAATAGATTCTCCGGGAGCGTCAGGTGGACGATGACCGCCATCACCGCGATGAGAAGCAGGCCGCCGAGTAACTCGGCCACGAGGAACTCCCAGCCGAGCAGGAGCAGAATCATCAGCCCGAGCTCGACGATGAGGTTCGTCGACGCGAACATGAACGCGAGGAAGTTCACGACGTGCGCCCCCTTCTTGAACAGCCCCTTCCCGATGGCGACGGCCCCGAAGCTACAGCCACTGCTGGCCGCACCGAACAGCGTTGCCTTGGTGACACCCGTGACGTCGCCCTCACCCAGCACGGCCGCCATCCGCTCTTTCGAGACGTAGACCTGGACGAGACTGGTTATCACCAGCCCCATGATGATCGCCCACGCCGCGGTCCAGAGGAAGCCGACACCGATTCGGAGCGCCTCGACTACTGTCGTGCCCAGTGTCGCCAGCATACCGGGGTGTCACTCGTTTTCGAGGCGTGCTCGGCGTCGTTCGTACTCCTCGTCACTCAGGTCGCCGCGGGCGTAGGCAGTCCGAAGTGCTTCGAGTGCCGGGTCGGTCGAGTCATCCTGCGTGGTCACCGCCCGGTAGCCGAGGTAGACGGCCCCGGCGAGGACGGCGAGGAAGAGCAGTTGCATCCCCGCGCCGACGACCAGCATCCATCCGGGTGCCTCGCCACTTCCCCACATGTGGTCGCCCCACGATCCGCCCATCATCGGTCCGCCGCCCATCATCGGCCCGCCACCCATCACCCCGAACCCCATGACGAACGCGGGGACGACGATGAGGGCGACGGCAATTGCGAGCACGACCCAGACGAGCTGTCGGTTGGTGTTAGTGGTCATGGTAGCAGGGCCTCGAATCACGTCGAGACGCGGTCCCTATCTAAACTGACGGGCACATCGTTTAATGCAGTTGTTCTTACGGTATGAAGGATAACGAGTGCGTGAGTTTTGGAATCCAAGGCCAAAAACCCAGATACTGGCTCTCTGAGCAGGTGAGTAGAAACCGACTGGTGCGACCGAAAGATAATATCATCTGGTTGTGAAGAACGTCCCATGGGACAGACCACACCAAGCGACTGGAATCTCCGGCGATTCAACGCAGCCATGGGAGTTCTACACTTCCTCCAAGGGGCGGTGATGCTCTCCCTGAGTTCCTCGCGGCGGTGGACGGTCACCGCGACGCGTCTCGACTTCAACACGGAGAGCCAGCAACTCGAACCCGTCATGGAGTCGATCGGGACAATCGAGTTGGCCTATCTGGCGGTCGCATTCCTGTTCATCTCTGCAATCGCTCACGCGCTGATTGCAACGGTTCTCTACGACCGCTACGTCTCCTATCTCAAGCAGGGTACGAACCCGTACCGGTGGTACGAGTACGCAGTCAGCGCCTCGATAATGGTTGTCCTGATTGCCATGCTCGCGGGCGTCTGGGACCTGGGCACGCTAATCGCCCTGTTCGGTCTCGTCGCGGTGATGAATCTCTGCGGACTGGTCATGGAGCGCCACAATCGGCTGACTACGGATACGGACTGGAGTTCGTTCGTCGTCGGTTCGGTCGCCGGTGTCGTCCCGTGGCTCGTCATCGCCGTCTCCATCATCGGCACGTTCGACGCCGGCGGCAGCCCACCGGACTTCGTGATTATCATCTACGTCTCGCTGTTCGTCCTGTTCAATCTCTTCGCGATTAACATGCTGTTGCAGTACCTCGAGGTCTGGAAGTGGCAGGACTACCTGTACGGTGAGCGCGCGTACATCGTGTTGAGCCTCGTGGCGAAGTCGCTGCTGGCCTGGCAGGTCTACTTCGGCGCGCTGAACTCACCAGTGTAGCGTCCGCGACGCGAGCCGATAGCGGCGAGAGCGGTCGCTGACAGACGCCGATCTCTACTGGGCGTCACCGGACTCACAGCGAGCACAATCGCACACGTGGCTCTCGAACGAACCGACGCACACTGCGTTCAGTTCCCTCCCGTCCCGCTGCCATCTGCTGGTTTCGGTTAGAATAATCGGCCACTGACGCGAAGGCGTTTGAACCGATCCGAGACTCGCTGCGCTCGTCTGGTCCGGCGGGAATCCATCCCGGTTTTCGTCGCTCCGCGTTGGCGTCGCGACAGAACACGGGCGCGAAGGGATTTGAACCCCTGACATCTTGGTCCGGAACCAAGTGCTCTGTCCGCTGAGCTACGCGCCCTCGGTGTCCAGTAGTGGGGTCTCGGGTATAACGGTTGTGAGTCGCGTCAGGCGGGGTCGGGCTGGTCGTCCTCGGGGGGCGTGTCGCTGTCGCCGTCGCTCTCGTCGTCGTCGGCGTCGACGATTGTGTTCTTCCAGGTGCCCCGCGTGAACCAGAGCGCGGCGGCGATAGCGCCGACGATGTTCCCGAGCGCCATGCCGACCCAGATGCCGGTCGCGCCCCAGCCGAGGACGAACGCGAAGACGTAGACGGTGGGGACGCGGCCGAGCCAGAGCGCAATCATGGAGATGACCATCGAGGTCTTGGTGTTGCCGGCACCGCGGAACGCGCCGAGCATCACTTGGAGAATCCCGACGAAGACGAACTCCACCGAGCGGATGCGGAGGTACGTCGTGCCGTAGTCGATAATTTCGGCGGCGTTCTCGCTGCCGGGCGCGAGGAACACCGAGACGATCGGTTCGGGGAAGACGGCGGCGACGATGGCGACGCCGAAGAGGACGGCGGCGGCGAACTTCGCGGCGAGCCAGACGGCGCGCTCGGCGCGTTCGGTGTTCTTGGCACCGAGGTTCTGGCCGACCATCGTGTTCGTCGCGCGGCCGAGCCCCATCGCTGGTAGGAACACCAGCGAGATGAGGCGGTTGCCGAGGCCGAACGCACCAACGACGGCCGGCGGGAAGCTCGCGACCATCGCGGTGAGCGTGATCATCGCGAGCGCGGTGGTGGACTGCTCGGCGGCGCTCGGCGTGCCGACGCGGACGATGCGGGAGATCATCGAGAAGTCGGGGTAGAACTGCGAGAGTTCGATTTCGGGGCCGGCGTTCGTGTAGAAGAGGACGTAGACGCCGATAACGGCGGCGACGGCGCGCGCGAAGATGGTCGCGACGGCGGCACCTGCGATACCCATCTCGGGGAACGGCCCGTAGCCGAAGATGAGGAACGGGTCGAGGATGACGTTGATAGCGACGCTGACGAACATCACGATCATCGGCGTCCGGGTGTTGCCGTACCCCCGCATCAGCGAGGAGAACACGAAGAACCCGAACAGCGCGGGCATCCCGAGGAAGAAGACCTCCATGTACTCGGCGGCCTTCGGCACGACGAGTGCTGCGGTCTCGGGGTCGGCTGGCAGGAGCGCGAGCATGTCTCCGGTGACGAAGTGCCCGACGACGCCGAGGACAGCTGAGAGACTGACCACGAAGCCAAGCGTCTGAGCGGCGACCTTCCCCGCAGAGCCTTCGCTGTCGGCACCAGTGAACTGCGCGACGAGGATGGAGCCCGCGGTCGTGAAGCCGCCACCGACGGAGATGAGGAAGAACACGAGCGGGAACGCCAGCGAGATGGCGGCCACCGCGTTCCCGGAGAACTGGCCGAGCCAGAAGGTGTCGGCGAGGTTGTACGCGACCTGCAGCAACTGGATGACGACAATCGGCCACGCCAACTCGACCATCGGCCCGAGGAGGTCCCCCTCGGTGATGGACGACGACGCAGAAGTAGAGGACTCGCTCACTACGCAGTGCCAGGAGTCGAGGGTAGTTCAAAACTCCGGAACGCACAGAACCGGCAATCCGAGCGCCTTACCGGAAGAATAGCTGCCCGAGAGCGGACGGCGGCGGGCTCGCTGTCAGGGTGTCTCGTTCGTCTCCAGGGAGAACTCCGCCGTCGGGTGGGCCGTACACGTCAGCATGTAGCCCTCCTCGATCTCCGAGTCGCCCAGCGACTCGTTGTTCGAGTGACGGATGTACTCGCTGGCGTCCTCGCCGCTGGCGACGCGGCCCCCACAGGACACGCACTGGCCCTGGCGGCAGGCGTACGGGAGGTCCCAGCCCTCGTCCTCGCCGGCGTCCAGCAGCGTCTCGTTGTTCGCGACCTCGATGGTCTCGCCCTCGTTGACGAACTCGATCTCGTAGTACTCGACCTCGTCGTCCGCGATGTCGTCGGGGTCGAAGCCCTCGTCTTCCTCCTCGGAGTCCTCGAGTTCGCCCTCCGCGCCGCCCGCGACAGCGCCAGCGCCACCGCCGCCGCCGATGGAGCGGTTGTACGGCTCCGGGAAGTCAGTCTCGGGCACCGTGGCGGCTCGCTGCTCGAGGACGTCGGCAGCGATGTCCTCCGGGGCGGGATTCGACGCCCCCTTCGCGAAGTGGAGGACGACGAACGTGAGCGCCGCCCCCAGGCCGATCGCGAGGCCCAGTGTGTTCACCATGCGCGGCGGTACGGAAGCGCAGTTTAACAGTATTGTGATTGCGCGACGGCGCGGCTTCCTCGGTTTTGGCCGTTGAGATCGCTCAGAACGGATTATTGATTCCTCTACTGATAGAGAGCTGAGTTAGGTAGCCACCTAGAAACTGTGAAACCGCTCAACTCGGTGGAGCTAGCTCCGCCGATCTACAGGTTGTTGTCTATATATGTCCGAATATCACTCCGGGTACAGTCCGAAACAAATTCTGCTTGTTTGTCAGCGCTATCGGAAACAGCACCACAGTCAGCATACCACTCGTAGGAATTCCGGGCCAGCAGCGAGTATTTATGCGTCCCGCCATTCTCCCTCGTAGTTGCATCATGATAGGTGGCGTTGTGGAGTGTTGCCAAGGCCCGGAATGCTGACCCGACGGCGAATGTCTCTTCGTAGAAACCGCCTGTGTCGTACGCTTTGGGCGCATCCTCGAAGAACGCCATGTCAACTATTGCTACCTTCCCACTGGAGCCTCCCGCAGTTCCCCAAACTGCACTGCCATCGCCGCGTACCATATCGTTCCTGTCATTATAGTCCAGAATCAGGAACGCATCCCGCCCATCGTATTTGACCCAGTCCGAGTCCTCTTTCATGTGCGAGTCGATGTCCATCGCTCGCTCTTGCAGACCAGTACTATTCGTCGCACTCTCTCGGATTGGTTGAGACAGAGGCGCGCCCTGAATCTCGCGGCTGTATTCGTTGCCATCTTCGATCTCGTCCGCCCAGATTTGCTTGACCCCCTCGGCAATAACGGTCGTCAGATAGTTCGGTTCAATTTTATCCCTGTTTTCCAGACGATCGACTAGGTCGTTGTTCTCCGGATCCCAGTTGTTTTCCAATTGAGTTGTTCTATAGACAGGGATTCTATCCGCGTTAACGGCCTGGGCATTTGAAGACGCAAACACCGGAAGGGAACAGGCACCTCCGGCGAATGCGAGTGATCTGAGGACACTACGCCGGCTCACACCAGAACTGCCGGGGTTTTCCGACATATTTCCCCGTTTCAGACGGAGATACAAAACGTTTTTTGCTGTATTTAGTCAGCGGAATCTAATTTTTTCGTTAAGCAATTAAATTTTATTTATAAATAATTACAATAAGCGAACTCTAGTCGTTGGCCTAAGCAGAAGGCTTTTTTCTCCGTGCCGCAGCTGACGTACATGACCATCAAGATTGCAACCATCGTCTTTGAGGGGTTCGACGAGCTCGACGCAGTCGCGCCCTACGAGGTGTTCCAGACGGCCGCCGAGATGGGTGCCGACCTGGACGTGTCGATGCGCACGCTCGTGCCGGACGAGGGTGTGACCGCACGCCACGGCCTGACCGTCGAGCCGGACGACGTGCTGCTCGGCACGCCCGACCTCGTCGTCGTCCCCGGTGGCGGGTGGAACGACCGCGAATCCCGGGGTGTCTGGTCGGAGGTCGAGAACGGCACGCTCCCCGAGCGCCTCGACACGCTCCACGAGGGCGGCGCGACCATCGCTTCGGTCTGCACGGGCGCGATGCTGCTCGCAGACGCCGGTCTGCTCGACGGCCGGCCCGCGACCACCCACGAGTCCGCGAAAGACGACCTGCGCGAGGACTACCCCGACGTGGACGTCCGCGACGACCGCTTCGTCGACGACGGCACGATTCTCACCGCGGGCGGCGTCACCGCCGGCATCGACCTCGCGCTCCACGTCGTCGAGCGCGAGTGCTCGCCGGGCATCGCCGAGCAGGTCGCCGACGAAATCGAGTACGACTCCGGGTACTGACCGCGGCTCCCGAGTCGCCTCGCGGCCCCTCGAACACCGCAGTGCTCCCTTCGCTCGCTCCGAGCCGCGCTACTCTTTTCGCGCCACGTCGTGTCTGCCGAATCCGTACCGCAGCCGGTTCGCCAGCCGCCGCGAGAACCGGCCCTCGCCGTCACCGCTCGCCCGCGAGCCGAAGCGCTCGGAGAGCGCCTGGTAGATGAGCGGCAGCGGGACCTCCTGTTCGAGGGACTCCTGAACGGTCCACGTGCCCGTGGAGCCGCCGGCCACGTGGTCGGCGACGTCGCCGAGGTCGCTGCCCTCCTCGCGGAACGCCTCCTCGCAGAGTTCGAGCAGCCACGACCGGATGACCGCGCCGTTGTTCCAGGTGCGCGCGACGGCCTCCAGGTCGAGGTCGTAGCGGCCCTCGTGGAGCAGTTCGAAGCCCTCGCCGTAGGTCTGCATGAGCGCGTACTCGACGCCGTTGTGGACCATCTTCACGTAGTGTCCGGAGCCCGCCGGCCCCATGCGGTCGTGGCCCGCGGGACCGGTCGCGACGGCGTCGAAGACGGGGATCAGTTCCTCGTACGCCCACTCCGGGCCGCCGACCATCAGCGAGAAGCCGTGTTCTGCCCCCGCGGGGCCGCCGGAGGTACCGCAGTCCAGGTAGGCCACGTCGTACTCGTCGGCGCGCCGCGTCGAGTCCTCGAAGTGGCTGTTTCCGCCGTCGACGACGATTGCATCGTCACCGAGTTCTGGGACGAGTTCGTCGAGCGCGGCGTCGACCGGGTCGCCCGCCGGCACCATCAGCCAGACGCGGGGGTCGTCGCCGAGTTCGGCGGCGAGGTCGGGGAGCGAGTCGACCGCGGTCGCGCCGGCGTCCGCCGCGTCCGCGCGGGCGTCCGCGTCGATGTCGAACGCCACGACGTCGTGGCCGGCGTCGAGACACCGGTCGACGACGATGCGCCCCATGCGGCCGAGGCCGACAACTCCGAGTTCCATACCGAAGCCTCCCCGCGACGGAAGGTAGTAATTGCGATGCGGGCGCTACCCGTCGAGGGTCGTGGTCTGGACGTGCCAGAGGTCGGCGTACCGCCCCTCGCGCGCCAGCAGGTCGTCGTGGGTGCCGCGCTCCGTGACGTCACCGTCCTCGACGACGAGAATCTGGTCGGCGTCCCGGACTGTCGAGAGGCGGTGGGCGATGACGACCGCGGTGCGGTCGGCGGCGAGGTCGTCGAGGCTCGCCTGGATGCGGCGCTCGGTCTCCGTGTCCACGTCGCTGGTGGCCTCGTCGAAGACCATGATTTCGGGGTCGGCGAGGATGGCGCGCGCGATGGCGACGCGCTGGCGCTGGCCGCCCGAGAGCTTCACGCCGCGCTCCCCGACCTCCGTGTCGTAGCCGTCCGGGAGGTCCCGGATGAACTCGTGGGCGTCGGCGGCTGTCGCAGCCGCGACGATTGCCTCGCGGTCGGCGTCGAACTCGCCGTACGCGACGTTCTCGGCGATGGTGCCGTCGAAGAGGTAGGTGTCCTGACTGACGTAGCCGACGTGCTCGCGGAGGCTGTCCAGCGTGACCGACCGGACGTCGTGACCGTCGACGCGCACGGCACCGTCGTCGACGTCGTAGAGCCGGAGCAGGAGTTTGCAGAGCGTGGACTTCCCCGCCCCCGTGGGGCCGACGAGCGCGACGGTGTCGCCGGGGTCGGCGTCGAAGGAGACGCCGTCGAGAACGGTGTCCTCGTCGTCGTACCCGAACGTCACGTCGTCGTACTCGACCCGGCCCTCGACGCCCGTGAGTTCGGTGGCGTCGTCGGCGTCCGCGACCTCGGCGGGGATGTCCATCAGCCCGAACACGCGGGCGGACGAGGCCTTCGCGTTCTCGTACTGGTCGACGATGTTCGACACCTCCGCGAGCGGGGTGACGAAGCGCTGCGTGAGGAAGATGAACGTCACGAACGCGCCCGGCGACAGCGACCCGGTGAGGAACAGCGGCGGCCCGTACAGCAGCCAGTAGCCGCCGACGGCGAACGTCACGGCGAACGAGAGCCCGGCGAGCAGTTCCATCCCCGGCCGGTAGACGTAGCTCAGGCGGAGCACGTCCATCGTGTCCTGGAAGAACCGGTAGGAGGCGTCGGTGACGCGGCCCGTCTCGTGGTCCTCGGCGGCGTTGGACTTCACGAGTTCGACGCCCGCGAGGCTGTTCTCCAGGCGCGTGTTGAGGTTGCCGACGGCGGCGCGCTGGCGCTCGTAGCGGGGGGCGGCTCGCACCATGAACCACCGGGTGAGCACGAACATCAGCGGAATCGCGGAGAGCGTGACGACCGCGAGCTGCCAGTTCTCGGAGACGAGCACGACGGTGATGCCGGCGACCATCACGACGAGGCGGGCGGAGTTCTGGAGCGCGTCGTCGAGGAACACCTCCAGGTTCGAGGCGTCGTTGTTCAGCACGCTCATGACCTCACCGGTCTGCTTGTCGTCGAAGAAGGACATGTCCAGAGCCTGCATCTTCGCGAACGAGTCCGTGCGCACGTCGTGCATCACGCGGTGCGCGAAGAGGTTTGCGGCGACCCCGTAGAGGTACGTGAAGACGGCGGTGACGACGAACGACCCGGCGATGAGCGCCGCGGAGAGTTCGAACTGCGCGGCCTGGGCGTTCGGGAACAGCGACGCAGGCAGCAGCGGGAGGTCGTAGGGTGCGTCCCCCGTGAACACGCTGTCGATGGCGGCCCCCAGGACGACCGGCGGCAGCAGGCTGGCGACCCGGGCGACCACGTTCGCCACCATGCCGGCCGCGAAGTACGGCCACTCGGGGACGCCGTACACGCGGAACAGCCGGCGGATGGGGCGGTCGACCCGGTCGCGGTACCGGTCGAAGACGCTGTCCTCGGGCTCGGGCATTGCGAATCGAAACACTCGGTGGGCCGAAGTGGATTACGGAAGCGGCGACCGAAAGGCTGGCGTACCGGCTGCTCGATACCGCCGGTATGCGCGTGACGGTTCCCGTACTCGTCGCCCTCCTCGCTGCGAACGACCTGTTGTTGCTGTGGCTGCTGGACGCCAGCACCGCCGAGTCGTTGCTGTTGCTCGGCGCGACGTTCCTCCTCGTCCTCCCCGTCGTGCTCGTCGCGAGCGCGGTGGCCGGCGAGGACGCACCGTCCCGGACAGCCCTCGGTCGGGAGGTCGACGACCTCCGGCAGCGAGTCGCCCGTCTCGAAGACGAGCGCGACGACGGCTAGTCGAGCGGCCGCCGCGGGACGATTCGGGGTTCCCCGTCGTACGTGACCGCGGCGTCGACCTCGAAGACGTCCGCGAGCAGGGTTTCGGTGACCACGTCTTCGGGCGGTCCCCAGTCGTAGACCTCGCCGTCGTCGAGCGCGACGAGGTAGTCCGCGAACCGGGCCGCCTGCTGGAGGTCGTGGAGGACCACGCAGACCGTGACGTCGCGGTCCTCGTTGAGCGTGCGGACGACCTCCATCACTCGGAGCTGGTGGTGCAAGTCGAGGTACGTCGTCGGCTCGTCGAGCAGGAGCACGTCGGTGTCCTGAGCGAGCGCCATCGCGACGAACGCCAGTTGCTTCTGGCCGCCGGAGAGCTCCGAGACGGGGGTGTCTCGGAGGTGGTCGACGCCCGCGAGGTCGATGGCGCGGTCGACGTGCGCCTCGTCGTCGCTGCTGAGGGGGTCGAGGAAGCCGCGGTGGGGGTAGCGGCCGTGCGAGACGAGGTCGCCGACGGTGAGGCCGCCGGGGGCGTCGTTCTCCTGAGCGAGCAGCCCGAGTTCGCGGGCGAGCTGTTTCGGCTCGCGTGTCTGGACGTCCTCGCCGTCCAGCAACACGGTGCCGTCCATCGGGTCGAGTTCCGCGGAGAACCCCTTGAGCAGCGTTGACTTCCCGGAGCCGTTCGGGCCGACGAGCGCCGTCACCTCGCCCTCGGGGACGACGATGTCCTCGCAGTCGACGACGACGCCCTCGCCGTAGCCGAGCCGGAGTCCCGAGCCGAGCAGCGCGGCGGAGTCGACGGGGTCCTCGTCAGTGACGGGGTCGGCGGCTGCGTCGGTCGCGTCCGCGGCGCGGTTCGGTTCGTCGGTGTCGGTGTGTGGTGTCGGTGGCATGCTCAGAACTCGTTGAAGGATTCGGTGCGGCGCAGCAACAGCAGGAAGTACGGCCCGCCGACCAGCCCGGTGACGACGCCGACCGGGACCTGGATGCCGCCGAGCCCGAGGCGCGCGACGACGTCCGCGACGACCACGAGGGCGGGGCCGGCAAACAGACAGCCCGTGAGGAGTTTCCGGTAGTCGCTGCCGACCGCGGTGCGGACGGCGTGGGGGACGACGAGCCCGACGAAGCCGACGAGCCCGGCGACGGAGACGGCCGCGGCGGTGGCGAGGATGGCGAGCGCGGAGAGCCCGAAGCGCATCGTCTCGACGCGCATCCCGAGCGAGCGGGCGCGGCGCTCGCCGAGCAGGAGGACGTCGAGTTGGCGGGCGGCGACCAGGGCCGCGGGGACGACGAGCAGCGTCGGGAGGACGACGAGGCGGACGTCCATCCAGCCGACACCGGTCAGCGACCCGGCGAGCCAGGAGACGGCGGTGCGCATCGCGCCGTTGGAGTCGATGAAGTAGAAGACGCCGGTCTGGAGGCTGTTGAAGATGGTGCCGACGACGACGCCGCCGAGGACGAGTCGGACCGGCGTGGTGCCGCCGCGCCACGCGACGGCGTACACGAGCAGGAACGCGCCGGTGCCGCCGACGGCGGCGGCCAGCGGCAGGAAGTAGGTGCCCAGAGAGAGCACGATGGTGACGACGACGGCGAAACCGGCACCCGACGACACGCCGAGGATGTAGGGGCTGGCGAGCTCGTTCCGGGTGATGGCCTGGAAGATAGCGCCCGCGACGGCGAGGTTCATGCCGACGAACACGGCGACTGCGACCCGGGGCATCCGGAGCGTCCAGACGACCGCCGTGGCGTCGCTGAGCACGGAGAGGTCGCTGTAGACGCCGAGCGTGTGGGCGAGGCCGTCACCGAGCAGGATGGTGGCGAGAACCCGGGGATTCGTCCAGACCGCGCGGTCGAACATCGCCCGCCAGACGGTCTCGAAGGGCATCGGGTAGGCCCCGTAGCGGATCTGGACGAGCGCGCCGAGGACGACGGCGACGGTGCTCGCGACCATCGTGAGGACGAGCGCGTCGTCGAGGTTCGGGAGCAGGACGTCTCGAACGCGGAACTGTCGTGACATCGGTGGTGGTGCCCGGTGTGTCGGAGCGCGCCCGGTGGGCGGGCGGGCGTGCTCATGTCGGTCGGCCCGTGAGAGGCCGGCCGCTTCTCTCGTTCTTTAGGCCGGCCTAATAGTTCAAAAGCGTTCCGTCTACGACGTGACGATGCCAGCGAGTTCGTCCCGGTCGAACAGCTCGCCGGAGAACCGGTCGGGGTAGAGCCGGGTCGCGAACCGTTCGGTGAGGAACAGGTGGCCGAGCGGCCCGAGGTAGATGGGGCCGCCCCGGTAGACGTCGCCGTTCTCGACCGCCGTGATGCGGCTGGCCGTGTCGTGGTTCTGCATGAAGGAGACGACGGTGTCCCGGAACGCCTCGGGAGTCTTGTCCTCGTGGCCGCGCACGAACAGCACCTCGGGGTCGAGGTCGAGCAGCGTCTCGTAGTCGATTTCGGAGCGCTGGCTCTGGGAGAGCGCTTCCACGTCCGAATTCGCGATGGCGTCCCGGACGTTCAGGTCGCGGAAGGCCTTCTTGTTCGCGCCCTCGCCGCCGAGGTGGTACGGGGAGAACGACGTGGGCTCGGCCTTGCCGCCCCAGACGAGCGCGGCCCGCGGCCCCTCGTCGGGGGCATCCGCGGCGATGCGGTCGACGTAGTCGTCGTGGAACGACCGCAGGGCCTCGAAGCGCTCGGTCTCCTGGACGACCTCGGCGACCTTCTCGAAAGCACCGTACAGCGTGTAGTAGTCGTAGTCGTGCCAGCCGTCCGTCCGCCGGAAGATGGTGTTCCCGAGGAACGGCGCGGCGCGCTCCTCGAGGAAGGAGACGTCCTCGCCGTTCAACTCGAAGACGTTGGTGAGCCAGTTCGGGTCCATCAGGTAGAGGTCGGGGTCGAGGTCGAGCAGCGTCTCCTGAGAGACGCCGGCGTTCACGAGGTCGACGATGCCGGAGTCGTCGACGCCGACGCCGTCGAGTTCATCGTAGTGGCCCGTGTGGAACCGGCCCTTCTTTCCGACCGACGCGACGGCGTCGCCGTGCCCGAGCGCGACGAGCATGTCGGCGTAGCCGGGCTCGTAGACGGAGATAGACTCGGGGACGCGGTCGAACTCGACCTCGCCGACGGGCGTCATCGACACCGAGTACGAGTCGCTGGCCTCGGTGGTGGTCTCCTCGCTCGCCTCCGCGCTGGTCGCCGTGTTCTCGGTGTCGGTCGGTTCGTCGGTCGTCTCGCTACCGCCCTCGCTGGGGCTCGTACAGCCTGCGAACAGCCCTGCGAGGGTCATAGCGCCGCCCGCTCGGACGAAGTCTCGTCGGTGCATACCCGTTTTTGGCCGGCCTAAAGCAAATAAGACCGTCGATTTTTCGGCCTACCTAAATCGAGGACGGGGCGACCGCGTGACACCGTCCCAGCGCCCGCCAGCGCCGCGTTGGACGGGAAGCTTTATCACCGCGCCACCGCACTGCAGACGTATGCGCGTCGGCTCCGCCGTAGTACGTGTGTAAATCCATTTCTCCGGCCGAGCACCGCGACCCGACCGGCCAACCGCGGGACCGACGACTCAGACACCCATGACAGAGCTTCCGGACAGCTACGACCCCGACAGCATCGAACCCAAGTGGCAGGACGAGTGGCAGGCCAGCGACGTCTACAGCTTCGACCCCAGCGACTCCGACACCCAGTACGTCGTCGACACGCCGCCGCCGTACCCCTCCGGGAACCTCCACCTCGGCCACGCGCTCGGCTGGTCGTACATCGACTTCGTCGCGCGCTACCGACGCCTCAAGGGCGACGCCGTCCTCTTCCCGCAGGGTTGGGACTGCCACGGGCTCCCGACCGAGGTCAAAGTCGAAGAAGTCAACGACATCCACCGCACGGACGTCTCCAGCGACGAGTTCCGCCAGATGTGCATCGACTGGACGGACGACCGCATCGACGAGATGAAGGCGACGATGCAGGAACTCGGCTTCTCGCAGGACTGGGACGCCGAGTACCGCACCATGGACCCCGAGTACTGGGGGAAGACCCAGGAGTCCTTTTCCGCGATGGCCGACGAGGACATGGTCTACCGCGACGAACACCCGGTGAACTGGTGTCCGCGCTGCGAGACCGCCATCGCCGACGCCGAGGTCGAGAACATCGACCGCGAGGGCACGCTGTACTACGTCACGTTCGACGGCGTCGGCAACGACGACATCGAAATCGCGACCACGCGGCCCGAACTGCTGTCGGCCTGCGTCGGGATGGCCGTCAGCCCCGACGACGAGCGCTACGAGGACCGCATCGGCGACACCTTCGAGGTGCCGCTGTTCGGGCAGGAGGTCGAACTGCTGGCCGACGACGAGGTCGACGCCGACTTCGGCTCCGGCGCGGTCATGATCTGTACGTTCGGCGACAAGCAGGACGTCGACTGGTGGGCCGAGTACGACCTCGACCTCCGCGCCGTCTTCACCGAGGACGGCCGCCTCGGCGAGCAGGCCGGCGAGTTCGCCGGTCTCACCATCGACGAAGCCAAGGGCGAAATCGCGGACGCCCTCGACGACGAGGGCTACCTGAACGACTCCGAGCCCACGGAGCAGAGCGTCGGTGCCTGCTGGCGCTGCGACACGCCCATCGAGATTCTCTCCAAGGAGCAGTGGTTCGTCGAGGTCGACCAGGACCTCATCCTGGAGAAGGGCGAGGAGGTCGACTGGATTCCGGACCACATGCACGACCGTCTCGTCGACTGGACGGAGGGCATGGACTGGGACTGGGTCGTCTCCCGGCAGCGCGTCTTCGCCACCCCCATCCCGGCGTGGGAGTGCAACGACTGCGGGTACTGGCACATCGCCGGCCGCGAGGAAGCCCCGGTGGACCCGACCGAAGACGACCCCGCCGTCGGTGCCTGCCCCGAGTGCGGTGCCGAGGACTGGACGGGCGAGACCGACGTGATGGACACCTGGATGGACTCCTCCATCACGCCCCTGCACCTCTCCGGGTGGCCGGCCGACATCGACCTCGACGAGTTCGAGCCGGTCGACCTCCGGCCGCAGGGCCACGACATCATCCGCACGTGGGCGTTCTACACGCTGCTGCGGACGGGCGCGCTCACCGACGAGAAGCCGTGGGACGACGTGCTCGTCAACGGCATGGTGTTCGGCCCGGACGGCAACAAGATGTCCAAGAGCCGCGGGAACGTCGTCCAGCCGGACGAGGCCATCGAGGAGTACTCCGCCGACGCCGTCCGGCAGGCGCTCGCGCTCGGCGGCCGCCCCGGCAGCGACGTTCAGTTCCAGTGGAAGGAGGTCAAGTCCGCGTCGCGGTTCCTCACGAAGCTCTGGAACATCGCGAAGTTCTCCTCCGGACATTTCGACGAGGACACCCCGGACATCCAGGACCCCGCCTACCGGGACGCCGACCGCTGGCTGCTCTCCGAACTCTCCCGCGTCACCGAGGAGGTCGACGAGGCCATGGAGGAGTACCGCTTCGACCGCGCGCTCCGCGAACTCCGGGAGTTCGCGTGGGAGGACCTCGCCGACGACTACGTCGAACTCGTGAAGGGGCGGCTGTACAACGGCCGGCCCGGTGAGCGCGACGCCGCCGAACACACCCTCTACACGGCCGTCACCGCGGTCGCTCGGATGCTCGCGCCGTTCAGCCCGCACGCCACGGAGGAGATCTGGCGGAACCTCCCCGGCACCGAGGGCAGCGTCCACACCGCCGAGTGGCCGAGCGTCGACCTCCGCGACGAGGACGCCGAACTCGCCGGCCAGCGCATCGCCGAGGTCGCCAGCGACATCCGCGCGTGGAAGTCCGACCAGGGGATGCCGCTGAACGCTGACCTCGACCGCGTCGAACTCTACTTCGACGTCGACGAGGACGGGAACGCCCACTTAGACACCTACGACCTCAGCGAGACCGTCAACGCACCCATCAAGCTGGTGGACGGCCGGCCGGACGTCGAACTCGTTCCGGTCGAGGTCGACGGCGACGACTCCGAGATCGGGCCGGAGTTCCGCAGCGACGCCGGCACCGTGATGCAGGCCATCGCGGAAACAGACCCGGCGGCAATCCAGGCTCAGATGCACTCCGGGGACACCGTCACCGTCGAGGCCGACGGCCAGTCCTTCGACCTGGACGCCGACTGGCTGGAGGTCACCGAGGAGTACCGGGCGTCCTCCGGCGAGGAAGTGAACGTCATCGAAGCGTCGTTCGGTACCGTCCTCGTCTACGAGTGACGCGCTGCACGGGCTGAGACCGCGACGCGGATTTTTTCCTCGCTCGCGGCGACGCCACGGATATGGACGTCTTTGGCTGGCTCGTCACCGCCGGCGTCGCCGCCTACCCGTTCTTGTCCGCGTACATGTACTGGGACTACCGACGCGGCGGCCGGTCGCGGGCGAAGTTCCTGAAGAACGTCAGCGGCGTCGGGACCGGGTTCTCGATACTGCTCCAGCAGGCCGCCGAAGTCTGGCTCGCTGGTGCCGTCGGTGACGTCGTCGTGCTCGCGTCGATCGTCCCGCTTGCGGTCGGCATCTGGGCGTTCTACCGGGCGTACGTCGCTGCCGGGGACTCGGAGGCCGGCACGCCGCCCGGGTAGCCCCCGCCGTCGCCCGGAACCCGACCGCTTTTTCTCGTGGCCGCCGGACTTCAGGTATGGACGCCCGCGTCGAGGAACACGCCGAGGTACTGGTCGACTGGAGCGCGCGAATCGAGGACGGCGACGACGTCGTGTTGAGCGTCGGCCCGGACGCCCACGAGCTCGCGGTCGCCGTCGCCGAGAAGGTCGGCGAGCGCGGCGCGAACCTCGTCACGACGTACTCGTCGGACGAAGTCAGTCGCGCCTACAAGCTCGCCCACGACGGGGACTTCGACGAGGCCCCCGCGCACGAACTCGCGCTCGTGGAGAACGCGGACGTCTACCTCTCTGTCGGCGGCGGACGCAACACCAGCGAGGGGTCGGACGTCCCCGCCGACGTCCGCGAGGCGTACGGCAAGTCCCGGGAGCAGCTCCGGGAGGCCCGCATGGACATCGACTGGGTGAGCACGGTCCACCCGACGCGGTCGCTCGCCCAGCAGGCGAACATGTCCTTCGAGGAGTACCGGGACTTCGCGTACGACGCCGTCCTCCGCGACTGGGAGACGCTCGCCGACCAGATGGCGAACATGAAAGACGTCCTCGACGACGGCAGCGAAGTCCGACTCGTGAAGGAGGACACCGACCTCACGATGAGCATCGAGGGGCGGACGGCCGTGAACTCCGCAGCCTCCGTCGCCTACGACTCCCACAACCTCCCCTCCGGCGAGGTGTTCACCGCGCCAGAGGCCACCGAGGGCGAGGTGCTGTTCGACGTGCCGATGACGCTCCGCGGCGAGCGCGTGCAGGACGTCCACCTCACTTTCGAGGACGGCGAGGTCGTCGACTACTCGGCCGCCCAGAACGAGTCCGTCGTCGGCGAGATTCTGGAGACCGACGCGGGCGCGCGCCGCCTCGGCGAACTCGGCATCGGCATGAACCGCGGCATCGACCAGTTCACGGACTCCATCCTCTTCGACGAGAAGATGGGCGACACCGTCCACCTCGCGCTCGGCCGCGCCTACGGGTCGAACTTCCCCGAGGGCAGCGAGGACGAAGCCAACGACTCCGCCGTCCACGTCGACATGATTACGGACATGAGCGAGGACTCGTTCATGGAAGTCGACGGCGAGGTCGTCCAGCGCAACGGCACCTTCCGGTGGGAAGACGGATTCAGCGAGTAAGACAGGCTTACCGGACCACAGCGGAGAGCCAGCCTGTACGCAGTAACGCGAGCGTACGCGGCCGGTCGCCGTCGCGGTTTTTAGCGTACCTTTTACAGTGGCGAGCCACCGGCTTGCCACTGTAAAAGGTACGAGCTGAGGGGAGTAAGCCCCCTTCTGTTCGGCCCGGCATTCGGCTGAGCGTCCGCGCGGCCCCTCTCGGGTGGTTCGGGCTACCTCGCACGCACGGACTTGCACCGGCGGGGGTTGGCCGTTCCATCGCTCCCCTCCGCTCTGGTGGGAATCCCACACTGGCTCACGGCTGACGCCGTTCGCCTCAACGCGGCAGAGCCGCGCTTCCCTCGGCGGGTTAGCTTCCTCCCCTTCCGGGTCGGGTCGCACGCCTCATCGGTGTCGGAGGGACGTGTCGTCTCTGTTCCAGTGCCGGCGGTCTCCCGCCCCGGACTTGCGTCCGGCCGCGTGCCCGAACGGGTGGGGGGACTTTCCTCATGCCTCGCGGCACGGGAGCCGGGCTCCCTCTGCCCACTCTCTCTACGCCGGGTGCGTCGTTAAGGAGTTCGGTTCCCGGTGTTCGCCGCGTGTCGAAGACCGGTGCGACGGACCGCGACATATTCCGACTTTTTAGAGTGCGAAACGAAGTCGGGACAGTCGTCGAATCGAACAGTTACCGAAATTACCCTTCGCTGTCTCCGGATTCGGGTGTCAGGCTCGGCCGATAATAATCCTTCACGATTCTCGTCACCAAGGGAAGGCTTGAAGTCTGTCCCCGGCGTAATAGGTTCTGTATGGGCCAGGGCCAGTCAGTAGACCTTTCCTTCGAGGACGGCGCTCGAACCGTGGAACTCGCTCGCGAATCGGTCGAGGCGTTCGTCCAGAACGGCCAGCGGGAGCAGCCGGGGAGCATGCGGGACGCGTTCTACAACCGAACCAGTGCGTTCGTGCGTCTGGAGTCCACACGAGGTCGCGGTCGCCTGCGTGGGTGTGCGGGTGCCCATGAGTCGGTCCGAGAGCTCGGCAACGGGAACCGACAGCTCGGGCACGCCATCGTCGAGGCCGCCATCGAGGCCGCCTCCGAGGCGTCGTGTGGCTCGGAGGTCGAGCCCGCCGAACTGGAGAACATTCAGGTGTCGGTCTGCACGGTGTCGAACCTCGTGCTCACCGACGACCCCGTCGAGGACATCGAACTCGGCACGCACGGCGTCGCCATCGACGGCGACGGCCAGCACGGCTGGATGTACCCGACACTCCCCGTGGAGAACGATTGGAGCGTCTTCGAGTACCTCGACCGGACCTGCCGGAAAGCGGGGCTGCCGGACGGGGCCTGGGAGGACGACGACGTGATGGTGACCCTGTTCGAGGGGCAGGTGTTCCGGGAGACGGGCGACGAAGACGACCCCGTCGAGGAACTCACGTCCTGAGAACCGAGACCTGATTCTGCGCGAGACCGATTACGCCCTGAACGAGACAGCGTCGGCGTCGTCGCGCGCCCTCGCGGCGGCGTCCTCGACGTCGAACCCGCGCACGATGTCGCCGTCCCGGAGGAGCGGCTGCAGCAGCGACGACGACCCCGTGGGGCCGGGCCGCGCGGCGAGGCCGACGTGGTGGCCGCCGTCCCGCGTCCGGTAGACGTCTTTCTTTCCGGAGAGCTTCCCGCGTTTGGCCGCGGGTTCGCCGTCGACTTCGACGATGTCGAGCGCGAAGTCGATGGGGTCGGCGTTCGAGACGTGGCCGCCGACGCCGAAGCCATCCGCGACGTCCCGCAGCTCGCGGAGGTCGCTCGGGCCGAGACCGCCGGAGACGAAGACGTCGACGTCGCCGTGGCCGCGGGCGGCGAGCTCCCACTGCACCTCGCGGACGATGTGCCGGAAGTCGCCGCGCCGCGAGGACGTGGTGTCGAGGCGGACGCCGTCGAGGTCGTCACCGAGTTCGGCGACCGCCCGCAGCACCTCGTCTTTCTCGTCGCTGTACGTATCACAGATGGGAACGCGGGGGACGTCCTCGTCGACGCTCTCGTGGAAGGCCCGCCACGCGGACTCCTGGTCGCCGCGCCCGAAGCAGATGACGAGCGCGTGCGGCATCGTGCCGCTGGCCTCCCGGCCGAGGACGTCCCCGGCGGCGACATGCGAGAAGCCGTCGAGGCCGCCGACGAGCGCCGAGCGCTCGACCATCGCTGCGATGGCGGGGTGGACGTGGCGCGCGCCGAAGCTCAACACGCGGGCGTCGGGGGCGGCCGTCCGGGTTTCGAGGGCTGCCGTCGCGACCCCAGAGGCGTGCGAGAGGAAGCCCAGCAGCGAGGTCTCGTAGCGCGCGAACTGGCGATACGTCCCCTCGATGCGCATCACGGGCCCGCCGTCGAACAGCGTGCCCTCGGGGAGCGCGTCGACATCGACCGGCAGCCCGTCGAGGAGGTGGGCGGCGTCTTTCACGCCGGCGAGCACCTCGAACGCGCCGGTGGGGAACTGGTCGGCGGTGACCTCCGCGACCACGTCGGGGTTCCGGCCGGCGTGGTCGAGGGCGGCCTCGGTGCGCTCGAAGTAGGCGTCGGTCGCGCGCCCGCTCTCGATGGCGTCGGCGTCCACGATGTCGAAGGTCACGCCGCGGCCCTCCACGAATCCTGCATGCCTCCGGCTACTCCCGCCCCGGCGAAAAACCCTCGGCTCCCGGCCGCAGACGGCGGGTCAGTTCCGCGGCTCGTGGACGGCGTCCAGTTCGTCCGTCTCCGGCGCGTTCACGATGGTGGCGCGGTCGCCGTCCACGGTGAGCCGGAACGCGTCCGCGAACGGGCTCTCGCCCTCGGGGATGCGCCAGACGCCGGGTTCGCCGTCGACGCGCTCGCCGCCCCAGTACCGGAGCAGGTCGCGGTAGCTGTCGGCGAACTCGGTGGCGTCCCGGGGCGAGTCCCAGGCGATACGCCACGTGTACCCGAGGTCGCCGTCCTCGTGCTCGTACACCCACATCCGTTCGCCGTCCCAGCCCTCGACTGGCGTGGTCGTGTAGTCGAAGGGGTCCCGGGAGTCCACCGCGCCGTCCCGGTAGTTCAGGAACGTCTGGGGGGAGAGGACGGCCCCCCGCCGGCTGTCGTCGTAGGCGGGGTAGGCGAGCATCGCCGTGAGGCCGCCGACGCCGACCTCCGCGTACGGCGCGCGGCCGTCGACGCTGACGCGGCTCCACTCGTTCGCCGACCGGTCACGGAGCGTCGGGTCGGCCGGCTGGTCTTCCCCGTACTTCTCGGGCTGAGCGACCTGCTCGCTGGACGCCGGCGGGTCGCCGTAGAGTTCGCCGACGGCCGCCCAGCCACCGTCCTCGTAGACCGCCTCCACGAACCCGGGGCCGTCGCTGTACGGGAAGTACGTGAGCAGGTAGACGCCGAGGTGGAGGTCGCCACCGCCACCACCGCCGCCGGCGGTCGCGCAGTCCCAGTCCGCGCCGCAGCGGTCGCCGTACTGGTGGTCGACGAACCGCGCGTCGCCCTCGACGAGCCCGCTGTTCGCGTTCGCGCGGTCGCGAGTCGGCGAGTCGTAGCCAGCGCCGAGCTGCCGGAACTGGAGCGCGTGGACGAGCTCGTGACCGAGCGTGGTCTCCCGGACCTGTGGCGTCTCCGTCGGGGAGACGACGACGATGCGGTCCTCGCTCGGCGAGTAGAACCCGAGCACGTTCGACCCGCGGTTCGACCGCTGGACGTCGATAGCGCCGCGGTCCTCGCCGACGAGGAACAGCGCCTCGAACTTCGCGTCGTCGAACGTCCGCAGCGCGTCGCTCGCGTTGCCGTTCCCCGCGTACTCCTCGCGGTACGCGTCCCGGGAGACGACGTCGACGTCGACCGGCGTCTCGAACTCGATGCCGCGCAGGCGCTCGACGCGCGCCATCGAACGGTTCACGACCATCCGGCGTTCGGTCTCGTTCAGGCCGTCGTCGTCGGTGACGGGCAGGCCCTCGTTGTACCAGTAGCCGCCCTCCCAGCCGAGCACGTCGCCGTCGGGGTCAACGAAGTCGGCGGGGGCGGTGGCGGGCTCGCCGGGCGTCGGCCGGCTGTCGGTAGCGGGCAGCGCAGAGCAGCCCGCGAGGACGACGAGCGCAGCGACGGCGACGAGCGTGAGCGCGCGCATACGTCGGGTACGGCGGCGGCGAGGAAAGGGTTTGCTCAGGCGGCGGGCCGCGTCAGTTCGCGTCGTGGACGTCGTCGAGGGCGTCGACGGTCGGCGCGTTCACGATGGTGACGCGGTCGCCGTCCACGGTGACGCGGAACGCGTCCGCGAACCCGTTCGCGCCCTCGGGAATCTGGTAGCGGTCGGTCTGGGAGTCGACGCGCTCGGCGTCGTGGTGTTCAAGGAGCTTGCGGTAGCCTTCCGCGAACTCCGCGGCTTCGTCGGGCGAGTCCCAGACGGACTTCCAGACGTACGCGGTCTGGTTGTCCTCGCCGGACGTGTCCGTGGCGTAGGGGACGAGCTTGTCGCCGTCCCAGCCCTCAGTGTAGCGGTAGCTGTAGTTGTAGAGGTCGAGGCTCTCCTGATTCTGTGCGGGTGCCAGCAGGTGGTTGACGGGGACGATCACGCTCGTGGGCGTGCTAGTCCGCTGCGTCTCGGCGTAGCTCGGGTACCACAGCATCGTGTACATCCCGGCCTCGCCGAAGGACGCGTAGTCGATGCTGCCGTTGCCCATCTCGGGCACCGACCACTCGTCGGTCGAGGTGTCCCGGACCGTCACGTCGGTCGGCTCGTCCTCGCCGTACTTCTCCGGGTGGATGGTCTGCTCGGTGCTCGCCGGCGGGTCGTCGTAGGCCGCGTTCACGGCGTCCCACCCGCCCTCCTCGCGGAGCTGCTGGACGAACGGCGGACCGTCACTGTACGGCTGGAACTGGACCGCGTAGAGACCGATGTGGAGGTCAGTGCCGCTCTCACCGCCACCCTGTTCCCGGGGCATCAGACAGTCCCAGTCAGTGTTGCAGCGCTGCTCGTAGAGGTGGTCGACGTAGTTTCCGTCACCCTCGATGATGCCGTCGCGGGCGTTGTGGAGCTCCTGCGTCGACTGGTTCATCTCCGAGATGTTGAACTGGTGTTGTTGAAGCCCGTGGAACAGCTCCTGGGAGAGCGTGACTTCGTCCATCTTCGGGGATTCCGTGTTCTCGGAGACGATGACGATTCGGTCCTCGCTCGGCGAGTAGTAGCCGCCGACGGACGCGGCGCGGTTCGACTGCAGTCGGTCGGTGGCGCTCTCGTTCTCCGAGAGCATGAACGCCGCCTCCCACTTCACGTTCTGGTGGAGGCTACCGTTCCGTGAGATGTTCGCGTACGAATCCGCAGTCTCGTTCGAGAACTCCTCCCGGGAGATGACCTCGACGGGCACCGACTCCTCGAATTCGAGGCTGCGAACGCGTTCGACGCGCGCCATCGAACGGTTCACGACCGCTGCGAGTTCGGTGTCGTTCAGGCCGTCGGAGCGGTCGACGTCGATTGACTCGTTGTACCAGTAGCCGCCCTCCCAGCCGAGGCGGTCCTCGGCGGGGTCGGCGTAGTCGAAGCTATCCGTCGATTCGGCAGGGGTCGTCGTGTTCGTCGGCGCCGTCGTCGCGGTCTCGGTCCCGGTGTCGCCGGTCATGCCACCCTGGCAGCCGGCCAACACCACGAGACACACCACTGCGACAGCGAGCAGTCGCCGTGCCATCGGCACACACTGAGTGCGCCAGTTCATAAAGTCCTGCGCACCCTCGCAGCCGGTGCAACCGCTAGCCGGCGTCGCCCACCGGCACCCGACCAATCGTTTTTGTTCCGGGGCGCGAACGCTCGCGCATGGAGTTCGACCCAGCCAGCACTGCCGTCGTCGTCGTGGACGTGCAGAACGGCTTCTGCCACCCCGACGGCAGCCTCTACGCACCGGCCAGCGAGGACGCGCTCGGCCCCGTTACGAGCCTGGTCTCGCGAGCCCGGGACGCGGGCGCGAGCGTCGTCTACACGCGGGACGTCCACCCGCCCGAGCAGTTCGACGACAACCACTACTACGACGAGTTCGAGCGCTGGGGCGAGCACGTCGTCGAGGGCTCGTGGGACGCCGAACTGCACGGCGACCTCGACGTCCGCGACGAGGACCACGTCGTCGAGAAACACACCTACGACGCGTTCTACCAGACAGACCTCGAAGGGTTCCTCGACAGCCACGGCGTCGACGACCTCCTAGTCTGTGGCACGCTCGCGAACGTCTGCGTACTCCACACCGCCGGCTCGGCCGGGCTCCGCGACTACCGGCCTGTGCTCGTCGAGGACGCGCTCGGATACATCGAGGAAGAGCACAAGGCGTACACCGTCGACCACGCCGACTGGCTGTTCGGGGAGGTCGTCGACCGAGCGGGCGTGATGTTCGCGTGACCGCAGTCAGAACAGGTAGCCGTCGTCCTCGGCCGACCGTAGCACGTGCAGCGACCCGACGAGGGCAGCAATCAGAACCGCGAGCCCGACGGCCGTGAACAGCGTCGCGTCCGGGGAGGCGTAGTCCGTGGGCTTGTAGACGATGATGCGGCGGGCGACGGCGATGACCGCCGTGACGATGACGATGCGGAGCACACTCTCCTCGCGGGTGTAGGCGACGACCGTGCGGTAGATTTCGACGACGATGAACAGCAACAGGACGGTGTCGACGAGCCCCACGACCTCGGCCGTGTCGGTGATAGCGCCGGAGAGAATGAGGTCGCCGATGGTGAGCCCGAGGTCGAAGACGCCGACGGCGAACAGGAACACGAGCACGTACGCGGCGACGATTTCGACGGCACCGATGAGCCGTTCCGTGATTTCGACGTGGTCGGCGGCGTCCATACAGGCGTAGCGGACTCCAGGCCCGAGAAAGTGGGGGCGTCCGACACTCAGTCGGCAGAACGGTCGGCGCTCCGGATGTCGACGGTGACCTCGTCGCCCGTGGTGACGTCGTGGCCGGGAGCGACGACCTTGCACCCGAGGGCGTCTCGCCCGAGCCACAGTGACAGACCCTTCGCCGGCGCGCCGTCGACGGTCACCGTCACGTCCCGCCAGGTGACGGTGCGGTCGCCGCTGCGGTCCCCCGCGACCGTTCCGAACAGCGAGACGGTCTCGCCACGCCCGCTCGCGTACCCGGTCTCGTAGTGCGGGAGGCCGCCGTCGAGGACGGCCCCGTCGTCGCTCGCGAGCGCAGCGTACGCGTCGCCGGGCGCGGGGTGGGTGGGTTCGTCGAGTCGGAGCCACGTCTCCCCGGTCTCGACGACGGTCGCTCGGCCGTCCCATGTCGCGGGCTCGACGGCCACGTCGAGGTCGAGCGGGAGCGACCCCGACGCACGCACGGCGTTCTGGCCGTGCTCGCGGAAGCCGAGGTGGAGGTGGTTGTCGACCCACGGCGCGAAGAAGCCGGACCGGACCATCTCGCCGAGCGAGTCGCCGACTGTGACCCTCTCTCCCGCCTCGACACCGGGGTCGACGTGGAGGACGCGGGCGAGGGCGTCGCCGGTGTCGAGGACAATCAGGTGGTCGTGGTCGGCAGCGTACGGGCGGTCCGGGCAGCTGACGGTTCGGGTCTCGACGACCTCGCCGGCGACGGGGCTCGGCGCGGCGGTGGCGTGGCCGTCCGCGTTCCACCCGTCGTCGGAGTAGAGGTCGACCGCGCAGCCGGCGTCGTGGGCGGGGTACGGGGAGTTGTACCGGGACACCCGCGGGTACCGGGCGACGACGTCGCCGTCGAGCGTGACCATGTCCGTGTTTCGAACCGGGAGGAATTACTCGGTTCGGTTCCAAGCGCAAGTATGCGAGTCGTTCGCGGCCGAGCCGACGACCGCGGGGCTGAGCGGAGCGAGTCCTCGGAGCGAGTGAGCGGGACACCCGCGAACCGGGACGCCGACCACGCAGTCACTAGCGACGTGCTGGACTGGGTCCGGGAGCGCGGCGAGCCGGCGGTCCACGTGTGGTCGCCGGGTCGCGTCGTCGCGTTCGGCCGCCGTGACGCCAACGAGGACGGCTACGAGGCGGCAGTCGCGGCCGCGAGCGACCACGGCTTCCCGACCGTCGAGCGCCGCGTCGGCGGCCGCGCGGTGGCGTACACTGATTCGACGCTGGCGTTCGCGCGCGTCACGCCGACCGCGGACATCCGGACGGGGCTGAGCGAGCGCTACGACGCGATGGTCGCCGACGTGGTCGACGCGCTCCAGGTCGTCGGCGTCGACGACGCTCGCGGCGGCGAGCCGCCGGACTCGTTCTGTCCCGGCGACCACTCAGTGCGGGCGGACTGCGGGAAGCTCGCGGGCGTCGCCCAGCGCGTCACGAAGGGCGCGGCGCTCACCTCAGGCGTGCTCGTCGTGGACGACCGGGACGCGATTGCCGGCGTACTCGCGGACGTCTACCCCGCGCTCGGCGTGGCCTTCGACCCGGACTCGGTGGGGAGCGTGGCGGCTGCCGGCGGCGACCCGGACCGCGTGCGCGACGAACTGGAGGACGCGCTCGTGGGGGACGCGGAGACGGAGTTCGTGGCAGCCGCGGACATCCTGGAGGACTGATTGCTGCAAGAGGAAGATTCCACCTAGCACCGGCCGATGAGCCAGCCGGTCCCTGGTGGACTGAAAGGGCGAGGCGTTCTCGGGGAACCCCGACGAAGCAAGCACCGCAGGCCGGACGCCGAGGAGCGCAGCGAGTCGCGGGAGCCGAGAACGCCGAGGGCTTTCGAGAGGAGGCTGCTGCGAGGCCGCGGCGAATACACCGAACGCCTGCAGTCCGGTCCACAGCACTTACGCGGGTACGCAGCGAGCGACGAGGTATGAGAGTCATCCGGGAGGCGATGCTCGCCGACGGGCGAGTCCGCGACGTCCGACTCGACGGGGAGCGAATCGACGCAGTGGGCGAAGACCTCGACGGGGAGGCGTTCGTCGAGGCGGACGAGAGGCTGCTGTTGCCGGGGATGATAGACGCGCACGTCCACTTCCGGCAGCCCGGGTTCGGGCACAAAGAGACGTGGGCGAGTGGCTCCCGGAGCGCCGCTGCGGGTGGCGTGACGACCGTGGTCGACCAGCCGAACACGGACCCGCCGACGGTGACTGGCGAAGCCTTCGACGAGAAGGCCGAGTTCGCTGCGGGGAGCCTCGTAGACTGGGGCGTCAGCGGCGGGGTGACCGCCGACTGGGACCCCGACTCGCTGTTCGAGCGACCGCTGTTCGCGCTCGGTGAGGTGTTCCTCGCGGACTCCACCGGAGACATGGGCATCGACGCCGACCTGTTCCGAGCGGCGTGCCGGCGGGCCGCGGACGCGGGCGTCGTCGTCACCGTCCACGCGGAGGACGCCGACCTGTTCTCGGAGGACGCGAAGTCCCGCGACGACGCGGATGCGTGGAGCGCGTACCGGGCGGCCGACGCCGAGGCGGCCGCCGTCGAGCGCGCGGTCGACGTGGGCAGCGAGGCCGGGGCCACGGTCCACATCGCACACACGTCGACGCCGGAGGGCGTGGACGCGGCGCGGGCGGGCGACGCCACCTGCGAGGTGACGCCCCACCACCTCTTCCTCTCGCGCGAGGACCTCGACGACCTCGGGACGTTCGGCCGGATGAACCCCCCGCTGCGCAGCGAGGCGCGCCGCGAGGCGCTGTTCGAGCGGCTCGCCGACGGCCGCGTCGACGTGATAGCGACTGACCACGCGCCCCACACCGGCGACGAGAAAGACGCGAGCATCTGGGACGCGCCCTCGGGCGTGCCGGGCGTCGAGACGGCGCTCCCGCTGCTGCTCGACGCGGCGCGCGAGGGCGACCTCAGCTACGAGCGCGTGCGTGACGTGACGGCAGCGAATCCGGCCGACATCTTCGGCCTGCCCCGGAAGGGCCGCGTCGAGGCGGGCCGGGACGCCGACCTCGTGCTCGTCGACCCGGAGAACGCGCGTGAGATTCGGGGCGACGACCTGCACTCGAACGTCGAGTGGACGCCGTTCGAGGGGAAACAGGGGGTGTTCCCCGAGTGGACGATGGTGCGCGGGACCGTCGTCTGGGACGGCGACGAGTTCGCGGCGTTCGACGGCGAGAACGTCCGCCAGTAAGCGTTAGACGCCGTACGGCGCGCCGGCGACGGCGGCACCGACCATCCCGCCGAGGCCGAACGCGATCAGGAGCGCCATCGCCTGTCGGCCGCTCTCGGCGGTCCAGCCCTCCGAGACGCCGAGTTCCGTCGAGAACCCCTCGATAGCGTCCCCGGACATCAGCACGCCCGACCAGCCGACGAGCCCGACGGCGAACGGGAGCGCGGCCAGCGGGAACGCCACCTCGCTGGCCTGCCGCGGACTGGTGCCGACGCCGAGGTGGAGGACGTAGAACAGGGCGAACGCCGCCGCAGCGCCGTAGCCGGCGGCGCGCGCGAACAGCCCCCAGTCGCGGCCCGCAACCTCGACGCCTGCCTGAGACATCTCAGTCGACCGTCTCCCGCATCCGCGGGTCGAGGGCGTCCCGCATGCCGTCCCCGAGGAGGTTGAACCCGAGGACGAGGATGGCGAGGAACAGCCCCGGGAAGACGGACATCCACCACTTCCCGGTGAGCAGGCCGTTCGAGACGCCGTTGTCGAGCATCAGCCCCCACGACGGCATCCCCGGACCCGCGCCGAACCCGAGGAAAGACAGCGCCGCGAAGTCGATGATGGCGAGCCCGTAGTTCAGCGTGGACTGGACGGTGACGGGCGCGAGGGTGTTCGGGAAGACGTGTTTCGCGAGCACCCGGAGGTCGTTCGCGCCGAGCGCCTCCGTGGCCTCGATGTACTCGTCTTCCAGCACTTTCAGCGCGGCTCCCCTGACGACGCGGGCGAACCGCGGCGTGTACACGAGCGTCAGCGCGATGACGACCTTCCAGAGGCCGGAGCCGAAGATGGCGACGAGCGCGAGCGCCAGCAGCAGCGACGGGAACGACAGCAGCACGTCCATCGTGCGCATGATGACGTTGTCGGTCAGGTCGCTGTAGTACGCCGCGATGATGCCGAGCGCGACACCGATGAGCGTCGACGCCGCGACCGTCACCGTGCCGTACTTCATCGCGATCCAGGCACCGTACAGCGTGCGCTTGTAGATGTCGCGGCCCGAGGCGTCCGTGCCGAAGATGTGCTGGTCGACGGGACCAGCGCCCGTCCAGCCCGGCCGCAGCCGGTCGGGGACGGTGCCGAGCTGCGACTGGGTCAGCGCGTTGAGGTCGTACGCGACCCGGGCGTAGACGGCGACGAGTATCATCCCGACGATGATCGTTAGCCCGATGACCGCGAGGCGGTTCGACAGCAGGTCCGAGAGGAACTGCGAGGACCGCAGCCGGTCGAGGGCCGTGCGGTCGTCCAGGCTGTTCGCGTCGGTTGCGGTGTCCGTACTCATTGTTGGATGCGTGGGTCGAGGTAGCTGTACGTGATGTCGACGACGAGGTTCACGAGCGTGAACAGCAGGGCGAACGTCAGCACGGTGCCCTGGACGAGCGGGTAGTCGTTGGCGTTGATGGCGGAGACCAGCATCGTCCCGATGCCGCCGATGCCGAAGACCGTCTCGGTGAGGACGGCACCGCCGAGCAGGCCGCCGAACTGGATACCGATGACCGTGACGACGGGGATGAGGGCGTTCCGGAAGCCGTGTTTCATGACGGTGATTTTCGAGCCCTGGCCCTTCGCGCGCGCCGTCCGCATGTAGTCCTGGCGCACGACTTCGAGCATCGACGACCGCATCATCCGGGAGATGAGCGCCATCGAGTAGACGCCGATGGTCACCGCGGGCAGGAACAGGTGCATGACCGCCGACACCCAGGCGTCGAACTGGCCGAGTAGCAGGGTGTCGATGGTGACCATGTTCGTGAGCGGCCACGTCGTCCCGCTTGTGACCGTGACGATATCGAAGAACGGGACGGGGAGGCTGACGCCCGCCAATCCAACGTCGTACACCGCGAACCAGGGAGCGGGGATTGACATGTCGGCTGGCAGGAACGTGAACGGGAGCCAACTGTTGTCGAGGAAGATGGTCGACCCGATGCGGCCGGACGCCGGGAAGATGGAGAGCGTCGTCGAGAACAGGAGAATGAGCATCGGGCCCGACCAGTAGATGGGGATGGAGATACCGGAGAGCGCACCGATTCGTCCGACGTGGTCGGTGAGCGTGTCCTGTTTCACCGCCGAGATGACGCCCAGCGGGATGCCGAGGAGGATGCCGATGACCTGGCCGTACAGCGCCAGTTCGAGCGTGACCGGAATCTTGTCGGCCAGCACGCTGCGGACGCTGTCGCCCTGCGCAATCTGGTAGGACTGGCCGAAGTCGAACTGCACGGCGTCGACGAGGAACCGACCGTACTGGACGTACACCGGGTCGTTCAAGCCGAGTTCCTGCCGGAGCTGGACGACCTGCGACTGGGGGGCGCGCTGCCCGAGGATGACCCGTGCCGGGTCACCCGACGCCAGATGGAGGATGACGAACACGAACGTCGCCACTCCGAACAGGACCGGCACGAGCAACAACAGCCGTTTCAGAATGAACCGCTTGGAAGCCATGAATGTAGAGCGTCTGCCCGGACCTGTACAGCCCGGGGGTTTGTAGTTTTCTCAGTCGCGCTGTCAGTTCATCTCGACGAGTTCGAGGTACGGCCCACCGACCGAACTCACCGTGTAGCTGTCGGCGTTGACCGACTGGTGGACGCCGCGGATGAGCTCCGCGTAGTCGATGAACATCCACGGCGCGTCGTCGTGGGCAATCTGGGACGCTTCGAGGTAGAGGTCGCGGCGCGACCCCTCGTCGTACGTGGTCTGGCCCTCGTCGACGAGTTCGACGTAGTCCTTGTTCACCCACGCGGCGACGTTCGACGCGTTCGCCTTGTCATCCCACGGGATGTGCTGCTGGTCGGCGGACAGCTCCGAGGCGTCCACGCCGGGGTGCAGCAGCACGTAGAGGAAGTTGTCCGGGTCGGCGTTGTCGGTGTACCAGCCGAGCAGGCAGGCGTCGTGGCGGCCGCCGTACGTGTACTCGATGTAGGAACTGAACGTCGAGAACTGGTTGATCTCGACCGAGACGCCGATCTCTTGCAGGTCGGACTTGATTTGGTTCGCCGTCTGGAGCGGGCTCGGGTTGTACCCCCGGGGGTTCGAGAACGTCGCCAGCTCGAAGCTGAGGTCGGTCGCACCCGCCTCCTCGAGCAGGGACTGCGCCTCCTCGGGGTCGTGGGGGTACGGTTCGAGGTCGTCGTTGTGCCCGAGGACGTCCGGCGGGAGCGGCTGGTCGGCTTCCGTGGCGAAGCCCTGATAGATGTCGTCGACGATGGCCGACCGGTTGACCGCGAGCGTGATGGCGCGCTTCACACGGGGGTCGCGGAACGCCTCCTTCCGGGCGTGGTTGAACGCCATGTAGCCGACGTTGATGCCGTTCTTCTGGACGACGGACGCGGAGCCCGAGCCGTCGACCTGCTGGATGGACTGCGCGTCGAGGTTGTCCGTGATGTGCGTGTCGCCGTTGATGAGGTCCTGCGCACGGGTCTGGTTCGACCCGATGGTCTTGAAGATGACCTGCGCGACGTTCGGGCCCTCACCCCAGAAGTCCTGGTAGCCGGACAGGAGGATGCGCTGGTTGGAGTTGTCGAGCTCCTCGAACATGAACGGGCCCGTGCCCTTGGGGTCGGTACCGAGTGAAGCCTGATCCTCGGGCGTCGCGCCGACACCCTCGATCTGTGTCTTCGACATGATGGCGGCGGCGAACATCGCGAGGTTCCGGACGAACGGCGCGTACCGCTGGCTGAGGTTGAACTGGACCTCGTACTCCGAGGGAACCTCGATGGATTCGACCCAGTCCCCGAACGTCACCGAGGAGTACCCCGAGCGGTTGTCGGTGCCGAGGAAGTACTCGTAGTCCTCGTCGATGAACCGCCGGACGGTCGCGCGGACGTCCTCCCCGGTGACCTCTTCGCCGTTGTGGAAGGTGATGCCTTCCTTGAGCGTCACCGTCGCCGTGGTCTCCTCGAGGTTCCACTCGTTGGCGAGCCCGTCGGTGAGCTGCCCGCCGCTGCCGGGAACGAAGTCGATGAGCGTGTCGAAGACCTGGTTGGTGACCTTCGCGACTTCGCCGCTGGTGGTCTGCTGGGGGTCGTAGTTCGTCGGGTGGTCCCCGCGGGAGTACACGAGCGTCCCGCTGAGGTCGCTCCCGCCGTCGTCCTGTTCGGTCGTCTCGTCGGTTTCAGTCCCGTCGCCGGTGTTCTCGCTGGCTTCGGTGGTGTCCTCACCGCTGTCACCGTCGCCGCTGGAACAGCCGGCGAGTGACGTTGCGACGACTGTCGCAGCGCCGGCCGACTTCAGGAATGTGCGCCGGTCTACCGTATCACGTGGCATACCCGGTAATAATTGGTCCTCGTGTTAAAAATACCGGTGGCCGTGAGCATTCCACATACGACGGGGTAGTCGCACCGAGTTCCCGCCTCCCGCTACAAACCCGTATTTGCGTAGTACCCGGCCTCAAGCGGCGTCGTCGTAGAGGTGGCAGGCCGCCGGCTGCTCGCCCCCGCCCAGCAGCGGTTCGGTCGTCTCACAGGGGCTCTCGAAGGCCTCGCGCAGCGTCTCCTCGGCGTCGGCCCAGTTCTCGGTCGCGAGGGCGTCGAACGCGCGCTCGACGACCGACCGCACCTCGCCGGTCGGCTCGGTGTCGAACTCGCGGGCCCAGAGCGCATCGACGAACGCCTCGCGGCTGGCGTCGCGGCCGCCGTCCGCGGGCACGTCCGTCGGCGACCCGCCCGCGGCGGTGTCGTCCGCGGCGTCCTCCCAGACGGTGTCCAGAGGAATCTCGCGGTTCTCCACTGTCTCACGGAGGTCCATCACCTCGCGGAACACGTCCTGCTCGACGTCCAGGTCGGCCGGCGGGATGACTTTCGGACACCGGGTGCGGAACCGGCAGCCGGACGGCGGGTCGATGGGGCTCGGAACGTCGCCCTCGAGGATGATGCGGTCGGAGGTGTCGGCCCGCGGGTCGGGCTCGGGGATGGAGGAGAGCAACGCCTCCGTGTAGGGGTGTTTCGGCGAGTCGAACAGCAGCTGGGTGGGCGCTGTCTCCACGACTTTCCCGAGGTACATCACGGCGACGCGGTCACAGATGTGCCGGACGACGGAGAGGTCGTGCGCGATGAAGAGGTAGGTGAGGTCGAACTCGTCCTGGAGGTCCTCCATGAGGTTCAGAATCTGGGCCTGCACGGAGACGTCCAGCGCGCTCACCGGCTCGTCCGCGACGATGAAGTCGGGGTCGACGGCGAGCGCGCGGGCGATGCCGACGCGCTGACGCTGCCCGCCCGAGAGCTCGTGGGGATAGCGGTCGTACTGGCCGGGTTCGAGGCCGACGGCCTCCATCAGTTCGACGACGCGGTCGCGGCGCGCCTGCCGCGTGGACTTCTCGCCGGTGTCCTCGGGGAGGCCGTGAATCTGGAGTGGCTCCAGAATCGTCTTCCCGACGCTCTGACGGGGGTCGAGCGACGACAGCGGGTCCTGGAAAATCATCTGCATGTCCGTGCGCTTCGAGCGCAGCGCGTCGTCGTCGAGCGCCGAGATGTCGTCGCCGGCGAACACGACTCTGCCGTCGGTCGGCTCCAGCAGCCTGAGGATGGACCGTCCCGTCGTGGACTTCCCGCAGCCGGACTCCCCGACCAGCCCGAGGGTCTCGCCCTCGTAGATTTCGAGGTCGACGCCGTCGACGGCCTTCACCGTCTGGGGCTCGCTGGCGAGCCACTTGTCCAGCCAGCCGTCGGCCCGCGAGAAGTACTTCTGGAGGCCGTCGACCTCCACGATTGGGTCGCCGGTGAACGTCTCCGACTCGGCGGCCACGCCCGTCGCGCCGGCGGCGTACTCCGAGGTGTCGAAGTCCTCCATCACGCACTTCGAGCGGTGGTCCACGTCCTCGGGGCCGTGCTGGAGCGAGGGAATCTCGCCCTCGACACACTCGTCGTGTGCCCACGGACAGCGGTCGGCGAAGTGGCAGCCGTCCGGGAGGTCGATGAGGTCCGGGACGTTGCCCTCGATGGGCTGGAGGCGGTCGGTGTCTTCGCTGGGGATGGACTCCAGGAGCGCGTACGTGTAGGGGTGGCTCGGATTGTGGAAGATCTCGTCGACCGGTCCCTCCTCGACGATTTCGCCCGCGTACATCACGGCCACGCGGTCGCAGGTCTCGGCGACGACGCCGAGGTCGTGCGTGATGAACAGCACGGACATCCCGAACTCGTCCTGGAGGTCGTTGACGAGGTCGAGAATCTGGGCCTGGATGGTGACGTCCAGCGCCGTCGTTGGCTCGTCGGCGACGAGCAGCTGGGGCCGGCACGCGAGCGCGATGGCGATGAGCACGCGCTGTCGCATCCCGCCGGAGAACTCGTGGGGGTACTCGTCGAGGCGCGTCTCCGGCTCCGGGATGCCGACGGCGTCCAGAATCTCGACGGTGTCCGCGACGACGCGCTCGTCGGTGTCGCCCCTGGAGAGCGCCTCCCGGATGCCGTTCAGCCAGGAGTCCGAGCGCTTCTTCCCGTAGCGGTGGAGCCGCAGGCTCTCCGCGACCTGCTCCCCGACCGTGAGCGCGGGGTTCAGCGACGTCATCGGGTCCTGGAAGATCATGCTCATCTCGCCGCCGCGAACGTCCCGCATCGCGTTCTCCGGGGCGGCGGTGAGGTCGACGTGCGCGTCCGCGAGATGGACGTGTTCGTGGCCGTCCCCGCGGCTCCGCAGCACCGAAATGGGGTCTGCGGACGGGTCGACGTCCGCTCCGGCCGCGGGCTGGAGGGTGGCCTCGGAGAAGAAGACGAAGCCGTCGAGCGCGTCGAGGACCGCGTCGTCGAGGTCAGCGCCGACGGTCTCCGGGTCGTCGGCGTCCCCGTCGTCGCTCGCTTCGTCGTCCGTGGTGGCGTCGAGGCGGTCCGCGAACCCGCGGAGGTCGCCCGCGAGGTCGCCGGGGTCCGCCGTGCCGTCGAGGTCGTCGGCGATGCCGCGGAGTTCGGCCGGCGTCGACCCGACGGCGGCGTCCCCCCGGAGGTCGCCCGCGACCTCACGACAGGCCGCGATGGCGTCGAACGGGTAGGACGCGACCGCGCCGTCGTGGTTCGCGACCAGTTTGGCCGCCAGCGTGGGCTCCTGGATGGTGACGCTGCCGCCGACCACGTCGCCCGGGTCGTCGACGAGTTGCATCGCGGACAGCGCCGTCACGGACTTCCCGGAGCCGGACTCCCCGACCAGTCCGACGGTCTCGCCCTCCTCGATTTCGAGGTCGACACCGTCGACGGCCTTCACGGCCCCCCGGCCGGTGTCGAATTGGGTGCGAAGGTTCGAGACGGAGAGGAGATCGGTCATTGGCCGACAACTGTGAGAAGCGACCACAAATACCTTCCGCCAGTCCGCGAGAGGGAACGCTTTTGCGTGCGGGTAATCCCCACACACCCATGCCCAACGACCCCGACACTGTCGGTGACCCCGATACGCTCTCCGGTGACCGTCTCTCCCACTGGGAGCGAGTGATGGAGGACATGGCCGCGACCGCTGAGGAGTACCGCGAGCGCGGCTGGGACGCCCACGAGGTCCACCCCGGCGACATCGGGCTGTTCGCCGACGAGGAGACCGCGGGACGGACCGGCATCGACCTGCTCGCGCCCGACAACGAGTTCGACCCGGTCGCCGAGGCGTTCGACGCCGCGGGCGGCTTCGAGAACGCGGAAGTGTTCCGCGCTGACACCGGGAGTACCATCTTCTTCGTCGTCGCGCTGGAGTCCCCGGAGACGGAGACCGCCGTCCTGCTGCCCGCGTACTACAGTCCGCCCGAACACGAGGGGTTCATGGACGAGATATACGAGGCCGGCGAGGTCCGCATCCACGTCCGTCCGCTGAACGAGCGCCGCGTCCTCACGTTCGTCCACGAGGACCCGTCGCTGTTCCTGCCCGACCACGGCGAGCGAGACGGCGACGGCTCGACCGCCTAGTCGTCGCCCTCGATGGTGTGCCCGCAGTTCGGGCACTCCGTGCCGTCGTGTCGGAGTTCGTCGCTGGCCGCCCGCACGTCGCGCATCACCGACGAGATGCGTTCCTCGGCTTCGAGTTCGTCCTCGACGGCGAGGTCGACGCCCTCCACTTCCAGCAGGAACTTCGCGACCTCCGTCACCTCGTACATGAGGTCGTCGAGCTCGTCGGCCGTGAAGAAGTCGCACATCGCGCCGTAGAGGAACGTCGCGCCCGCCGTCCGCACCTTCTGCTCGAAGGACGCCCGCGCCTGATTGACCGCCTGCGGGCTGTACGTGTCCGTCATGAACGGCACGAGTTCGGGGAGGTTCTCCCCGATTTTCGTCATCTCCACGCCGGTCTCCGTGCGGAAGTCCGCGCAGAGCCGGGCGATGGCCCACTCTCGGGCCGTGATGTACGTGCGCTCGCGGAGGAACTCGTTGACGCGCTCGTACTGCGCGCCGTTCATCTTCGAGAAGCGCGCGTACTGCCGGACGTCCGCGGGCACGTCGTCGGCCCCCGTTTCGGCGCTGGTGTCGTCGCGTTCGGCGACCGGTTCGACGGCGGGTTCGGCGTCCCAGTCGTCGGGGGACGACCGCTGGTCTGGCATGTTGCTCGTCGTTTGCTGGGGTCGGCGCAAAAGGGTGTCGGGCGGGAGACTCCGACCAGCGAGAGGAGTCTCCGATTAAGCGAACGGCGACCAGAAGGAGCCGTGAGCCGGGGCTCGAACAGAGTGAGAACGCGCTGCGACTGGCATCGGGCAGCCGAACGCTTTTGCCGGGCGGCGGCGACAGTCCGTCCATGAAAGTGCTGGTGGGTATCGGCGGAGCGGACGACTCGCTGGACGCGCTCGAGGAGAGCGTGCAGCGGGCCGGCGACACGGGCGACGAGTTGACCGTAGCGGTGGTGGAGAATCCGGAGAGCGACCGCGAGACGGAGGAGCTCGTCGAGGCGGCGCGGTCGGCGCTCGCGGACGCGGGCCTGCCGGAGAACGTCCGACAGCTCTCGGGCGACGCGGGGAGTTCGCTCGTGGAGCTGGCGGAAGCCGGGGACTTCGACCAGATCGTGCTCGGCGGCGGCCACCGCAGCCCGATGGGGAAAATCAAGCTCGGACACATCGCGGAGTTCGTGCTGTTGAACGCGCGGACGTCGGTGAAGCTGGTGCGTGACGATGGCGGGTGAGCGCGTCTACCCCGACGAGGTCGCTGGAGCGTTCCCCGAGCCGCCGGTGTCGTTCACCGACGGAGAGGGGCGGGACCTCGAAGTGCGAGGGTTCGAGACAGTGGACGAAGAGACGGCGGCCGTCGACGCGCTAGTGGCGATGTACGACGACTTCGACCCGTCGGACCGCGCGCAGGGCGTGCCGCCGGTCGGCGAGGACCGCGTGCGGGACTGGCTGGACACGCTGCTGGAGCAGGACGGCTTCGACGTGGTTGCGTGGCACGGCGACGAGGTGGCGGGCCACGCGACACTCGTGCCCGACGACGGCGAGACGTACGAACTCGCCATCTTCGTCCACCAGACCTACCAGGGAGCGGGCATCGGCACGCGCCTCATCGAGGCGCTGCTGGGCCACGCGCAGGCGAACGGCGCGGAGCTGGTGTGGTTGAGCGTCGAGCGCTGGAATCGCCCGGCGGTCGCGCTCTACGAGAAGGTGGGGTTCGAGACCGCGTCCGCGGAGAGCTTCGAGATGGAGATGGCGATTCGGCTGAACTGAGTGGGCAGCATTCAAGCCCGCGGCGGGCGACCCGCCACCGATGGCCGACTCCGATTGGTCCAACGAACACATCTCGCGCGCGAACCGATTGGCCCTCCACGTCGTCGTCGCGTGGGTCGTCCTCGTCGTCGTGAGCGCGGCGCTGGCCGGCACCGGTGGCTTCGGGCCGCTGGTCGTCGGCGTGCTGTCGCTGGCCGCGGTGTGGTTGCTGGTCCACTCGCTGTTCTCGCAGGTCGACGGGCTCGTTCGGACGCGACTCGAAGCGGCCGACAGCCTCGATGCGCGTCCAGAAGACGGCGGAGCGCGCGACGGGTCAGACGGATAGCACGGGCTGGCTGGCGTACAGCAGGACGTACTCGGCGGCTTTCTCCAGTACGTCGCCGGCGTCACCGCGCATTCCCTCACGAGGAACGACGAGGAAGTCGGCGTCGACGTCCTCGGCGGCGTCGAGGATGACGCTGCCGGGGTGCTGGAGCTTGCGGGACGTGGAGAACCCGTAGGCGATCGAGGAGTCGACGGTGACGCCCTCGGGCGCGAGGTCCTCGACCTCGCCGAGGAAGGTGTTGGTCTCCTCGACGACGTCGTCCTCGGCGACGTCGCCGGTCTCGATGGCGCGAGTCACCGTCTCGCCGAGCACGTACAGCGCGTGGGCGTTCGCGTCGTAGCGGTCGGCGACCGTGACGGCGTACTCGGCGGCTGTGGCCGAGGCGTCCGTGCCGTCCACCGGGACGAGCACGGTGTCGACGGTGAGCGTCATACGTGGGGATGCAGCGTCGGGCTACTAAAACGCTCCGCGTGTGGGTTTAAGGTTCCCGACCGGGAAGGCCAGCACATGATAGACACGGTGGTCATCGCGACCGACGGCTCCGAGAGCGTCGGGCGGGCCGTCGACGTGGCCCTCGACGTGGCGAGGCGCTTCGAGGCCGACGTCCACGCCCTCTACGTCCTCGAGGAGAGCGAGGTAGAGTCCGCGCCGGAGGCGGTCCGCGACGAGATGCGCGACGCGCTTGAGGACCGCGGCCGAACCGCAGTGAGCGCGGTGGCGGACAGAGCCGACGTGGACGTGACGACGGCCGTCCGCGAGGGGCGACCGCCCGCCGAAATCAGTCAGTACGCCCGCGACGTGGACGCTGACGCGGTGGCGACGGGGACTCGGGGCCGCCACGGCGAGAATCGGTTCCTCATCGGGAGCGTCGCGGAGCGCGTCGTCCGGACGTGCCCGGTGCCCGTCTTGACCATCCGCCAGCTTCAGGAGGAACAGTAGGCGGCTGCGGGACGGCTGCCGGGTGGCGGCGGTGAGCGCCGGCTAACCGCGGGGTTCTTCCCCCGGCCGCCCGGACGACGGGTATGGAAGACTGGGTCATCGACGACGAGGACCTCCCGCTGGAGCGGAAGAGCCTGCTCCCCGGGACGGGCTTCTTCGTCCCCGACGACGTTCACGAAGCGAAGAAAGACCAGGAGGTCCGCGAGCGCGTGGAGGGCGCGGACGTCATCGTGGTCGCGGACCCCGACGCGGACGGCCTCGCGTGTGCGGCCATCATCCGGGAGGTGTACGGCGAGGCGGCGCTGATTCCCGCCGGCCCGCACGAGATAGAGGACGGCCTGCGGCGGGCCGTCGAGTTCGGCGAGGAGGACTGCCGGCTGTTCGTCTGCGACGTCTGCCCCGACCAGTTCTCGTACGTCGAGGACGAACTCGCGGCCGCCGTCGAGTACGCCAGCGAAGTCCGGTGGTTCGACCACCACCAGTGGACCGAGGAGACCGCGGCGGCCGTCCGGGACGCCGGCGTCGACCTCGTCGTCGGCGACTCCGAGGAGGAATGCACCGCGGACGTGACCGTCCGGAGTCTCGACGAAGCCGTCCCCGAGCGGTTCCGCGAGCTCGCCGAAGTCACGCGGGACCACGACCTCTGGCTGAAAGAGGACGACCGCAGCGACGACCTCGCGGACTACTCGTACTGGTCGGACGCCGAGGAGTACATGGACGTCGTCCAGGAGCACGGTGCAGACCTCCCGGAGGACGTCATGGCGTACGTCGAGGAGCGCCGCGTCGAGAAACACGACCTCATCGACCGCGCGGTCGACCGCGCCGCGCTGAAGGAGGTCGGCGAGTGGACGGTCGGCGTCACGTACGGCCGCTGCTCGCAGAACGAGGTCGCCGAAGCGCTCCGCGAACAGGGCGCGGACGCCGCCGTCGTCGTGAAGCCCTCGGGGAGCGCGAGCATCCGGGGAACCGAGTCCTTCGACCGCGCCCACGAGGTCGCCCGCCAGGTGAACGGCGGCGGCCACCCGAAGGCCGCGGGCTGCAAGCCCGACATCTACGAGGACATGCTGGACTACGCGAACCACTGGACGTCCCAGGGCACCACCGCGAAGCAGGTCATCCTCGACGCGTTCCGGAACCTCCCCGAGGAACCGGCCGACGAGTAGCGGTCGCGTCGCTTTTCACGGCCGCCGACCTCCCCCCGGTATGAGTCTCGACTTCGACGCCGACCGCGCGGTCGTGGGGATGGTCCACCTCGCCGCGCTCCCGGGTGCGCCGAGCTTCGACGGCGACCGGGCCGCCATCCGGGACGCGGCGCTCCGGGACGCCCGCCGCCTCGAAGCCGGCGGCGCGGACGCGCTGATAGTGGAGAATTTCGGCGACGCCCCGTTCTACGCGGACGACGTTCCGAAACATGTCGTCGCGTCGATGACGGCGCTCGTCCGTGACCTCCGCCGGGAAACTGACCTGCCGCTGGGCGTGAACGTCCTCCGGAACGACGCCGAGGCCGCCGTCTCCGTCGCGGCCGCTGCTGACGCCGACTTCGTGCGGGTGAACGTCCACGCTGGCGCTCGCCTCACCGATCAGGGCGTCGTCGAGGGGCAGGCAGCCGAAACCGTTCGGCTTCGGGACCGCCTCGACGCCGACGTCTCGATGCTCGCGGACGTCGACGTGAAACACTCCGCCGCGCTCGCCGAGCGACCGCTGACCGAGGAGGTCGCGGAGCTACTTGAGCGCGGGCACGCCGACGGCGTGGTGGCGAGCGGGGCCGGCACCGGTCACGAGACCGACCGCGACCACCTCCGGGCTGTCGTCGACGCCCGCGACAGCCTCGGCGTCGACGCGCCGGTGTTCGTCGGAAGCGGCGTGACTCGGGAAACAGTCGAGGAGACGCTCGACCTCGCGGACGGTGCCATCGTCGGCACCGCACTGAAGGAGGGCGGAGAGACGACGGCACCCGTCGACGAAGCTCGCGTCCGGGAACTGGTCGACGCGGCGCGCTAGTCCTGAAGGTCCGCTCGGGTGGGGAGCGCGCCGCGAGCCCCGCCTGCGGTGCAGTTTCGAGCAGCGGCGGCCGTCGCGGTTCGGCCGGCCGCCTCCGGGGTCTCGTCCCCGACGACCCAGGCGTGGATGAGTGCGGCGGTGAACGCGTCGCCAGCGCCTGTCGCGTCGACCGTCTCGACATCGCGCGCGGGGACGTGGACCGTCTCCGCGTCGGTCACGAGGTACGCGCCGTCTGCGCCGACGGTGACGGCGACCCGGTCAGCGCCACGGGTGGCGAGTTCGCGGACCGCTGTCTCGGGGTCGGTGTCGAGGTAGGAGCGTGCCGCGACCTCGTTGGCGACGAAGAGGTCCGCATTCGCGGCGGCCGCGTCGATGGTCGCCCGGGTCGCGCCGCGCCCCTCGAGTTCCGGAAGCGGGCCCGCGAGGTCGAACGCCAGTGCGGCGATGTCGCCGTCCTCGCGCATGTCGACGAGTTCCCGAACGACGCCGTCGGGCGCGTAGGCGCTCGTGAACACGCAGTCGGCGTCACGGAGCGCGTCGCGGTCGGCGTCGGTCAGTTCGAGGCCGGGGACGCTGTCGCCGCCGGCGACAATCATGCGGTCGCCGTCCGGTCCTCGGAGCACGAGCGTGTAGGACGTGGCGTCCTCGCCGCGCCGGACGCCCGAGGCGTCGACGCCCCAGTCAGCCAGCGAGTCGAGAACGGTGTCGCCGGCGTCGTCGTCCCCGATTCGGGAGACGACGCTCGCGTCGTGGTCGAGCGCGGCCAGCGCGCACGCGACGTTCGCCGCGACGCCGCCGGCGCGCTCGGTCGACTCGCGGGCGAACGCGCCGCCGTCGGGCTCCGGGAGGTTCGATAGCGCGTACACGCGGTCGAGGACCGCACTCCCGACGGCAACAATATCGCCCATCAGTTCCGCCTACTCGCGCTCCCCGGCGAGCCACTTGTCCGAGTACGCGGTGCCACACGAACAGTAGGCGTAGGCGTGGACGACGTCACCCTCCTCGTAGAGCCCGCCGACCTCCTCGTTCTGCTCCTCGGCGAACGAGAACACGAACTCGACGTCGTGGTCCTCGCCGGGGCCGTCGGCGGCGTTCGGGCACTCTCCAGTGACGAGGTCGCCGTCGACGTGCCCGGGCGTCTGCATCGCGGTGGAGCCGAACTCCATCGCCTCCATGCCCGTCAGTTTCTGGAAGACGCTGCGGCCGGCGTCGCCGTCCACGACGAGCACGACGCCGTCGCTCGTCTGTTCGGCGTCCGCGCGGTCCGCGAGCTGGTCGACGTCGGAGACGAACGAGTCGGAGAGGTAGAGTGCGACGTGGTCGGTGCGGTCGCCCGCGAGGTAGGCGTCGTAGTCGCTCACGAACCGAGATAGGCAGTGACCGCGAAAAAGCGTGGCGTTACTCGTCGTCGCCGTCTTCGTCGCCTTCGCCGAGGAGGGTCTCGACGGACTCGTCGCCGCGCTCGGCGACGGAGACGTTGAGCTGTGCGGTGGCCTCCGAGACTTCCTTGCCGCGGACGGTGACGCGCTTGCGCTCGCCGTCGCGCTCGGGGTTGAAGCCAGCGCCGCCCTCGAGGAGGAGTTCCTTGAGGTCGCTCCCGTTCACGTCGCCGCGCATCGGTCGGCCGGCGTCGTCGCTGCCGCCCGTGATTTCGACGGTGTAGCCGTCGAGACCGACGGCGTCCGCGTCGACCTCGTCGCCGATTTCGCGGCCGATGAATCGGTTCGCGTCCTGTCCGTCGACCTCGAACTGGTAGGTGCGTCCCGACTCGGGGTCGGCGACGGCGACCTGAAACGTAGCCATGCCTGCAACGAGTCCGGCGTGATTCAAAAACCCGTCGAAGCCACGCAGAAGCGACGCTGAGTAGGCTACCGGCCGGGCGCGGGGGTGTGGCGAGCAGGCGGCGGTCGCGGACTGCGCCGGCAGGGTGGTCGCCGCACAACCGTCGAGGCGACCCCGCGGCTGAACTCAGGTCACAGCCGGGGCTGGTCCCGCTATCACATTTGAAGCTACGCACCCACCGAGTTCGAGGGCCGGTGAAACAGCCGGTAGCCGCTAGCGTCCGCGAGCCGAGCGCCTCGATAGAGGCCGAAGTGAGCGGTTCACGCTGCGAGCGGCGGAGCCGCGAGCAGCGGCCGACGAGCGACCACCGCGCCCGAAGGGCGCGACGGGAGTGGTTCGAAAGGCGCTTCGCGCCTTTTGTCATCACGAAAGACGGCTCCGCCGTCTTTCGAACGACGAGGAGTGCTTTTGGCCGAGCTTTTGCCGAGGGCCGGCTTCGCCGGCCCGTGGTCCGAGAGACGCCAGAGGCGTCTCTCGTCATCTCGAAAGAGCGCTTCGCGCTCTTTCGGCGACAGTGCAAAAGGTCGCTTAGAACGGGTAGTCTCGCGCCTCGCGCTGGATGCTAATCCACTTCTCCTGCGTGAGTTCGTCCATGATGGCTTCGCCGTTGTAGCGGCCGATGCCGGAGTCCTTGTAGCCGCCGAAGGGGAGGTGGGGTTCGTCGTTGATTGGCTGGTCGTTGATGTGAATCATGCCGGTGTCGATGCGGTCGGCGATGTCGCGGGCGCGGCCGAGGTCGCTGGCGTGGACGCTGCCGGAGAGCCCGTACTCGGTGTCGTTCGCGAGTGCGACCGCTTCGTCGTCGTCCGAGAACGGGATGACGGGCGCGACCGGGCCGAAGTGTTCGTTGCAGGCTGCGGCCATGTCGTTGGTGGCGTCCGAGAGGACGGTGGGTTCGACGACGAGGCCGTCGTGGCCGCCGCCGGTTTCGAGGGTCGCACCGGCGTCGACGGTCTCTTCGACGTAGTCGAGTATCGTGTCGCGCTGGGACTCGTCGATGATGGGGCCGACGACGGTGTCGCCTTCGTGGGCGCTGCCCGCGGGGAGGGCTTCGGCGCGCTCGGTGAGCTTCCGGACGTACTCGTCGTAGACGTCCTCGTGGACGAGGTGTCGGTTGATGGAGATGCAGACCTGCCCGGAGTGGAGGAACGAACCGAAGACGCCCGAGTCGACGGCCTGGTCGATGTCGGCGTCGTCGGTGACGACGTGGACGTTGTTCCCACCGAGCTCCATCGCCGGGAGCGCGAGGTTCTGGCCGGCGGTGGCGGCGACCTGACGGCCGACGGGCGTCGACCCGGTGAAGGAGACGACGTCCGCGTGGGGGTTGCCGGCGACCGCGTCGCCGATGTCCGACCCGTGGCCGGTGACGACGTTCAGGACACCGTCCGGGAGGCCGGCGGCCTCGAACAGTTTCGCGAGCAGGAGGCCGCCCGTCACCGGGGTCGAGGACGCGGGCTTGAGGACGACGCTGTTCCCGAGCGCAATGGCGGGCGCGACCGCCCGGATGGAGAGGTTCAGCGGGAAGTTCCACGGCGAGATGACACCGACGACGCCCTGCGGCTCGCGGACGACGAGGTTCTCCTTGCCCTCGACGGTCGACTGGCGGTGATCACCGCTCGTCCGCGTGGGGAACGACGCCGCCTCCCCAGTGATACCGACGGACGTGTGGAACTCGGCGAACCCCTTGGTCTGCGTGCTGCCGGACTCCGTCGCGAGCAACTCGAGGATGTCGTCGCGGTGTTCCTTGAGGAGGTCTCGTACCGAGCGGACGACGCTGGCTCGCTGCTGGGGGCTAGTCGCCGCCCAGTCGGCCTGTGCGTCGGCCGCCGCCTCGTAGGCGTCTTCGACATCGCGTTCGGTGCCGGCGGGGACGCTGATGAAGTGGTCCCGCGTGGACGGGTCTTCGACGTCGATGGTGTCTCGGTCGCCCGGCGAGCGGTACTCGCCGTTCACGTAGTCGACGTTCCAGTCGGCGTCTGTGAGGTCGAGGTCTGACATCACGTCGTAGTTGAGCGTCCACCGTGGTAACGTTATCCACCCGAGTGTTGAAGCCGGCGGGCGGCATACGCGCTGTCAGTGTGGACCGAGAGCTCCTGATGCTGTCGCTCCGGCAGGCGTTCGGCGGTACCGTCGCGGAGCGGCGCGCTGTCGCCCGGTCAGCCGGCGACCTCGTCGACGACGGCCGGCTGTCCGAGGACCTGGGCGTCGACGTGACGCCGACCGTCCTCGTGGAGAATCTCGGGGACGCGCCGGATGGGACGCCGGCGGAGCGCTGGAACTGGTGGATGGGCGCGCTGGAGGCGGCGTACGGTGGCTACTACGAGTTCCGCGTGACGGCGTGGACGCGGGACTAGACGGCCAGCCTCCGGACCGCGAGGACGGGCCCCGCGGCCGGGAGAACGACCCGGACGGCGGCCGGGCTGGCACCGACGGACCCAAACAGCCACCGGCGCTACCCCGAGTCGATGGACCTGCGGTTCCTCGGCGGCGCGCGAGAAGTCGGCCGGAGCGCCGTGCTGGTCGACGACTCGCTGCTGCTGGACTACGGCACGAAGGCCGACCGGCTGCCCCAGTTTCCCCTCGGGGACGTCGACCCGGACGCCGTCGTCGCGAGCCACGGCCACCTCGACCACGTCGGCACGCTCCCGGCGCTGCTGTCGGGGCGCGACCGCCCGCCGATTCACTGGACGCCACCGACGCGCGAGCTCGCGCTTACGCTCGCCCGGGACACACTGAAACTCCGGGGCGGCACACTCCAGTGTCCGTTCACGGAGACCGACGTGAAACGCGTCACCGAGGTCTCGGAGACACACGGCTACCGGGAGTCCTTCGAGGCCGCCGGCTACGAGGTCACGTTCTTCGACGCCGGCCACATTCCCGGGAGCGCACACGTCCTCGTTGAGGATGGCGACACTCGACTGCTCTACACGGGGGACTTCCACACCGACGACCAGCGACTGGTCGCCGGAACGACTGCCCGTCCGGACGCCGACGTGGTCGTCTGCGAGAGCACGTACAGCGACGTGGACCACGAGGACCGACGGACGGTCGAACAGCGGTTCGTCGAGAGCGTCCGGACGACGCTCTGGGAGGGTGGTACCGTCGTCGTCCCGGCGTTCGCCATCGGCCGCACGCAGGAACTGCTGCGGATTTGCGAGGCGTACGACATCCCCTGTTACGTCGACGGGATGGGCAAGCGAGTCACCGAGATGCTGCAGCGGTACCCCGCGTTCGTGCGGGACGCCGACGCGCTCCGGCGAGCGAAGTCCCACGCGAGATTCGTCACCGGCCGCGACGGCCAGCGGAAGCGCATCGCCGACCAGCAGGCCGCAGTCGTCACTACCAGCGGGATGCTCTCGGGCGGCCCCGCGATGACCTACGTTCCCGAAGTCCGCTCGAACCCCACGAACAAGGTCGCGATGACGGGCTATCAGGTCGAAGGCACGCCGGGGAGAGACCTCCTGGAGACCGGGAGCGCCGAAATCGACGGCCGGATGCTGCCGGTCGCCGCGCAGGTCGAGCAGTACGACTTCTCCGCGCACGCCGACCGGGACGGCATCCTCGACTTCCTCGACGACTACCGGGAGCGCCGAGTGCTCGTGAACCACGGCGACCGGTGTCCGGCGTTCGCGGCCGAACTCCGCGCCGACGGCTACGACGCGCGGGCACCCGACCTCGGGGAGACGGTCACCGTCTGACCGCCGACACCCACAGCCCCGAGCGGACCACAGGACCAGGCCAATGGGCACGCTGAACAGTCAGGGAAGCGTACGCTCACCCCTGATGCACCGACGCCGAGCCGACGCCGCCGTCGCGGTGCTCGTCGAAACCGTGGTGCTCGCCGGGGCCGTGCTGACCTGGCGGGCCTACCAGCAGCGCCGGGTCGTCGCCGACCCGACGATGGGTGGCTCGATGATGGACGGCCCGATGGTCGCGGTACACGGCCCGAGCCCGCTGTACCCGGCGGTCGGCACCCTGTTCGTCGTCGCCGTCCTCGGCGGCGCGTACCTGTTCGTTCGTCGCAGAATGAGCGCGCTCGGCGAGGAGGGCGACGCTGGCGGCGCGTCCCCGTAACGGGAGGAGTGACGCCGTCGCCGCTGGGTCACGTCCGCGAGAGGAAGGCTGCACCGACGAGGTACGCGACAGCGAGCGCGCCGGCGACACCGAGAGCAGCGCCACCGGTCGCGACGAGCGCGCTGCCCGCGAGCCGGCCGGCGGCCTCGACCCAGACGCCGACCGCGAGTGCGGTGACGGACGCGAGCGCGAGCCGGTCGTCACAGCCCGGGAGCCGGCCGACAGAGGGCGGATAGAACTGGTAGAGCGCGCCGACGACGGCGAGCCCGAGCAGCCCCAGCACGTTCAGCCGGAGGTGCGCGAGGACGCGGCCGGCCGTCGGTGCGAGCGCCCCGGTCGCGAACGCGACGCCGAGGCCGACACCGACGACACCGCTCGCGACGGCCGCGAGCACGGCCCGCAAGCCGACCCGGGAGCGGTCGCTGCGCGCGTGGAGGACGGCGTACGCGACCGCGAACCCGACGACCGCGACGGCTTCGAGCGCCGCGCCGGCGCGGAAGAGCGCGCCGCCGTAGAAGTCCGCGGCGAGCAGTGCGGGAGCGAGCGCGCCCGCCAGCAGCACGACCGCTACGAGCGGCCGCGGCGGCGTGGCGACGAGGAACCGCGGGAAGAGCCTGAACCCCACGGCGAACAGCGCGAGGAGCGCGCCGCCCGCGGCGACGAGGTGGACACCGACCGGGAGCCCGCCGGCGAGCGCGGGCAGCGGGACGAGGGTGCCGGCCGCGGCGGCGGTCTGGTACGCACCCGCAGCGAGGTAGGCGAGCGCGACCGGGACGGCGGCGTTCGCCGCGCGGTCGACTCGACGCCGGTGGGCGTTGTGGTCACCCGTCCCCGTCTCCCGGCCGGTGAGATTCCCCCGGAGCGAGGCCAAGAGGAGGCCGACGACGACGGCGACGCCGAGCGCCCAGACGGACGCACCGTGGGCGAGGACGGACGAGCCGGTCGCGAGCCACCCGGCAGTGACCGCGCCGCCGACCGCCGTGAGCGGGAGCGCAGCGCGTGCAATCCAGGGCGCGGCGAGGTTGCGGTCGAAGTACGTCGGGACGAGCGCCTGCGCCTTCCCGAGGAGCACGTGGACGACGAAGCCGTGGACGCCCAGTACCGCGAGCGTGGTCCGGCCGGCACCGGCGGCAGTGGCGACCTGGAACGCGACCAGGTACGCGACGCCGACGGAGACGAACCACCGGGAGCCACGGGACGCCGACATGGTCGCTCGGAGTGCCGAGAGCGCGAAAAAAGCCGCCCCGGACGCGTTCGGTTGCGTGGTACCATCCCGCACGGATAACCGCGTGGACAGCGTACGTCAGAACATGGACGAACTGACTTCCCGCGAACGAGACGCGCTCCACGAACTCCAGCTCGGCGTCGAGCAGGTCTACCGGGCGTACGGCCAACTGCTCGGCTTCCACCACAGTCTCGGTCGCGGCATGGACCACCTCGACGAGGCCGAGCGACTGCTGCGGGCGTGCGGCCACGACCAGCACGCCGACGCGCTCCGCGACACGCACCTGCCGGCCGGCGCGGTCGGCGACCGGTGGAGCTACGAGCTCGTCGAAGACGTCCGGCACGGCCTGCTGGACGACATCACCGGCTTCGAGGACCGCGTCCGGACGGACCTCGCCGGCGGCACCGAACACGTCACCGAACGACGCCAGCAACGCGAGTGGCGGAACCGCGCGAACACGACCGAGGCCGACGGACGCGGCGACGACCTCGAACAGTAGCGCTGCCGGCCTCAGTCCTCGACGCGACCGGCGTACGACTCCAGTTCCGCGGCGAGTTCGCGGGCCTCGCCCGGCGAGAGCGCGAGGCGGTCGGCGTGCGGTGACACGTCGTCGGTCGCCGTGTTGTCCAGTTCGAGTTCGAGAACGACCTCGTCGTCCCCGCCCGTCGCCACGTTCAGCACCGCCGGCGCGTCCGTCCGCCAGCCGTGCCCCTCCAGTTCACCGTCGAGGAGCGTGAACGTCGTGTACGCGTTCACGCCGAGGACGCGGTCGACCATCTCAGTCGTCCACCGACAGCGGTTCGCCGCTGCCGTCGGTCGGCGCTGGGCTCGCGTCCAGGTCGTCCTCGTCGGCGTACGGGTACCACGTCGTCTTCGTGTTGTGCATGTACGGGTCCTCGTAGCTGGTCTCCTCGGGGTCGGCGAGGCCCTGGAGGGCGTCCTCGTCGTGGCGCGCGACGAACTCCCGGAACGTCTCGTACTCGACGGCGTCGCCGTCTCGTTTCTGTCGGCCCTCCGGAGCGGCGCGTTCCTCGCGTTCGGCCACGTACGCGTCGAGGAGGTTCCGGATGTAGCCCGGCACCTCGTCGGCCGGGACGCGCATCTCCACCCAGTCCGCGAACCGGGGGTGTTCGCCGAGCCCGCCACCGAGGCCGACGTCGAGCGCTTCCACGGGCTCGCCGTCCTTCCGAGTCTTCATGCCGCGCAGGCTGACGTCCGCGATCTGGGGTTGCGCGCAGGACGCCGTGCAGCCCGAGAGGTGGACGTGGAAGTCAGTCACGCCCTCGGGAACGTCGACGTTGTCCTTCAGCCAGCGCGCGTACCGCACCTGACGGTTCTTCGTCTCCACGATGGACAGCGAGCAGTACTCGGTCCCCGTGCACGCAATCGAACCCCGCATGAACGGGTGGGGGTCCGGTGAGTAGTTTTCCAAGAGGTCCTCGGCGAGGAAGTCGTCCAGCGTCGCCTCGGGAACGTCGGTCACGACGACGTTCTGTCGCTGGGTGAGTCGCACCTCGCCGCTACCGTACTCGTCTGCGAGCGCGGCGAGTTCGGCCACGTCGTCGACCCCCATCCGTCCCACGAGGACGTTCAGACCCACGTAGTAGTTGCCGTCGGGCTGCTCGTGGACGCCGACGTGGTCGCCGTGTTCGTTGCCGCCCGCGTTGTACGTGTACTGCTCGCGCAGGTCGTCGCCCGCGGATTCGAGGTCCCAGTCGACGTACTCTTTCTGGAGGACCGACCGGACCTTCTCCGCGCCCCACTCGTCGACGAGGAACTTCATGCGAGCGTTGTAGCGGTTCTCGCGGTCGCCGTGGTCGTCGAACAGTTCGGTCGCGGCGGCGGCGACGTCCGTGACCTTCTCCTCGGGCACCCAGACGTCCACGTCGCGGGCGAACCGCGGCTCCTTGCGCGCGAGCCCGCCCCCGAGACGGACGTTGAACCCGAGTTCGCCGTTCTTCTCCGCGGGCTCGAACGCGAGGTCGTTGATGTCGCCCTGCCCGCAGCCCTGGTCGCAGCCCGTCACGGAGACCTTCCACTTCCGCGGGAGGTTCGCGTACTCGTCGTCGCCCTTGAACGTCTCGTGGAGGTCCTCGGCGACCGGCCACGCGTCCACGTGCTCGTGGGTGTCCTTCCCCGCGACCGGACACCCCACGACGTTCCGCCACGAGTCCCCGCAGGCCTGCTTGGTGGAGAGGCCGTTCGCCTCCAGCGTCTCGAAGATGTCCGGCACGTCCTCGAGTTTGATCCAGTGCAACTGGATGGACTGCCGGGTCGTCCAGTCGCAGTACGCCGCGCCGAACTCCGGGTTGTCGACGGGGCCGCGGGCGTACTCGTCGGCGACCTCGGCGACCGTCTCCAACTGGCCGGGCTCCAGGACGCCGTTCGGCGTCCCGATGCGCAGCATGAAGTAGCTCTCCTGGCCCTTCCGCTGGTGGTACAATCCCCACCACTTGAAGCGCTCGAACCAGGCGTCTCGCTCCTCGTCGGGGATGGCGTCCCAGCCCGCCGCCGCGAACTCGAAGAGGTGCTCGCGTATCTCCTCGCCGTAGACTTCGTCCTTCCAGCGCTCGACGTCCGTCGGCATACACACCACCTCGACCGTCTGCCTTACCAAGCCGCGCTTGGCGTCAACACTCCCCTCGGCAGCCCGACGCCGGCGAACCTCGCCGCGACCCACGAGTCCCGCCCACGGGCTCGAACCCCGCATCGGTCACGCGACCCACGGCCAGCCAGTCCGTCGTCCCGGACTCCCCGCAGGTCACGCAGTGACCGTGGGCTCGCGCCTCCACGCGCCGCCCGTCGACGCCGACCTCGACGTACGCCTCCACTACGAGCCACGCCAGGTCGCACGAACAGAACGGCTCCGCGACCGGCCACACCGACCCCGTCCCGACCTCGCGGGTGTCGTCGACGCTCACCCACGCCGCGTCGTCGAGCAGTCGCAGTCGCGTCACCATACACCCGCTCGGCACCACGGTCACGTCCGCCCGTCGACGCTGGCAACGCCCGACACCACACCGCGACCGCGTCAAACCTCGCCCCTACCCGGCAGCGCTGGCGGACGTTGCGCGCGAACAGAGAGTTATGGCGGTCGCACCGCTACCGACGAACATGCCCGAGGCACAGGACGGCCGCCGCCAGCACGCGTCCGCGGACGCCGCCCCAGAGCTGTTCGACACCGACGAGACGGAGGGCGACGAGTGACCGACGAACCAGACGACGAAGACGAACCGAACCGGGACGACGACCACCTCGCGACCGTCGACCCCGGGGCCGGCTGCACGGAAATCTGGGAACACCTCTCCGAGTACCGGACCGAAACGGACGAGGAGTAGGTGTTTTACACTGCACAACGTTACTCTGGACCATGACTGACGACGCCGACCGGGTGCCGACCGACCGCGAATCACCGGTCGGCGAGCCGGTCGTCCGCGGCGACGACGCCGTCGCCGACGACGACCAGCCGGCGGTCGCGTTCGACCCCGACGACCCCGAGAGCGTCGCGACCGCAGTCGAGACGGTGGCCGCGTTCGCAGCCGGCGACCTCCCCGACACCCCCCGGTACGTCCTGCGGGCGGCCGCGGCCTGCGCGGCGCTCGTGCGCGCAGAAGACGGCTACACCGCGGCCGCCGACCGCGCCGACTGCTCGGTCGCACTCGTCCGGAAGTGGGCGCGCGTCCACGACCTCCCCCGGCCCATCCGCGAACGCGTCGCACACGGCGACATCCCGCCATCGGCGGCGAAACACGTGGCGCGCGTTCAGGGCGACGCCCGCTACCTGCTCGCGTGGGCAGTCGTCGACGACGACCTCACCGTCCGCGAAATCCGCGCGGCCGCCAGCGCGGTCGCCGACGGCACCAGCCCCGCCGACGCGCTCCGCAACCAGGGTGCCGACCCCGGCCGACTCGCCGTCTCGCTGCCCCTCGACGTCTACCGCCGGCTGCGCGCGCACGCCACCGCGACCGACAGCGACCCGAGTGACGTCGTCGAGAACGCGCTCCAGAACTACCTCGACTGACGCAGGAACGACGCGACGGCGTCGGCAGCCACGTCCACGAACGTCTCCACCTCGGTGGCGTCGATGGTCTCGTCCGGGAAGTGCGCCTGCTCGATGCTCCCCGGACCGAACAGCACGGTGGGAATCCCCGCGTCGACGTAGTGGCGCGCGTCCGTGCCGTACGTCACGCCACGGGGCTCCGGGTCGCCGACGCCGTGCTCGCGGAGCGCGTCGACGACCGACCTGACGACGGGCTCGTCGGGGTCGACCTCGGAGGGCTCGAACTGCACGGAGAACCGCTCGAACGTCGGCGCGTGCTCGCGGAGCCACTCGCTGTCGGCGACTACGTCCGCGAGCGCGGCGTCGAACGCCCGCTCGACCTCGGCGACGGTCTCTCCGGGCGCGACACCGATGCGCCACTCCGCCGTCAGCGACGCCGGCACCGTCGACGCCCACTCGCCGGCCTCGACCGTGCCACAGACCACGGGCCACTTGGTCGGGAACTCCTCGTACAGTGGATGCGTCACGCGCGACTCGCGCTCGGCAGCGAGGTCCTCGAACGCCGACCGGACCTCGTCGAACTGGTCGAGGACGTTCTCTCCTCGCCACGGCGTCGCCGCGTGCGCGCCCCGACCAGTGAGTTCCAGCCGCTTCATCAGGCTCCCCTCACAGGCGACCACCGGTGCGAGTTCAGTCGGCTCGGCGACGATGGCCGCGTCCCGGTCGAACGGATACGGATTGTCAAGTGCGGCCGCCGCCGCACCCACCCCACCGGCCTCCTCGCCGACGACGCCCTCGACCACCACACGCCCATCGAGGTCGAAGTCCGAGTCGGCCAGCCGGCGCGCCGCGAACACGCAGCCAGCCAGCCCGGACTTCATGTCGGCAGCGCCCCGCCCTGTCAGTTCGTCGCCGTCCCACCGAGCCGCGAACGGCGGGGACGACCACTGGCCCTCGTCCGCCGGCACCACGTCCAAGTGACCGTTGAGGACGATATTCGTCCCGGCCTCCGGGTCGCCGAACTCCAGGACACCGCCGACGCTCGGCCGGTCGGCCACCCGGATGTCTGCCGGGTCGTCCGGGAACGACGGCTGGTCAGCGAGCCGGTCGGCGTCCACCGTCCACTCGTAGACCTCGAACCCGAACTCGTCGAGGCGATCGGACAGCCACGCCGACACCGCCGCCTCCTCCCCATTGGTCGACTCGAACTCTACCAGCGCCGCGGCGAACTCCCGGACGTCGTCCATGCCGGAGTCCAGCGACGACATCAGGGTAAGCGTTCCGGGCGGCTCCGCGGATGGTAAACGTTTAACCGCGGGACGCCCCCAGTCTCACCTGAGGGCCGATAGCTCAGTCCGGCAGAGCGTCTGGCTTTTAACCAGACGGTCGAGGGTTCAAATCCCTCTCGGCCCGCTTCTGCGACGAGCCACGTAGTGACGAGTGAACCGGCCGGAGAGATTTGACACCCTGTGAGACGAGCGCAGCGAGTCTCAGAAGGGTTCAAATTCCCCTCGGCCCGCTTCTGCGACGAGCAGACGTGAGGAGCGAAGTGTAGGTTCAAGCCATACGGACGCAGCGTGAACGAAGTGAGCGACGAAACGAGTGCGGTTGTATGCTCCGCGAAGCGAACGCAGCGGGCGCTGTCGTTCGAATCAGTTCGTCGTCCCTCGCGGCTGAATCGAGGAGCAGCACGACAGCTACTGCGAGTGGACGAGCCACGCCAGACCGACGCCGAGTGCGACGGCCGACACCGCACCGAGAATCTGGAAGACAGTCAGGAGCATCCCGCCGCTGTACTGCCAGGGCATCCCAACGAGCGTTCCGACTCCCACCAGCGCGACGAACGCGCCGACGAGCACCCCGAACGCGTCTAGGTCGTCCTCGAAGACGTTCATACCAAACTGGTCACCGCCGACCACGGTAAGCCTGACGGAAACCCCGGGTCAGTACCGGGACGGCAGGAACGCCAGCATCACGACGAGCGACGCGGCCAGCAACGCCATGATGACGACGCCCCAGAGCCCGTTCGTGCGCTCGTGGAAGTGCTCCTGGGCGTCCACGTCACTGTGGTAATCCTCGTAATCCGTGGTCAGCTGGAGGGCGGTCTGGCCATCGGCCGTATCGAAGTGCGCGAGGTACGGCGTATCGGCGATACTCGTGTTCTCACCCTCGGCGAACTCGACTTCGATGGTGTCGGGCGCGAACCACTCCACAGTCACCTCCTCCTCGGAGACGGACGCCACTGCCGTCTCGTTCTCGTTGCCGTCGTAGACGACGGTGTCACCGACCTGGTACTCGTAGACCGTCTGCTCGGGGAGATAGCTCTCCCGAGGCACCAGGGTCCGGTTCTCACCATCCTCGATCACGACGTACGTCGTCCCGTTCTGCTCGACGGTCGGCCGGTCGACCTCCTGAACTTCGCGGAGCTCGAAGACACCCTGGGACTCGTTCAAGCCCGCCACGGTGAAGTTCTGTCCGTCCACTGTCACAGTGTCGTTCACTGCCCACGTCCCGGTGTACCGCGCGGACTCGTTCAACCACGTCGCCGTCGCCGACCCGTCGGAGACCGACGAGAAGGTGTACGACGTCCCGGCAATCGTCCGCTCCTCGTTCTCAGAGACGACGTAATCCGGGTCCTCGAGCGACACGGCCGGCTGCTGTGCCGCTCCGATCAACGTGTACGAGCCCGCCGCGAGCAGGAGGAAGAGCGCGACGGATACCGCCGCAGCACGTCGTTGCATACCAGATGCGTGTAGTGGACGGCGTATAATCGTTACTTTCCGCGTCCGAACCAGCCGACAACAGCTGAGTCACTGCGCCCGACGACCTCAAACCTCGTAAGAGACCTCCAAGACGGCCTCCCCAGCGGCCGTCTCAACAGTGACTGTATCTCTCCGGTCGCTCCACACCGGTGTCTCAGCGCCCCAGTACCGATGACCCTCCTCGTCGCTGCCGGAATCGCTGTGCAGCGTCACCTGCCCACCGGGCGCGAGTGTCGTCCCCTCCGGGAACGTGTAGGACTGACCCGCCTCGTTGTACACAACCCACCCCCCGAGATCGACTCGCTGCTCACCGTCGTTCTCGAACAGCAAGTACTCGTCGTCCAAACTGCGGCCAGTCCCCGTCTGCGCCCCGTGGAGTTCGTCGAGCACCAGCCCCTCCGCAGCCGCCGTCGGCGCGTGCTCGTCGTCGCGTGCCGGCGCGACAGCTGCCGCGCCCGAATCACGGCTGTCCGCCTCCCCGTCGGAATCCGCACCGGTCTCTCCATCGGACGCCACCGGTTCTGCATCACCGGTATCACTCGTCGCCAGTACTTCGGCATCACTGTTGGGTGCCTCCCGAGTGCCATCACTAGCGCCCACCGCATCCCGGCTAACCACGTCGAAAACAGGTCGATCACCCGACTCCGGCAGAGGCGGCCGATACACGACCACCTGGCCGGCCTCGTCGAGTCGCTCGAAGAACCGATCCCAGGAAACTACGCTATCACCACGAACCTCTGACTCCACGCGGACGACCTCGCTATCGTCGACACGGTCGACAACCGGACTGACATCGTGACGATCGACCAACGGCCGCAACTGCTCAGCGGACGATACCACGCGCACTGCTTCGAGGTTCGGTTCGTCTGTCATCGGCCCACAGCCTAGTACGACGAACACCGACTTAGCCTATGGTCACCCAACTACATTCCACGTAGTGACACCGCTCGACATCTACGACCGCTCGCAAAAAGCCAAGGGCCGGATTTGAACCGGCGATGAGCGGCTCTGCAGGCCGCCGCGTTAGGCCGGACTCTGCCACCTTGGCGCTACTCCGTCGTACTTCGCTCTCGCGCATAAACCCAGCGGTCTCCGGCGTTGTCACTCCGCGAAACAAATACAAAAAGCCCCGAACAGCGCTGGCGCTGTTCGAGGCTTCGAGATTATGAATGGCAGGCGGCGAACCGAATTTCCCAGAGGCTCGCGCACTCCAGTACTGACCGGAACGCAGGCGGGCTTATCTTCCGTGTTCGGGATGGGTACGGGAGTTGCCCCGCCGCTATGGCCGCCTTAATACCGACCAACGGAATCGAACCGTTGCTCCCGGGGAACCGGGACACCAGTATCGGCGGACGACATCCGTATGTAAGTGCAATCCAGTTAACGCCTGGACTCGACCACGTATGTGGTGAGTGCATGAGTGTGTGGCATTGACCAATTAGTGCTCGCGGGCTGAACGTCTCGTTGCCTCGACGCGTACACCCCGAGTCTATCGAACTCGTCTTCTACGAGTGGTCTCAGTGGTGTCTCTTTTCCAGGTGGGTTTCGAGCTTAGATGCATTCAGCTCTTACCCCGTGGTGCGTAGCTGCTCGGCACTTGCCCTCTCGGACAACCGATACACCAGTGGCACCCGTCCGTAGTTCCTCTCGTACTATACGGACGTTCCTGTCAAACACCAAAACACCCCCAATAGATAGCAGCCGACCTGTCTCACGACGGTCTAAACCCAGCTCACGACCTCCTTTAATAGGCGAACAACCTCACCCTTGCCCGCTTCTGCACGGGCAGGATGGAGGGAACCGACATCGAGGTAGCAAGCCACTCGGTCGATATGTGCTCTTGCGAGTGACGACTCTGTTATCCCTAAGGTAGCTTTTCTGTCAGCAATTGGCCGCATCAAGCAGCCTAATTGGTTCGCTAGACCACGCTTTCGCGTCAGCGTCCCTCGTTGTGTAGGACACTGTCAGCTTATCTTATGCTCTTGCACTCTTCGCCGAGTCTCCGACTCGGCTGAGATAAGCTTAGGGCGCGCTCGATATCTTTTCAAGCGCGTACCGCCCCAGTCAAACTGCCCGGCTACCGGTGTCCTCCTCCCGGAGTGAGGGTCACAGTCACTGACGGGTAGTGTTTCATGTGTGACTCGGTGGCGTGCTAGCGCACGTACCTGTGTAACGTCTCCTACCTACTCTGCACATCAGCGACCGTGTCCCAGCGACAGCCTGCAGTAAAGCTCTATAGGGTCTTCGCTTCCCCTTGGGGGTCTCCAGACTCCGCACTGGAACGTACAGTTCACCGGGCCCAACGTTGGGACAGTGAGGCTCTCGTTGATCCATTCATGCAAGCCGCTACTGAAGCGGCAAGGTACTACGCTACCTTAAGAGGGTCATAGTTACCCCCGCCGTTAACGGGTCCTTCGCCCCATTGTACTGGGTGTTCAGATACCCGCACTGGGCAGGATTCAGTGACCGTACGCGTCCTTGCGGATTTGCGGTCACCTATGTTGTTATTAGACAGTCGGAGCCTCCGAGTCACTGCGACCTGCCTCATTGCGAGGCAGGCATCCCTTATCGCGAACTTACGGGACTAACTTGCCGAATTCCCTAACGTCGGTTATTCCCGACAGGCCTTGGCTTCCTCTGCCAGAGCACCTGTGTCGGATCTCGGTACGATCACCGTACTCGCATTTTCACGGGCCCCAGATTGACTCAAGTTTCCCTATCTCGACATTCGCACGCTTCCTGCCATTACGGCTTCCACGAGCTTCGACGATTCGACCGGGCGAATGCCCGGCTTGAGCTGCTCCGAGGCGTCTGCTTTCAATGTACGGTGGCACTGGAATATTAACCAGTTTCCCTTTTGATCCGCTCGAATTACGACGGACCTTAGGATCGGCTAACCCTCGGCTGATAAGCATTGCCGAGGAACCCTTGCTCTTTCGGCCATCGGGATTCTTACCCGACTAACGCTGCTACTATGGCCAGGATTTTCTTTCCCATTCGGTCCACTCGAGTTCTCACCCGAGCTTCCGCCCGAACAGAATGCCAACCTACTGGATCGCGGTGTCACCCGCGCCGTCAGGTCTCGGTGGCGAACTTGAGCCCCGATCATTTTGGGCGCCCCGAACCTCGGCCGGTAAGCTGTTACGCTTTTCTTAGAGGGTAGCTGCTTCTAAGCTCACCTCCCGGCTGTCTAGGGCTCGGGACCACCTTCAATCGCACTTAGCTCGCACTTTGGGACCTTAACCTAACTCTGGGTTGTCTCCCTCACGGTACACAGGCTTACCCCGCGCACCGGATTCCCTGCGTCGACGGCGTTCGTAGGTTCGGAGTTTGACAGGGGAGACAACTCCTCTCGGAGTTGAACTCCCCAATCGGTCGCTCTACCCCACGAACTACCTCAGCAGAGGTCATGCTTCGACATGTTTCGGTTGGAACCAGCTGTTGCCCGGTTCGATGGGCCTTTCACCCCTACACGTAGGTCACGGGAGGGTGTTGAAAGACACCAACCCTAACAGGCCTCCACATGGCTTTCGCCATGCTTCACCTTGCCCACGCGTAGATCACCGGGTTTCGGGTCGTGCCCGTTTGACTCCCCGCGCTTGAACACGGTGGCCCTCGCAATGCTGCGGCCGTATCGGTTTCCCTACGCCTTCCCGGATACTCCGGTTAGACTCGCCAAACAGGCACACTCCCTGGCTCGTTTTTCAAAACGTACGACGGAACATCGGCTCCTCACAGGTCCTACCACGAGTTTGCACTCGAGTCGTTCCCAGTGAGGCCTTTTATGCCCCGTCGCTCCATCGCCACCTGATTTCAAGCCCTATTTCACCCCCCTTTGTGGGGTGCTTTTCAGCGTTCGTTCACACTACTTGTTCACTATCGGTCTCGGAGAGTACTTAGTCTTGGCAGTCGATGCCTGCCACATTCACGAGGGATTTCCAACCCCCGCTACTCTGGAGCTGACGCACGCCGTACTGGTTCGTATTACGGGGCTGTCACCCTGTGTCGCACTCCATTTCAGGAGACTTCACACGAACGGTCGGGCGCTGAAAGTCAGTCCGAACACCACATTGCCTGTGAGGGCTTCGGTTTGGACTGTGCCGCGTTCATTCGCCATTACTAACGGCGTCTCATTCGATTTCTCTTCCTGGCCGTACTAAGATGTTTCAATTCCGGCCGTTCCCCATTGCGCGAGGCAATTGCTGTGGGGATTCCCATTAGGAGATCCTGAGTTCTTCGCCTCCGTGCGGCTCCCTCAGGCTTATCGCAGCTTGGCACGTCCTTCGTCGGCATCCGAGCCGAGCTATCCACCAGGTGGCACAGTAGCCACGTTGGTTGCCGACTGCAAAGCAGTCGGCGAATATGGTACTCAACCACACGAAGTGGTCGAGATGTTGGCTGCGATGCAGCCAACGACGATGAATGTCGACTGTAGAACAGTCGACGATGCTCACCACGCAATGGGTGAGCGCTGTTGAGTCACGGATGTGACCAACAGTCGGTACTCGACCACGGTGGTCGAGTCCAGTGAGCGCCTGGATTGCACTTACACACGGTTGTCATCGCACGTCCCTTGGTGACAGGGAGCGTACATCGACCCTTCCCACCCGTGCTCTCGCAGGGCGGTGCATCAGTCGTGTTCGGGAATCACCGTAACTTCGTCTCCCACTTAAGGGACACGGTTTGCGGTGACTCCCGAACGGGATGGACCCACTGGGATTCGAACCCAGGGCATCCTCCTTGCAAAGGAGGCACTCTACCGCTGAGCTATGGGCCCACCTCCCGATTGGGAGGAAGTGTTAGCCTTGATGGTTTGTAGGTGCCCAACTGGGCACGACGGCGTCGTTCGGTGAGCTGAGGCGTCGCCTCAGTCTCGGACGTTAGGAGGTGATCCAGCCGCAGATTCCCCTACGGCTACCTTGTTACGACTTAATCCCCCTTGCGGAGCCCAGATTTGACCGGCGTATGCCGGCCTCATCCGAACCCCACTCGGGTGATTTGACGGGCGGTGTGTGCAAGGAGCAGGGACGTATTCACCGCGCGCTGCTGACACGCGATTACTACCGAATCCAGCTTCATGAGGGCGAGTTTCAGCCCTCAATCCGAACTACGATCGAGTTTAGGAGATTAGCGCCTCCTCTCGGAGTGGCTTCCCATTGTCTCGACCATTGTAGCCCGCGTGTTGCCCAGCCCATTCGGGGCATACTGACCTACCGTTGCCCGTTCCTTCCTCCGCTTTAGCAGCGGCAGTCCCCCTAATGTACCCAGCTACCCAAAGGGTACTGCTGGCAATTAGGAGTGCGGGTCTCGCTCGTTGCCTGACTTAACAGGACGCCTCACGGTACGAGCTGACGGCGGCCATGCACCTCCTCTCAGTAGCATCGGGTAAGGTCATCAACCTGACCGTCATTACTACTGTCGGGGCTGGTGAGATGTCCGGCGTTGAGTCCAATTAAACCGCAGGCTCCTCCGGTTGTAGTGCTCCCCCGCCAATTCCTTTAAGTTTCATCCTTGCAGACGTACTTCCCAGGCGGTCCGCTTCTCGGCTTCCCTACGGCACAGCGCAGGCTCGTAGCCTGCGCCACACCTAGCGGACATCGTTTACAGCTAGGACTACCCGGGTATCTAATCCGGTTCGAGACCCTAGCTTTCGTCCCTCACTGTCGGATCCGTTCTCCTGAGGCGCTTTCGCCACCGGCGGTCCGTCCAGGATTACAGGATTTCACTCCTACCCCAGACGTACCCCTCAGGTCTTCCGGTCCCAAGCTAGACAGTTTCCGCTGGACGCCTGCCCGTTAAGCGGGCAGATTTCCCAACGGACTTGTCTAGCCAGCTACGGACGCTTTAGGCCCAATAATATCGGCCATCACTCGGACTGCCGGTATTACCGCGGCGGCTGGCACCGGTCTTGCCCAGTCCTTATTCGTACACCACCTTACGGTGTACAAAAGTGAAGGCTCTATGCCTTCACACTCGGAGTCCCCTTATCGCACTTGCGTACAGTGTAAAGGTTTCGCGCCTGCTGCGCCCCGTAGGGCCCGGAATCTTGTCTCAGATTCCGTCTCCGGGCTCTTGCTCTCACAACCCGTACCGATTATAGGCACGGTGGGCCGTTACCCCACCGTCTACCTAATCGACCGCAGCCGCATCCTGTGGCGTCGGAACGTTTCCGGCTTCACCCATTCCAGGGGTGAAGCGTTATTGGGAATTAGCCTCAGTTTCCCGAGATTATTCCCGTCCACAGGGTAGCTTGGCCACGTGTTACTGAGCTTTCCGCTGCGGGTCTAAACCCGCACAACTAGCATGGCTAAATCGGACTCCGATAGCAATGGCCTCCGGCAGGATCAACCGGAATTTGCTGGGATGGTACCCAGCGACCAAGACTATCAAGTCTTGGTTTGGCGGGGACACGTAATGTGTCCCTTGGCACACGACGGTCGTCGCGGCCAGTTGGATGTCACCAAACCATCAAGGCTAACATCAGATTCCATCTGTACGGCGGACCGCAGGGGTGGAATCCTCATTCCTTCGGACCTGAACGTAGCTCCCGGTGGGCTATAAACCCATCGGAACCAGTCCGGCCCGAGACGACGTTCGCATTTCCCCGGACGCCCCGTTATTACTTAAGGGCATCGAACCGCGCTCGAAGCGAGCGAGGCAGACACCAACGAAGGCGTCGAGGACACGCGTTAGCCACCTGGAGAACCCAGGCAGCCTCATTGTCGTTCGCGTATCATCGAACGCCCCGTTATTACTTAAGGGCATCGAACCGAGCCCAGAGCGAATCTGGACCGGCCGTCGGAGGCATGCGTCGGCTGCCCGAAACCGGACAACCCCATTGTCGTTCGCATCCCACCGAAGTGCCCTGTTACACTTAAGGGCATCGAACCGCGCTCGAAGCGAGCGAGGCAGACACCAACGAAGGCGTCGAGGACATGCATTAGCCACCTGGAGAACCCAGGCAGCCTCATTGTCGTTCGCATCTCATCGAACGCCCCGTTATTACTTAAGGGCATCGAACCGAGCCCGTGAAGGCCCGGGTCGAACGGGACGAGGGGAGCGTCAATCAGTGGCGTCGGGTACACCGAGCCACCTCACGTCGTTCGCATCTCATCCGAGTGCCGGGTTACGTAAAACCCCGTCGAACCAGAGGCGCTTCGACACGCGACCGCATACCAGAAATCCGCAGCCGGCGCTACCGTGGTAGTGTCGCGTGGGCGGAGGTCGGCCGGTCGTCCCGCGCGTGTGCGTCCGGTCGGGCCGAGTGGTACCCACGCGAGCGGCAGTAGCCGGGCGACGGCCTAAGCAGTTGCGGGCGCGAAGAAAGCGAGGGTGGTCAGTCTTCCAGGTGGTCGATGCCCTGCTTGGAGACGTTGGCCTTCGTGATGTCTCCGGGCATCCAGTCGGGCTTGTCGCTGGGGGCGTCTTCCTCCCAGGCCCAGGCTTCGTAGATGTGTACTTTGTCGGTCCCTTTCTCCCGGAGTTCGATGTCGTGGCGATCGGCATCGTCCTCGGAGTTCCCGACTTCGTCCAGCCGGCGGGCTGCCTTGAGTGCTGCCTGTCGGGGGGTGTTACCGCTGAAGACACTAGACTCGTCGCCGTCGTCAGTGCGGAGTGCGAAGTTCCGCTTACCGTCCTCACGTACCATGGTTTTCCTCCATGTCAGGCCAACACAAGGCCCTGTGATAAATATATCGGCGAATTAGCTCGTTTGTTTATAAAGAGCGCGACCGATTTGGCCGAGAGCGCCCGGATTGCGTCGAGTGAGGACGGCAACAGTACTCGCGGGAGGGCAGTGTGTCCAGTGTCACGTCGGAAGCGCTTAAGTAGCGGCTGTGGCGAACGTCACCTAGACATCCGCGATGGTTCGCAAGAAGAAACTGAGTCCGAGCGGCGCGAAGGGGGAGGACGGCGAGTACCACAACGCCCACGTGAATCTCCACGAGGACGAGCTGTCCGTCGCCGGCCTAGAGATCGGCGACGACGTGTTCGTGCGCGTACGGGAGGACAAGATAATCATCCAACGGGCCGACACGGAGAACGTGGAGCACGACTTCTAGATGTACGAACTCCTGAAACCCGCGCTGTTCCGGCTGCCGCCGGAGACGGCCCACGAGTTGACAACCGGAGCGCTCCGGGTAGCCCAGCGCGCTGGCGCGCACCGCGCGTACGCGGACCACTTCACCGTCCGCGACGACCGGCTGGCCGTCGAGTCGTTCGGTCAGTCGTTCCCGAACCCGGTGGGTGTGGCGGCAGGCTTCGACAAGAACGCCGAGGTGCCGCGCGCGCTCGCTGGCCTCGGGTTCGGGCACGTGGAACTCGGTGCAGTGACCGCGGAGCGCCAGCCGGGCAACGACCGCCCGCGGCTGTTTCGGCTTCCGGACGACGAGGCGCTCGTGAATCGGATGGGCTTCAACAACGAGGGTGCCGACGCCGTGGGGGAGCGTCTGGACGAGGAGCCGCTGCCGGACGTGCCCGTGGGCGTGAACATCGGGAAGTCGAAGGTCACGCCCCTCGAAGAAGCGCCCGACGACTACCGGTACACGTTCGAGCGCGTCGGTGCAGCCGCCGACTACGTCGTCGTGAACGTCTCCAGCCCGAACACGCCCGGGCTCCGGGAGCTCCAGGGCCGCGAGTCGCTGGCGGCAATCCTGGGGATGCTCCAGGACGCGGGCGCGGACCGGCTGCTCGTGAAGCTCTCCCCGGACCTCCACCGGGAAGCAGTCACCGACGCCGTCGAGCTGGCGACCGATCTGGGGCTGGACGGCATCGTGGCGACGAACACGACGACCGACCGGCCCGACAGCCTCCAGCACCCGAACGCCGCCGAGACCGGTGGGCTCTCCGGAGCGCCGATCAGGGACCGCGCGACCGAGCAGGTGCGGTTCGTCGCCGAGCGAACCGACCTCCCCGTGGTCGGCGTGGGGGGCGTCGCGACGGCCGAGGACGCCTACGAGAAGATTCGCGCGGGCGCGAGCGTGGTTCAGCTGTACACCGCACTCGTCTACCGGGGGCCGTCGATCGCGAAGCGCATCAACGAAGGGCTGCTGGACTTGCTGGAGCGCGACGGCTTCGACAGCGTCGAGGACGCGGTCGGCGCAGACCTGTAGCGCTCCGGGGCTACGCGGCAGCAGACCGGAGCGGGCGTGAAGCGGGAGGCGAAAACGAGAGGGGGGCTGTGTTACCGGAGCGCGTCGAGTTCGAACTCGAAGCCGGCGACCGGCACTTCGACGTCGTGGTCGACGATGACCGCGGGGTGGAGTTCGCCGACGACGCCCACTGGCTCGCCGTCGATTTCGACGGTGGCTGCGCGGCCGTCGATGAACGACGGGTGGTCCGTCGGCGGGGTCGAGAGGTCGACGTGGAACTCGTCGCAGAGCGCCTGCAGGCGCGCTTTGGCGTCCTCGTAGGAAGCGTCGTGGCGCGCGAGTACCGCGGCGACGGTGCGGCGTTCGGCGACGCCGGTGTCGGTGTCCCCGTCGGCGTGGGCCGCGAACCCGACTTCGGCGAGGTCCTGCGGGTAGCTGTGGTGGGTGTTGTTCTCCAAGACCGTCACGAGCGAGGGCAGCGCCCACGTGCGGAGGATGGTGAAGTCCTCGCTGTAGGGTTCGGAGATGGTCGCTGGCTCCGCGGCTCCGACAGCGGTGTCGCCGGACGACTCGGGCGAGAGCCGCATGCGGTCGAAGTTCTCCGCCTCGCTGGTCATGTTGAAGTTCAAGAGGTCCTCGAAGCCGAGGCCGACGAGCGTCTGGCGGGCAGCGCGTTCGAGCCGCGAGGATTCGGTGCGGCCGCCGATGGTGTTGACCTCGGGGTAGCGCGGTTCGAGGTCGTTGAAGCCGTACGCGCGCCCGAGGTCGTCGACGATGTCTACGGGGTGTAGCACGTCGACGCGGTACGGGGGAATCTCGACGTCGTAGCCGTCGTCGACCGGCGTGGCGTCGAGGCCCGAGCGTTCGGCGAGGTCGACGACGTCGTCGGTGGTGAAGTCGACGCCGAGCAGCGTCTCGATGCGGTCGTGGGTGACGTGCTTGGTGCGGACCGCGAAGTCGGGACGGTGGAGTTCACGGCCCTCGTCGGCGTACTCGACGGTGACGTCCTCGATGGTGGCACCGCGGGCGTCCAGCGCGTAGCAGATGATGGCGCACATGCGGTCGAGGGTCCACTGGTCGGTGCCCGTGAGTTCGACGAACAGCTCCCGCGAGTCGGTCGTGACCTCGGTGCGGCGGCCGTTGATGACCGGCGGGAAGCTGAACAGCCCGATGTCGTCGTAGATAGCGGGGTAGGTCTCGTAGTCGTCGAGCAGGTCGGCGTACGTCTCCCCGGTCGGGTGTTCAGTGAGCACGTCGGCGGGCGTGCGTTCGGCGTCGTCGTCCAGTGGGACGAACGTGTCGCCGTCGGGTTCGATGCCCGTGTACGTGATGGCGCGGGCGGTGGTGCCGTCGCTGTCGGGGTCGACGGCTTCGCCTTTGAGCATCGCGAGGTCGTGGATGCCGATAGCGCCTTTCGCTCGCTTGCGCCCCATCGTGGCGTGGAGTTTCTCCTGGAGCTGGATGAGCGAGTCCAGCGCGTCCTCGTCGAGGTCGACGCCCCGAATCACGGCACCGGTGACGTAGGGGCGGTCCTCGGGCACGTCTTCGACGGTGATGGTCCACTCGGGGCGGTTCGTGTCGGGGACGTGGACGCCGCGGTCGTCGCCGTAGTGGTAGCGCAGGCTGCGCGCGATGCCCTCGACGGAGAGGCGGTCGAGGCGGTCGGCCTCGAACTCGAGTTTGAAGTCGCCGTCCTCGGTCTCGCCCTCGTACTCGATGCCGAGGCCGAAGAGGTCCTGGCGGAGTTCGTCGTCGTCCTTGTTCCGGTGGCCGGTGAGCCGGCGGAGTTCGTCGGGGTCGACGTCGACGACGGGCATCAGTACACCACCTCCGCGTCCCGCAGGAACGCCACGTCACACAGCGTCCCGTGGACGTCCCGGATGTCCTCGAAGCCGGTCATCAGCATCAACAGTCGTTCGAGGGCGAGCCCCCACGCCATCACGTCGGCGTCGACGTCGAGGGGTTCGAGCATCTCGGGTCGGAAGATGCCGGAGTTACCGATTTCGATGAGTTCGTCCGTCTCGGGGTGGCGGCCGAACAGCTCGAAGCTCGGCTCCGTGTAGGGGTTGTACGTGGGCTTGAACTGGAGGTCGTGGATGCCGAACTGGCTGTAGAACTCCCGGAAGGTCCCCATGAGGTCCCGGACCGAGAGGTCGTCGGCCACCACCAGACCCTCGATCTGGAAGAACTCCAGAAGGTGGGTAGAGTCGAGGGTGTCGTTCCGGTAAGCCTTCTCGACGCTGAAGTACCGGGCGGGCGGCTCCACGTCTTCGTCGGCGACGCCGGCGAGGTAGCGGGCGCTGAGGCTCGTCGTGTGCCCGCGGAGCGCGAGCGCCCGCGCGAAGTCCTCGTCCCACGGCGAGTGGTAGCCGTCGCCGTCGTCACCGACACCCTCGCGGTGCGCGCGCTCGACGCGCTCCACGAGGTCGGCGGGCAGCGAGTCGATTCGCTCGGGGTTGGAGAGCGCGAACCGGTCCCAGTGGTTCCGGGCCGGGTGGTCCTGTGGCATGAACAGGCAGTCGTTGATGTAGAAGTCGGCGTCGACGTGGGGGCCGTCCATCTCCTGGAAGCCCATCCCGACGAGGACGTCTTTCACGCGTTCGGCCGCCTGTCGGAGGACGTGGGTCTTCCCGGGCGTGTAGTCGGCGGCGTCGGCTTCGACGTTGTAGTCCGCGAACTCGACGTCTTCCCACTCGCCGGAGGCGAGCAGCTCGGGCGTGAGTTCGCCGACCTCCTCGGCGGCCTCGACGCCGGCCATGAGCTCCGTGACGCCGGCTTCGGTGAGCGTCACCGACCGGACTGTCCGCTCGCGAACATCCACGAGGTCGCGGCTCGCAAGCTGGTCGACGACGGCGGCGTCGTCGACGCTGCCGCCGTCGGCGAGCGTTGCGAGCGCGTCGGCCTCGGGGTCGGTGTCGGGGTCGGCGTCGGGGTCGGCGGAGAGTTCGCCCGAGTCGATGCTGCCGTAGCCCTTCCGGGCGTAGTTCGACAGCGCGATGTCCACCTGCGGCCCCTCCAGACCGGAGGCACCGATGGCTCGCCCCATCTGGACCGGGGACTCGTCGGCACCCGCCTCCAGAGCGGCCCGGTAGAGCCGGACCTCGGGGAGGGCGGCGTCGGCGTACTCGCGGCCTTCGTCGGTGAGCGATACGTCTGTGGTGCTGGCCTCGCTGACGGCGACCAGGCCGGCGTCCTCGAGTTCGAACGCGGCTCCGGCGACCGTCTCCGGCGGGTAGTCGGTCTCCGCCGCGAGGGCCTCGATTCGTCGTGGGTCGTCGGCGCTCGCCGCTTCGAGCACCGCGACCTGCTGTGCTGGCAGTTTCATTGTGCGTAGGCGCGTGTGGCAGTCAGTTATCGGTTCCGAACCGCAGCCCGACCGCGTGGTTTCGGCCGCCCCGGCGCGCCAGCGCCAGGGCGGCGTCCGCCACGCGTCAGGCGAAGAAGAATCCGAACCCGAGACGCGCGGCTGGCTCGCGCCTCGTACGTCCGGCACTGGGTTCGGACGCCATGTGCGAAGCGTGGACGCGTCCCGGCAAAAACGTTCCGTCGGTGCCGGGGTTACTCCGCGGGGTCGCCGACGTCAGCGAGGCCGAGTTCGCGTTCGGCCGCGGCCGCGACCTCCGGGACGTGTTCCTCGGGGGCGTAGACGCCGAAGCGCCACTGAACGCGCTGGGAGGCGAGCATGCCCTCGACGAGCGGGCTCTGTTCGTCCAGCCGCCGGGTGTCGCCGTTGACCGCGACGCGCACCGAGGACTCGGGCATCGAGGGTTCGCCGGGCGTGTCGACGACGACGGCGTGCTCGGGGACGCCGGCGGTGTCGGCGATGTCGGCCTCGAAGTCGCGGGCTGCCTCGTAGTCCGCGGTCGCGACGTCGTCTGGGACGGCGTCGCGTTCGGTCCAGACGGCGCGCTTGTAGAGGTCACGGTCGCGGACGCGCCGGGCGGCGTCCCGGGTCGCCTCGCAGTCCCGGAGCGCAGCGAGCAGTTCGGCGTCGGTCATGCGGGCGAACGTCTCGATGTCGAGGTCGGTGGCGTCGAGCAGGCGAGCGCCCGCACGGTCGAGCATCGCGCCCGCGATGCGGGAGACGTGGTGGCGGTAGACGGCCGAGTTCATGAGCGCCCGGCCGACGAGCACGCTCTCGGCGGTTGCGACGTTGCCTTCGGCGAGCACGAGGTCGTCGTCCCGGAAGGTGAGCGCGCGCAGCAGGCGGCCGTGGTCGATGGTGCCGTAGGGGACGCCGGTGTGGTGGGCGTCCCGCACGAGGTAGTCCATCCGGTCGACGTCCAGTTCTCCTGCGACGAGCTGGCCGAGTCTGCCCTCGCCGGCGACCAGGTCGGCGACCCGTTCGGGGTCGAGGCCGTGGTCGCTGAGGACGTCGCCGACCACGCCGTTCGAGAGGAGGCGGTCGACGTCGTCGTGGTGGCGGCCGAGGCGGCGCTGGATGATGCCCTCGGTCTGGTGGCCGTATGGGCCGTGGCCGATGTCGTGGAGGAGCGCCGCGGCGCGGACGGTGTCGGCGCGCGCACCGGTGACGTCGAGGTGGTCGAGCGCGCGGTCGGCGAGGTGGTAGACGCCTAGCGAATGCTCGAATCGCGTGTGGTTCGCCGACGGGTAGACGAGCCGGACGGTGGAGAGCTGCTTGATGTGGCGGAGCCGCTGGACGGGACGGGTGTCGAGCAGCGCCTCCGCGACGCCGTCGACCTCGATGTAGTCGTGGACGCTGTCCTTGATTGCGCGCATTCGTCCGACCTCTGGGCGGGCGCAGACAAAGGTGGTTCGACACCACCGCGCGAGCCTCGGTAGGCCCGTCTTACCGTGAAGTTCGAGCGATAGAGAATCACCATCTCTGACGTTCTTCGACCCGTTGAACCGATCTACGCTGCGCACTGGACTCGTCGCCGAACCGTGTAGCGAACTCCCACGCTAACTCGGAGCCTGTCGGCGTCACGAAACTTTCTTCGTGGGGTGTGCGCAAGACGTACGCACGACGACGAGACGGCCTGCGACGACCTAGTCACTGACCCACCATGACCGACGACAACCACCGTAGCCACAGTTGCAGTGGCCGAGATGGAACTCGCTGCCGGTTCACAATCTCGGAGTACGACCGCGCGAGCATCGGCGTCGTCGAGGCGGTGGCGACTGCCACGGACCGGGACGCCGGTTCGCTCCCCCCGCTCGGCCGAGTCATCGACCCGGACGCGCTCGACGACCTCCTGGGCCGCGGCGGAGACGTCGAAATCACCTTCGAGTACGCCGACGCCGAGGTGACTGTCCAGGGCGACGGCACCGTCTTCGTCACCGGCGATTGAGCGGGCGGCCGAAACCCGCTTGACTGTCCAGTAACTACGGCCTACCGATGAGTCGCCCGCGTATCGCGCTGCTTACCGCCGCACACGAGCCCGAGGAGACCACGCGGAACTTCCGCCGCGAACTCGACGCTGACCTCGCCGAGTTCCACGCGAAAGCGGGGGAGCTCCCGAACCGGCACCCCGACGCGTTCGACGGGGTGGTCGTCACCGGGTCGAAGTCGTCGGTGTACTGGGACGACGACTGGATTCCCGCCCTCGTCGACTACGTCGCAGCAGCTCACGAGGCGGACGTCCCGATTCTCGGCGTCTGTTTCGGCCATCAGGTGCTCGCGGAGGCCCTCGGCGGCACTGTCGAGGACATGGGCGCGTTCGAGCTCGGCTACCGCGAGGTCGACCGCACCACCGACGACCCCGTCTTCGAGGGCGTTCCGGAGACGTTCACGACGTTCACGACCCACGGCGACACCGTCACCGACCTGCCGCCGGGGGCGACGCTGCTCGCCGAGAACGACTACGGCGTCCACGCGTTCCGGGCGGGAGACAGCGTCGGCGTCCAGTTCCACCCCGAGTACGACAACGAGACCGCCGAGCGCATCGCCCGCGAGAAGGACGTCGACGAGGACCGCCGCGAGGCAGTGCTGGCCGGCATCACGCCCGAGGCCTACGACGCCGCCTGCGAGGCCAAACGGCTCTTCGAGAACTTCACGAGCCGCCTCGCGTCGCCGGCAGCCGGCGACTGACCGCGTTCCGGGCCGAGAACTGCTAGTGGACCAGTAGGCTTTTTCACTGTTTGCGCCCGAGTACCAGTATGCTCGATTACGTGGGCCTGGAGGCCGACCTCGACAGCGAGGAGCGACTCATCCGGGACACCGCTCGGGAGTTCGTCGACGAACACGTCCGCGACGACATCGGCGACCACTACCTCGAGGGGACGTTCCCGACGGAACTCATCCCCGAGATGGGCGAACTCGGATTCTACGCGCCGAACCTCGAAGGGTACGGGCTGCCGAACGTCTCGGAGACGGCCTACGGGCTCCTGATGCAGGAACTGGAGGCCTGCGACTCGGGGCTGCGCTCGATGGCGAGCGTGCAGGGCGCGCTCGTCATGTACCCAATCCACGCGTACGGCAGCGAGGAGCAGAAAGAGGAGTGGCTGCCCGCCCTCGGCCGCGGCGAGGCCGTCGGCTGCTTCGGACTGACCGAGCCGGAGCACGGCTCGAACCCCTCCGCGATGGAGACGACAGCCGAGCCGGACGGCGACGAGTACGTCCTGAACGGCTCGAAGACGTGGATCACGAACTCGCCCATCGCGGACGTCGCGGTGGTCTGGGCGAGAGACAAGAGCGAGGACGGCGACCCCGTCCGGGGCTTCCTCGTGGAGACCGACCGTGACGGCGTCACCACGAACGAGATTCACGAGAAGCTCTCGCTGCGCGCCTCGATTACGGGCGAAATCAGCCTCCAGAACGTCCGCGTCCCGAAGGAGAACCGCCTCCCGGGCGTCGAGGGCATGAAGGGGCCGCTGTCCTGTCTCACGCAGGCCCGCTACGGTATCGCGTGGGGCGCGGTCGGCGCGGCCCGCGACTGCTTCGAGACGGCTCGCGCGTACGCGACGGACCGCGAGCAGTTCGGGAAGCCCATCGGCGGCTTCCAGATGCAACAGGAGAAACTCGCCGAGATGGCGACCCAGATTACGACGAGCCAGCTGCTCGCCCACCGGCTCGCCGAGCTCAAGGAGCGCGGCGACCTCCGGCCGCAGCACGTCTCGATGGCCAAGCGCAACAACGTCCGAATGGCCCGCGACCAGTCCCGCATCGCCCGCGAGATGCTCGGCGGGAACGGCATCACCGCGGACTACTCGCCGATGCGCCACATGACGAACATGGAGACGGTCTACACGTACGAGGGCACCCACGACATCCACACGCTGATTCTCGGCGAGGACCTCACCGGCATGCAGGCCTACCAGTAGGCCGAATCTTCGCTTCCGTCCCGACAAGACACTTATCGGGGCCGCCGGAACTCCCGGATATGCCCTCTCGCAGAGCCCTCCTCCGGACCGGCGGTGCCGCCGCGCTCGCTGCGCTTGCCGGCTGCCAGTCGGTGTCCGCGCCGCGCCGCGACGCTACACAGCCCGAGTCGTCGGGTGCGGGCGAGTATCGGCTGGACGCCGACGCGATTGCGCCCGCCAGGGTCGCCGACAGCGCGACTGTCGGTGTCGCCAGCCCCGACCTCCACGAACTCGTCGCGGACGCCGCCGAACGGGACGGCCGCGTCGACCTGCGGAGCGACGGGAGCGCCGACCGGGACGAGACGCTCGCGCTCGGAGCGTTCGAGTACCTGCGGTTCGACGGCAGTACGTACGAACCGACGGCGTCGTTCGCGGGGTTCGCCGAGGAAGCGAGTTACCGGTACGAGGCTGTCGCCGTCAACGACAGCGAGGTCGACGACGGCGGCGACGTGGCAGCGTACGGCGACCTGACTGCTGCGCAGCAAAGGGTCGCGGACGAGCTGCTCGGCACCGGATCGTACACCGTTGGACACCACGAAGAGAAGCCGGAGGCGGTCAGAGTGTTCGACCGCACGGCGTTCCTGCGAGCCGACGGCGAGACGTACCGCGTTCAGGCTGCCATCGGCGACCACGGCCCGCACTACATGCTCACGCTGGACCCAGCCGACCCCAGCGAGGGCGACCAGGTCGTGACGGTGCCCGGCGACCCGCCGGAGGCCGACTGGACCGACGTACTCGTGGCGGGCCTCGATACCGGGGGTGGCGGCGTCGAGAAAAGCTCCAACGACGAGGCGTTCGGCGAGTACCTCGGCCGCGTCGACTACGTCGCCACCGCGACGCGCGTCCTCGACGTCTCGGTCACCGAGACCGTCCAGTAGCGCGCGACGGCGGCCGTTACGAGAATCTGGGACCGCAGCGAAGACACTTACAGCGGCGACTGGAACGCCCCGGCATGGTCTCTCGCAGGAGGTGTCTCCGAGCGGGCGGGGCCGCCGCGCTCGCCGCACTCGCCGGCTGCGCGGGCGGCAACGGCGGCGACGGCGAGCGCGATGCGACCGACAACGCTAGCAGCGGCGACGGGCTTCGGCTCACCGGAGAAGCGGTCGCGCCGGCGGACGTGCCGGACGGCGCGACGGTGGCGGTGTCGGAGCGCGACCTCCACGGGCTCGTCGCTGACGCGGCGACCGCCGACGGCCGCGTGGACCTCGACCGCGGCGGGAGCGGCCCGGGGCAGGACGCGACGCTGACGCTCGGCGCGTTCCCGTACGTCGAGTTCGCCGGTGACACCTACGAGCCGACGGCGTCGTTCGCGCCGGCCGGCACGGAGACGGTCTACCAGTACGAACTCGCGGCCGTCGACGACGCTGACGCGCCCGAGCGGGGAAACGACGTGCTGCGGTACGGCGACCTCGCCGACGGCGAGCGGGCGTTCGCCGACCGGCTGCTGGACGACGGGACGCACACGGTCGGCCGCCACGAGCAGCGGCCGCCGGGCGCGGAGCCGTTCCGGCCCGGACGGTACCTCCGGACCGGGGACGCCGCGTACCGGGTTCGGGTGTCGGTCGGCGACGTGCCCGCCCACCACATGCTCGCGCTGGACCCGGCCGACCCCGGGTCGGACGCACGGGTCGTGACGGTCGCCGACCGCGCCCCCGACCCCGAGTGGGCGGGCGTGTTCGCCGCAGTCCTCGGTGCCGGCACAGTGAGCATCGAGGGCGTTGCCGACGCCGAGGGCCTCGTCGACTACCTCGACGGCGTCGGGTACGTCGCGACGGCTGCAGACGTGCTCTCCGTCGAAGTGGCGGGAGCCGGTGACTAGAAGACGTGTGTGACCGCCGCGGCACCGGCTTGGACGCCCGGCACCTGACGGTTGCCGACTACTCGCGAGCCGGCGGGTCGTCGCGCACGACGTTGCCGAGCATCGCCCGGCGGTCCGCGCCCGCCCGGTAGAGGCGCTCGCGGAGCGTGCCGTAGCCGGGGACCGTCCGGAGCGCGGCGAACACCGGCCGGAGTTCCGGGAAGTCCCGTTCGAGCGTGCGCTCGATGGCCTCGCCACACGAGTAGACGGCGTCGTCGGTGAGGAGGTGCGCGCAGTCCTCGTAGTCGTCGGGCAGCCGCGCGAGCTGGTCGGGGGACAGCTCCGTGAATCCGACGAGGTCCACGTCGCCGTGGCGCGCGGCGAAGTTCGCACACCACGTGCAGAAGCCGCAGTCGTCGTCGAACACCAGCCGCGGTGGGTACGCCTCGGACATGGTCAGTCGAAGTGCCCCGTGACGGTCCCGCAGGCCTCGCAGACGGTCCGAATCTCCGAGCGGTCGTCGGCCAGTTCGAGGTCCTGCGTGGTCTCGTCGCCGCAGTCCGGGCACGCCCGGAGTACCTCGGTGTCGCCGGGGTCCTGTGGCGCGCCGACGGCGAGCGCGCGCACGGGCTCGTCGCCCTCGTTGACGCCCTGCTGGAACTCCCCGGGACCGAACCGCACGAGCTCTCCCGCCTCGACGGTGACGTCGTCCTGGTCTTCGAGGGTCCGGAACGTCACCGCGCCGTCGAGGACGTAGAACACCTCCTCCTGTTCGGCGTGGGCGTGGAACCCGTACGCGAAGCTGTCCCCGGGTTCGAGTTCGTAGAAGTTCATCGCGGCGTCGGCCAGCCCGAGCGCGTCGGTCAGCGGGAGGCTGCGGGCCGCCGGCCCCATCCGGGAGTCGAGGTCGTCCAGGCGCACTTTCCGCATACGTCCGGATTCCGGTCGGCGCGCGCATAAGCCCTCGGGAGTCATTGGCTGGGAGGTCGCCGCCGGGGATGGAGCCAGTCACTTCGAGGCTCGGAAAGCCCCGAGCCTGTGGACTCGGGAGGCTCGCCCCGTTCAGTCCGCCCGTCACCGGCTGGCCAGCCGGCAGAAACGACGCTGCTTCCGCAGCCGGTAGCGGGGTGGGAAATCGAGAGGGGCGGCTGGCTGAGCGAAGGCGGCCGACGCAAGGACCGAAGCGACCAGCGGGAGCGAGGCGCGCAGAGAGGGTCACGTGAGCGCCGCGAACGTGACTTGGGAAGACGAGCGTAGCGAGTCTTCCGGTACCCCCGATTCAGCCAGCCGGGGCTTTCGGAGTGTCGAAGTCCACGAGCAACCGGACAACAGCCCCACGAGCAACCGAAGTCCAGGCGAAGCCTGGCCGAAGTCGTTCCCCGAGGGTTTCATACTGCCAGCGCGCGGAGTCCGGGTATGGCAATCGACCCGCAGTTCACAGAGAACCGCGAGCAGGCGGACACACACAAGGGCCACGACGTGTGGGGACCGGTCGAGGAGCCGGAGAAACTCGGGATTCACGGCACCCACGTCGCCGTCGACTTCGACATCTGCATCGCGGACGGCGCGTGCGTCGAGGACTGTCCCGTCGACGTCTTCGAGTGGGTCGACACCCCCGACCATCCCGAGAGCGAACTCAAGGCCGACCCCGCCAACGAGAGTCAGTGCATCGACTGCATGCTCTGTGTCGACGTCTGCCCCGTCGACGCCATCGACGTCGACGCCGGCCGGGCGTAGCCGTCGCTGTCGCGGTTGTTCGCCGAAGAAAGTGGTCTCGGGCTGTGCGTCGCGCGTTCGTGACGAATCGGCGTCGGATGAGCGGGCGGAGGGGGTTACGACCGGTCGATTTCGAGCTGGTCTCGGAGCTGCTGGAGGGTCTCGCTGTCGGAGATGTCGTCGAGCCGCTCCTGGAAGTGCTCCTCGCAGACGGCGACCTTCAGGCCGTCTTTCTCGACGGTGAGGTCGGCGTCCCGGTCGCAGTAGTGACACTGCATACGCGATGATTGGGGCCGGAGCCTCGTGAACCTCACGGCAGGGGCACGACTGGGGGACGGAAGAGGTATGCTAGCGTCAGTCGAGGCGCTGGCGGACGGCGTCGTAGGCGTCGCGGTCGAGGCCGGCCCTCCCGAGCGTGCGCTCGTGGGCGTCGGTGCCGCCGGTCGGGAGGAGGTCGTGAGTCTCGACGGCGTCGGCGACAAGCGCGTGACCGCCGTCGCCCGGGGTCTGACCGACGGGTCGGTCGTAGGGGTAGGAGACTTCGACTGCGTCGAGGTCGGCACAGAGCGCGAGCGCCGCTTCGGGGTCGTCGTAGCGCAGCGGGTGGGCGAGGCCGACGAGCCCGCAGGCCTCGGTGAGCAGGTCGATGCCGGCCTCGATGTCGGGGACGTCGCGGGCGACGAAACACGGGCCGTCGTTGCCGATGAGGTCGGCGAAGACGGCGTTCAGCTCGTCGTAGTCGGTGTCGGGGTGGTCGACGGTCGCGCGTGCGATGTGCGGCCGTCCGAGCCCTTCCCGGGGTTCGAGGTCGAGGTCGACGCCGAGTTCGGCTTCGACGTGCTCGATGATGCGGCGGCCGCGCTCCACGCGGTCGCGCTGGATGCGTTCGCACTCGGCGACGAGCGCGTCGGTGCGGCGGACGCCGTAGCCCAGTAAGTCGACGCGCTGGTCGCCGGCGTCGACGCGGAGTTCGATACCGTGGACGACGGTGACGCCGTCGCGTTCGCTGACCGGCCGGTCGAGCCCCGGGTGGAGGCGGTCGTGGTCGGTGACGGCGACCGCGGAGACGCCGGCGTCTCGGGCCGCGGCGGGCACCTCGTCGAGTTCGAGAGTGCCGTCTGAGTTGGTGGTGTGGACGTGGAGGTCCGCGTAGGCCATACGGGGACGGGGTCGCGCCGCCACCTAAGCGCCGCGGTCGGGCTCGCGTATAGACGTGACTAAGGTGCCTTTAACCATCATAATTGTTGATGGGGAATGCTCTTGTGTGGCGGCGACGACTCCCGAATCGATGACGCTCAAAGAGACCGCCGACCTGCTGCGCGATCAGGAGTACCCGACCAGCGCGTCCGCGCTCGCCGCTGCCTGCGGAGACGTGGAACTCGAGGAGGCCGGCGGCGAGGACCTGCGGACGGTCATCGCCCGCACCGGCGACGACCAGTTCTCGTCCGCGACCGAGGCGACGTTCGCGGTGTACGGCGCGCTGCCCGCCGACGCGGTCGGTCGCGTCGGGTACAGCGACCGCGACCCAGACCCGATGGGCACGGGCGGCGCGGAGCCTGTCTCGTTCTGACCGCACGGGCGTGTGACTCGTTGGCACCTCCGACAGTTTGATATTGGATAGTTGACTACAGTGTATGTGTGTAGTTACCATGTCTATGGGTGCCTACGACGAAGACGAACATGAACGCCGTGAGGCAAAGCACAGCGTCGAAGTCTCGGACGACGACACGCGGTCCACGTACGAGGGCTCCGTCGAGTTCGACTCCGGCGACTCCACCGAGGAGTTGCTCGACCAGTTCGAGCAGATGAAGAGCTAGTTCCTGAGGACGTACAGCGACACGGTCGTCACGACGACCACGGCGACCACGTGGCCCGCCACCGCCGCCACCAGCACGGGATGCCCCCAGAGGAACGGCAGTAACACGGCCTGGAGGACCCCGAACCCGAGCGTTCGGACGTCGACGCCCGCCAGCCGGTCGGCCGCCTCCGGCGAGAGGTCTCGGGTGAGCGACCGCCACAGCCCCACGACCGCCGCCCACCAGCCCGTGCCGATGCGGTAGCAGACGTCCCAGAGCACGAGCAGCGCGAGCGCCGACGGCACCACGGGCGGCTGCTCCCCGAGCAGGCTCGCGAACAGGGTCGCGCCGTCCCGCGGGTCCCAGACGAACAGGTACGTCATCAGGAGGACGAACGAGAGCACGCCCAGCACCACCTCGATGCTGGACGCGAACAGGAGCCGGCGGTACGTCGGCGGGACGCCCGGGCCGCGCGCTCGCTTCCCGATGTCGAGCATGAACGCGCTGCCGGCGGCCGCCACCAGCACCGCCAGCGTCCCGGGCAGTATCGCGCCGGGGAGGTCGTAGACGGCGGCCAGCACGAGCACGCCCGCCTCGAACAGCAGGAACTGCACGACCACCGCCAACCGGTCGGAGATGTCGATACCGGGAATCGCGCCGACGATGCTCTCGTACACCCACGTCTCGCCGTAGACGCCGCCAGCGGTCGCCGGCTCGGGGGGCGCGGACGCCGGTGTGTCGTCGCCGCGCCCGTCAGTCATCGACGGCCACCCCGCGCTCGCGGAGCGCGCGCTCGGCGGCCACGTCGAACGGCGTCAGGTCCACGTCGACGAGGTCCCGGATGCGGTCGTCGGTGACGACGACGGGGTTCTTCAGCCCGTGGATGAGGGGGTGGGCGACGCTCCGCGGCACGTCGGTCACGAGGTCCACCCAGTACGTCGACAGCGACGGGGACAGCACCGGAATCGGGAGAATGTACAGCCGGCGGCCCGCCAGCCGGGCGGTGCGTTCGAGCATCGCCTGATAGGAGAGCACGTCCGGCCCGCCGACCTCGTACGTGTCGCCGGCGGTCTCCGGGGCGTCGAGGACGCCGACGAGGTACGCGACGACGTCCGCGACGGCGATCGGCTGGCAGGGCGTCCGCACCCACTGCGGCGTCACCATCAGCGGCAGCCGGTCGACCAGCTGGAAGACTAGCTCGAAGCTCGCGCTCCCGGCCCCGACGACGACCGCGGCCCGCAGCGTCGTCAGGTCGAACGCGGCGTTCGCGAGCACGGCCTCGACCTCCCGCCGGGATTCGAGGTGTTCGGAGAGGTCGCTGCCCTCCTCGCCGAGCCCGCCGAGATAGACCACGCGGTCGACGCCCGCGGCGTCCGCGGCCGCGGCGAAGTTCCGGGCGGCCCGGCGGTCGCGCTCGGCAAACCCCTCGCCGGCCCGCATCGAGTGGACGAGGTAGTAGGCGGCGTCGACGCCGTCGAAGACGCCGGTCAGCGACTCGGCGTCGAGCAGGTCGCCCTCCGCGACCTCGACGCCTTCGGGCGGGTCGTAGCCGGAGGCGTCGCGGACGAGCGCTCTGACGTCGTGGCCGGCAGCGACGAGTTCGGGAGCGAGCCGGCCGCCGACGAAGCCGGTCGCGCCAGTGACGAGTACGCGCACGACCACGCCAACGCACGGCGAGGGGTTAAGTGTCGGCCACGCTGGCACCCGCCCGCGTGTAACTATCGTGAGACATCCCGAGAGCTATGTAGCACACATTCCCGTACACACGCCTCAGACCCCCCTGTACCCCTATTATAAACGGGTTTAGTACCGCACCGCCGGCATTCAGGTGATGGCACCCGACCCAGACCGGCTGTCCGACGCGGTATCACGGCGGAAGTTCGTCGCGGCGACCAGCGCCGCCGGCATTGCAGCAGTCGCCGGCTGCTCCAGTAACTCGGGCGACGGTGACAGCAGCGGTGACGCGGCCCAGACGGAGAACACTGCCCAGGAGAGCACCGCTGGCGACAGCCAGTCCCAGCAGCTCGCGACCGACACCCTGACCGGCGACGGCTCCTCGACCGTGTTCCCCATCGCGAACACGGGTGCCTCCTACTGGAACTCCAACCCGGAGCCCGGCGACGGGGACTACTTCCCCCAGGAGTGGGCCGACGAACTCGGCACCGACATGCGGCTCGCCGACTACTTCGCCACCCAGTACGGCTGGGCGGAGAGCGGCGAGCGTTCGGTGCCGCCGTTCCGCGTCAGCATCGCGCTCTCGCACTCCGGCACCGGCATCGAGGGCGTCATGGAGGAGCGCATCGACATCGGTGACGCGAGCTCCACGGCGGAGGCGGAGCTCGCAGGCAGTGACGTCACCGACGAGGAGATGGACAAGTTCGTCGACCACGTGGTCGGCGTCGACGGGCAGCCCATCGTCGTCTCGAAGGAGATCAAGGACGCGGGCGTCGACCAGATCACCATCGAGGAGCTGCGAAAGATCTACCGGCAGGAAATCACGAACTGGAGCGAGCTCGGCGGCCCGGACAAGGAGATTCTCGCGCTCGGTCGCGCTCGCGGCTCCGGGACGAACACGGCGTTCCTCGTGAACGTCATGGGCGACGCGGAGGCGAGCATCTCGCCGGACCAGCGTTACGCGAAGAACCAGCAGCTCAAGCAGGCCGTCTCGCAGGCCGACAACGCCATCGCGTACATCGCGCTGGCGTTCGTCGAGCCGGACGGCCAGGTGCCGCCCATCGGCCTCGAAATCGACGGCACACTCTACGAGTACGGGGAGAACCTCGGCTCGAAGGAGTACCCGCTGGCGCGCGACCTCCACTGCTACACGTGGGAGGACACGAGTCGTCAGGAGGCCGCCTTCATCAACTTCCTGCTGTCCGACTTCGGTCAGAAGCACTTCGTCGAGTCGAAGGACTACTTCGCGCTGCCCGACGAGCGGCTCGAAACCCAGCGCGAGATGGTCGCGGCGAGCAACTACGAGTAACGGACAGTCCCGCGGACTGTCAGCCTGTCATCCCCCTGCCGTCCGCTTTCGAGTACACCGAACACCCACACAGTTATCGCACACATGGCATCCAGAATCGTCGAGCGCTTCGAACACGTCCGGTCCCGGAACGAGGACGCCGCGCTGGTCTTGCTGGCGGTGACCGCGCTGTCGCTGGTGGCGGCGTTCGTCCTGTTCTACCTGCAGTCCCGGTGGACCGTCGTCCCGGTGGCGTCGTTTCTCCTGTTGACCGTGGTCGGCTGGGTGAAGTATCAGGCGACAATCGCCCGCGGCCTGACGTTCGTCATGACCGTCGCGACGGTCGGCGTCCTCGGACTCATCGTCGTGTTCCTCGTCGTTCGCGCGTGGCCGGCGTTCGACCAGATGGGACTGGCGGCGCTGTACCGGGTCGAGGAGCCGCTCTGGCCGCCCCGACCGGACTCGTCGTGGTCGCTCGCGCCGATGATTGTCGGCACGCTGATGACGACGGTAATCGCGACGGTGGTCGCCGCACCCCTCGGCGTCGCTGGCGCACTCTACATCAGCGAAATCGCGTCCGACACCACTCGCGAGGTCGTGAAACCCGGCATCGAGCTGATGGCGGGAATCCCCTCCATCACGTACGGCTTCATCGGGTTCGTCGTCGTGAACCAATTCTTCTACGAGGAGTTCCAGACGTCGACGATTGGGAACTACTTCACCGTCGGGACGATGGTGGGCATCATGGCGCTGCCGACCATCGTGTCGGTCGCCGAGGACGCCATTTCGACGGTGCCCGAGGCGATGAAGAGCGGGGCGCTGGCCGTCGGGACGACGAACTGGCAGACGATGAAGAGCGTCACCCTGCCGTCGGCGTTCTCCGGCGTCTCCGCCGCGGTCCTACTCGGTGTCGGGCGCGCGATGGGGGAGACGATGGCGGCGACGGTGATGATTCCGCACACGAAGGGGTTCGCGGACCCCGTCTACGACGTGTTCGGCGGCGTCGGGGAGACGCTAACGACCGTCATCGCCTTCGAGGGCGGGAACGCCGGGGGCCGCCACATCGAGGGGCTGTTCGCGGCCGGCGTCGTCCTGTTCGTGATGGTGCTCGTTCTGAGCGTCAGCGCGCAGGTGATTCAGGCCCGCATGCGGAACAAGTACGGTGGTGACCGATGAGCACGGTTGCCCGGAGCGAACTCGTCGCCACTGAGACGACGCTCCGCGAATACGTGTCGACGGGCGTGATGGCGGTCGGCGTGGTGCTGTTCCTCGCCAGTTGGGCCGTCCTGTTCCAGTGGGTCGGCGACAGCACGCCCGTCCTCGGCGTGGACGTGTTCACGCTGTTCGGCGTGCTGCTGCTCGCGATGGCCGCCGGTATCGCCGGGGTCGGTGTCGCCGCCCGGCTCGGCTACGTGTCCGCGTCGCCGTCGTCGTCCGCCGGCCTCGTCGTCGGCGGGCTGTTCGGCGGCGCTGGGTTCGCGACCGGCGGACTAGTGGCGTCCCAGACGCTCGGGATGGGGGCCGTCGGCTGGCTGGCGACCGCGCTCGCCGCCGGCGTCGCCGTCGCCGCGCTCGCCGTCGTCCCGCGCGAGGACATCGGGTCGACGTTCCCGCCGGCGCTGTACCTCGCGTTCGTCGGCGCGCTGCTCGTCACGGGCGTCCTCGATGTCGGATGGTCGTGGTCGCCGGACACCATCTCCGCGACGTTCTCCGGGCCCGTGATGGTGCCCGTGCTGACCATCACGGGGTCGCTGATCGGCTCCTGGAGCGCCGCGAAGGCGCGCGCCGGCTTCGGAACGCAGGGCCGCGAGGGCGGCGCGTTCTACCTGATTCGGCTGAGCGTCTTCGGGATGCTCGGTGTCCTCGCGTTGCTCGTCGGCTTCATCGTGAAGAACGGGCTGGAGACGGCGCTGACGCGGGCGCGGGTCGGGCTCGGCGGCCACCTCGACCTGCCCGGGGCGCTGTTCGGCGTGCAGTTGCCGGACTGGACGGTGCCGTTCGTCGACCTCAAACTGCCGTTCGTGACAAACGTCACCCAGAACCTCTACATCGAGGTCCCGGGGCTCGCGCCCGCCATTCTCGGGACGCTCTGGCTGGTCGCCGGCGCGATGCTGTTCGCCATCCCGCTCGGACTCGCGGCGGCCATCTACCTCGCCGAGTACACCGAGAGCCGGCGGTTCCGGCAGGTCGTGGAGGTCGCGACCAACGGCCTCTGGAGCACACCGAGCATCGTGTTCGGGCTGTTCGGTCTGGCGTTCCTCGTTCCCCGGTTCAGCGGCGGGAAGTCGCTGCTGTCGGGCCAGCTCGTCCTCGGCTTCATGCTCCTGCCGCTGGTCGTCATCACGAGCTACGAGTCCATCGTCGCCGTCCCGGACGAGTACCGGGACGCGAGCGCAGCGCTCGGCGTGACCCAGTGGCAGACGATCAAGAGCGCCGTGCTGCCGGCGGCGATGCCGGGTGTCATCACCGGTGTCATCCTCGGCGTCGGCCGCATCGCCGGCGAGACCGCGCCGCTCCTGCTCGTGTACGGCGGACAACCGTTCTCCGACAAGAACCCGAGCGTGCTGTCGTCGTTCGAGTTCACGAGTTCGCCGCCGTTCGTCTCCAACTCGGCGCTGATGGAGCGCGGCAGCGCGCTCCCCTACCAGCTCTACACGTCGATTACGAACGGACGGCTCCCCGGGCAGGGCGCGCCGTTTTCCGTGCAGGACTTCGGGTGGGGGACCGCCCTCGTCCTGCTGGTCGTCGTGCTGGGGCTGTACGCGTTCGGTATCGCCGGTCGAATCTACTTCCGGAGGAAGCTGTACAATGAGTAACGCCGACACCACACCGCAGCGACAGGGCGCACAGGCGACCGAGACGACCACCGGCGAGACCGTCGAGGAGGTCCGCGAGGAGTGGGGCGACTACGACTTCGACGGGGAGACGATGGTGTCCGTCGAGGACGTGAACGTCCACTACGGCGACGACCACGCGCTGAAAGACGTCTCGATGGACATTCCCGACGAGTCCGTGACGGCGCTCATCGGGCCGTCGGGCTGCGGGAAGTCTACCTTCCTCCGGTGTCTGAACCGGATGAACGACCGCATCAAGTCCGCGCGCATCGACGGCTCCGTCGAGGTCGGCGGCGAGGAGATCTATCAGGACGGCGTCGACCTCGTGGAGCTACGGAAGCGCGTCGGGATGGTGTTCCAGGCACCGAACCCGTTCCCGAAGTCCATCCGGGAGAACGTCTCCTACGGGCCGCGCAAGCACGGCGACATCGACAGGGGCCTGCTCAGTCGGCTGTTCGGCCGCGACGACGCCGACGCCGAGGCAGCGCTCGTGGAGCGGTGTCTCCGCGACGCGGCGCTCTACGACGAGGTCTCGGACCGCCTCGACGACAACGCCCTCGGGCTCTCGGGCGGCCAGCAACAGCGGCTCTGCATCGCTCGCGCGCTCGCCGTCGACCCAGACGTCCTCCTGATGGACGAGCCGGCGTCGGCCCTCGACCCCATCGCGACCGCGAAAATCGAGGACCTCATCGAGGACCTCGCCGAGGACTACACGGTCGTCGTCGTCACGCACAACATGCAGCAGGCCGCCCGAATCAGCGACCAGACAGCGGTGTTCCTCACGGGCGGTCGGCTCGTCGAGTACGGTGACACCGACCGGGTGTTCGAGAGCCCGGAGAGCCAGCGCGTCGAGGACTACATCACCGGCAAGTTCGGGTGATTCCGTGCCACGAGACACGTACCAGGCGGCACTCGACGACCTGCGCGCCGACGTCGTCGCGATGGGCGAACTCGTCTTGAGCCGCCTCGACGACGCGCTCGCGGCGCTCACCGACGGCGACGAGGCGGCGGCGCGAGCCGTCGTCGACGGCGACGACGAGGTGAACGACCGCTACCTCGCGCTGGAAGCCGACTGCGTGGACCTGTTCGCGCTCCAGCAGCCGGTCGCGGGCGACCTCCGGTTCGTCGCGTCGTCGTTCAAGGTGTTGACCGACCTCGAACGCGTCGGCGACCTCGCCGTGAACCTCGCCACGTACGCGCTGGACACCCGCGACGACCACGTCTCGGACGTCGACCTCGGCGGCATCGGCGTCGCCGTCCGCGACCTGTTCGCGGACGCCGTCGAGGCGTACGCCGACGGCGACCCCGACGCCTGCCGGGAACTCGCTGCCCGTGACGACGAGGTGGACGCGCTCTGCCAGCAGGCGGGCGAGCGAATCGTCCGCGACCTCGTCGAGCGGGGAGGCGGCGACGACGGCCCGTGGGCAGTCGAAGCCGTCTTGGACGACGTCTCCCGGCTGCTGCTGTCGGTGCGGGACCTCGAACGGATTGCCGACCACGGCGTGAACGTCGCCGCGCGCACGCTGTACGACATCGAGAGCGACCCGGAGCTGGTGTACTGATGGAGACGCGGAAGGTCCAGCAGGTCGGCGGCGGCACGTACACCGTCTCGATTCCCGTCCACTGGGCGAACGAACACGGCGTCGGCGCGGGCGACACCGCCTACCTCTACCCGCACAGCGACGGCTCGCTCGTCGTCCGGTGGGCCGAACGCGACCACAGCGCGCTCGCGGCGACGACCGTCGACCTCGACGGCGGGACGCCCGCGGCCGCCGAGCGCGCCCTCGACGCCGCGTACACCGCCGGCTTCAAGCGCATCGAACTCCGCGCGGCCGGCGGGCTCGACGACGAGCAGCGGCGGGCCATCGTCGACCGCGCCCGCACCCTGAGCGGCGTCGGCGTCACCGAGGAGGACGACAGCGCCGTGGTCGTTCAGGGCCTCCTGGACGCCGGCGACGTCTCGATTCGCCAGTCGGTCCTCCAACTCCGGTTCAGCGCGCTGTCGGTACACGAGCAGGCGACCGCCGCGCTGGCTGCGGCCGTCCCGGACGTCGACCGCGTGCTCGACCGCACCCGGGAGAGCGACCGGCTCGCGCGGCTGGTGGCCCGCCAGGCGAACCGCGCGCTCGTCGACCGGAGCGTGCTGGACGCGCTCGGACTGTCCCGCCGGCGGCTCGCCGAGTACGCCGTCGCCGCCCGGCAGCTCGACCGCGTCGCGGGCCACGCGGCCGGCGTCTCGCGGCGCGTCCGGGACTGCGACGGGCTCACCGAGGACGTGGCGGCCGAACTCAGCGACCTCGGCGAGGTCGCCCGCGATGTCGTCGACGACGCCACCGACGCGCTGGTCGACGGCGGCGACCGCGAGGCCGCCCAGACCGTCCACGACCGGGCGGGAGCAGTCGCCGCCGAGGGCGAGCGCGTCGAGCAGGCGCTCGTCGAACGCGAGGCGGCCGCGAGCACGCACCTGGTCCGGGTGCTCGACCACCTGCTGCGGACGGCCGCCTGCGGCGAGCGCGTCGCGGCCGCGGCGCTCAGGGTCTCGCTCCAGTCGTAGGGTGACGCCGCCGCGACCACGTCGAGCCCTCTTCGTCAGTCCCAGCCGGGCGTCTCCGGCGCGCCCCGTGCCTCCTCGACGGCCGCGCCGAGTCCGGGGGCCGGCGTTTCGTTCCTGTCGGCGCGCTCCGTCCACTCGTCGATTGCCCGGCCGACCCAGGAGTCGGCGTCGAGGACCGTCTCGTAGGCCTGCTCGCGCTTCGTCGGTTCGACGGCGGTCGTGCCGGGCGCGCTGGCGGCGGCGACGGCGACGAACCGCGCGCGGTCCGCGTCCGTGAGTTCGCCGGCCGCCAGTCGGTCCACGACCCCGGATGGGAGATCGCCGGGGTCGGGGTACGCGAACACCTTCTGGCCGACAGCCTGCGGGCCGAACAGCAGACTGGACTGCTCCTCGGGCGGCGTGTCGTCGAGCAGCCGCTCGCCGCCCACGTGGGCCTCGACGCGCTCGCACTCGGTCTCGACGCCGAGTTCGAGGTTGTGCCCGGGGTACTCGGCGCACTCCTCGGGATAGACGGGGCTGTCGTGGATGCGACACTGCAGCGTCTCGGGGTCGAGGAACGCACACGTCGGCAGCCACGCGCCCTCGGTGTCGAACGGCGCGACGGGCTTCGGCGGCTTCCGGATGCCCACGAAGAACGCCGGCTGCCCGCGGATTGCGGCGACCTCGCGGCCGTTCACCGCGACGCTCGGGCTGTCTTCCGTAGCTTCCCAGAGCCGGGGCGTCAGCGCATCGCCGAGCCCGGCGTCGAGGACGGCCCGCACGTCGTCCCGCGTCAGCGGCACGAGGTTGTACGTGTCGTCGATGGGGTCCTGTGGCCCCCGGCGCTCGTGGTCGGGGACGTCGGCGAGCGCACGCCAGTCGACGCAACAGCCGGCGCAGTTCTCGCAATCGACCTCCATGCGCGGCGCTACGCGGCCCCGGGCGAAAGCGTTTGCCCGGCCCGCCCCAAGCCCGGGTATGAGCGAACGCTGTGACGCCTGTAGGGACGAGGTCCGGCTCGCGGGCGGCATCGCGAACATCTGGTCGAGCGAGCCCATCCACACCGGCGGAATGACTCTGGAGTTCGAGGACAACACCGAGCACTTCCTCTGTTTCGACTGCATCGAGGACCTGCCGGACGACCCCGAAGAGAGCGACGTGGACGCGCTGAAGGGATGACGTTATCCGGACGGCCTCCCTGCCTCCGACAGTGAATCCCGAGCGCATCGTCGGGGAGTTCCCCGCCCCCGAGTTCCGGGGCACCCAACAGCAGGCGCTGGCGGACATCCGGGACGCGTTCGCCGCGGGGAACGACGTGGTGCTGGTGCGGGCACCGACGGGCAGCGGGAAGAGCCTGCTCGCGCGCTCCATCATGGGGTGCGCCCGGCGGGCCGCCAACGCCGACCCGAGTGACGCCGTCGGCGCGTACTACACGACGCCGCAGGTGAGCCAGCTCGACGACGTGGCCGAGGACGACCTGCTGGAGGACTTCAAGCTCATCCGGGGGAAGTCCAACTACACCTGCATCCTCCCCGGCGAGGAGACGACGCCCGTGGACCGCGCTCCTTGCGCTCGCGAGCGCGGCTACGACTGCGCGGTCAAACACCGCTGCCCGTACTTCTCGGACCGCGCCATCGCGTCCTCCCGGGACTACGCGGCGATGACGCTCGCGTACTTCATGCGGACCGCCGGCTCGGAGGTGTTCCGGAAGCGCGACGTCTGCGTCGTCGACGAGGCCCACGGGCTCGCGGAGTGGGCGGAGATGTACGCGACCATCGACCTGAACACGCGGACGGTCCCGGTCTGGGAGGACGTGCGCGTGCCGGACGTGGACGGCGACCCGGACAAGGCGGTGGACTTCGCGGAGCACCTCGTGCGGGTCTGCGAGGGCGCGAAAGACGACCTGCTCGGACAGGACGAACTCACCGCCGAGGAGGTCGCCCGACGCGACCGCCTCCAGGAACTCATCTCCGAGTTGAACTGGTTCGTGGAGGACTACCGGGACCCCGAGTCCGCGACGACGTGGGTGGTCGACGCGGACGAATCGGCAGTCACTATCAAGCCGATGGACCCGGAGCGCTACCTCGCGCACACGGTCTGGGACCGCGCGAACAAGCACGCGCTGCTCTCGGCCACGATTCTGAACAAGGCGGCGTTCTGCCGGAGTGTCGGCCTCGACCCGTCGAACGTCGCGCTCGTCGACGTCGAACACACCTTCCCGGTCGAGAACCGGCCGCTGTACGACGTGACACAGGGGAAGATGACCTACGAGCACCGCGAGCAGACGCTGCCGAAGATGGCCGAGACCGTCGTGCGCGTGATGGCCCACCACCCCGACGAGAAGGGGATTATCCACGCCCACAGCTACGACATCGCGGAGAAGCTCGCGAGCCGCCTCGACGACTTCGGGGTCGGCGACCGCGTGCGCACCCACGACTCGGACAGCCGGGACGCCGAACTCGACCGCTGGAAGGCCAGCGACGCCCCAGAGGTGTTCGTCTCGGTGAAGATGGAGGAAGCCCTCGATCTGGCCCACGACCTCGGTCGCTGGCAGGTGCTGTGCAAGGCCCCGTTCCTCAACACGAACGACTCCCGTGTCGCCGCCCGGCTCTCGGACGGCCAGTGGGCGTGGTACTACCGGACCGCGCTCCGCACTGTCATCCAGGCCTGCGGCCGGGTCGTGCGCGCCCCGGACGACTACGGCGCGACGTACGTAGCTGACTCCAGCATCCTCGACCTCTTCGAGCGCGCCCGCACCGACATGCCGCCGTGGTTCGCCGAACAGGTCGACCGCATGAGCACGCCCGACCTCCCGCCCGCCAGCGCGCAGGCCGCGCTCGGCGAGACGACCACGAGCGTCCAGCAGGTCGAAACAGCCGGGAAATCGGACGGCAGCAGCGGGAGCGGCAGTCGCAGCGGGTCGGCCAGTGGCGGCAGTTCGACGAGCAGTGACTCCTCGGGTGGCGCACCAGTCGGCAGGACGACGGACTACAGCAGCGGCGACGACCGGCGCGACAGTCAGGGGTCGCCGGTCGCGGACGTCTGGGACACCGAGTAGCTAGAAGAACGAGACGGCGTACGCCACCGACGACCCGAGCATCAGCACAGTGAGGACGATGGCGAGGACCTGCTTGCGTTCCATGCCGTTCAGGTGTGGCTACCGCGGGTTAGGCGTACCGGTGGGCTTTCGGCCCGAGCGCCCGAAGGTCGGGTATGCTCCGAACGCGACTACTCGGCGTCGGACTGGTGGCGGCGGGACTGCTCCACCTCCTCGGCGCGGACCGGCTGCTGGACCTCGGCGAGACGATGTACGGCGTCGTGCTCGACGTGGACTTCGACCCCGGGCGGACGGCGGCGTGGCGCGTGCGGGGAGTCGGCCTGCTGTTCGTCGCCGCGGGCGCGCACCTCGCCTACCACGGCCGGGTGGTTCCCCGGGACGAAGCCGGACGACGGGAAGACGGTTAGTCCACGCGGGCGTCGAGGACGACGTGGAAGACGCCCTCGCTGTGGGACTTCACGCGGCGGCGGTCCAGAATCTCGACGGCGCGGTCGGCGCGCTCACAGCCCGCTCGTAATCGACCGAGCGGCCGGTCCCAGAGTTCGGGCTCAGGGACGGCGGCGTGGACGTGCAGCATCCCGCCAGCATCGAGCGCGTCGAGGGCGGCGGCGAGGTAGCCGGGGTCGTCGCCCGCGACCGGGCCGCCGAGCGCGTCGTAGTAGCCCATGACGACGCGGTCGGCCGACGCCTCGACCTCGCGGCAGTCGCCGAGGATGGTGTCGAGGGTCTCCGCCACGTCGTTGAGCTGGGCGTTCTCGGCGAGGAAGCGGAACGCCGTGGGGTTCTTCTCGACGGCCGTGACCTGGGCCCCGGCGCGCGCCATCGGGAGCGCGAAGTAGCCGATGCCGGCGAACATGTCCAGCACGCGCTCGCCTCGGGTGACTTCGTCGCCCATCCGGGCGCGCTCGGCCTTGTTCCCGGGCGAGAACATGACTTCGGCGAGGTCCATCGCGTACCGGGTGCCGTGCTCGACGTGGACCGTCTCGGTGTCGCCAACGCCCGCGACGACCGAGACGACGGGCTCGCGGTGCTCGCCGTCGACGCCGCCGCGGTCCAGCACGGTGTCGGCCTCCCGGTGGAGCGACAGGAGGGCGTCCCCGGCCTCGCCGGGCCGCGGGCAGTCACCGAAGTCCGCGAGAATCACGGAGCCGAGGACCGCCCACGACGAGGGGGCGCGGTCGCGCTCGGCGTCCGTCCAGCCGCGCTCGCGGAGCAGGTCGTCGAGGTCCGGGGCTCTGGGGTCGGGGTCGTCCTGGGCGATTGCGCGCTCGAACGGGACGCTGGCCGGCTCCTCGGTCACGGGGAGTTCGACGTGGTCCGCGTCGTGTTCGCAGACCTTCCGGCGGTCGTCGTAGACGCCCTCGGCTTCGAGGCCGTCGATGGCCGTCTGGCTGTCGGGCTTCGGGACGACGACGGCGAGCCTACGCATCGGGGAGAACGTGGAGGCCCGCGCGGGACTTCAGCGCCGGCACCGTCGACGCCTCGGGGTCGACGTAGTCCGGACGCGGCACGGTCTCGGCCTCGTAGGTCTCCGGGTCGAGAATCTGGATGGAGGCGTCGTCCTCGACGGTCACGACGGTCGACTCGACGGCGTCGTCGACCGAGCCGAGTTTCCGGGCGTCCGGGCTGTCGCCGTCCTCGAAGCTCGCCTCGTAGGACTCGCCCGTGGTCACGCGGACGCCCTTGAGGTTGCCGTGGTTCGAGCGCACGAGGACGGGTCCATCGTCGTCGTCCGCGAGGTCCACCACGTCTCCGGGCCGGAACTCGGGGAGGCGAACGGCGTACGTCACCCGGTAGACCTCGTTGCCGTCGTCGTCCTCCGTGATGAGCGTCTCGTGGTCCTCGAAGCCGCCCCCGAACTCCTCGACGAGTTTGCGGGCGAGCTTGAGCCCGATTTTCGTCGTGGAGAGCTTGATGTCGATACCGGACTCGGCCGGCGAGACCTCGGTGACGAACGCCTCGCGGTCGCCGGTGTCTTCGAGGTCGGCGACGATGCGGTGGGCGAGTTCGGTCGCGCGCTCGGTCTCTTCGCTGGACGGGTCTCTGCCCACGGCCCGCACCTGGACGGTGGAGGCGTAGGACTCGCCGGCGATGCGGCCACAGCGCTGGCAGGTCTGCCGGCTCACCTTCACCGTGACGGTGACCTGCTCGGTCTGGTGGGTGTCCCGGACGACGCCCGTGAACGTCGCGTGCATCCGGACGGTGTTGTCGTCCAGTTTCTCCGGGCGGACCTCCCAGTCGACGTCCTCCGCTTCGAGGTGGACGCCGAGCGCCTCGGTGGTCTCCGCGACGGCGACGTCGACGTAGTCGTCTGCGCCGATGTCCACCCAGCGGTTCCCGCGGTGGACGGCCCCGCAGCGAGCGCACACCATCACCTCGATGGTGTCGGGGGCGTCCACGAGGTCGAAGTCCTCGAAGTAGCAGGCGTCACAGAGCGACTGCTCGCGGCGCGTCGCGCCGTCACCCGGGGACTCCACCGGGTCGCCACACCGGGGGCAGAAGATGCCTGCGTCGGTCATGCTCCCGGATAGCGCGCGGAGGCTGTTAAGTACCCCGTCACGCACCGGGGCCGGCCCCGGCCGGTCGTCGCCGCCACGACCACCCGGTCGTCGCCGCCACGACCACCCGGTCGTCACCCCCGACGCGACCCGCCAGTTTCACTTTCAGTCTGGTGTATACGAGGCTTTATGCGTGGGCGGGCACAAGCAGTGGGTACATGCCCGAAGCAGACCTCGAGGAACTCCCCGGTGTGGGTCCCGCGACCGCAGAGAAACTCCGCGAGAACGGCTTCGACTCCTTCCAGAGTCTCGCCGTCGCCAACAGCGCGGAGCTGTCGAACACCGCCGACGTCGGCGAGAGCACGGCCGTCGACGTCATTCAGGCCGCCCGGGACGCCGCCGACGTCGGCGGCTTCGAGACGGGCGCAACCGTCCTCGAACGCCGCGAGAAGATCGGGAAGCTCACGTGGAACATCCCGGAAATCGACGACCTGCTCGGCGGCGGCGTCGAGACCCAGTCCATCACCGAGGTGTACGGCGAGTTCGGTGCCGGGAAGTCCCAGGTCACGCACCAGCTCGCGGTGAACGTCCAGCTCCCCAGCGAGCACGGCGGCCTCCACGGCCGCGCCGTCTTCATCGACTCCGAGGACACCTTCCGCCCCGAGCGGATCGACGACATGGTCCGCGGGCTCCCCGAGGAGAAGCTCGAAGCCTCGATGGAAGCCCACGGCGTCGAGGGCTCCATCGACGACGAGGAGGCGCTCACCGAACTGGTGCAGTCGTTCCTCGACAAGATTCACGTCGCGAAGGGGTTCAACTCCAACCACCAGATGCTGCTCGCCGAGAAGGCCAAGGAGATCGCCGGCGAACACGAGGACGACGACTGGCCGGTCCGACTGCTCGCCGTCGACTCGCTGACCGCGCACTTCCGCGCCGAGTACGTCGGCCGAGGCGAGCTCGCCGACCGCCAGCAGAAGCTCAACAAGCACCTCCACGACCTCGAGAAGGTCGGGAACCTCTACAACGCCGCCGTCCTCGTCACGAACCAGGTGCAGTCCAACCCCGACTCCTTCTTCGGGGACCCGACGAAGCCCATCGGCGGCAACATCCTCGGGCACAAGTCCACGTTCCGGATGTACCTCCGGAAGTCCAAGAACGACAAGCGCATCGTCAAGCTCGTGGACGCCCCGAACCTCGCCGACGGCGAAGCCGTGATGCGCGTTCAGGACGGCGGCCTCCGTCCCGAATAGTACCGTCTGCTCTGCGACGCGGCGTCACCGCGCTCTGCACACACGGCCCGCCAGCGCCGTTCGTGTAGTTAGCGGGCCTGTCGACCCTGCTCGGCTCGGCAGCGGGCCGGGAAAATGTAGGTGCTAGCGCGGTTCTGTGTGCAGACGAGTCTGTGACTGGAACAGTCGCGGGACGCACAGAAGACCGGGCCAACACGCCACGGAGCGCGAGTTAGGCGACTCCGAGTGCGAAGAACCCGGCGAGCGAGGCGGCCGCAACGACGAGTACCCCGACGAAGAGCAGGGCGTCGTCACGGGCAGTCGCGCGTCGGCCGAGCCGCCGCCGACCGACCGGTGCGAGTGCGACTGCTGCCGCGAGCAGTCCGAGACCGCCAACCGCGGGGAGGATCGCGGTGGGAACGCCCGCGGTGGCGTGCAAGGCGGCGATACCGAGCAGGCCAGCGGCGAGGACCAGATTGAGCGCGCTTCCCGTGTACCGTGCGACGGGTGCAACTGCCATGGTACTCTGTGGACGCGCGGTTGACAAATTCGTTGTGGCGGTCTCTCGTCGCTTCGCGAATCTCCATCCCCGGACTCGCATCTGTACTGAACGGGTGGTTCATCGCGGCACTTCGATGAAGAGAGTGTCTGTCGGCTACAGACGAAACGGAGTGGCCGCGAGCGTCAGTCGTCGTCCTCGGTCGTCGTCTGGTCGACGTCCTTCTCGCCCTCGTAGATTTCCGCGCCGTCCTGGACGACCTTCTCGGCGAGGACTGCGCACTTGATGCGCATCGGCGTCACCTCGACGCCGAGCATGTCGAGGACGTCGTCGCGGTCGAGGTCCTCGACCTCGTCGAGCGTCATCCCGGGGAGTTCCTGAGAGAGCATGCTCGCCGACGCCTGGCTGATGGCGCAGCCCTCGCCGCGGAACGCCACGCGCTCGATGGTCTCCTCGTCGTCCCGGAGTTCGACGTCGAACTCCAGTTCGTCGCCACACGAGGGGTTATAGCCCTCGTGGCTGAACGTCGGCTCCGGCAGTTCGCCGCTGTTCCGGGGGTTCCGGTAGTGGTCGAGAATCTGCTGCCGGTACATGTCCGAGCCCATGCTCATGTTGCCCGTTCGTAGGGCAGAACGTCGTAAAAGCGTTCCGCGAATGTCAGTAGCTACGTCGAGAACAGCTGGCGGGCCTCGTCGACGGCGTCGACGAGCGCGTCGACCTCCTCGCGGGTGTTGTAGAGGTAGAACGAGGCGCGGGCGGAGGCGGGCACGCCGAGGGTGTCGTGGAGCGGCTGCGTGCAGTGGTCGCCGGCGCGGATGGCGACGCCGTAGTCGTTCAGGATGGAGGAGAGGTCGTGGGCGTGGACGCCGTCGACGTTGAACGAGACGGCCGCGCCGCGGTCGTCGCCCGGCGGCCCGTAGACATCGACGTCGTCGTGGGCGGTGAGTTCGTCGTAGGCGTACTCCGTGAGCGCCTCCTCGTGGGCCTGAATGTTCTCCATGCCGACGTCTTCAAGGTAGTCGACGGCTTCGGCGAGCGCAATGCCCTGCGCGATGACCGGCGTCCCGGCCTCGAACTTCCACGGCGGGTCGTTCCACGTGGCGTCCTCGTAGGAGACGCGCTCGATCATCTCGCCGCCGTAGAGGAACGGCTCCAAGTCCGCCAGGAGGTGGCGTTTGCCGTAGAGGCAGCCGATGCCGGTCGGCCCGAGCATCTTGTGGCCGGAGAACGCGTAGAAGTCCGCGTCGATGTCCTGCACGTCGACCGGTCGGGTCGGTGCCGCCTGCGCGCCGTCCACGAAAATGTAGGCGTCGTGGTCGTGAGCGATGTCCGCGAGGTCGCCGACGGGGTTGACAGTGCCCAGCGTGTTCGAGACGTGGACGACGTTCACCATCTCGGTGTCGTCCGTAATCATCTCCTCGGCGGCGTCCATGTCGAGGTAGCCGTCGTCCGTGATGGGGATGTACTTCACTTCGGCACCGGTCTTCTCGGCGACCTGCTGCCACGTGACGAGGCTGGCGTGGTGCTCCATCTGCGTGAGCACCACTTCGTCGCCCGGACCGAGTTCGTTCAGCCCCCACGCGAACGCCACGAGGTTCTCGGCTTCGGTGGTGTTCTTCGTGAACACCATCTCCTCGCGGTCCTCGCCGCCGACGAACTCGGCGAGCTTGTCGTGGGCGTTCTCGTACGCGACAGAGGCCTCCTGGCTGAGTTCGTGGAGGCCGCGGTGGACGTTCGAGTTGTACCGCCGGTAGTAGTCCGCGATGGCGTCGACGACCTGATCGGGGGTCTGCGACGTCGCGGCGTTGTCGAGGTAGACGAGGTCCCGGCCGTCCGCGACCTCCCGCTCCAGAATCGGGAAGTCCGCCCGAATCGCGTCGACATCGAGTGACGCCTGCTCGCTTGCTTCCATTGGCCCGAGTTAGGGAGCGTGGCCACTATTGTCCTTCGGTGCGGTCAGAACTGCCGGGAGCAGTGGCGGCGTCGGTGAAGTTGCCCAGGCCGGCGGTCGACTACGGCTCCGAGGCGGCACCGACCGCGTCCGCGACCGCCTGGAGGTCGGCCTTCCGGAAGGTGGAGCCGTCTGCCGACTCCAGCGACTCCTCGATGCCGGCTTCGACCCGGGCGAGTCGGCGCATCCGCGACGTCGACGCTCCCCCCGCCTCGTCGACCCCGAGTGCCACACAGACCGCCTGCAGCTCTTCTTTCGTGAACGACGCTTCGACCTCGCGCTCGAAGCGACCAGTCGCCGCTCGAATCGCGTTCCGGAGTTCGTGGACAGTGGGACTCATGGCGTGTTACAGCCGCATGAACTGCGCGTGCAGTGTCTCGCCGAGGTCGAGGACGTTCCCCTCGTCGACGAACCCCGCTTCCACGGCGAGGTCGACGACCTCCTCGCCGACGAGGTTCGCGACTTTCGCCGACGCCAGCGACTCCCGGACCGCCTCCGGGGACGCCTCCTCGCCGCCGTAGAACTCCTCGTTGACGGTGAACTCCACGTCGCCGTTGTCGTAGGTCTCCCCGAGCACGTCGGGGTCACAGACGGCCACGAGGAGCCCGCGTTCGGTCTCGCGCTCGCTGAGTATCATCACTCGTCGACGAGTTCGCGCTCCTGCTCGGTCCGCAGTTCGTCGGCCTGCTCGGCGACCTCCGCGGCCTCCTCGTCGCGGCCGAGGGCTTCGAGCGCGCGAGTCTTCTCCTCGTAGACGTCGGCCTGCTGGAAGCCCAGGCGGATGGCGTTGTCGAGGGCGTCGAGGGCCTGCTCGGGGCGCTCGCGCTCGTTCTCGATGAAGCCGAGGTTGTACCACGCCTGCGGGAGCCGTTTATCCACGCGGACGGCCTCCTCGGCGTGCTCGTAGGCCTGCTCGTCCTCGCCGAGCTCCCAGAGCGCGTACGCCAGATTCGTGTGCGCGGCGGCCTCGTGGTCGCCGTCCTCGGCGACGAACAGCGCCTCGCGGTGCGCGCCGACGGCGGCGTCCCACTCCTCCATCTCGCCGTGCGCGATGCCCTTGTTCACCCACGCCTCCTGTTCGAGGTTCTCGTCGTCGGCGTACCGGGCGGCGCGCTCGAAGGTGTCGGCGGCCTGCTCGTTGCGGTTGATGCCCATGTAGCTCAGGCCGACGTCGACGAGTTCGTCGGCGTCGACCTCCTCGTTGTCCACGGAACGCTCGTCGAGCGTGTCCGCGACCACGCGGCTGTCGACGGGGTCGACCTGGTCGGGGTCGACGTCGAGTTCGGGCGGGTCGAGGTCGAACCCCTCGTAGGGGTCGTCGAAGCCCTGCCCCGACGAGAACTCGTGGTCGGGGTCCGTGACGTCGAGGTCCTCGTCGAGGCCGTCCTCCGCGGGGGCCTCGCTGTCGGCGTCCTCGGTGTCCTCAGTCATACGCCAGGGTTGGCGAGCCGCGGGGTTAAGGCCTCCGCAGTCGGAACGACCGGTATGCGCCTGTTCGTCAGCGTCGACCTCCCCGACGACCTCGCCGACGGCATCGCCGCCGTCCAGGACCGGTTCGCAGACGCCGACGGGCTCCGGTACACCGACCCCGGGCAGGCCCACGTCACGCTGAAATTCCTCGGTGACGTCCCCGAATCCCGTGCCGGCGACCTCGGCGACGCCCTCGAAACCGCGGTCGCGGACGCCGGCGTCGCGCCCTTCGACGCGAGCTTCGAGGGGCTGGGCGTCTTCCCGAGCCTCGACTACATCTCGGTCGTGTGGCTCGGCGTCGGCGACGGGAGCGAGAGGCTAACCGCGCTCCACGAGGCCGTCGAAGCCGAGTTCGTGAGCCAGGGGTTCGAGCCGGAGGACCACGATTTCACGCCGCACGTCACGCTCGCTCGGATGGAGCACGCCGGCGGCAAACAGCTGGTCCAGAACGTCGTCTCCGACTCGCATCCCGAAGTCGGCACCGCCCGCGTCGACTCGGTCCGACTCACGGAGAGCACGCGCACTGACGACGGCCCCGAGTACGAGACGGTGCGGACAGTCCGGCTGTGAGCGCGCGACGCAGGTCGACAGCGTCGACAGAAGAACAACGTTTTAACGACGGCGCTGGTACTCGCGTCCACTATGGGTAAGAAGTCGAAGTCTCAGAAGAAGCGGCTGGCCAAGCTGGAGCGCCAGAACAGCCGCGTCCCCGCGTGGGTCATGATGAAGACGAACCGAGACGTCCAGCGCAACCCGAAGCGCCGCAACTGGCGGCGTAACGACACCGACGAATAATGAGCGCCAGCGACTTCGAGGAGCGCATCGTGACGGTGCCGCTCCGCGACGTGACGAAGGTCCCGAGCCACGAGCGAGCCGGCGAGGCGATGAAGATCGTCCGCCAGCATCTCGCCAAGCAGTTCGCCGTCGACGAGGACGAGGTCCGCATCGACCCGTCCATCAACGACGCCGTCTGGAGCGAGGGCAACAACAGCTCGCCGCGGAAGGTCCGCGTCCACGCCGCCCGCTTCGCCGAGGACGGCGAGACGGTCGTGGAAGCCGAGTACGAAGGCTAAAGCTTGCTCCGCGCTGCGTTCCACGGTTCCTCGTACGTCGGCGTGTTCGCCCGCGCCACCGACGACTGCCTGCTCGTGCGGCCCGACCTCGAAGACGACCACACCGAGTCGGTCGCCGACGAGCTCGGCGTCCCGGCCGTCCCGACGACCGTCGGCGGGTCGGCCACGGTGGGTTCGCTGGCCGCCGGCAACGGCAACGGCCTGCTCGTCAGCAGCCGCATCCGGGACCGGGAGCGCGACCGCATCGAGGATGTCGGCGTCTCCGTCGGCGAGCTCCCCGGCCGCGTGAACGCCGCGGGGAACGTCGTCGTCGCGAACGACAACGGCGCGTACGTCCACAGCGAGCTCTCGGACGACGCCGTCGACGCCGTCGAGGACGCCCTCGGCGTCCCGGCGACCCGCGGGACGCTCGCGGGCGTGAACACGGTCGGCACCGCGGCCGTCGCGACGAACGACGGCGTGCTCTGCCACCCGAAGGCGACCGACAAGGAGCTCGACCGCATCGAGGACGCGCTCGACGCGTACGCCGACGTCGGCACGGTGAACTACGGCGCGCCCCTGGTCGGCTCCGGGCTGGTCGCCAACGACGCCGGCTACGTGGTCGGCGACGACACCACCGGCCCCGAACTCGGCCGCATCGAGGACGCGCTCGGCTACATCGAGTAAGCACTCTCTATCTCTCTCACTCTTGAAGCACCCCGAGTGGCGACACCGGCTACCCAACCGTGTCAGTCCGTGAAGGGGCCGGTCGCTGTCCTGGTGGAATCTCCAAGGGCGACGACTGAGCGTAGCGAAGGAGGAGGGTCGCCGGAAATCGGAGATTTCCGAGACCTCGAGAGACGCGCTGCGTCTCTCGGTGGCTTGGAAGGGAAGATACTTCCCGCTCGCAGCCGGATTCAGTGACATGAGTCTCGGAGGCGGCGGTCAACAGCAGCTGCAGCAGTTGTCCCAGGAAATTCAGGCAATCGAGGAGGAGATCGAGGAGCTCGAAGCGGACGTCGAGGAGCTCCGCGAGGAGCAGACCGAAATCGAGGAGGCCAAGGAGGCCCTCGACGTGCTCGAGACCGGTTCGACGGTGCAGGTCCCGCTGGGCGGCGACGCGTACGTTCGGGCCGAGGTCGAGGACATCGACGAGGTCGTCGTGAGCCTCGGTGGCGGCTACGCCGCAGAGCAGGACGCCGAGGACGCCGTCGACGTGCTCGACGAGAAGAAGGCGACCATCGACGAGCGCATCGAGGACGTGCAGGGCGAAATCTCGGAGCTCGGCGAGGAGGCCGACCAGCTCGAGCAGCAGGCACAGCAGGCACAGCAGCAGATGATGCAACAGCAGATGCAGGCCCAGCAGGGGCAGCCGCCGCAGGACGACGAGTAAGGTCCCATGTTCGATGGGCTGAAGGACAAACTCTCGAGTTTTCGGGAGGACGCCGAGGAGGTCGCCGAGGAGAACGCCGAGGAGCTCGACGACCCCGAGGCAGTCGAGGACGATGCGGTCGACGACGATTCGACAGCCGAGGGTCCGTCCGATGATTCGCCCGAGGGAGGCGATTCCGAGGACGCCGACTCGCCGGCAGCCGAAGCCGACGCCTCGGAGACTGAACCCGAGGACGAAGCCGACGAGGACGACAGCTCCTCGGCGGGCTTCGTGAGTCGCGCGGCGTCGATGGCACGCGGCCGTGTCGTCATCGACGAGGAGGACCTCGAAGAGCCGCTGCGAGAACTGGAGTTCGCGCTCCTGGAGAGCGACGTGGAGATGAGCGTCGCCGAGGAGATTCTCGACCAGATTCGCGACGAACTGGTCGGCGAGGAGCGGAAGTTCACGGAGTCGACGGGTGCGCTCGTCGAGGACGCGCTCCGGGACGCCCTCCTGTCGGTCATCGACGTCGGACAGTTCGACTTCCTGGAGACGGTCGCGGCCAGCGAGAAGCCGGTCACTGTCGTGTTCACGGGCGTCAACGGCGTCGGGAAGACGACGTCGATCGCGAAGGTCGCGAAGTTCCTCGAGGACCGCGGGTTCTCGACCGTGCTGGCGAACGGCGACACGTACCGCGCCGGCGCGAACCAGCAGATTCAGGAGCACGCCGACAACCTCGGGCTGAAGTGCATCAGCCACGAGCAGGGCGGCGACCCGACGGCGGTCGTCTACGACGCCGTGGAGTACGCCGAGGCGAACGACGTCGATGTCGTGCTCGGCGACACGGCGGGCCGGCTGCACACCAGCGACGACCTGATGAGCCAGCTGGCGAAGCTGAACCGGGTCGTGGAGCCCGATCTCACCATCTTCGTGGACGAGGCGGTCGCGGGTCAGGACGCCGTGAACCGCGCCCGCGAGTTCGACGGTGCGGCCGAAATCGACGGTGCTATCCTGACGATGGCGGACGCCGACAGTCAGGGCGGCGCTGCCATCTCGGTCTCGCACGTCACCGGGAAACCCATTCTCTTCCTGGGGACCGGCCAGGGGTACGACGACCTCCAGCCGTTCGACCCCGAGGAGCTGGTCGACGACCTCGTCGGCGACGACGAGTAGCACCGCTCCGCGCTCTCTGTTCTCGCCTCGACAGTCCCGGCCACAGGCTCGTTCGCGCTGGCAGTGGTCGTCGGCGTTACGGCGCGTCGGCGTCCGGCGGTTCCGCGTCGACGAGCACGAGGTTCTGGCGGGTGCCGCCGCGGTCGTGAGCGCGTACACTGTCCACGTCCCAGGGCGGCACGGCGACGAGCACGAGCGCGTGCAGGTCGTCGGTGATTGTCACATCCGGGTTGCCGCGGGGGTGGGAGACGAACCGGCCGGCGGTCTGGCCGGCGGGCGCGGCGAGGTCGACGCCGAACACGCGCGTGAGGGCGTCGCCGGCGTCCGGGAAGTAGAAGTCCGAGAGCACGCGCGCGTCGGAGTCGAGATCGACGGCGTCGCCGTCGGTCGGCCGGAGGTCGCCTGCTGGCGTCGCTGCGAGGCGGATTGACACCGACCCGGGGTCGGCGTCGGCCGCGAGTTCACAGAGGACGTCGACGAGCGCGCGCGTCGCGTAGACGGGTGCCACGCATCCACGTACGGACCCGTCCGGGTTGAGGGTTCCCCCGGCGGCGAGTCCGGCCCAGTCGGCCGTCACGTCGGTGGCGTCGGGCAGTCACGGCCGCGTCGCGTGGAACAAGGCTCTTAGGGGGCGGTCGCGTAGCTGCTGGCAACAATGGTACTCGACGACCTCGGGAGTTCCCTGCGGGGGACACTGGACACGCTCCGCGGGAAGTCCCGCATCTCCGAGGAGGACGTCGACGAGGTCGTCAAGGAGATTCAGCGCTCCTTGCTGCAGGCCGACGTCGACGTGAGCCTCGTGATGGACCTCTCGGACTCCATCAAGGAGCGCGCACTCGAGGAGGAGCCGCCGGGTGGAACGAGCGCCCGCGACCACGTGCTCCGCATCGTCTACGAGGAGCTGGTGGGACTCGTCGGCGACTCGACGACCATCCCCCTCGAGGAGCAGACAATCATGCTCGCGGGCCTCCAGGGGTCCGGGAAGACGACGACCGCGGCGAAGATGGCGTGGTGGTTCTCGAAGAAGGGGCTGCGGCCCGCCGTCATCCAGACGGACACCTTCCGCCCGGGCGCGTACGACCAGGCCGAGCAGATGGCCGAGCGCGCCGAGGTGGAGTTCTACGGCGACCCGGACAGCGACGACCCGGTCCAGATCGCCCGCGAGGGCCTCGAAGCCACGGCTGACGCGGACGTCCACATCGTGGACACTGCCGGTCGGCACGCGCTGGAGGACGACCTCATCGCCGAAATCGAGGAGATCGAGGCGACGGTCGACCCCGACCGGAGCCTGCTGGTGCTGGACGCCGCAATCGGGCAGGGCGCGAAAGACCAGGCCCAGCAGTTCGACGAGTCCGTCGGCATCGACGGCGTCGCCATCACGAAACTCGACGGGACGGCGAAGGGTGGTGGGGCGCTGACGGCCGTGGACGAGACCGGCTCGACCATCGCGTTCCTCGGGACCGGCGAGACGGTCCAGGACATCGAGCGCTTCGAGCCCGATTCGTTCATCTCCCGGCTGCTCGGAATGGGCGACCTCAAGCAGCTCACCGAGCGCGTCGAGCGCGCGATGGAGGAGACGGGCGACGACGAGGAGGACTGGGACCCCGAGGACCTGATGAAGGGGGAGTTCACGCTCCACGACATGAAAAAGCAGATGCAGGCGATGGACAACATGGGTCCCCTCGACCAGGTGATGGACATGATTCCGGGGATGGGCGGCGGCGGCCTGATGGACGAACTCCCGGACGACGCGATGGACGTCACCCAGGAGCGCATGCGGAACTTCGAGGTCGTCATGGACTCGATGACCGAGGCGGAGATGGCGAACCCCCGGTCTATCGGCGCGTCCCAGGTCAAGCGAATCGCCAAAGGGTCGGGGCAGCCCGAGGAGACCGTCCGCGAACTGCTCGACCAGCACAAGATGATGGCGCAGACGATGAAGCAGTTCCAGGGGATGGGCGACGGCGACATGCAGCGCATGATGCAGCAGATGCAGGGCGGCGGCGGTGGCGGTGGCGGCGGGTTCGGCGGCATGTTCTAGGCGAAGCGCTTACCACCGCGCTCCGGCAAGATTGCGTGAATGCGTGACAAGGCCGGTGGTCGGGTGACCGGCGTGGTCCGCGGCGTGGAGCGCGTGCCGGCCGGCGAGGTGGCCGACGACGTGCGCTTCGACGCGACCCACGCGGTCGTGCTCACGGTCGACACGGGCGAGCAGCGGGTGCGCGCACTGGAGGCGTGGCCGAACAGCGGCCGCGCGTCGAGCCGACTCGCCCGCGTTATCGAGGCCGTCGGTGGGGGTGTAGACCGACCGCGGTCCCTCACCGGGGAGACCGTCGTCGTGCAGGAACGCGACGGCGTCCACCGGCTGGCCGTCGCGGCGACGGAAACCCATCACCGGACAGAGCCGGAGGGGTATCGCCGCGCGCACTCGCTGACCGAAGTCGCCGTGGTCGCGGGCGCGCTCGCCGGCTTCCTCGCCGCGCTCGCCGTCGCCGCCGGGTCGTGGCCGCTCGGCGCGGTGCTCGCCGTCGCCGCGGCGGCCCTGCTTCCGGTGTCGCTGTTCGCGGACGCGCGCCGGACCGACATCGGGGGGTGGTCGCCGCGGCCCGCGCCGTGGGCGCTCGGCGGCCTCGTGCCGGTTCTGAACGTCGCCGTCGCCGTCGCGTACCTCGCGCGGAAGACCGTCGCCATCGCCGGTGAGGGGGAACGGACGGTCTGGCGGGACGTGCTCTACGGCGTCGTCGCGGCGTTCGCTGTCGGCCTCGCGCTCGCTGCCGTCGAGCTCACGTCTCCTGTCGCCGCCGCCGTCACGGTCCACGCGTGGGCGCTCGCGCCGCTGGCCGTCTACCTCGACGGCGGGAGCGTCCGGCACGGCGACCGCCGCCCGAACCGGGCACCCTGGGTCGCCGGCGCGGCCTGCGTCGGCGGCGCGGGCGCGCTCGTCTACCTCCTCAAGACCGCGTGACGCCGGCCGCGCGAGGTTTTTTCCACGGGGGCTGCGTTCCGACGAGCATGAGCGTTCGCTCCGTCGCCGTCGACGCCTACCGGGAGGCGGCTCCGGCGCTGGCGGCGAGCGTCGTCGGCGGCCTGTTCGCCGGGGCCGTGCTCGGCGGGATGCGCGCCCAGCTCCGAGCCGTCGAGGGCTTGCTCGTGCTGGTACCGGCGCTGCTGGCGACCCGCGGGAACGTCTACGGCGCGTTCGGCGCGCGGCTCGCCACCGGCCTCCACCAGGGGGTCGTCGAGCCCCGCGTGGACACCGGCGACCGGCGGCTGCGGGCGGCGGTGGCGGCCGCGATGAGCAACGGCCTGCTCGCGAGCGGGTTCGCCGCCGTCGTCGCGTACGTCGTCCTCGCCGTGCTCGCCCGTCCGGTCGCGGGCCTCGGGACGCTGGTCGCCATCGCGCTCGTCGCGGGGCTGCTGTCTGGCGTCGCGCTGACCGGCGCGGTGGTCGCCGTGGTGTTCGCGGGCTACCGGCGCGGCCACAACCCGGACACGCTCGTCGGCCCGCTCGTGACGACGACGGGCGACGTGTTCGGGCTGGCGTTCCTCGTGCTCGCGGTGCGCGTCGTCGTGGGGGGAGTCTGAGTGCGGCGCGAGTGGACCGTCGCCGCCATCACGCGGGCCACGCTCCCCGTCCTGCTCGCGCTCACCGTCGTGGAGGTCGGCAGCGGCCTCGTCCTCGGGAGCTTCGAGGCGACGCTGCTCCAGTACCCCTCGCTGCTGGTGCTCGTGCCGGTGACCATCGGGACCGCCGGGAACCTCGGCAGCATCCTCGCCTCGCGGCTGTCGACGGCGTTCCACCTCGGCACGCTCTCGTTCGACCCCAGCGACGACGAACTCTCCGGGAACGTCGTCGCGACGGTCACGCTCGCCGTGACGCTGTTCCCCGTCGTCGGCGCGGGCGCGTGGCTGCTCGCGGTCGTCACGGGCGGCGCAGCGCTCGCACCCGGGACGGTCGTCGCGGTCGCCGCGCTCTCGGGGGCGTGCTTAGCCGTGCTGGCCGTCGTAATCACGCTCACTGCCACCTACGCCGCCTACCGATTCGAACTCGACCCCGACGACATCGTCATCCCCGTCGTCACGAACGCCTGCGACGTGCTCGGGGTGCTCGTGCTGTTCGGTGCCGTCGAACTGCTCGTGTGACCGCAGTCGGCGGCGGCAACACCGACGCGAGCGCGCCCGGAACCGACACCAGTAACTCGGCCGGGTGCCAAGCCGGCGGCGTGCAACTCCCGGCGCTGCTGGCCGAGGTCGCGCCCCGCGTGGCCGCCGTCTCGGTCGCCATCGCGGTCGGCCTGACGCTCGCAAACCTCGCCGTCGCGTTCGGCGCGGTGCGGTACGTCGCCCGGTTCGCCCGCCCGCTCACGGGCCCCGCGAACCTCCCGGACGCCGTCGGCACCGCCATCCTCGCGACGACTGCCTCGCCGACTGCGGGCTACGGCATGCTCAAGGAGTACCGGGACGCCGGCGTGCTCGACGACCGCGCCACGCTCGTCGCGGTGACCGTCAACACCTTCTTCGGGTTCGTGCAGCACATCTTCACGTTCTACGCGCCAGTGCTGATTCCCATTCTCGGCCTCAGGGTCGGGCTCATGTACGTCGGCGCACGGGCAGCGGTGAGCCTCGCCATCACGCTCGCCGGCATCCTCGCCGGCGCGCTGTTGCTCACCGAGGCGAACGTGAACCCGAGCGGGGACGCGGACGTCGACCTCCCCGGCGACGACGACGAGACCCGCCGGGAGGCGATTCGAGGCGCGGTCTCGAAGACCGGCGGGAAGCTGAAGACCCTCGTCCCCCGGCTCGCGGTCGTCTACGCGCTCGTCGTCTACCTCACGGAGACCTACGACGTGACCGCGCTCACGGCCGCGGCCGAACCACTCACGTCGCTGCTCGGGCTCCCCGGGGCGGCCGTGCCCGCCATCGCCACGTTCGCCGTCGACACGACCACCGGAGCCATCTTCATCGCGCCGCAGGTCCCCGGCGCGTTCACCGCCGAGGAGGCCGTCGCCACGATGCTCGTCGGTGGCATCGTCTCGTTCGCCGTCTCCACGTTCAAACGCTCGATTCCCTTCCAGTACGGCATCTGGGGCGCGCGCTTCGGCTCGAAGGTCATCGCCGTCAACGTCGCCACGAAAATCGTCTTCATCGGGGCCGCAATCGCCGTGCTGCTCGTCTAGGGCTCTTCGAGTGGCTCGCCGTCCTCGGTCTTCGGCGCGAGGTAGTCCACGAACTGGTCGACCGCGGGCTCCCGGACCGTCACCTCGACGTGGAGGTCGCCGAGTTCGTCGGGGTTCCCGACGGCGAAGTTCACGGTGCCGTTGAACGCCGCCTGCTTCTTCAGGTCGAAGCTGAAGCCGTCCTCGGTCTGGTTCGCCGCGAACTGCTTGCGGGCCGTGTCGAGGATGCGCTGCTCGAAGAGCCGCTCGCGGAAGTCCTCGACCGTGTGCGTCTCCGCGACGACACGGCTGCCCTGGGTCTCGACCTCGGCACCCGGGAACAGCGTCTGGATGGCGTCCGCCACCCGGTCCTCGAGTTCGGTCGGGTTGACGGGTGCCGTCACCCGCACGTCCACGCTGTACGCGTCAGTCACCGCCGTTCACCCCCGTCGCCGCCTCTTCCTCCTCGCCTTCGGAGTCGTCGCCCGTCAGCAGCTCCCGGAACGACTCGTGGAACTCGGCGAGCGTGCCCGTGTTCTCGATTCGGACGTCCGCCAGGTCGATGGCGTCGTCCATCCCGAAGCCGCGCTCGCGCTCCTCGCGCGCTTCGAGGGACTCCCCGTCGGTGTCGCCCGGCCGGTCCCGGCTCTCGATGCGCTCCCGCCGCAGTTCCCGGGGCGCGAACACGTGGACGAGCGTGAAGTCCTCGCCGAACGCCTCGCGGAACGTCTCCACTTCGACGTCCGACCGGATGCCGTCCACCAGCACTGTGTCGCTGTCCGCGAGGTGGTCCTCGATGATGGGCAGCGACCGCTGTGCGATGGCACCCGGACCGTTCTCCTCCCGGAGCGCCTGCGCGATGCGGCCGTGGTGCTGGGCCGGGTCCAGCCCCCGGTCCCGGCACTCCTGGCGAATCACGTCGCCCATGATGAGGACGGGCACACCGGCCTCCTCGGCCACCGTCGCGGCCTCGCTCTTCCCGGAGCCCGGCATCCCCACGGTCCCGATGACTCTCATTACCGGATTCGTCGGCCGGCGACTACGAGTGTGTGTCGGTTCGATACCCCGCGGTTTTTGGTCCCGCCCGCGCTACCCCAGTCTGCGGGCACGTAGCTCAGTTCGGACAGAGCGTTCGGCTTCTAACCGAAATGTCGGGGGTTCGAATCCCCTCGTGCCCGTGTACCGTTTTACTGCGGGGGGTCGCCTGCGGCGACTCCCACTTGCAAAAAGCTACGCTAAAAGCGTCCTGCGCTCGCTTCGCTCGCGCAGTGAAACGGGCGGCTTCGCCGCGCGTATGCTCCAGCAGCGACCTCAGGAACACCTCTGGGAGCGAGCCATCGACCCGGCTCGGGCCGGAGTCGCACTACATCAGCTGCTGTACTTCTTCGAAGTCCGAGCGGCAGAAGGGACAGCAGTAGCTCGTCTCGAAGCCGGTGGTCTGTGCGACCGTCCGGGTCTCGAGTTCGTGCATCGCGATACCGCGGCCACAGTCCGGACAATCGAGCTTAGGCACGTGACATCGTTACTCACGCCGCCGACTTAAAATCCGGTACGGTATGCGTTAACAAGCCACGACGTTTCAGCCCCGCTACCGTCGAGTATTGCCCCGTTCGTGGAAGATCGGGGAGCAGGTCTGTGGGATACACTTTGTGGCAGTCAGCCCGCTACCGGCTGTTACCGGCGCGCTAACAAATTCGACGCCGGCCCTGACGGGAGACATGAGCAGCGAGGCGACCCAGAAATCCGAGTACACCGTCGAGCCGTTCGAAGCCACCGACGTCGAGGCGTTCCTCGACCTGCACGGCCGCATCTTCGACCCCGACCACGACCGCGAGTGGTTCGCGTGGAAGTACGCGGACAACCCCTACGTCGACCACCGTCCCATCCTCGTTGCGAAGCGGGACGGCGACCTCGTCGGTGCCCGGCCGTTCTTCGCGCTGGACGTGGTCGTCGACGGCAAACGCCACCTCGCGCTCCAGCCCGGGGACACGATGGTCCACCCGGACCACCGACGCAAGGGGCTGTTCACGCGCATGACGGAGGCCGCCATCGAGCGCTACACCGACGGCGAGCCGAGTTTCTTCTTCAACTTCCCGAACGGCCAGTCCGGCCCCGGGTACCTCAAGCTCGGCTGGCGGACGGTCGCCGAGGCGGCGACCTACTACCGCATCCAGCACCCGAGCGCGGTCGGACTCGACGGCTCCGGGAGCGCGCTCGCGTCGCTCGCGAGCAGCGTCGCGGGACCGCTGCTCGACGGCTACAACCGCTTCTCGAACGCGCGCCTCCGCGGCGACAGCAGCGTGGCCGTCACGCGCCACAGGGGCGTTCCGCCGTCGCTCATGGCGGAGATTGGGGGCGAGCCCGCCCCGGGCGGCATCCACGTCGCCCGCGACGAGCAGTTCTACGCGTGGCGCTTCGACAACCCCGAGTGGGAGTACGCCGCCTACGTCGCCGAAGTCCGCGGCGACCCGGTCGCGGGACTCGTCGTCGGGACCTCGGTCGGTCCCGGCGACACGACCACGAAGGTGACGGACGTCGCGCCGCTCCCGCCGGCGCTCGACGACCGCGTCCTCGAAACCCTGCTCGGCCGCGTCGTCGCCGACTACGCCGACTCCGACGTCCTCGCCGCCCCCGCAATCCTCCCCGAGTCGACGATGCGCGCGGCCGGCTTCCTCCGCGACGACCGCCCGCCGCTGTCTCTCCAGGCGAACCAGACCACGCACGTCGTCCGGTCGCTCACCGGCGACTGGACGCCCGAGGGCGTCGACCTCACCGACGAGGACAGCTGGCGGCTCACCTTCTCCGAACACGACACGAGCTAGAGAGACGGGGAAAACGACCAGAGAGGCGTAGAAGAGTCGGTCGCTCCGAACCGCGCTACTGTTCCACGGCTCCCTTCGGTCGCCGTTCCGGTCCGCGGTTCTCGCTCCCTGACGGTCGCTCCGAACCGCGCTACTGCTCGCGGGTCGCGTTGCTCCCCGCTCGCATCTCCGAGAGTCTCACTCGCTACGCTCGTTCCGACTCTCGCTATTCCTCGAAGCCGTCCTCGAAGACGAACGTCCCGTTCCGCTGGACGATCTCGCCGTCGACCTCGATGTACGAGTCCTCGCTCATGTCGACGATCATGTCGACGTGCTTCGCGGACTGGTTCTGCTCGACGTCCTCGCCGACCGTCGCCGGGTACGCGCGGCCGAGGGCCATGTGGACGGTGTCGCCCATCTTCTCGTCGAACAGCATGTTGTACGTGAACTGGTCGATGTCTCGGTTCATCCCGATGCCGAGTTCGCCGAGGCGGCGCGCGCCCTCGTCGGTGTTCAGGATGCCTTCGAGGACGTCCTCGTTCTGGGTCGCGGAGAAGTCGACGACCTCGCCGTCCTCGAATTCGAGGGACGCGCCCTGAATCTCGCGGGCCTGGTGGTAGACCGGCTTGTCGAACGTGACCTCGCCCTCGACGCTGTCGGGGACGGGCGCGGTGAACACCTCGCCCGCGGGGAGGTTGTTCGACCCGGCGTCGTTCAGCGTCGTCATGTTCGCGACGCTCATCGTCACGTCGGTGGTGTCGCCGGAGACGATGCGTACCTCTTCGGCGGGGTCGAGAATCTCGACCATCTGCTCCTGGTGTTCCTCGACGGCGTCCCAGTCCTTGTTCACGGCGTCGTAGACGAACTCCTCGTAGGCGTCCGTGGACATGCCGGCGAGCTGCGCGTCGGCGGGCGACGGGTAGTGCGTGAGACACCACTTCGTGGAGAGCCGCGAGTCGAGGACGTTCCGGTACGCCTCGGCGTACGCCGAGCCGATTTCCGTGGAGACGTCGCTCTGCTCGCTGACGTTCTCGTGGGGGCGGCCGACGATGGCGGCGTCGGCGTGCTCGAACAGCTGCAGGAGGTGTTCGGGCTCCGAGATGTCGTCCGCGTCGACCTCGCGGAGGTACGCGCGGGCCGCGCGGTCGGTGCCGATGCCGCGGTCGCCGCGCGCGAGCATCACGGGATTGGCCCCGACCTTGCCGATCTCCTCGTAGAGAGCGACGCGCAGATCCTCGGCGACCGGCGGCATGCTCACCACGACGTTCTCGTCGGGCTGGAGGTCGATGCACTGGTCGACGACGATTTCCGCGTGCGTCTGAATCCGGGGATCCATAGCGTTGCGTGGTGGAAACGGACGGTTGGCTCTTTCGGAACGCCCACCAGTCTGCCGGCGGTCCGGTCGCACTTTTGGGCCTGGAGTGTGGACGTTCGCCCGTGATAGACCTTCGCAGTGACACGGTGACGACGCCGAGCGACGCGATGCGGGCGGCGGCCGCCGACGCGGACGTCGGCGACGACGTCTACGGCGAGGACCCGAGCGTGAACGAACTGGAGCGAGCAGCGGCGGACGCCGTCGGGATGGAGGCCGCGCTGTACGTGCCCTCCGGGACGATGGGCAACCAGATTGCGGCGCGCGTCCACACCGAGCGCGGCCAGGAAGCGCTCGTGGAGCGCGAGAGCCACGTCTACAAGTGGGAACTCGGCGGGTTCGCGCAGCACGCGGAACTCCAGGTCCGCACGTTCGACGGCGGCGCGAACGGCTGCCCGACCCCCGAGCAGGTACGCGACGGGTACGTCGAGGAGGACCTCCACCGACCGGGGACCGGCCTGCTGTGTCTGGAGAACACCCACAACTCGAAGGGCGGCGTCGCGGTGCCGGCCGACGAGTTCGCGGCCGCCGCGGAGGCCGCCCACGACCTCGGCCTCCCGGTCCACGTCGACGGCGCTCGCGTGTTCAACGCCGCGACGAGTCTCGGCGTGGATGCCAGCGACCTGCTGGCTCCCGTCGACTCCGTGATGTTCTGTCTCTCGAAGGGACTCGGGGCACCCGTCGGTTCGATACTCGCCGGCAGCGAGGCGTTCGTCGAGGACGCCCGCCGCGTCCGGAAGCTGTTCGGCGGCGGGATGCGGCAGGCCGGCATGATTGCAGCGCCCGGGCTACTGGCGCTGGAGAACCGCCACCGGCTCGACGAGGACCACGAGAACGCCCGCCGGCTCGCCGCCGACCTGAACGCGCTCCCGGACCTGGCCGCGGCAGAGCCGGACTCGAACATCGTGCTCGTGGACACGAGCGACGCCGGGATGACCGCCGAGTCGTTCCTCGCGGCCTGTGAGGACGAGGGCGTCCTCGGTTCGGAGTTCGGGGACTACACCGTCCGGTTCTGCACGCACCTCGACGTGGACGGCGGCGACGTCGCCGACGCCGTGGCGGCCGTCGAGCGCGTGCTCTAGTCGCGTTTCCCGCTCTCGACGCCCTCCTTGAACCCGGTGAGGGTGCGACGGAGGAACAGGAACACGAAGAACACGAACAGCAGGAAGGCGATTGCGAGGACGTAGAACGCCGGCCCGATGTCGACCATGCGGGAGTGGACCACGGGAGCCACAATAGGGGTTTCGGGAGGACGTCCGTGTCAGCCAGTGATTTTAACGACAAAATTCATTGTAGTTTGGCGATAACGGTGTGTCATGTCCGGTCTCCTGCCCTCCACCTCGGAGACTGCAACCCCCGACGGCGACCCCCGCGTCGTCGGCGTCGACTCCGACGACGCGGACCAGTTGCTGTCCGCGCTGTCCTCGGGGACGGCCCGGAGCCTCTACGCCGCCCTCCACGACGAGCCCGCGACCCCGTCCGAGCTCGCAGACGGCGTCGACACCTCCCTCCAGAACGCCCAGTACCACCTCTCGAATCTGGAGGACGCCGACCTCATCGAGGAGTGCGACACGAGGTACTCCGCGAAGGGCCGCGAGATGAGCGTGTACGCGCCCTGCGACGCGCCGGTGGTGCTGTTCGCGGGCAGCGAGGAGGACGGTGAGAGCGTCCAGACGGCGCTGTCGAGTCTGCTCGGCGGCATCGGCGTGCTCGGCGTCGCGAGCCTCGTCGTCCAGCGCGTGTTCGGCGACGGGCTGTCTGTGCCCGGCGCGGCTTCCGGCGGCGGCACCGTGGGGCAGCCGGGCCACACGTCGGCGCTGGTCGCCGAGGGCGGCGAGACGGCCGGTGTCGCGGCGCAGGCCGCGAGCCAGGGGGCTGGCGGGCTGCCAGTCGGGCTGCTGTTCTTCCTCGGTGGGCTGCTCGTGGTGACAGTGCTCGCCGTCGCGTGGTTCTCGGGTAGCTAAAACGCGATTTTGAGTGTACGTCGGCTTATTGGTACCGTCTGTCGTAGCGATGGGTACAGGCCGCTGCGGCCTGCCTCCTGACGCTACCGGCCCTCCACACGGAACTCACTGAGGACGCGCCCGTCGCGGGCCCGGAGTTCCCCGCGCACGCCGCGGTCGCTGGGGTAGAGTTCGGCGTGCGCCTCCGGGTTTCCGCGCGGGTCCGCGTGGCTGCCGGGATTCAGTAGAACGACGTCCTCCGTCTCTTTCGTCGTCGGCGCGTGCGTGTGTCCCGACACCACGAGGTCCGCGCCGCGCTCCCGTCCGAACATCGAGAGCCCGAGTTCGCCGCCGTCTCGGCGGTGCGTGAGCGCGACCCGGACCCCGGCGACCTCGACGGTGCGGGCGGCGGGCAGGCGGTCGCGGACGGCGGGGCTGTCTGCGTTCCCGTGGACCGCGTGGAGGCGGTCGGCCGCGTCGTGGAACGCGTCGAGGGCGGTCTCGGTCGTGAAGTCGCCGGCGTGCAGCACTTCGTCGGCGTCGGCGACGGCGTCCGCGGCGCGGCCGGCGAGCGCGTGTCCGTTCTCGCTGTGGGTGTCCGAGAGCACGGCAATCATAGCGCGGAGTTCTCGGTGGAGGCTCGTGAGGGTTGCGCCGGACGGCGGCGGGACGGGCACAGGGCGGGCTCGTCGGGGCTTCTTTACGACAGCCCCGTGAATTCCGAGGAAATGGCAGGCAGTAAGACAGTCGTGCTGGCCGCGCTGGTGGCGAACGGCGCGATTGCGGTGTTGAAGTTCCTCGGGTTCCTCATCACGGGGAGTCCCGCGATGCTCTCGGAGACCTACCACTCCGTCTCGGACACCGGTAATCAGGTGTTCCTGCTGATCGGGCTGCGGTACGGTGAGCGGGCGGCGACCCGTGACCACCCGTTCGGCTACGGGAAGGCGCAGTTCTTCTACTCGTTCCTGGTGAGCGTGATGCTGTTCGGCATCGCTGGCTGGGAGTCCGCGAACCACGGCTACCACGCGCTTCAGCACGGCGAGGCCGCCATCGCGAGCCAGGCGTCGTTGCTGGGGTACGAGTTCCCCGGCGTCTGGGTGAACTACGTCGTGCTCGTCGGCGCGGTCGGATTCGAGGGGTACGCGTTCACCAAGGCGTGGGGGGAGACGAAGAGCCAGATGGCGCGCCACGACTGGGGGTCGCTGCGTGAGATGTTCCAGAAGACCAGCGACACGACGACGCTGACGGCGCTCACCGAGGACACTGTCGCGCTGCTGGGGCTGCTGTTCGCGCTGGGTGGCATCGTGCTCACGCAGGCCACGGGGAACCCCGTCTACGACGCGGCGTCCGCGCTGCTCATCGGTGTCCTGCTGATGGTGTTCGCGGTGGCGCTGGCCTGGGAGAACAAGCGCCTGCTGCTGGGCGAGAGCGTGGCACCGGACGAGGAGCAGGCGCTGCGGGCGGTGGCCGAGGAGTCGCCGGCCGTCACCGAGCTCGTGGAGCTCCGGACGGTGTACTTCGGGCCGAACGAGCTGCTGGTGACGGCTGACGTGACGTTCCGCGACGACATGGACACCGACGACGTGGAGGACGCCATCGCGGCCATCGTGGCGGAGATGAAGGCGACGAACGAGGCGGTGACGAAGGTGTACGTGGAGCCGCAGGCAGCCGCCTAGGCCGCCACCGAGCACGCTTATGCTAACTTTGTTTTTCGAAATGGAAACTGAATTTCGCTAGTGCGGTAAGTTTTAAGTGTCGGGCGGCCCAACGTGTAATCGCTATGAGCACCCAGAAGCACGTACTCAAGAGCGCGGGCGACGTCGAAGGCTCCGAGTCGCTGCGCATCGACGCCGAGCGAGCCGAACAGGTCGTCGACGCGCTGAACGCGGACCTCGCGGACGTCTACGTCCTCTACCACCAGCTCCGCAAGCACCACTGGAACGTCGAGGGCGCGGAGTTCCGCGACCTCCACCTGTTCCTCGGTGACGCCGCCGAGACCGCCGAGGAGATCGCTGACACCCTCGCGGAGCGCGTGCAGGCGCTCGGCGGCGTCCCGCACGCCAGCCCCGCGACGCTCCAGTCCGAGGCGTCCGTCGAGCCCGAGGACGAGGACGTCTACGACATCCGCAGCTCCCTGGCCAACGACGAAGAGATGTACGGCGACATCATCGAGACGACCCGCGAACACATCGAACTCGCGGAGAACCTCGGCGACTACGCCACGGCCGAACTGCTCCGCGAGGGCCTCGTGGACCTCGAAGACGACGCCCACCACGTCGAGCACTACCTGGAGGCGGACACGCTCGTCTTCCAGGGCGCGATGGAGCAGTAGGGAGACGGGACAGCGACAGAGAACCCAGTTTTTTGCGAGCTATCGTTTGACGTCGACGGTGTAGTCCGTGGAGAGCCAGCCGTCCGGGTTGTCGTCCTCGGTGAACACGGTTCGGTCGGGGGACGACCGCAGCGCGGTGAGGCCGGTCTCGTCGTCGTCCTGCGCGAGTGCCATCACCGAGTCGTAGGTGGTCACGCCGGCATATGTGTTTTGGTCGGCCTAAACTCTCGGGAGCCGGGGGTGTTCCGGGCCGAGCCGGAGGTTTATACGGCGTGCCGGTCATAAATCCAGCCAACTGTGGCCGCCAGCGACGCCGACTACATGGAGTTCTTCCCGAAGCCCTCGCCGTACGACAACCAGCGGGCGGCGATGGACGAGATTCGGGACGCACTCGACGGCGGCCGGGACGTGCTCTTCGAGGGTGCCTGCGGGACCGGCAAGACCCTCGCCGCGCTCGCGCCCGCCCTCGCCCACGCCCAGGCCGAGGACAAGACGGTCGTCATCACGACGAACGTCCACCAGCAGATGCGGCAGTTCGTCCGCGAGGCCCGCGAGATTCACGACGCCGAGCCCATCCGGGCGGTCGTGTTCAAGGGCAAGGGGTCGATGTGCCACATCGACGTCGACTACGAGGAGTGTCAGGTGCTCCGGGACAACACCCACGAACTCGTGGACGCCGAGCGCGACAAGCGCCAACTGGAGGAACGGCAGTCCGCGCTGCTCGACGAGGCGCAGGCCGGCGACGACGAGGCCGCCGACGCCCGGCAGGCGGTGATGGACGAACTCGAAGCGGTCGAGGAAGAGCTCGACGACCTCGAAGACGGCAACGTCTGCGAGCGCTACTACGAGAACCTCGTGGGCGACAACGACGACTTCTACCAGTGGCTGTACGACGGCGTTCGGACGCCCGAGGACATCTACGACTACGCCGAGGAGGCGGGGCTCTGCGGCTACGAGCTCCTCAAGGACGGCATCGAGGGCGTCGACCTCGCCGTCTGCAACTACCACCACCTGCTGGACCCCGGGATTCGCGCGCAGTTCTTCCGCTGGCTGGGTCGGGACCCCGAGGACGTGGTGGTGGTCTTCGACGAGGCGCACAACGTCGAGGACGCCGCCCGCGACCACGCCGCCGAGACGCTCACCGAGCACACGCTGGACGGCGCACTCGACAAACTCGGCGAGACGGGCGACCCGCGCGCTGAGGCCGCCGAGCGCGTGCTCGGGGCGTTCCGGGACGCGCTCGTCGAGACCTACGAGGCCTCGTTCGGCCCCGGCGGGAAAGGCCCGGCGCGCGCGAAGTCCGCGGTCGAGTCGAACTGGGCGGACGTCCCCGTCGCGAACGACGACCGTCGCGACGACCTCACGCTCTCGTTCCTGCAGGCCTACACCGGCCCCGGCATCAGCGAGGACGTCGACGACGCGCTCGGCCTCGGCGAGTACCTCGACGAGGAGTACGAGGACGCCTACCGGAACGGCGACGCGACGACGCGCCGGGACTGCCACGTGCTCGCCGCCGCCGAGTTCGTAGAGGCGTACGTCGAGCGCGGCGGCGAGTTCGGCCAGTACCCGACCGCGGCGGTCCGGCGCGACGACCGAACGGGCGACGTGTACGGCCGCGCGGAACTGTACACCTGCATCCCCCGGGAGGTGACCACGGACCTCTTCGACGCCGTCCACGCCAGCGTCCTGATGAGCGCGACGCTCCGGCCGTTCGACGTGGTCGGCGACGTGCTGGGGCTGGAGGACCCCGTCGAACTGGCGTTCGGCCTCCAGTTCCCCGAGGACCGCCGGCGGACGTTCGCCGTCGACACGGAGCCGCTGTTCTCCTCGAACCGCGAGGACCCCGCGACCCAGCAGGAAGTCGCGGGCGCGCTCCGGGACGCGATGCGGTTCACGCCCGGGAACTGCCTGTTCTTCTTCCCGAGCTACGCCGAAGCGGAACGCTACCACGACATGCTGCGGGATGTCGACGGGACTCGCTACCTCGACGAACCGGGTGTGGCGGCCGAGGACCTCCGCCAGGAGTTCGTCGCCGACGGGAACGGCGCGCTGTTCACGTCGCTGTGGGGCACGCTCGCCGAGGGCGTGAGCTTCGACGGCGACGACGCCCGCACCGTCGCGGTCGTCGGCGTCCCCTACCCCCACCTCGACGCCCGCGCCGAGGCCGTGCAGGACGCCTACGCGACGGCGTTCGCCGACCGCGACGCGAAGCACGGCGACGGCGGCGGCCGGCGACGCCGCGGCAGCGAGGACGCCGGCTGGCGGTACGCTGTCGAGATTCCGACCGTGCGCAAGACCCGGCAGGCGATGGGGCGCGTCATTCGCTCCCCAGAGGACTTCGGCGTCCGCATGCTCGTCGACCGGCGGTACACGGCCGCCAGCCGCACCGGGATGCGGAAGTACTCCGTCAACTCGACGTTCCCGCCAGAGGAGCGCGCCGAGATGGTGGACGTCGACCCCGAGAAACTCCGGTTCTCCCTGCTGAACTTCTACGGCGACCTGGAGGCCTACGACGGCGACCCGCCTAGTCCCTGACTAGTTCGACTGAGCTTGTGCGACGGGCTCTGTCGTAGACGTATTCTCGAAAGCCCCGGATGGCTACGGTCGCGCGGCTCGCTGCGCGCGCTCGCTCCGCTCGCGTGCTTCCGTCGCCGGGCTTCCCGTAGCCATCCGCCCCGTTCAGTCCCACCAGGCCCGCTGGTCAGCCGGTGACGGGTGAACTGAAAGGGGCGACACGGTCGTAAGCCGAGATCGTTCGAAAGACGGCTGCGCCGTCTTTCGTGATGACAAGAGACGCCACGGCGTCTCTTGAACCACGACGCAAGCACCGCAGGCCGGAGGCCGAGGAGCGCAGCGAGTCACAGGCCCGACCGCGTCGGGGCTTTCGAGGCCTCGTCGACCGAGACCGCGAACAGTACATCGAAGTCCCAGTCACGCAGGCAACGACAACGTATCGACGCGCTCGCCGTACTCGGCGTCGTAGAGGTAGAGTTCGTCGATGGTCCACGTGACGGGGCCGACCTGCCGGCCGTCGATGGCGTCGACGGCGCGCTGGCCTTGGAAGCCGCTGGCGTCTCGCGCGAGCGTGACGTGTGGGTCGTAGTCGTCGCCGCCTTCCATGACGGGGACGGGGTCGAACACCGAGCAGAGACGCTCGTGGAGGCCGTGGATACCGGGGCTCTCGACGGCGAGGTAGACGACGGGACTGGAGCCGTTCGGCGGGTTCTCGAAGGTGTCGACCTCCGAGACGCGGGCTTCGACGGCGGGCGCGCCGGCGAGGGCGTCCTGTGCGGTCTGCCACGCCGTCCGGAGTTGCTTCCGGTCGCCGGCGGGGACGCGCTTGACGAGCAACGTCTGCTCGTGACGTTCGCGGACGCGGTCGAACTCGGTGAGCGCGGGCCGGAGCTCCGCCGCGAGCTCGTTGACGGCCGCCGGGACCGGCGCGTTCACGCTGTACACGCCCGTCTGTCGGGGGGCGAACGGGAAAGCCCTGGCGTTTAGATTTCGTCGAGCAGCCAGAGCACGACGAGCGCGACGACGAGCAGCCCGATGAACGGTCGCGCGAGCCCGAGAACGGCGGCGAGTGCGCCGACGAACGCCTCCAGAACTTCGAGTGCGAGCCAGACGACGACCAGTACGAGGACGACTCGCAGCAGCGTGTCGGCGTCGAGTTCGCCGCGTGCCTGTGACATGCCCGCTCCTTTCGACACCGCGGGGAAGTGCCTTCGGGCCGGTGTGCGACTTTCTGCCAGGCAACGTTTAAGCCGGTGGGCCGGTTTCTCGCAGGTACGATGACGCCGCCGGCTCCCACCACGCGTTCGCTGTCCGGGAGCCGCGCGACCGCCCGGCCGGCGGTCGCAGACGCAGTCCGCCCCGCGGCGGGCACCAGCGTGTCGCGACGACGACCGGGGTCTCCCTGACCCCACACTAGTTACTCCCCCCGACCCCCCGTCGTCGCATCGCCTTCGACCGACACGACACGCTACACTACACCCACATGCCATCCGGAACCGTCGCGCTCGCCTTCTCGGGCGGGCTCGACACGACAGTCTGCGTACCGCTGCTGAAAGAGGAGTACGGCTACGACGACGTGATCGGCGTCACCGTCGACGTCGGCCAGCCAGACGCCGAGTTCGCCGAGGCCCACGAGACCGCCGACGCGCTCGGCGTCGAACACCACGTCGTCGACGCGAAGGCCGAGTTCGCCGACCTCTGCTTCGACGCCGTGCAGGCCGGCGCGACCTACCAGGGCTACCCGCTCGGGACCGCACTCGCCCGCCCGGTCATCGCCGAAGCAATCCTCGACGTCGCCGAAGACGAGGGCTGCACGGCGCTCGCCCACGGCTGCACGGGGAAGGGCAACGACCAGTTGCGCTTCGAGGCCGTCTGGCGCGCCAGCGACCTCGACGTGCTCGCGCCCGTCCGCGAACTCGGACTCACGCGCGAGTGGGAGATCGACTACGCCGACGAGAAGGGCCTGCCCGTGGAGGCCGGCAACGAGGGCGAGTGGAGCATCGACACGAACCTCTGGAGCCGCTCGGTCGAGGGCGGCCACCTCGAAGACCCGGGCTACCAGCCCCCCGAGGACATCTACGACTGGACGGACGAGCCGACCGGTGACACCGAGACCGTCGACATCACGTTCGAGGCCGGCGAACCGGTCGCCGTCGACGGGAAGGCGATGGAGCCCGTCCCCCTCATCGAGTACCTGAACGACCTCGCCGGGAGCTACGGGGTCGGCCGCACGGACATGATGGAGGACCGTATGCTCGGGCTGAAGGTCCGCGAGAACTACGAGCACCCCGCAGCGACGACGCTCCTCGCGGCCCACGACGCCCTGGAGGGCCTGGTCCTGACGAAAGACGAGCGCGACTTCACCGAGGACGTGAGCCAGCAGTGGGCACAGAAGGCCTACGAGGGGCTCGTCGACCACCCGCTGATGGACGCGCTGAACGGCTACTTCGCCGAGACGCAGTCGAAGGTCACCGGCACGGTCACCGTCAAATTCGAGGGCGGGCAGGCCCGTCCGGTCGCCCGCGAGAGCGAGCACGCCGTCTACTCGGCCGACGCCGCCTCCTTCGACACGGAGACCGTGAACGGCATCGAGCAGGCAGACGCGACGGGCGTCGCGAAGTACCACGGCTTCCAGTCCCGCCTCGCGAACGCCAGCAAGCCCGAACTGAAGACCGACGGCGGCCCGGGCGAGGAGGGGGCGGGAGCGACCGAGGAGGGGGCGAGCGACGAATGAGCGACGGAGAGGACGAGACCGCGGGCGGCGCTGGCGGCGCTTCGGACGGCAGCGACACGGTCGTGCGCCGCGACCGCTTCAGCCGCGGTCCCGCGCGCTCGTTCCTCTCCTCGATGGACGCGGACGACCGCATCTTCGCCGCCGACCTCGACGTGGACCGCGCGCACGTCGTGATGCTCGCCGAGCAGGGCGTCGTCTCGGACGACGACGCCGAGGACATTCTGGGCGCGCTCGCCGACGTGGAGTCGGCGGGCTTCGACGCACTCCCCGACGGCGAGGACGTCCACGAGGCCATCGAGACGGCCGTCGTGGAGCGGGTCGGCGAGGCGGGCGGGAAGATGCACACGGCGCGCTCTCGCAACGACGAGGTCGCGGCCTGCATCCGGTACCGGCTGCGCGAGGACCTGCTGGACGCAATCGAGGCCGTGCTCGCGCTGCGCGGCGCGCTCGCCGACGTGGCCGCGGCCGAGTCGGAGACCGTGATGCCCGGGTTCACGCACCTTCAGCCCGCGCAGCCGACGACGGTCGCGCACTGGGCGCTCTCCTACGAGGGGACGCTCGCCCGCGACACCGGCCGCCTGCTGGACGCCTACGGCCGCGTCAACGAGTCACCCCTCGGCGCGGCGGCGTTCGCCGGCACCACCTTCGACGTGGACCGCGAACGGACCGCTGACCTCCTCGGATTCGACGGTGTCGTGACGAACGCGACGGACGCGGCTGCGAGCCGCGACTTCCTGCTGGAAGCCGTCGCCGCGCTGTCGTCGGTCGCCGTGACGTGCTCCGGACTGGCCGAGGACGTCGTGTTCTTCGCGAACCGCGGGTTCGTCGACGTGAGCGACGACTACGCGTCAACCTCCTCCATCATGCCCCAGAAGAAGAACCCGGACACGCTGGAACTGGTGCGCGCGACCGCGGGCGACGCGCTCGGCGCGTACCAGGGGCTCGCGACGACCCTGAAGGGGCTGCCTCGGGCCTACAACCGCGACCTGCAGCGCGCGACCGGCCACGCCTGGACGGCCGCCGACAGCGTGACGGGCGCGGTCGAAGTGGCGACCGGAGCGGTCGCGACGGCCGACTGGCCCGCCGAGGACCTCGAAGCCGCAGCCGGCGAAGGGTTCTCGACTGCGACGGGCGTCGCGGACGCGCTCGCCGCGGCGGGGCTGCCGTTCCGCACCGCGCACGAGATAGTGGCTCTGGCTGCAGAAGCGGGAGCCGACCTAGGCGCGGTCGACGATGCGGCCCAGGAGGTCACGGGCGAGTCGCTGTCCGACCTCGTCGACCCCGAACTCGTCGCGGCCGCCCTCGACCCCGCGGCGAGCGTGGCGGAGCGCGATTCGACCGGCGGGCCCGCGCCGGCCGCGGTTCGGGAGGCGCTCGGCGACGTGCTCGCGGGCATCGACGCCGACGGGGCGGCGGTGGGGTCCGAGCGCGCGGCGCTCGCGGATGCGCAGCGCGACCTCGCCGCGGAGGTGGCGTCCTATGTCTGAGACCGGCTGCTCGCACCGGCCAGCGACACCCGTGGCTCCCGCAGCCGTGCGACCGCGACGACCGCCCCTCTCGGGGCAACTAGACACATCACGTACTCGAATTTCGGTCGCGTTCGTTCGCTCTTTTCGGCGCTCTCACGCCGGTAGCGTGCCGTTTAGTTAATGTCAACAACTAAATAAGTTCGATTAGTTTAAGTGGGTCGGCGGGGTAGCCGTGGTCGTATGACAGCCTGCACCGAGTGCGGGGCCGACGTGGTCCTGCCCGACGACCTGGAAGTCGGCGAAATCGTCGACTGCGACACCTGTGGAACCGAGCTGGAAGTCATCGAGACCGCTCCCCCGAGCCTTGACCGAGCGCCGGAGCTCGCCGAGGACTGGGGGGAGTGAGTTGCGCGTCGGCATCCTCTACTCCCGGATTCGCCAGGACGAGAAGCTGCTGCTGGGCGAACTCCGGGAGCGCGGCCACGACGTCGAGAAGATAGACGTGCGCGAGCACGGCTTCGGTCTCGACGGCACCGACGCACCCCTCGCGGACTGCGAGTTGGTCGTCGACCGCTGTCTCGCGACCAGTCGCTCCGTCCACCTCACCGAGGTGTGTGAGACGTACGGCGTGCCGGTCGTGAACAGCACCGACACCGCCGCCGTCTGCGCGAACAAGGCCAAGACGAGCCTCGCGCTCGCCGATTCGGGCGTCCCCACGCCGGAGACGACCGTCGCGTTCACGCCCGAGAGCGCGCTCGACGCCATCGAGGACTTCGGCTACCCCTGCGTGCTGAAGCCCGTCGTGGGCTCCTGGGGCCGCCTCATGGCGAAGGTGGAGTCCGAGAGCGCCGCCGAGGCCATCCTCGAACACAAGGACACGCTCGGCCACTACGAGCACAGCGTCTTCTACGTCCAGGAGTACGTCGAGAAGCCGGGCCGGGACGTGCGCGTGCTCGCCGCCGACGGCGAGCCCATCGCGGCGATGACCCGCTCGGGCGACCACTGGCTCACGAACGCCGCGAAGGGCAGTGAAGTGAACGCGCTCGACGTGGACGGCGACCTCGCCGAAATCGTCGCCGACGCGAGCGACGCGGTCGGCGGCGGGCTGCTGGGCGTGGACCTGATGGAGCGCGGCGGCGGTGGCGGCTACACCGTCCACGAGGTCAACCACACGGTCGAGTTCAAGGCGCTGAACGAGGCCGTCGACGTCGACGTGCCGGCGGCCGTCGTGGACTGGCTGGAGCAGCAGGCGGCCGAGACGACGCCGGAGGTGACCGCCTGATGGCGGCCACCGAACGGGACGCGAGTGCGAGTGGCGGCGAGACCGCGACGGCGTCGGTCGTCGGCGCGAGCGGATTCGCGGGCGGGGAACTGCTGCGGCTGCTCGCTGGCCACCCGGGCTTCGAGGTGGCGCAGGCGACGAGCCGCGAGCACGCGAACCGGACAGTCGGGAGCGTCCACCCGAATCTGCGCTCGCTGGACCTGCGGTTCGCCGACCCCGGCGACCTCGATGCGGTGGACGTGCTGTTCGCGGCGGCACCCCACGGCGTCGCGATGGAGTACATTGAGGAGTGGCGCGACCTCACGGACACCGTCGTCGACCTGAGCGCGGACTTCCGCCTCGATTCCGAGAGCCAGTACGACGAGTGGTACGACGGCCACAGCGCGCCCGACCACCTCGACGACGCCGTCTACGCGCTCCCCGAACTCTCCCGCGGAGACCTCGCGGGCGCGGACCTGATAGCGAGCGGCGGCTGCAACGCCACCGCGACGATTCTCGGCCTGCTCCCGCTGCACGAAGCGGGGCTGCTGGAGGGTGCGCAGGTCGTCGTGGACGTCAAAGTCGGCTCCTCGGAGGGCGGCGCGGGCGGCGGCCCGGCGTCCTCGCACCCCGAGCGCTCCGGCGTCGTGCGGCCGTACGCGCCGACCGGCCACCGCCACGAGGCCGAAATCGAGCAGGCGCTCGGCCTCTCGGTGTCGTTCACGGCACACGCCGTCGACATGGTGCGCGGCGCGAGCGCGACCTGCCACATTTTCCCAGCAGAGACGCCCTCGAAGGGAGACCTCTGGGCGGCGTTCCGGGAGACGTACGGCGACGAGCCGTTCGTGGAGACGGTCGCCGGCGGCAGCGGGACGTACCGCTACCCCGAGCCGAAGGTGGTCGCGGGGACGAACGACGCCGAGATCGGCTTCGAAGTCGACCCCGAGAACGGCCGCGTGGTGACGTTCGCGGCCATCGACAACGTCGTGAAGGGGTCGGCCGGGCAGGCCGTTCACGCCGCGAATCTCGCGCTCGGCTACGAGGAGACCGCGGGCCTCGACCAGTTCGGGCTGCACCCGGTGGGGAGCCCATGAGTTCGCTCCGCGAACTCGAACGTCGCTCGGTCGCGACACTCCCTCACGACGGTTCGACTTCCGGGAGACGGTCGCGCGTAGCGCGCTGCGACTCCCGGCGTCACGCTCACCACGGAGTGTGGTTCGCGTGACGACAGTAGTCAAAATCGGCGGTGCGCGCGCCGTCGACCCGGGGCCGGCGGTGACCGACGTAGCACACCTGATGGCGAACGGCGAGGACGTCGTGGTCGTCCACGGCGGCTCGACAGCCGTCGACGACGCGCTGTCGGACTTCGGGCTGGAGCCGGAGTACGTCGAGTCGCCGTCCGGGATGACCGGCCGGTTCACCGACAGCGAGGCGATGGACGTGTTGGCGATGGCGATGGGGAAAGTGAACACCGACCTCGTCGCGACGTTCCAGAACGCGGGCGTCCCCGCGGTCGGGCTGAACGGCGTCGACGGCGGCCTGCTGACCGGTCCCCGGAAGTCCGCCGTGAAGGTCGTGGAGGGCGAGAAGACGAAGATTCGCCGCGGCGACCACTCCGGCCGCATCGAGGCCGTGAACACCGACCTGCTCGCCGCGCAGTTCGACGCCGGCTACGTGCCCGTCGTCTCGGTGCCGATGCTCGCAGACGAAGGCACACCGGTGAACGCGGACGCGGACCGCGCCGCGGCCGCAGTCGCCGGTGCGCTCGACGCCTCGCTGGTCGTCCTGACCGACGTGGCGGGCGTCTACGAGGACCCCGACGACGAGGCCAGCGTCATCGAGTCGGTGGCCTCCCCGGACGCGTTGGCGGCCGCCGAGGACGCCGCAGAGGGGTTCATGCGCAAGAAGGTGCTGGCCGCGACGGAGGCGCTGGAGGGCGGTGCCGCGGAGGTCGTCGTGACGGACGCGAACCAGCGCGACCCCGTGGTGCGCGCGCTCGGCGGGCAGACGGGCACTCGCTTCGACCCGGAGGCGGTCGCATGAGCGGGTTCGTCTTCGGCGAGAAACCAATCCAGATTGCCGGCGGCGACGGCGTCCACCTCCACAGCGAATCGGGTGCCGAGTTCCTCGATTTCGGTGCCTCCTACGCCTGCGCGCCGGCCGGCCACTGCCACCCGGACGTGGTCGACGCCGTCCAGTCACAGGCCGCCGACCTGCTGTACGTGCAGGGGTCGTACCCGACGGCGACCCGCACCGCGCTGTACGACCGCCTCGCCGCGCTCGGCCCGGGCGACTGTTCGAACGTCTGGCTCTGTAACTCCGGGACCGAGGCGAACGAGGCGGCGCTGAAGTTCGCCCGGCACGCTACCGGCTGCGAGAAAGTCGTGGCGGCCAAGCGCGCGTTCCACGGCCGCACGCTCGGCGCGCTCGCGGCGACGTGGAAATCCGAGTACCGGGAGGGGTTCGCGGTGCCCGAGCACGTCGAGTTCGTGGACTACGGCGACCCGGAGGCGCTCCGCGCGGCCGTCGACGACGAGACGGCGGCCGTCCTCCTCGAACCGATCCAGGGCGAAGGCGGCGTCCACCCCGCCCCCGAGGGGTACCTCCAAACGGCCCGCGAGGTCTGCGACGAGACGGGCGCGGCGCTCGTGCTCGACGAGATTCAGACCGGCCTCGGGCGCACGGGCTCGCTGTGGGCCTGCGAGCGCGCGGGCGTCGAACCGGACGCGCTCACCGTCGCGAAGGGCCTCGGGAGCGGCCTCCCCATCGCGGCCACGCTCGTCGCGGACTGGCTGGCCGAGGACGCCGGGAACCACGGCTCGACGTTCTCCGGTGGCCCGGTCCCGTGCGCGGCGGCACTCGCGACCCTCGACGTCATCGAGGACGAGGACCTCGCGGCGAACGCCGCCGACGTGGGCGGCTACCTTCGGGACGAACTCGCGGCCCTACCCGTCCGCGACGTGCGCGGCGCGGGCCTCATGCTCGGCGTCGAGGTGAAGCGGGGGGCGAACCGCGCGCTCCGCGACCTCGCGATGGACCACGGGGTTCTCGCGCTGCCCGCCGGCCGGACGGTCGTCCGCCTGCTCCCGCCGCTGACCGTCGACGAATCGCACGCCGACGAGGTCGTCGGGGCGCTGGAGGCGGTGCTGTGACGCCCCGCGACCTCCTCCGCGACCTCGTCTCCACCCCCTCTGTTTCGGGTGGAGAGGGCGACGCGGCCGACGTGCTCGTCGAGTACTTCGCCGACGCAGGCCGCGAGGCGTCCATCGACGCCGCCGGGAACGTCCGTGCGCCGGGCGACGACGCGGTGCTGCTCACGAGCCACCTGGACACCGTTCCAGGCGAAATAGCGGTCCGGGAGTCGGACGGCGAGCTGTGGGGTCGCGGGAGCGTCGACGCCACCGGGCCGCTCGCGGCGATGGCGGCGGCGGCCGTCGAGACCGGCGCGTCGTTCGCGGGCGTCGTCGAGGAGGAGACCACGTCGGCGGGAGCCCGCCACCTCGTCGACACGCGGGACGCGCCCGACGCCGTCGTGAACGGCGAGCCGACCGGCTGGGACGCCCTCGCTGTCGGCTACCGCGGGCTGGTGCGCGCGACCTACGAGGTGGAGACCGAGCGCGTCCACAGCTCTCGGCCGGAGCCGAACGCCGTCCAGCACGCCGTCGCGTGGACGGAACGCGTCCAGCGCGCGTTCGATGAGGGTGGGGAGGCGGACGCCAGCGCGGTCTTCGACTCGGTGACGGTGAAGCCCGTCTCGTTCGACGGCGGGCCGACAGCCGACGGCCGCGGCGTGGCGGCGACCGTCGACGTGGAGTTCCGTCTCCCGCCCGGGACGACCGCCAGCGACGTGCAGGCCGTCGTCGCCGACTGTACTGACTCGGGGACGGTGACCTGGACCGAGGCGATGCCGCCGTTCGCTGCGGACGCCCGGAGCCGCGTCGCGGGCGCACTCCGGGCGGGGATTCGCGGCGCGGGCGGCGACCCGACCCACCTCCGGAAGACCGGGACGTGTGACGCGAACTGCTACGCCGCCGCGTGGGACTGCCCCGTGGCGGTGTACGGTCCCGGCGACTCGGCGCTCGACCACGCGCCGGACGAACGCATCGACCTCGACGCCTTCGACCGCGGCGTCGACGTACTGACGACTGCGGCACGCCAGTTATGCACTTCCTGACTATCGACGACCTGACGACCGACGAGCTCGCGACCGTCCTCGACGACGCGGCCGCGCTGAAGCGCGCGCAGGCCGACGGCACCCCCCACCGCCTGCTCGCCGGTCGAACGCTCGCGATGCTGTTCGAGAAGCCCTCGACGCGCACCCGCCTGAGCTTCGAGGTCGGAATGACCCAGCTCGGCGGGCACGCGGTCTTCCTCGGCGAGGACGACATTCAGCTCGGCCGCGGCGAGCCCGTGGCGGACACGGCGTGCGCGCTCGGCCTGTACGCCGACGCGGTGATGGCGCGCGTGGACAGCCACGACGACCTGGAGACGCTCGCCGCGAACGCCGGCGTCCCGGTCGTGAACGGGCTCTCGGACCGCGCCCACCCCGCACAGACGCTCGCCGATCTCCTCACGCTCCGCGAGGTGGTGGGCGACACCGGCACCGTCGCGTGGGTCGGGGACGCGAACAACGTCGCGGCGTCGTTCCTCGTCGGCGCGGCGATGGCCGGCTACGACGTGCGCGCCGCGACGCCTCCCGAGTTCGGCTTCGAGGAGTCGGTCGTCGCGCGCGCCGAGGCGTCCGCCGACGCGACGGGCAGCGAGGTCAGCGTGGGCCACGACCCGGAGGCGGCCGTCGCCGGAGCCGACGCCGTCTACACGGACGTCTGGGTGAGCATGGGCGACGAGGCCGAGCGCGAGGCGCGGCTCGCCGCCTTCGAGGGGTTCCAGGTCGACGCCGACCTGCTCGGCGACGCGGCGTTCATGCACTGCCTGCCCGCCCACCGCGGCGAGGAGGCGACTGCGGGGGTCGTCGACGGCCCGAACTCAGTCGTGTGGCGGCAGGCCGAGAACCGCCTGCACGCACAGAAGGCGCTGCTCGTGGACCTCGTGGCCTGACGGTCTCGCTGACTGCAACCGCGAACAGGATTTTTGCCGGTCGGCCGCGGGCACTCCGGTATGGAGTTCGTCACCACGGAGACCGTCCCCGGTCGCGAGACGCAGGAGGCCCTCGGCATCGCGCGCGGCAACACGGTGAAGGCGCGGAACGTCGGCCGCGACATCACGCAGAGCATCCGCAACATCACGGGCGGCGAGCTGAAGGCGTACTCGGAGCTGCTGACCGACGCCCGCGACGAGGCCCTCGACCGGATGGCCGAGGACGCCGAGGCGATGGGCGCGGACGCCGTCGTGAACGTCCGCATGGAGAGTTCGTCCATCGCGAACGGCGGCTCCGAGGTCATCGCGTACGGGACCGCCGTCCGGCTGGACTGACCGGCGGGATGGTCGAGCGCGCCGACCCGGCGCGAACGGGCGTGCGAGCGGGCCGCGTGGTCGGCGCGCTGACCGCGGTGGTCGCGGCCGCGTCGCTGGCCGGCAGTCGGGAGACCTACTACGACGCGCTCGCGCCGGTCGCAGCGGCGCTGCTGGAGGCCGCCGGAGTCGGTGGTGTCGGCGCGGGCACGGCGCTCTCCGTGTACTTCTGGGGGAACGTCGCGCTGGCGGCGGCGGCGCGGTACGCGGTCTGTTACGTCGCCGGGTCGCTGGTCGGCGTCGTCTACGACTGGTTCGACCGCCGGTCGGTGTGGGTGCTCGCCGGCCTCGTCGTGCCGGTCGCGCTCGCGGACGGCGCGCTCGCCGTCTTCGACACCCGGAGTGTCGCGGTCGGTGCCGGCTACGTCGGCGCGTGGCTCTGTTACGTGCCGGTGTTCGCGTGGCTCTCCGACGGCGAGAGCGGGCGTCGTGACGGTGACAGGGGACCGGGACGCGCGCGTCGACTGGGCACCGACGGCGAGTCGTGAGCAACAGACAGCGAGTTGTCACGGGGGACAGGTACTTGTACCATGAGAACATTCCACAAGAAGCATCGCCATGCAACCGTGCCACAACTGTCAGTCGGTCATCGACGAGTACCTCCTCGACAAACAACTCGACGGACTGCGCGACCTGACGGTGGACGATTTCAACGTCTGTGCGGACTGTGCGACGGTCGTCGACGACTCGTGCGTGGAGTGTGGCGGCGCGGTGTACGTTCCCCGAAGCGCCTCGGAGACGCCCGACTTCTGTCCGGCGTGTCGGGCCGAACTGCTGGCCGACGGCCGCGACCCCGGCTGGTGTCGCAGCCCGGTGTCGAACTGACGGCGGAGACCCGGCCGAGGTGGCAAGAGTCTCGCCACCCGCCCGCTATTTGTGTGTCCGCGCCCGAGTGCCGGCCATGACCGACCTCTCGCTCGGGGGCGACGCGCCGGCGTGCGCCGACGACGGCGTGTGGCTGGCGTGTGTCGCGTGCGGCGCGGCAATCGCGCCGTTCGACGACGTGGTGTACCGGTGTCCGGGCTGCGACGGCCTGCTCGAAGCGCGCTACGCCGAGTACCCGACGTTCGAGGACTTCTCCGGCAGCGGCGTCTGGCGGTACGCCGACGCGCTGCCGTTCGACGAGGGCGTCACGATTCAGGAGGGCGACACGCCGCTGTACGAGGTGCCGGACGTCGCGGCGGCGGCGGACGTGGCCGACGTCCGCGTGAAACACGAGGGCATGAATCCGACGGGGAGTTTCAAGGACCGCGGGATGACCGTCGGCGTCCGTGTCGCCGACGAACTCGGCGTCGGGCGGCTGGCGTGCGCGTCCACCGGGAACACGTCCGCCGCGCTGGCGGCGTACGGCGCGCGGGCCGACACCCCGGTGCTCGTCCTGCTGCCGGCGGGGAAGGTGGCGGCCGGGAAGGTCGCGCAGGCCGCGCTACACGGTGCGCGCATCTGCGAGGTCGACGGGAACTTCGACGCCTGCCTCGACGTGGTCGCCGAACTCGCCGACCGCGGCGAAGCCTACCTCCTGAACAGCCTCAATCCGTTCCGGCTGGAGGGCCAGAAGACCATCGCGTTCGAGATACTCGAACAGTCGCGTGCGGCCACCGGCGAGTGGCCCGACCGCATCGTGCTCCCGGTCGGGAACGCCGGGAACACGGCCGCCCTCTACAAGGCGTTCCGCGAACTCGTCGCCGCCGGCGCGATGGCCGAGTCCGAGATGCCGACGCTCACCGGCGTGCAGGCCGAGGGCGCGGCCCCGATGGTCGAGGCCGTCGAGGCGGACCGCGACCACGTCGAACGCTGGGACGACGTGGAGACGCGGGCGACCGCCATCCGCATCGGGAACCCCGTGAACGCGCCGAAGGCGCTGCCCGGCATCTACGGGACCGGCGGCACCGCCGTCGCCGTCTCCGACGACCAGATTACCGACGCCCAGCGCATGCTCGCGGGCGACGGCGTCGGCGTCGAACCGGCGTCCGCCGCGTCGGTCGCGGGGCTGCTCGAACTCCGCGAGCGCGGGGAAATCGACAGCGGCGAACGGGTCGTCTGCCTGACGACCGGCCACCTCCTCAAAGACCCGGACGCGGCGGCCGAGGCAGGCGGCGACACCACGCCCGTGCCGGCGGACGCCGACGGGGTCCTCGACGCGCTCGCCGAGTAGTCAACGAACAAATCACACAGACCAGAACCGGTATTTTCCGCGTACTCTGGCCCGGATACGGCCGATAGTCTTTTGTCTGATTACTGTAAGACATCAGTAACATGCAGGTGACGCCGGGCGTCGTGCTCACCGCCATCTCGGCAGCCGTCTCGCTCGGCGTCGCGGGGTACGCGGTCCGCCGCCCCGCGCCCGGCGCGCGAGCCGTCGCCGCGTTCAGCGCCGCAATCGGCGTCTGGACCGGCGCGAGCGTCCTCCAGAGCTTCGCCACGACGCTCGACGGGAAGCTGCTCGCCGACCAGCTCAAGTACGTCGGCATCGCCGTCATCCCCGTAGCCTGGGTCTCGTTCGCGGCCGCCTACTCCGGACGCGAACACTGGGTCACGAAACGCACGATTGCAGCGCTCTCGGTCGTCCCCGTCGCCGTCCTCGTTCTCGTCGCCACCAACGACCACCACGGCCTCGTCCTCGCCGACGCCGGCCTGGAGACGGTCGGCGGCCGGGTCGTCCTCGACCGCGAGTACGGCGCGGCGTTCTGGATACTCACCGCGTACACGAACGCCGTCAACTCCGTCGGCACCGTGTTGCTCATCGAGGCCGCGGTCCGCGTCGGGCGGCGCTACCGCAGGCAGGCGTTCGTCGTGCTCGCGGGCGCGACCGTCCCCTGGCTGTTCACGGTCACGGCGCTGGCCGGCGTCGCACCCATCGAGCCCGAGGCGTCGTTCGGGGTGGCGTCGCTGGCGTTCGCGTACGCCATCTCCCGGTACGGACTCGTGGAACTCGAACCGGTCGCCCGCGACCGGCTGTTCGACGAACTCGACGACGGCGTCCTCGTCGCCGACGACGCCGGCCGCATCGTCGACCACAACCCCGCGGCCGAACGCCTGCTCGGCGCGTCCCTCTCTGCGGGCGACGACCTCCGGACGGCCGTCCCGGACGCCGTCGCAGAAGCCCTCGACGCGGACGCCGCCGAGCCGGCGGCCGTCGACGGCGCTGACGGCACGCGCTGGCTGACTGTGCAGGCGACGCCCGTCTCCGAGAACCGCGCCGGGGACGTCGTTGTGGTTCGGGACGTCACCGAACTGGAGCGCCGGCGGACGGACCTCCGCCGCGAGAACGCGCGGCTGGAGCGCGTCTCCGACACCATCAGTCACGACCTCCGCAACCCCCTGAACGTCGCCAGCGGCTCAATCGAACTCGCCGCCGAGACCGGGAGCGAGGAGGACTTCGACCGCGTGCGCGACGCCCTCGACCGCATGGACGACATCATCGAGAGCACGCTCCGCGTGGCCCGCAGCGGCCGCGAAGACCCCGACGAGACGGCGGTATCGCTGTCGGCCGTCGCGGAGCGCGCCTGGCAGAACGTCCCCACCGGCGACGCGTCCGTCGACATCTGCGAGGACGCGCGAGTGCGAGCCGACCCCGACCAGCTCGAGAGCCTCCTCGAGAACCTCTTCCGGAACGCCGTCGAGCACGGCTCTACGAGTCCTGACTCGCAGGCTCGGCAGGACGCTGTCGAACACGGTTCGACAGGCAATCGGACTGCGCAACAGTCCGATGACGCCGTGGAGCACGGAGCCGAGGACAGCGCAGTGACGGTGACGGTCGACCGGACGAGCCACGGCTTCTTCGTCGCTGACGACGGCGTCGGCCTCCCCGAGTCCGAGCGCGGCGCTGTGTTCCAGCGGGGCGTCACCACGAGCGACGACGGCACCGGCCTCGGGCTCGCCATCGTCGAGGACATCGCCGACACGCACGGCTGGCAGGTGACGCTGGGGGAGAGCGACAGCGGCGGTGTCCGCGTCGACGTGGCGGGCGTGACAGCCGCCGACGACGAGCGCGACGACCACGCGACAGCCGCCGGACACGCCGGGTCGGAGACCGCCCGCGGGACGGACTAAATGACACACGACGGCGCTACCGCTACGAGTGGGATATCGAACGGGGAGTGAGGCGACGAAGCGACGCTGGGTTGTGCGTCATCGACGCCCTTATTGTCGGAAATTGAAATTGGGGTTCGTATGCAATTGACTGCCGAGGTGGCTCTCTCCGGGCTCTCGGCGGTCGCGTCACTGGCAGTAGCGTGGTTCGCCCATCGCCGGGACGCACCCGGGTCCAGAAGCGTCATCGTCTTCAGCACTGTCGCGGGCCTGTGGGCGGCGACGAACGCCGCACAGATTCTGGCGACGACACTGGACGCGAAGCTGCTCGCTGACCGCGCGCAGTACGTCGGTATCGCTGTCTTCCCCGGTGCGTGGTTCACGTTCACTGCGGCGTACAGTGGCCGTGAGAACTGGGTCACTCCGCGGACTGTCGCCGCGCTGGCTGTCGTTCCGGTGCTCACGCTTGGCGCGCTCGCGACCGGTGTGGTCGACTTCGTCGTGGCAGCGGGGCTCGACACGGCAAACGGTCTCGTCGTCCTCGACCACGAGTTCGGCGTCGGCTTCTGGATTCTGATTGCGTACGCAGTCGCCGTGAGCGGGGCCGGAACCGTGTTTCTCGTGGAGTCGGCGCTGCGCGTCGGCCACCGCTACCGCCGGCAGGCAGTCGTCCTGCTCACCGGAGCCGTCGTCCCGTGGGTGGCGATGGTCGTGTTCCTCGGTGGCGCTCGGTTCGAGCCCGAAGCGCTGTTCGGCGTTCCATCGCTCGCGTTCGGGTACGGCGTCGCCCGGTACGGCCTGCTGGAGACCAAACCAGTCGACCGTGACCGCGTGTTCTCGGAACTCAACGACGGCGTCGTCGTCCTCGGTTCGGACGGACAAGTCGTCGACTACAACCCCGCTGGGGAGGAACTGCTCGGAACGACGCTCGCAGTCGGTGAGGCGTTCGAGCGCGTCGCACCAGCAGCCGTCGCGGATAGCGTCGAAACCGAGACTACCGAACCAGTGCTGGTCGAACAGGACAGTGTTAGCCGGTGGGTCACCGTCGAGACGACCGGCGAACGCGACGAGTCGGCAAGGACCGTCGTTCTGCTCAACGACGTCACGGAGTTAGAGCGACAGCGCGCCGAGCTGGACAAGGAGAACGCGCGCCTCGAACGGGTCGCAGACACCATCAGCCACGACCTCCGGAATCCACTGTCCGTGGCTGACGGGTACCTCGACCTCGCGGCGGAAACCGGCGAGCAGGCTCACTTCGACCGAATCGAATCGGCACACGACCGGATGGACGACATTATCGACGGGACCCTTCGGCTCGCGCGTGCGGGCACCGAGGCCCCCGAGACGGAGACCGTTTCAGTTCGGTCGGTCGCAGAGCGAGCGTGGGGCAACGTCGAGTCGACGGACGCGAGCCTCGACTGTACCACGGCGGCCCCTGTGGTCGCTGACCCCCGACAGCTAGAGAGCCTGCTGGAGAACCTGTTCCGGAACGCCATCGAGCACAGCGACGGCACCGCATCGGTTACTGTCGATTCGCTCGACGACGGGTTCATCGTCGCCGACGACGGTCCCGGCATCCCCGAGGCGGAGCGCGAAACCGTCTTTGACCGAGGGTACACGACGAACGACGACGGTACCGGGTTCGGACTGGCTATCATCCGGGACATCGCCGACGCGCACGGCTGGCAGGTGTCACTCTCGGAGAGCCCCGACGGCGGCCTCCAGGTGTCAGTGACGGGCGTACGGACCGCCCACGGAGAGGGCGGCGAGTCAGAAACCGCCCGCGGGACGGACTAGGTCACACGGGCGACGATGCCGGCGGCCGCGAGCAGCGCGACGACGAGCCCCCAGAACGCCAAGTCGTAGTTCGCGAGCGTCGCGGTCGTGCCGACGTACGTCGGGCCGAGCGCGCCGACGCCGATGTAGACGGTGCGCATCGCGCCGAGGTCGCCGCCCGCCGACCCGTCCGGGAACGCGTCCATCAGGTACGACTGCATCACGGGCGGGAACGCGAGCAGCCCGACCGCGAACACCGCAACCGCAGCGACCGCGACGGCGGGCGAGTCCGCGAGAACGACGCCGACGAGCGCGGTCGCGCCGAGGACCAGCGCGCCGACGGTGAGCGCGCGCCGGGAGACGCTGTCCGAGAGCCAGCCCGCCGTCGGCTTGACGACAGCGCCGACGCCGAACAGTACGCCGAACGCGACCTGGCCGACGAACGGCGCGAACTGCTTGCCGGTCTCCAGGAACGTCGGGAGGAACGCGGCGGTGGCCTGCCACGTGAACGCGTACAGCGTGTACGCGACCAGCAGCCACCGGAACCGCGAGCCGACGAGGAGGCGGCCGACCGTGTCCCGGACGGCCAGCGACCGGGCTTCGACGACGTAGTCCTCGCGGCTCCAGACGTGGAGCGCGACGAGGACGGCGACTACGACGACGACGACGGGGACGAACGCCGCGCGCCAGGTGGCGTACGCGAGCACGGCGGCCGCGAGCCCCGCCGAGGCGACGCCGCCGAGGTCGCCGGAGGCGGTGTGGAGGCCGAACGCGCGCCCCTGCTTGGCGGTGTAGAGGTCCGAGACGAGCGCGCGGGCGACGGTCGGGTAGAGGCCCGCGCCCGTCCCGAGGACAGCGGCACCCGCGAGCAGGAAGGCGTAGGAGGGCGCGGCGGCGACGGCGGTGAAGCCGACGGCGCTCAGCCCGAGGCCCGCCACGAGCAGTGTCTTCCGGGAGAGCGCGTCCGACAGCCGGCCGCTCGGGAACTGGAGGACGGCGTACAGCCCCCACAGCGTCGTGAACGCGAACCCGGCCTGCGCGTCGCTGATGCCGAGGTCGGCGCTGATGGCCGGCAGCATCGGCGACAGCACGAGCCGACCGGACTGGATTGCGAGCCAGCCGACCGACACCGCGACCAGCAGGCGGCCGGCGTAGCCGCGGACGAGGTGCTCTTCGTCGTCTGTTCCGGACTGCGCCGTCGCTGGTGTCACTGTCTCGGTGGAGGGCACTGCGGCATTTGAGCGCGCGGAAACCGGCACGCCGGCCCGCCGCGGACACAAAAATTATCCGCCGTCTGCGTCCACTGCCGGTGTGCGCCCTCCACTCTCGCGACGACGACTGCTCGCACTCGGCGGCACGGCCGCGGCGACCGGACTCGCTGGTTGCGTCGACTCGCTGACTGGCGGCGGCGACGACAACTACTGTGCGCCGGGGTTCGTGGAGTTCGACCAGCGACTCGACGGGTACGCCGTGGCGGACGCGCTGCGGTACGCGTCGCTGTCGCTGCCGGCGACCGTGCCCGTCGGTGGGACGTTCGAAGCTGAATTGACGAACGAGTCGTCGGAGCCGCTCGCGACGCTGGGCGAACCGCGGTACGCGATACAGCGGCTCGGCGACGACGGCGCGTGGCACACCACCATCGGCGTCGCCGAGGACTACGAGTGGCCGCGCACGGAGCGCGTGCTGGCTCCCGGAGAGCGCCTGCAGTGGGAGGTGACGCTCAGGCGCGGCGAGTTCCCCGGCCCCTTCGAGCGCTGCCTGGGACACACGCCCGGCACGTACCGGTTCGTCTACTGGGGGTTCGGCTCCGGAGCGAACAGCAGCGACGACGGGGACGGCGGGGTCGCGCTCGCCGCGCCGTTCGAAATCGTCGAGTGAGCGCGCGGCCCGTGGGGGGAGCGCCGACGGCCGGTCAGTGCTGGTCCTCGCCGGCGAGCGCCTCCGACTGGAGTTCGCGGTCGCGGTCGGTCTCGACCGCGATGTCCGGCACCGGCGTCGGGTGCATGTCGTCGTCCACGGCGACGAACACGAAGTACGAGTCCGTCGTCTGCTCGGTCTCACCCGTCCGCGGGTCCTCGCGGAACGCCCGCAGCCGGACCTTGATGCTGGTGCGGCCGGTCTCGTAGACGTACGCCCGGATGACGCAGATGTCGCCCTGCGGGACGGGGCGCTCGAAGTCGAGGCTGTTGATGCGGGCGGTGACGCAGGTCGCGCCGGCGTGCCGCATCGCCGCCATCGCGCCCACCTCGTCCATCCACTTCACGACGTTGCCCCCGTGCGCGGAGGCGTAGTTGTTCGTGTCGTCGGGCTGGACGCGCTCGCGGTTCTCGATGAACGTGTCGCTGACGGAGGCCATGCCGGCCACACGGCGGCCGGCGGGAAAACGACCCGGGCCCTACTCGCCGTTCAGTTCGATGCTGGTGACGTCGACGATGCGGTCGTCGCTCACGAGGCGCTCTCTCGCGTCCTCGGGCACGTCCGAGTCGAGGTTGTAGACGGTGACCGCCTCGCCGCCCCGGGTCTCGCGGGCGTTGAACATCCCCGCGATGTTGACGCCGGCGTCGCCGAGGACGGTGCCGATGAAGCCGATGACGCCGGGTTCGTCGCGGTTCCGGGCGACGAGCATGTGGCCGTGCGGGACGGCTTCGACGCGGAAACCGTCGATTTCCACGAGCCGCGGGTCCTCGCCGGCGAACAGGGTGCCGGAGACCGTGAGGTCGTTCTCGTCGTTGCCGACTGTCACGGAGACGAGGCTCTGGAAGTCCTCGCTCTGGCGGTTCTTCGTCTCCGTCACCTCGATGCCGCGGTCCTCGGCGACCCGCGGGGCGTTGACGGCGTTAACCTGCCACTCCAGCCCGGCGAACGCGCCCTGCTGGGCGGCCGCGGTGACGAGTTCGACGTTCTCCCCCGCCACGTCGCCGTGGTAGCTGACGCCGACGCGCTCGACGCGACCGTCGAAGAGGCCGGCGGCGACGGTGCCCGCGGTCTCCGCGAGGTCGACGTACGGGCGGATGCGGTCGAACGCGGACTGCTCGACGCTGGGCGCGTTCAGCGCGTTCACGACCGGGTCGCCGGCGAGCGCGGCGACGACCTGGTCGGCTGTGTCGGTCGCGACGTTCTGCTGGGCGGCCTGCGTGGACGCGCCGAGGTGCGGCGTGGTGACGACGTTGTCGGCGGAAAGCAGCGGCGAGTCGGCCGACAGGGGCTCCTCGGCGAACACGTCGAGGGCGGCCCCCGCGATGACGCCGTCGTCGGCCGCTTCGGCGAGCGCGGCCTCGTCGACGACACCGCCCCGGGCGACGTTGACGACGTAGCCGTCCTCCATCTCGGCGAGTTCTGCTTCGCCGACGAGGCCCTCGGTCTCGTCCGTGAGCGGGACGTGGACGGTGAGGAAGTCGGCGCGCGCGACGCACTCCTCGAACTCGACGAGCTCGGCACCGAGCTGGGCGGCGCGCTCCTCGCCGATGTAGGGGTCGTAGGCCACGAGGTCCATGCCGAGGCCGTCGAGGCGCTTCGCGACCTCCTGACCGACCCGGCCGAGGCCGACGACGCCGAGGGTCTTGCCGTTGAGTTCCGTGCCGAGGTAGTCGCCTTTCGCCCACTCGCCGTCCGTGAGACGGGCGTGGGCCTGCGGGACCGAGCGCGCGGTGGCGAACGCGAGCGCGACCGTGTGCTCGGCGGCCGCGCGGACGTTGCCCTCGGGGGCGTTCGCGACGACGACGCCGTGGTCGGTGGCGGCGTCGATGTCGATGTTGTCGACGCCGATGCCGGCGCGCCCGACGATGACGAGGTCGGGGGCGGCCTCGAAGACGGCCTCGGTGACTTCGGTGCCAGAGCGCACGACGAGCGCGTGCGCGTCCGAGACCGCGTCGAGCAGCGCGTCGCCCTCGACGTCGTAGGCGGTAGTTACCTCGTGGCCGGCGTCCCTGAGTCGGGCGAGGCCGGCGTCCGCGATGGGGTCCGTGACGAGAACTCGCATGTCTACGCGTCAGTGCGCTCGCCGATAAGCGTTTCCGCAGATGCACGTATTGACACGGTCCGGAGACCGCGATAGTATCCGCGTTCGTGAGTATTCTGCTGACTTGGTCGGGGTGAGTCGTCGCGAACGTGGACGGTCAGTCGACGAGCGCGGTGACGACGCGGGCTTCGGCCTTCCGGAGGAGTTCGCCGGCCGTGCTCGTCGAGCAGTCGAGCGCGTCCGCCACGTCCGCCACCGAGCCCTCGCGCGGAACCTCGTAGTAGCCAGCGGCGACGGCGGCGTCGAGAGCGGCGCGCTGGCGGTCGGTGAGCGCCGCCGGCGCGCCCCCGCGGTGGAAGTCCCGCACCGACTCGACGGTGACGTCGGCGTGAGCGGCGAGCGCGTCGACGAGGGCCGCGAGTCGGTCGTCCTCGCCGACCGCGTCGACGGTCGCGGTGCCGTCGCCGTGGAACGAGACGGGCGGGAAGAACGCCACGTCGGCACTCGCGACGACGGCCAGGAGGTCCGGGTCGAACGCGAACTCGGACTGTCGGGTGAACGCGTAGGTGCCGCCGTCGCCGGCGACGAGGCGTCGCTGCTCGACCGCCGAGACGGCGTCGAGGAGGGCGGCCGTCGTGTCGGCGTCGGCGTCGAACCACTGGAACTGCGTGGCGCTGCCGGCCGGTCCCCAGACGAGCAGGTCGACGCGCCCGACGCCGGAGCGCTCGACGACCTCCTGGTGGAGCGCGTGGCGGCGGGCGGGCGGGTAGTCGGTGCGAAGCGAGACGCGGCGCACGCACGAATCTCCGGCCGAGCACTACTTAAAACGCCGGATGAGTCCGGCGTAATGCTCTCTCGCGCGCGGCGTCGAGCAGACAGTGTGAGCGCACCGGGACAGCAGCGGCGCGCGACGGCCGAACAGCCCGACAGCGACGACCATCGGACCGTCCGGGTCGATGGACACCGGGTCGCGTACGCGGCGTTCGGCGACCACGACGGCGAGCCGGTGGTGGCGTTCCACGGCACCCCCGGGTCGCGGCTGTTCGGCCGGCTCTACGACGCCCCGGCGCGCGAACGCGGCGTCCGCCTCCTGGCGTTCGACCGGCCGGGGTACGGCGCGTCCGCGCGGTGGCCGGACTACGCCGCCGCCGACGCGCCGCGCGTGGTCGACGCCGTGCTGGCCGACTCCGGTGTCGACGCCGCGGGCCTGCTGGCGTTCTCCGGCGGGACCGCTCACGCGCTCGCAGCGGCGGGCAGCGACCCCGAGCGGTTCGATGACGTGACCGTCGTCTCGGGCGCTGCACCGCCGGCGCACGTGAGCGACCAGCCGACGCCACAGCGCGTGCTCGGCGCGCTCGCCGCCCACACCCCCCGGCTGCTCGGCGGCCTGCTGCGGGCGCAGGCGTGGGCCGCCGGTCGCGCCGACCCCGACTTCGTCGCCGCGCAGTACACGACCGACGGCACCGACCACCTCCCCGCTGACGTGCTCGACGGAACGCGACGCGACTTCCTGGAAGCCCTCTCCGGTGGTGCCGGCGGCCTCGTGCGCGAGTCCGCCCAGGCGGTCCGCGAGTGGCCGGTCGCGCTCGGCGACGCGACCGGCGACGTGTACTGGTTTCACGGCCGCGAGGACGCCAACGTCCCCGTGGACGCGGCCCGGTCGGTCACCGACGCCCTCCCCCACGCGACCCTCGACCTCGTCGACACCGACCACCTCGGTGCCGTCGCCGCCACGCGGTCGCGGGTGCTGGCCCGGCACGCGTAGTGCTGCCGCGTCGGCGAGCCTTTTGTCCGCCGGCCGTCAACGTCGGGTATGGCGCTCGTAGCGTTCGACTTCGACGGGACGCTGGCAGACTCTGAGATGCTGGACCGCATCGCGGCTCGCGCCGGCGTCGGCGACGAGGTGGCCGAAATCACGGAGCGCGCGATGCGCGGAGAACTCTCGTACGCCGAGAGCCTCCGCGAGCGCGCGAGCCTCGTCGCGGGCCTCCCCGAGGCGGACGCCGTCGAGGTGTACGGCGGCGTGCGGCTGCGGGACGGGGCCGGAGACGTTATCGAGTTACTTCGGGACGCCGGCGTCACCGTCGTCGTGCTCACGGGCGGGTTCGGGCCGGGCGTCGAGGCGGCGCTTGGCGCGGCCGGCGTCGACGTCGACGACGTGGTCGCGAACCACCTCGTCGTCGCGGACGGCGAACTCTCGGGCGCAGTCGGCGGGCCGCTCGTGGAGGGGACGAAAGACGACGCGCTCGCGGCGGCCTGCGAGTCGTTCAGGGTGGACGTGAACGACGCGATAGCCGTCGGTGACGGCGCGAACGACGTGCCGATGCTGGACGCCGCCGGCTACGCGGTCGGGTTCGACCCGAAGCCCGGCGTCGGCGACCACTGCGACGTGTCGGTGGCGTCGATGCCGGCGCTCGCGGAGCTGTTCGCGGAGCGCGGGCTGCTGGCGTGAGAACGAGTGGCCGGCGGCGGGGGGCCGCCGGCCGGGGCACGAGTCGGTCGAGCACAGGACAGTCCCCCCGGGGGAAGGGGACTGCGGGCACACCCGGGTCGGCATAGGGCACGCGACTGGGGTCGCCACCCGGGCGTTCCTACGTAGGCCGAGCCCCCTCTTTTTTAATCGGTCGTTACCCCGTGTTCAGGATACGTTTCTGACGACGATTCGCCACCGAAAGCAACGGCAAACCTTACAAACACAACATGTATGGGTGCCGTCAGGGAGACTTACCGTGAGCCACGCACGAGGGCGGACGAGGGGGGAGCAAGTAGCCAGTATCGGGGAGGCCGACATCCACGACGTGCTTCGGAACGACCGGCGGCGGATGGTGCTCGAACAGCTCGGGGAATCTGACACGTCCGTGACCGCTCGGGAACTCTCGGAGACCATCGCGGCCCGCGAGTCCGGGAGCGACCCGCCGCCGCGGGACGTCAGGCGGAGCGTCTACATCTCGCTCCAGCAGACGCACCTGCCGAAGCTCGACGACCTGGACGTCATCGACTACGACGAAGCCGACCGGGAGGTGCGGCCCGGTGCCAACGCCGCCGAGGTCGGCGTCTACATGGAGGTCGTGCCGCGCTACGGGCTCACGTTCGCGGAGTTCCACGCCGGGCTCGGCGTGCTCGGCGCGCTGCTCGTGGCCGCGTCGACGGTGGGCGTCCCGCTGCTGTCGGCGGTGTCGCCGGCCGCGTGGGCGGTCGTCGCGTTCGCCGCCATCGCTGCGTCCGGACTCTACCGGACGTACAGCCAGCGGAGTTCGCTCGTCCACCGGCTCCGGAGGTAGTCACGTCGCGCCGTCGGTCACGCGGAGCGCGACGTACGGGACGACGAAGCCGAGACAGAACCCGAGGAGGTGCGTGTAGACGTTCAGCACGTAGCCGCTGCCGGCGGCGTCCGGGGGGAACGCGACGAACGGTGCCGCGAGCACGAGCACGACGCCGGCCCCGGCGAACTCGGCGTCGCCGGCCCGTCCGGCGGCGGTCCGGAGCGACGCCGCGTCCACGCTCCGCCACAGCGACCAGCCGTAGACGGCGACGCCGACGGCCGCGATGCCGACGGCCGCGAGCGGCAGGCGAGCGGTCCGCGCGGCGAGCGCGGCGATGACGGCGACGATGCCGGCCCCCGCGAAGAACAGCAGCGGCGCGTGGTCGAGCGTGACCGTCGGTAGCAGGCGCTCGCGGGTGTACGCAGCCAGCGCCACCGGGAGGAATCCGAGGAACGCCATCGCGAGCCCGGAGAAGCCGTAGCCGACACTCGGCCGCACGAACACGGCGTTCAGTCCGGAGAGCGCGTACGGGAAGATGGCGATGACGGTGCCGAAGACGGCGAGGAAGGCGCTGCGGCGGTCCGCGGCGGCGCAGTAGCAGTACGCGGGCACCACGGCGAGCGCGTACGCGGCGACGTTGCCGGCGAGGTGGGCGGCCCCGAAGTGGACGAAGTGCGAGGCGTACGCGGCGACTGCAGTGGGCTCGCGGTAGTCGAGGACGTACGCTTCCCGGGTCGCTTCGGGGAGCGCGAAGACGGCGACGAGGACGACGGGGACCGCCGCCAGCAGGGCGGCGTCGGCGGGGCTCGCGTTGGCCGCGATGGACGCCCGCAGGCCGTCGGCCGGCTCCCGTGACACGGCCGTCTGTTGACGCGGAGGTGACAAGAGCGTGACGGGCGGCGGTCCCGGGCTGTGGCAATCAGCGACACGCTTAGGGGCGTCGTGTGGGACGCTCCGACCATGAGCACCACCGCCGGCGACCCGCCGGTCGGCCGCTTCCTCGACCGGCTCGCCGACTTCGACGTCTCGCATACTGTGACGACGCCGGACGGCGTGGCAGACGCCGTCGCGGACGTCGCCGACGACCCTGCCGTGGGCGTCCCGCTGCCCGAGGGGCTGGGTGAGCTACCGGCCCGCGTCGCGACCGACCCGTCGCCCAGTGACCTGGAAGCGGCGGCGACGGGCGTCACGCAGGCCGACCTCGGGGTCGCCGACTACGGCAGTCTCGCGCTGCCCGCGACCGCCGACGGCGTCGAGCCCGTGAGCCTCTACGGCGACCAGCACGTCGCCGTCGTCGCCGCCGAGGACGTGGTTCCGGGGATGCCCGAGGCGCTGTCCGAACTCGGCGACCGGTTCCGCGCCGACGGCGACAGCGTCGTCCTCGCGACGGGCCCGAGCGCCACCGCCGACATGGGGGCGCTCGTGCAGGGCGCACACGGCCCGAAGACCGTCCACGCGGTGGTGGTCGAGCGATGAGTTCGAAGCAGCGCGCGTCGAAGGCCGAGCACATCCGCCGCGTGCTGGCGACCGAGGGCGACGCCGTCGCCGAGAACACGCAGGGGTTCAATCGGGGTCGGTACGACTCCGTCGCCGACCTGGAGGACTACGAGGAGCTCAAAGACGAGGCGCGGGCCATCAAGGCGGACGCCATCGAGCGGCTCCCAGAGCTAATCGAGGAATTGCGGGACGCCGTCGAGGCCAACGGCGGCACGCTCTACCTCGCCGACGACGCCGAGGACGCCAACGAGTACGTCCGCGAGGTGGTGGCGGACGCGGACGGCGAGCGCGTCGTCAAGTCGAAGTCGATGACCAGCGAGGAACTGGAGTTGAACGAGGCCCTCGGCGAGGACGGCGTGGACGTCGTGGAGACCGACCTCGGCGAGTGGGTGCTGCAGGTCGCGGACGAAGCGCCCTCCCACATTGTCGCGCCGGCCATCCACAAGTCCCGGGAGAGCATCGCGGCGCTGTTCCGGGAGCGCTTCGACCCGGACCGCGACCTGGAGACGGCCGAAGACCTCACGATGTTCGCGCGGGAGAAGCTCGGCGAGCAGATTGCCGACGCCGACGTGGGCGTGACGGGCGCGAACTTCGTGACCGCGGACTCCGGGACGATGGCGCTCGTCACCAGCGAGGGCAACGCCCGGAAGACGGTGACGGCGACGGACACCCACGTCGCGGTCGCGGGCGTCGAGAAGGTGATTCCGTCCGTCGAGGACCTCCGGCCGTTCGTCGAACTCATCGGTCGGTCGGGCACCGGGCAGGACATCACCTCCTACCTCTCGCTGCTGACGCCGCCGGTCGGCTCCCCGACGCTGGACTTCCAGACCGACGAGACCGGGAGCCCCGAGGACCGCGAGTTCCACCTCGTGCTCGTGGACAACGGCCGCATGGCGATGCGCGAGGACGACGACCTCCGGGAGACGCTGTACTGCATCCGGTGTTCGGCGTGCTCGAACTCGTGTGCGAACTTCCAGCAGGTCGGCGGCCACGCGTTCGGCGGGGAGACGTACTCCGGCGGCATCGCCACCGGCTGGGAGGCCGGCGTCGAGGGCCTCGACACCGCCGCCGAGTTCAACGACCTCTGTACGGGCTGCACGCGGTGCGTGAACGCCTGCCCGGTCGGCATCGACATCCCGTGGATAAACACGGTCGTCCGCGACCGCGCGAACCGCAGCGACCCGGGCGGCGACCTCGACTGGCTCGTCGAGGGGCTGACGACCGACGAGGAGCCCGGGGGTGTCGACATCCAGAAGCGCGTGTTCGGGAACTTCGAGACGCTCGCGAAACTCGGGTCGGCGTTCGCGCCGCTCTCGAACCGGGTCGCCGGCTCGTCGGTCGCGGGCGCGGCGATGGAGCGCGTCCTCGGCATCGACGACCGCCGGGACCTCCCGACCTTCGAGCGCGAGACGCTGAAGGACTGGGCGGCGGGGCGGCCCGACGTCCGGAACCCCGACCGCGAGGTCGTGCTGTTCCCCGACCTCTACACGAACTACATGGACGTCGGCCGCGGGAAGGCCGCCGTCCGTGCGCTGGAGGCGCTGGGCGTCGACGTGACCGTCGCCGACGAGTGCGCGAGCGGCCGCGCCCCGCTCTCGCAGGGGATGGTCGCCACCGCCCGCGAGAAGGCCCAGCGGGTCGCCGCCGACCTGCGCCCGTACGTCGAGAACGGGAAGGACGTGGTCGTCATCGAACCAAGCGACCACGCCATCTTCCAGCGCGAGTACGAGCGCCTGCTGGACGAGCAGGACTACGAGGCGCTGGCGGCGAACAGCTACGAGGTCTTCGAGTACGTCTACGGGCTGCTGGAGAACGGTGCCAGCGAGACCAGCCTCGCCGCCGGCGACGGCCACGAGGTCGCGTACCACGGCCACTGCCAGCAGCGCACCCTCGGCGTCGACACCTACACCGTCGCGGTGCTGGACCGCCTCGGCTTCGACGTGGCGACCTCCGACGTGGAGTGCTGCGGGATGGCCGGCAGCTTCGGGTACAAGCGGGAGTACTACGACGTGAGCGTCGCCGTCGGCGAGGAACTGGCCGACCAGTTCACCACCGAGGAGACGGGCGACCGGCAGGTGGTCGCCAGCGGCACGTCGTGTCTCGACCAGCTCGACGACCTGCTCGACCGGCCGAGCACGCACCCGATAGAACTGGTCGCACCCCAGCCACACACCCGCGCTGAGTAGGCGGGACCGGTCTCAGAGCGCGTCGGCGAGCTTCTCGACGGGGTGGGGCGGCTCGCCGTCGACGTCCACGTCGTCGCGCTCGCCGAGCTGGGTGCGACACGACGACCCGGGTGCAGTGACGGTGTCGGCGTCGCTCTCGCTCACCTGGTCGACGAGGATGTCACCGATTGCCTGACTCATCGAGTAGTGTTCGGCCTCGTAGCCGAAGCTCCCGGCCATGCCACAGCACGTGGAGTCCAGCGGGTCGACCTCGTAGCCCGCGCGCCGCAGGACGCCGACGGCGTGGTGGTCGCGCTGCTCGGCCGTCTGGTGGCAGTGGCCGTGGTACGCCAGCGACTCGCCGCTCGCGTCGAACCCCGCGCCCTCGTCCAGCCGGAAGCTGTCGAGGTACTCGCAGACACCGTACGTGTTCGCGGCGACGGCCTCGATGTCGGCGTCGGCGACGCCCGGGTCGGGAAGGAGGACATCGAGGTAGTCGCTCTGGAGCATCACGGCGTCAGACGGTTCGACGTAGGCGAGGTCCCAGCCGTCGCGGACCCGGGGAGCGAGCGCGTCGACGTTCTCGCGGGCCGTCTCGCGGGTGCGGTCGACGAGGCCGCGGGAGTACGCCGGCCGGCCGCTGTCCCCGACGCCGTCGGGCATCTCGACGTGGACGCCCGCGGCTTCGAGGACGCGCACCGCCGCCTTCCCCACGTCGACCTTGCTGTAGTTCGTGTACGGGTCGGGCAGCAGCAGGACCTTGCGGTCGGCAGCCGACTCGGGAATCCGGCTGCCGCCCCGGCGGTCGAACCACTTGCGGAGCGTCTCCCGCTGGAACTCGGGGAGGTCGCGCTCGGCCGCGATGCCGACGGTCTTCTCGGCGAGCGCGTCCGCGCCCGGGAGGCTGGTCGCCCAGTTCGAGAGCGGCGCGAACAGCGACCCGAGTTCGAGCAGTTCCTCCGTGTGGCCGAACACGCGGTCGATGAGGCTGACGCCGTTCTCTTGGTGGTCGGCGTGCTTGACCTCGGTCTTGAGCTTCGCCATGTCGACGCCGCTCGGGCAGTCCAGCTTGCAGCCCTTGCAGCCGACACAGAGGTCCATCACCTCGTGGAGGAACTCGTCGTCGAGGGGGTCGTCGGGGAGGTTCCCGTTCATCGCCGACCGCAGCATGTTCGCGCGACCCCGGGTGCTGAGGACCTCCTCGTCGGCGGCGCGGTAGGTCGGACACATCACGCCGCCGGTCGTCTCCTGGTAGCCCGTACAACCCGCACAGCCGTGGCAGAGCTCCGTCATCCCCCGGAAGCCGTTCTCGGTGTCCCAGTTCAGCGCGGGGTCGAAGCCGGCGTCGAACTCGTAGTTCGGGTCGAAGCGCAGATTGTCGGTCATGTCCGACTCGCCGGCCTCGTCCCCACACACCTGTCCGGGGTTCAGAATCCACTCGGGGTCGAACGTCGACTTCGTCTCCCGGAACGACGCCCAGAGGTCGTCGCCGTAGAACTTCCTGTTCCACTGGGTGCGGGCGCGGCCGTCGCCGTGCTCGCCGGACACCGACCCGCCGTACTCCACGACGAGGTCGGTGACGCGGTCGGCGATCTCCTCCATCTTCGCGACGCCCTCCTCCTCCTTGAGGTTCACGAGCGGGCGGACGTGGAGGACGCCGGGGCCGGCGTGCGCGTAGTACGAGGCGAACGTGTCGAGGTCGTCGAGGATGGCCTGGAAGTCGGCGACGAACTCGGGGAGGTGTTCGGCGGGGATGGCGGTGTCCTCGATGTACGGCCAGTGCTTGTCGTCGCTCGTCCGCGACAGCAGAATGGGGAGGCCGGCCTTCCGCATCTTCCAGAAGTGGGCCTGCCGGTCGTCGTCGTAGGCCTCCAGCACGTCGACGGCGTGGACGGGGTCGTCGGTGACGCTCCCGGCGTCCGCGGCGGGGTCACCGGCGGGCGTCGCGGTCGGCAGGCGGTCGGCGACGAGGTTCGCGACCCGCTGGCGGGCCTCGGTCTCGCTGTCGGCGTAGAACTCCACGAGCAGCGTCGAGTCCGTGCCCTCGGGGAGGAGGTCGACCACGTCCCGGAACTCGTCGGTGTCCCGCGCCAGGTCGAGGAACACGTCGTCCATCACCTCGACCGCCGACGGGTCGTGTTCGAGGATTGGCGCGACGTCCCGCATCGCGTCCACCACGTCGTCGTACGTGAGCATCGCGACCGCCGTTTCTTCAGGTACGGGCTCCAGGGACACCTCGGCCTTCGTGACGATGCCGAGGGTGCCCTCGCTGCCGGCGAGCAGTCGCGCGACGTTCACCGCGCCGTGTTCCTCGGCGTCCGCGAGCAGGCGGTCGTAGTTGAACCCGGAGACGTTCCGCTTGAGGTCGGGGAAGCGCTCGCGAATCTCGTCGGCCTCCTCGTCGAGGACGCGCTGGACCTCCGCGTAGATGCGGGCCTCCAGGTCGCCGTCGGGGTCCGCGAGGTCGTCGAGGTCGTCGGTGTCCACCCAGCCGAAGGTGGTGACGGTGCCGTCGGCGAGCACGACCTCCGCGGATTCGAGGTAGCCGTCGGCCTTCTCGTAGACCAGCGAGTGCGCGCCCGTGGAGTTGTTCCCGATAGCGCCCCCGAGCACGCTCTTGTCGCCCCACGCCGGGTCCGGCGCGTACTTCAGGCCGTGCTCTGCGAGTTCGTCGTTCAGCTCCGCGAGCGTGATGCCGGGCTGCGCGCGGGCGGTCTCGGACTCGGGGTCGACGCCGACGAAACCGTCCATGTCGTGCTTGAAGTCGAGGACGACGGCCTCGTTGACCGTCTGGCCCGCGAGGCTCGTGCCGCCGCCCCGCGGGAGCACGGGGATGCCCTCGTCGGCGCAGTACTCGACGACGGCCGCCACGTCCGCGGTCGAGGTCGGGAAGACGACGCCGACGGGCAGCACCTCGTAGATGCTGGCGTCGGTCGCGTACAGCTGGCGCGTGTAGCTGTCGAAGCGCACGTCGCCGTCGACGCGCGCTCGCAGGTCCGCGAGCAGGGCGGGGCGCTCGACGCTGTCGCTGACGTAGTCGTAGTCGGCGTCCGAGTCGGCTGCCGGGTCGTCCGGGGGGATGTCGTGTGTGGCCATTGGCGTAGCGTTGGGAGTCTGTCTTGTTATTGTGTGGTGGTCGCGGCGACGGTCGCGGGCTCAGAACACGCCCGGGAACAGCACGGCGCTGAACAGCAGCCCGAGCACGCCCGCGAACAGCGCGAACACGACCGTCGGCACGAGAGTCTTCCGGAGCATGTCGCCCTCGCGGCCGGTGATGCCGACGACGCCGCAGATGGCGGCGACGTTCAGCACCGAGACCATGTTCCCGATGCCGCCGCCCGTGTTCTGGAGCGCGACGACGATGGCGCGGGACGCGCCCACCTGAGAGGCGGCCTCAAGCTGGAGGACGCTGAACAGGATGTCGGAAGACGTGTTCGAGCCCGTCATGAACGACCCGAGGGTGCCGATCCACGGCGACACCAGCGGGAGCGCCGCGCCAGCGCCGTCAGCGACAATCTGGGACAACGCGGTCATCATCCCGACGACGTCGCCGGGGTTGGTCGCGGACTGAATCATCACCTGGGTCATGGAGACGGCGACGACGAGCGTGAGCGCCGCGGGCGCAATCTGACGGAACGACTCCCGCCACGCCTCGGCCATCTCGGAGCCGTCCATGCCGTGCAGCCAGCCGGTGAGGATGGCGACCGGGACGAACGGCATCGTCCCCGGCAGGTAGAGGTACCGCAGCGACCAGTTCAGGTCCTCGTAGCCGAGCACGTCGAAGCCGACCGCGTACGACTGCACGACGGAGACGATCTGCTCGCCGCCGAGTTGGAGCGTCGGCCACCGCGTCACGAGGAGGACGGCCGCGACGAGGAGGTACGGCGTCCACGCCAGCAGCACCGACATCTCCTTGCTCGGTTCGTCGTTGTCGAGTTCGTCGAGGGCGAGGCCACCCCGCCACGTGTCCGTCCACGACTCGCGGTCCGGGAAGTCCCACGTGGATTCAGGCACGAGGATACCGCGGTTCGCGAGCACGAGGCCGGCTCCGAGCGTGACGAACCCCGCGGCGATGTCGGGCAGCGCCGGCCCGATGAACCACGCGACCAGCCACTGCGTCACGCCCGTGAGCGCGCCGAGCAGCAGCGCGAACGGGGCAATTTCGAGCGCGGGGCCGAGAGCGCCGGTCAGCGAGCGCTCGTCCTCGCTGCCGAACCAGTAGCTCATCAGGTAGACGCCGAGCAGCCCCCAGAAGACGTACGTCAGCCCGGTAACGACGCCCGTCCACGCCGATACGAGGTCGAGAAACTCCAGCACCGGCATGCTCTCGGGGAGCGACCCCTCGACGACGGCTCCGACGCCGCCGATGACGGGCGTGCCGGCCGCGCCGAACGGCGGGTTCGGGGCGTTGAAGTAGAGGCCGAAGACGGCCGCGGCCAGCGGCGGGAAGCCGAGGCCGATGAACAGCGGCGCGGCGAGCGCGCCGGGCGTGCCGAACCCGGCGGCACCCTCGATGATGGTCATGAAGCCGAGGCCGACGAGCAGCACCTGCACGCGCCGATCCTCCTCGATCTGCCGGAAGTACCAGCGGATGGTCGCGATTGCGCCGCTGCCGTCGAGGTAGTTCATCAGGAGGATGGCCCCGAAGACGATGAGCACGATGCTGAACGCCTGCAACGCGCCGTAGACGGCGGCGGCCGCCCACCACTGGGCCTCCATCCCCCAGATGCCGATGCCGAGGGCGGTCGCGATGAGCCAGCCGACTCCCATCGCGCGCGCTGCCGACCACCGGAGGCCGACCAGCAGCCCGAACGCGACGGCGATTGGAACGGCCGCGAGAACCGCGAGCGTGAACGTGTCTACCATGTCAGTTCGGACATCCCACCAAAACCGGATAATGAATCGGCGTGTTCCCAGTGGAGAAAAATTCTCTCTGTTGCCGTCGATAGCCGGACGGTCCGTCTCCGTTCCGCGCGTCAGTCGTCGCCAGCGGCCGCGGTCGCCGCCTCGATTGCGGCTTCGAGGTCCGCGACCACGTCGGCGGGGTCCTCGATGCCGACCGACACCCGCACCATCTCGGGGAGGACGCCGCCCGCGCGCTGCTCGTCCTCGGTGAGCTGCTGGTGGGTGGTCGACGCGGGGTGGATGACGAGGGTCTTCGCGTCCCCGACGTTCGCCAGCAGGCTCGCCAGTTCGGTCTCCTCGGTGGTGGCCTGCGCGGCCTCGTAGCCGCCGTCGACGCCGAACGTGAGCATTCCGCCGTACCCACCGTCGAGGTACTCGCTGGCCTCCTCGTGGGTCTCGTGGTCCTCCAGGCCGGGGTAGTTCACCCACTCGACGTCCGGGTGCTCTCGGAGGTGTTCGGCGACGAGCTGGGCGTTCTCGGAGTGCTTCTCCATGCGCAGCGGGAGCGATTCGAGCTTCTGGAGGGTCTGCCACGCGTCGAACGGCGACTGCTGGTTCCCGAGGTCCCGGAGCCCGCGAGCGATGGCGGCGTACGTGAACGCGGCGTCACCGAATCGCTCGGCGAAGTTCACGCCGTGGTAGGCGGGGTTCTCCTGCGCGATTTCGGGGTAGTCGTCGGCGTGGGCGCTCCAGTCGAAGCTGCCGGCGTCGACGAGCGCGCCGCCGACCGTCGTGCCGGCACCGTGAATCCACTTCGTGGTGGAGTGCCAGACGATGTCGGCACCGTGCTCGATGGGGTTCGAGAGGTACGGGGTCGCGAACGTGTTGTCCACCATCAGCGGGACGCCGTGGTCGTGGGCGATGTCCGCAATGCGTTCGAGGTCGGGCGTGACGAGACTGGGGTTGCCGACCGTCTCGACGAGCACGTAGGCGGTGTCCTCGTCGATGGCGTCCGCGTAGGCCTCGTAGTCGAGGGTGTCGACGAACGTCGTCTCGACGCCGCGCCGCTCGGCGCTGTGCGTGAGGTACGTGACAGTGCCGCCGTAGAGGTCGCTCGCCGCGACGACGTTGTCGCCGGCGCTCGCGAGGACGAACGTCGCGAGGTCGAGCGCCGCCATCCCCGAGGCGGTGGCGACGGCACCGACGCCGCCTTCGAGGCTGGCGAGTCGCTCCTGGAGCGTCGCGACGGTCGGGTTCATCAGCCGCGAGTAGATGTAGCCCTCCGTCTCCAGCGCGAACTGGCCGGCGGCGTCCTCGCTGTCCTCGAAGACGTACGAGGTGGTCTGGTAGATGGGCGGAGCCCGCGAGCCAGTCTCGCCGACGTCCTGACCCGCGTGGACGCTGTTCGTGTGGAAGCCGTGGTCGTCTGCCATAGAGAGACAGAGACACCTCGACGGGTAAACCGCGCCGACACCTGCAGGACCTGCCGGTCTTCGAAACGACCCGCACGGCGGCCGACGCCCCCGCGCCGCCCGCCGTCGGGCTACCCGGAGAACAGGCTGTTGTGGACGGGCGCATAGTCGTCGCGTGCGTCGTCGCGGGTGTCCGTGACCGAGCGCCCGTCGACGCCGTCGGCGAGGAAGTCCGCCAGCGGCGGGCCGACGGACTCCGGTTCGACGAGGAAGGCGTCGTGGCCGTGGTCGGACTCGACGACGTGGTGGGCGACGTCCGCAGCGCCGTCCCGCAGGGCGTCGGCGAGTGCCTCGCTCTGCTCGACCGTGAAGTGCCAGTCGCCCGTGAACGACAGCGCGAGCGCCTCGCCCGGGAACGCGGCGAGCGCGTCGGCGTCCGAGTCGTAGCCCGCGGCGAGGTCGTAGTCGTCCATCGCCCGCACGAGGTAGAGGTAGCTGTTGGCGTCGAAGCGCTCGACGAATTTGTCCGCCTGATAGTCGAGGTACGACTCCACGTCCCGGTACGGGAAGAACGCGCCCGCCGGGTCGGTCGGGAAGGCGTCCCCGCCCGCCTCCCGGCCGGCGGTCCGGCGGCCGAACTTGTCCGCCATCGAGTCCTTCGAGAGGTACATCAGGTGGCCGAGCTGGCGGGCGAGCGCGAGGCCCCGTGTCGGGTGTTCCCCGCCGTAGTAGTCGCCGCCGTTCCAGTTCGGGTCGCCCCTGATAGCGCGCCGGGCGACGGCGTTCATCCCGAGGCACTGGGCGTCGAGGCGGGCCGCGGTCGCGACGGCCGCGACCCGGCGGACGTCGTCGGGGTACCGGTGCGCCCAGTCGAGGGCGTTCATGCCGCCGACGCTCCCGCCGACGACGGCGTGGAGGCGACCCACGCCGAGTTCGTCGAGCAGTCGGCGCTGGCTGCGCGTCCAGTCGCCGACGGTGACGGGCGGGAACTCGGTCCCCCAGCGTTCGCCGTCTGGCCCCTCCGCGGGCGGGCCGTCCGTGCCGTAACACGACCCGGGGACGTTCGCGCAGACGACGAAGTACTCGGTCGTGTCGATGGCCTTCCCGGGACCGACCACGTCGCGCCACCAGCCGTGGCCCTGTCCGGCGGTCCCGTCGGGGCTGTCGGCGACGTGCTGGCTCCCGGTCAGGGCGTGACAGACGAGCACAGCGTTCTCGCCCGTGAACTCGCCGTACGTCTCGTAGGCGACGGTGAGTTCGTCGACGGTCTGCCCGGCAGCGAACTCGAAATCGGGAATCGTCTCGGTCGGCATCAGTGCGCCCCCCGGAGCGCCCGGTTGAAGTCCGCGAGCACGTCGTCGGCGTCCTCGATACCGACCGACACCCGAACCATGTCGGGCGCGACGCCCGCCTCGCGCTGTTCGGCCTCGTCCAACTGGGCGTGCGTGGTGCTGGCCGGGTGGACGACGAGCGTCTTCGCGTCTCCGAGGTTCGCGAGGAACGACGCGAGTTCGACGCCCTCGCAGACGGCCTTCGCCGCCTCGAAGCCGCCCTCGGGACCGAACGTGAGCACGCCGCCGAACCCCGATTCCAGGTACTCGCTGGCCGCGTCGTGCGTCGGGTGGTCCTCGCGGCCGGGGTACGAGACCCATGCCACGTCGGGGTGGTCGGCGAGGAAGTCGGCGAGCGCCGCGGCGTTCTCGCAGTGCCGGGCGATTCGCAGCGGGAGCGTCTCGACGCCCTGGAGCGTCTGCCAGGCGTCGAAGGCGGTCTGCCCGGTGCCGCAGTTCCGGACGGCGCGCTGCCGGACGGCCGCCGCGAGCGCGCGGTCCCCGAAGCGCTCCGAGAAGTCCACGTCGAAGGCGGGACTGGGACCGGAGAGCTCCGGGAAGTCGGCGTCCGGGTGGCTCCACGGGAACGCCCCGCCGTCGACGACGACGCCGCCGAGCGTGGTGCCGGCTCCGTGCAGCCACTTCGTCGTGGACGCCCAGACGACGTCCGCGCCGTGCTCGACGGGCCGGCAGAGTTCGGGCGTGGCGAACGTGTTGTCGACGACCAGCGGGACGGCGTGGTCGTGCGCGACCGCGGCGAGCGCGGCGAGGTCCGGCGTCACGAGCGAGGGGTTCGCGACGGTCTCGACGTGGACGAACGCGGTGTCGTCGTCGACGGCGGCCGCGACGGCGTCGGGGTCGAGTGCGTCGACGGTGTGGACGTCGACACCGCGCTTGCGCGCGATGGTGTCGAAGTACGTCGCGGTGCCGCCGTACATCTCCGCGCCCGCGACGACGTTCCGGCCCGCCTCGGCGAGCGTCGTTGTGACGGCGTCGATGGCGGCCATGCCCGTGTTCGTCGCGACGGCGTCGGTGCCGCCGTGGAGCGCGGCGAGGCGATCTTCGAGCACCGAGACGGTGGGGTTCGAGATGCGCGAGTAGACGTCGGCCTCCGAGTCGAGGGCGTAGCGCGCCGCGGCGTCGTCGGCGTCCGGGAAGACGTACGACGTGGTCTGGTGGATGGGTGGCGCGCGGGCACCCGTCTCGTCGGGGTCGTGGCCCGCGTGGACGCTGCGAGTGGTGCGCCCGCGGCTCGCGTCGGTCATTGACAGTAGTAATATATCTACCGAAGGTTATGCGTGGTAGTTACGGCAACTGTCGCCGGGGTCGGCGACGGACGAGTGTGCTGTCGGTCTCGCGGCTGACCGCACCCCGAGGTGTCGCCGCCCTCTTGACTCCCCGGTACCAAGCCCCGCTGGATGGTCCGCCGCGAGCGCGCCGCCCTCGCCGCCGTCGTCTTCGCCGTCCTCTTCGCGCAGGTGCTGCTGTACCCCGGAGCCAGCGACCTCGTCGCCGCCTACGGAGCCGCCGACCCCGAGACAGCCAGCCGGTGGTTCCTCGCCGCCGAGTTCGGCTCGTTCGTCGCGTTCGCCGGCGTCTGGGGGGTCGCCAGCGACCGCGTCGGCCGCCGCGTCCCCTTCATCGTCGCCGGCGCTGTCGGCGGCGGCGTCGGCTACGCCGCGCTCGCCGCCGCTCCGGTGGGACTTGCCGGCGCGCTCGCGCTCCGCGCGCTCCAGGGCGCGGTCACCATCGGCGCGTTCTCCCTCGCGATGACGATGCTGATGGACCTCTCGGACGACCACGGCGCTGACATGGGCGCTGCCGGCATCGCCATCGGTCTCGGCACCGCGCTCGGCGCGCCCGTCGGCGGCCAACTCACCGAACTCGCGCCCCGGGCCCCGCTGGTCGCCGGCGCGGGCGTGCTCGCGCTCGCCGGCGTCCTCGCCACGCGCGTCCCCGACCGCGCGCCCTCGGGCCACGGCGACTCGCTGGCCGCCACGCTGGACGCGCTCACCAGCAAGCCGGCCGTCGCCGTCCCGTACGCGTTCGGCTTCATCGACCGCTTCACCGCCGGCTTCTTCGCGCTCGTCGGGACGCTGTACTTCCGGGAGACCTTCGGCCTCGGCGCGGGCGCGACGGGGCTCACGCTCGCGCTGTTCTTCGCGCCGTTCGCGCTCCTCCAGTACCCCTTCGGCCGGCTCTCCGACCGCGTCGGCCGCACGCTCCCCATCGCCGCCGGCTCCGCGCTGTACGGCGTCGCGGTCGTCGCCGTCGGCTTCGCGCCGGGCCTCCGGCTCGCGCAGGCCGGCATGGTCGCTGTCGGCGTGCTCGGCGCGCTGATGTCGCCCGCGACGATGGCGCTCGTCACGGACATCGCCGCCGACGACGAGCGCGGCGTCCACATGGCCGGGTTCAACGTCGCCGGCTCGCTGGGCTTCCTCGCGGGCATCGTCGGCGGCGGCTGGGTCGCAGAACGCTACGGCTACGGGGAGGCGTTCCTCCTCGCCGGCGGCACCGAACTCCTGTTCGCCGCGCTCGCGCTGCCCGCGCTCCTGCGGCTGAACAGGTAAAACGAAGCGGCCGCAGTCCTACCGCAGTTCGTCTCGGGCCGCCGCGACGCCGGCCTGCACGTCAACGTCGACACCGACCTCGCGGAACGCCTCGCCGACCGTCCGGATGCCGCGCAGCACCTGCTGGCTCGTGAGCTGGCCCATGTTCGACACGCGGAAGATGTCGCCGCCGAGGTGGGCCTGCCCGCCGCTGATGGAGACGCCGCGGGCGTTCACGGCGTCCATGAACGCGGCCGCGTCGTCGCCGCGAGCGCCCGCCGGCAGGCGGATGGCGGTGAGGGTGTTCGAGTACTCGGCGGTCTCGTTCAGTTCGGGGAACGACTCCAGACCCATCTCGTGGAAGCCCGCGCGGAACGCCGCGGACTGCTCGCGGTGGCGGGCGATGCGGTCCGGCATCCCCTCCTCGCGGATTCGCGCCGCGGCCTCGGCGAGCGCACGGAACAGCGGGACCGCGCTCGTGAACGGCGTCTGGTGGCTATCGGCCTTCCGGAGGTGCCAGTCGAGGTCCTCGTAGAACGGCGCGGCTTCCCCGTCGAGGTCGGGTTTCACGTCGTCCGTGACGTACATCGCGGAGAGTCCGGGCGGCGCAGCGAGCGCCTTCTGTGCGTCAGTGATGGCGACGTCGACGCCCCAGTCGTCGATGCGGAGCTCGTCGCCGCCGATGCTCGTCACGCCGTCCACGACGTACCGCGCGTCGGCGTCTCCCGCCACCTCACCCACGTCCTCGACGGGGTTCAGGAGCCCCGTACTCGTCTCGTTGTGGACCATCGTCACCACGTCCGTCTCCGGGCCGACGGCGTCCGCGACGGCGTCCACGTCGACCGGCTCGCCCCAGTCGAACTCGACGCGGGTGGTGTCGGCGTACCGGTCGGCGATGCGCGCGAACCGCCGGCCGAACTTCCCGTTCACGACCGAGACGACCTCGCCGCCGTCACCGACGAGGTTCGCGACGGCGGCCTCCATCCCCATCGTCGCCGTGCCGTTCAGCATCAGGCTGGTTCCCCCGCTGGACGTCGAGTCACCGGACGGCGTCGAGTGCTCGAACACGTAGTCGAGGTGGTCCTGGGCGCGCTCGTAGACGGCCTCGAACTCGGCGGAGCGGTGGGAGACCATCGGCTCGCTCATGGCTTCTCGTACCTCGCGAGCGACGGGCACCGGCCCCGGATTCAGCAGGAGGAAGTCCTCTCGCATACCGGACCGTCGGCGCGCGCGAGGATAAACACGGCGGGTCGTGCAACGTTCGCCGGACCCCCGGCTTGGCGGCCGGTCCCCACGCTTTACACGCAGGGAGGCCTAGCCGGGAGCATGCCCGAGGCCGACACCGGGAGCGACGCGCTCGCGGACAACCCCTACGTCCGCGACCCGGACACCGACTTCGCGCCCGTCGACGCCCTCGACGAGGCCGCCGCCCGCGAACAGGTCGACGACCTGCGGGCGGCCATCCGGTACCACGACCACCGCTACTACGTCGAGAACGACCCCGAAATCGGCGACCGCGCGTACGACCGGCTGTTCAGCCGGCTCCAGACGCTGGAAGCCGAGTTCGGCCTGGCGACCGAGCACAGCCCCACGCAGCGCGTCGGTGCCGAGCCACTGGACGAACTGGAGTCGGTCGAGCACGTCGCGCCGCTGCTCTCGCTGGACTCCAGCGGCGACGCCGACGACGTCCGGGCGTTCGCCGACCGCGTCGCCCGCGAGGCCGGCGAGGTCGAGTTCGTCTGCGAGCCGAAGTTCGACGGGCTCTCCGTCGCGGTGACGTACGTCGACGGCCGCCTCCAGCAGGCCGCCACGCGGGGCGACGGCGAGACCGGCGAGGACGTCACGGAGAACGTCCGCACCATCGACAGCGTCCCGCTCAAACTGCGGGGAGACCCTCCCGACTTCCTCGTCGTCCGCGGCGAAGTGTACATGCCGCGGGACGCGTTCACTGCGCACAACCGCGAGCGCGTCGAACGCGGCGACGACCCGTTCGCGAACCCCCGGAACGCCGCCGCCGGGTCGCTCCGCCAACTCGACCCGAGCGTGACCGCCGAACGACCGCTGGACTGCTTCTTCTACGACATCCTCGCCGCACGGAACGTCGGCGAGGGCACCGAGGACGAGTCCGCCGGCGTTCTCGCAGCGGGAGACGAATCAGACGAGGACGTCGAGGCGTCCCGCGACGGTCTCGACGTCGGCCTGAACTCCCACTGGGCGGAACACGAACAGCTCCCCGAGTGGGGGCTCAAAGTCGACCGGGAGGCCGAGCGCGTCGCGGACATCGACGCCGCCATCGACTACCGGAATCGGCTCGGGGAGCGCCGCGAGGACCTGAACTACGAGATCGACGGCGTCGTCGTGAAAGTCAACGACCGGCGGACGTGTCTCGACCTCGGGACGACGGCCCGCCACTACCGCTGGGCGTACGCGTACAAGTTCCCCGCGCGCGACGAGGTGACCACCATCGAGGACGTGGTCGTGCAGGTCGGCCGGACCGGACGACTGACCCCCGTCGCGCTGCTCGACCCAGTCGACGTCGGCGGGGTGACGGTGTCGCGGGCGAGTCTGCACAACCGCGACGAGATTGCGGCGATGGGGGTCGGCGTCGGCGACGAGGTCAGGGTGCAGCGCGCCGGCGACGTCATCCCGTACGTCGCGGAAGTGACCGAGCAGCGCAGCGAGGGGCACTTCGCGTTCCCCGAGCAGTGCCCGCGCTGCGGGAGCGACGTGGAGTTCGACGGCCCGAACGCGTTCTGCACCGGTGGCCTGACGTGTCCCGCTCAGCTGATTCGGTCGGTCGAGTACTTCACGGACGTACTGGACGTCGAGGGCGTCGGCGAGGAGGCCGCCGAGCAGTTCGTCACGGCGGGCGTCGTCGAGGAGTCGGTCGCAGACCTCTACGACACCCCGGCCGAGGCGTTCGCCGACCTAGAGGGCTGGGGGGAGACGAGCGCACAGAATCTGGTCGACGAACTGGAGTCGGCCCGCCACCCGCCGCTCGGGGAGTTCCTGGCGGCGCTCGGGATTCCGGAGGTCGGGCCGACCGTCGCCGACGACGTGGCCCGCGAGTTCGGCACGCTGGACGCCGTCCTCGACGCCGACGAGACCGACTTCGAGCGCGTCGACGGCGTCGGGAGCGTCGTCGCCGAACACCTCGCGGAGTTCCTCGCGAACGACCGGAACCGAGCAGTCGTCGAGCGCCTCCGCGACGAGTCACGGCTCGGCGAGCCGGAGGCCGTGGACGCCGACGACGGTGGGGACGAACTGGCGGGACTCACGTTCGTGTTCACGGGGAGCGTCGAGGGCTGGACGCGCTCGGAGCTCCAGGCGCTCGTGGAGCGCCACGGTGCCAACGCCACCGGGTCGGTGTCCGGGAACACGGACTACCTCGTCGTCGGAGAGAACCCCGGCCGGTCCAAGCGCGATGCGGCCGACGACAACGACGTCCCGCAGGTCGACCCCGGGGAGTTCGTCGCGCTGCTGGCCGAACGCGGCGTGGACGTCGAGTCGTAGCTCGTCGCTGCGGTTGGAATGTATCGCCGGAGAACAGTCGTCGCCGTCGCTGCGTGGTGTGGAAAGCGGAAGAACCGCTACTGATTCAGAAGTCCGAGATTAGACGCGAACGACGTCAGTCGCGCGCGGACCCTTCGGTGCGTCTTCGATGCTGAACTCGAGTTCCGTCCCCTCCGTGAGGTCCTCGCCGCCGATATCCTCCATGTGGAAGAATACGTCGTCGTCTGCGTCCTCGGTGGAAATGAAACCGTAACCGCCAGTCTGGTTGAAGAAGTCAACCTTACCTTCTGCCATTGCAAACAAATGTAGGACCGACTCGGACATAAGGGTTCCGAGAGTAGCGCTAGCACGGTTTTCTCGCCCGAGCCCGACTAAAATCTACGTCGAGATATATCGGAATCCGTGGCAGTTCGCGGCGATTGGCCAGCCGGTCTGGGCCGGTATTCGCGTCGTGAGCGGTCCGAAGGCCCCGAGCGCCGCGATTCACGCCGCGACCGGAGGGAGCGGCGGCCGACGACTGAACGGAGTCGTTCGAGAGAGCGGAGCTCTCTCGTGATGACGAGAGACGCCGACGGCGTCTCTCGAACCACGCGTCAGCGCGACGTGAAGGAGGAGTGCTTTTAGCGTAGCTTTTGCCGAGCGAGGGCGGCGAGGCCGCCCGAGCACAGCGCAAAAGGTCCTTACGCGAACTTCCGCACCGTGATGTCCAGCGTGTCCAGATCGAGGATGGGGGCGGTGGCGACGTCGGGGTCGATGTTGACCGACTCCTGGAACGAGGTCTGGTGCTGCCAGCAGCCCGAGTTCACGAGGCGGACGTTGTGGTGTGCGCCGACGCCGAGCTTGTGGACGTGGCCGGTGTGGAAGACGTCCGGGACGGTGTCGATGGCGAGGTAGTCTCGCTCCTCGGGCGCGATGCGGTTGCGCCCACCGAACTTCGGAGCGACGTGGCGCTTCTTCAGGAGGAGTTCCATCGCCCTGTGGGGGTTGTCGTAGGACACCTCGTCGCTGGGGTGTTCGGCGATGACCTCGTCGAGGGAGACGCCGTGGTACATGAGGATGTCGACCCCCTCGACGGTGACTGTGGACGGGTTCCCCGTGAACTGGGCGTCGTGGGCGCTCATGATGGAGCGCAGTTCCTCGTCGAAGGCGGGCTGCGGCTCCGCGAGGCGGACGGCGTCGTGGTTCCCCGGAATCATGACAATCTCCATGTCTCCGGGGACGTCCTTGAGGTGTTCAGCGAACGCCTCGTACTGCTCGTAGATGTCGACGACGTCGAGTTCCTCGTCCTGACCGGGGTAGACGCCGACGCCCTCCACCATGTCGCCCGCGACGAGGAGGTACTCGACCGACTCGGCTTCGGGCGTGTGGAGCCAGTCCGCGAACGACTGCCAGGCGTCGGCGGCGAACTCCTGGCTGCCGACGTGGACGTCAGAGATGAGCGCGGCCTGCACGTGGCGGTCGGCCGTGTTCGGGTCGTAGGTCCGGGGGACCTCCGGGAAGTGGAGGTCGTCGACGAAGATGATGCCGCCGTCGTCGGCGAGCGTCCCCTCGACGGCGATGACTTCGTCCAGCAGGAGGTCGTCGACGAGGCTGGCGATGTCGCGGTCTTTCATCACGAGCGCGGGGAACACGCCGTTCGTGTCCTCCAGTTCGACCAGCCAGTGGCCGCTGGCGGTCGACCGAACGTCGTTGACCATGCCGACGACCGCGGCGTCGCTACCGCCCGGCATCGACTCCAGTGCGCTCGTCGGCCGGTGGTTCACGCGGCCCCGGAGCTGTTTCGAGAGCCGGTCGTAGCGGTCCCGGAACACCGACACGAAGTTCTTGTACTCGCCGGTCCCGGTGGACTCGCCCGTGATGTCTCCGTCGACGTCGACGCTCCGCAGGTCGGCGTTCGCGGCGCGGCCGCCCGCACCCCGGCCGCTGTCGGTCGCCTCGCGCTGCGTCGACTCGTCAGCCACCCCAGTGTCGACCCCCCTCGTTTCGTCTGGAGTGGTCGATTCAGTGACTGCTTCTGCCGCCGCAGCTCGTCCAGTCGAAGTAGAGGTCTGGTCGGGGGACGACTGGGTTGCTGACGAGGACGGTGACTCGGACGTGTCGGCTGCCGCCGCCGGGTCGGGCGCGCTGTCGCCGTCGAGGAGGTCCCTGACGTCCTCGACGGAGAGCGTCGCAGCGTCCTCGGGGGCTGCCTCGACGACGCGGTCGACGGCGTCCACGGGGTCGTCGGCACCCGCCAGCAGCGTCACCGCCTCGCGGTCGGCGTTGTAGCCCCGGCTCGTGAGCTCGCGGACGACGCGCACGGGTGGGGCTCGTGGCACACCCAGCCGGAGGCGCGAGTCCAGCAAAAACGTGGCGGTCGCGGCGCTCCCGGGCAGGACCGTGTCGCGAGAGGGGAACGTTGAAACGCGACTGCGCCGAACCCTCGTGCAATGACCGGTGACGACGCCCCCGACCCGAGGGACGGTCCCCGCGCCGCCCTCCGGTGGTTCTACACGACCGACCGGACGGGCGTGCTGTTCGTCCGCGAGGCGGCCTCCAGCGCGCTCGCGGTCGGCATGGTCGGGCTGTTGCTGTTCTCGGTCAGCGGCGTCTGGCCGCCGCTGGTCGCCGTCGAATCGGGCAGTATGCAGCCCAACATGGAGAAAGGTGACCTCGTGTTCGTCATGGAGGAACACCGACTCAGCCCCGACTTCGCGACGGACGACACAGGTGTTGTCACGCTCGCGAGCGCGCGTGCGAGCGGGAACAACTACCGGAAGTTCGGCGGGACCGGAGACGTCGTCGTCTACGAGCCGTTCGGCAACGACAGAACGACGCCCGTCATCCACCGCGCGCGATTCTGGGTGGACGACGGCGAGAACTGGTACGACCGCGCCGACCCCTCCATCGTCGAGGCGGACAACTGCGACGAACTCCGGAACTGCCCGGCACCCCACGCCGGCTTCATCACGAAAGGCGACAACGACGCGACCAACGACTACTACGACCAGGCCCGCGGCATCTCCAGTCCAGTGAAACCCGAGTGGATTCGCGGGACTGCCGAGTACCGCATCCCCTACCTCGGCTGGGTGCGGCTCACCGTCTCCGGTGCGACGGCCAGTGCGGACACCGCGTCACCAGCCGTGACGACGCCAGCCGCGAGCCAGAACACCAGCGCAGCGAACACCAGTGCAGTGTTCTCCGCCGGCTGACCGGTCTGTGGCCTAGTCGGAGTGGCGTGCGAGCGACGAGTGCGTCCGACAGTCAGTCGGCGTACAGCGAGTAGACGATGACGGCGAACCCGATGGCGGTCAGTGCGCTCTCCGTCAGCACCGCGAAGTCGCGTTCGACGTTCAGAAGGACGTCGACGCCGCCCGCGAGCAGCGCCCCGAGCGTGACGAATCCGAACCCGATCGCCAGCGACCGCAGTGCGGGGGAGCTCGTGCGGAGCCACGCCTTCGCCGCGAAGTACGTGACCGCGCCGCCGAGCACCAGGGTGACTGTCTTCAGCGCGACGACGATGTAGTGTGTCATGTTTCCTTGCTCACCTCGGCCCAGAGCGTCTCGAGCCGTTCGTCTTTCGACGCCGGCGGTCGCTGGATGCCGACGTCGAGAGTTCGGTCCTCGTCCAGCTGGATGACGACCTCCTCGAACGCCACCTCGTACTCGGTAGTGTGGTGGCCGTCCTGCTGGAGGACCGCGCGCTCCTCGAGGAGCGCGGCGTCCGTCAGGAGGTCCAGTTTCCGGTAGGTCGTGGACATCGGGACGCCGCTCTTCTCGGATATCTCCTTGGCTGTGAGGGGCTCGTCGAGCGCCTCGATGATGGCTCGACAGCCCTCGTCTTCCAGCGCGTCCAGAACGTCCTGGAGGTCTGGAGCCGCGTCCGATTCGAACGGAGCACGCATCGACGTTTGCGACTACGTGAATCCCGTCGTATAACTCGTTTCATATCCGCTCCGCCTCACCGCCAGACGGCCCGCACGTTCCCAGAGCGTGGGAACGCGAGCCGTCCGGCGAGAATCGGTCTCTCGCTTTAATAGGTGGTCTCGAATATGTTCAAACGAGGTGGGACCAATGTCACACAACACGCGGACGGCGACCGACACGGGGTTCAGCTTTCAGGTGTCCGACACCTGGGGTGCCTACTGGGTGGCGATGGTGCGCGTGCTCGTCGGCTGGTGGTTCTTCCACTCCGGGTTCACGAAGCTCCTCGACAGCGGACTGAACTTCGACGCAGCCGGCTACCTGCAGGGCATGAGCGGCACGACCCTCGGCCCGGTGGCCACGTTCCTCGCTGACTACCCGGACCTCATCGGCGCGATGGTGCCAATATTCGAGACGCTCATCGGGCTCGCGCTCATCGCCGGCCTGCTCACCCGGCTGGCCTCGTTCGGCGGCGTGGTGTTCATGTCGCTGTTCTGGGTCGGCAACGGCAGATTTGGCCACGGCCTCGTGAACAGCGACTTCATGGGACTGCTGCTGTTCGTCACCATGATCGTGTTCGCCGCCGGCCGGTACTACGGCCTCGACGCGTTCGTCGAGAAGCTGAGCGTCGTCCAGAACAACCCCAAGCTGAGATACATCCTCGGCTGACCAGGTGATTCCAATGACTGACACAATCGACAAAGTGGCGATGTACCTGAGCGGCGGCCTGCTGCTGCTCGGCGTCGTCGTCACCGGACTGATCGAGACGCTCGCGGGACAGCCGTATTCGCCAGTGAACAACGAGGGTGAAATCCTCGACGCAGCAGTGTTCGCGCCGAACATCCGGACTGCGCTCGTCGTGGCGGCGCTGCTGGTGCTGCTGCTGTACGCCATCTACAAGCTCGTGACCCCCATCGAGGAGGAGACGGGAGCCACGGCGACGGCGTCGACGAGTGACTGAACACCGGCTCGCTGGCTGCCTGCCAGCGAACGCCGACTTCTCGGCCCACGCAGGCGAGGTCGCTACGCGCGAGTGATGGGTCCCCACATCCGGCTGCGGTGTGTGACTCCGGACGCCGCAGCGACGCGACACTGGAGCGGAGGCTGTGGAGGCGACGGCCGCAGGTGACAACGGTGGAGACTGCGGTCGCGACGGAGGCACGCGGATGCAGTGCGGTCTCGGTGGAGGCAGCAGCGGAGCGGAGGCAGCGAGACGCACAGCCAGCGAACCGAACCTGTCGAGTCGAGTCGACGACCCCGGCGTCGAGCGGACGGGTCGCCTGCTCTTTGCCGGGGTCGTTCGGGGAAAACGAACGGTTCGTCGGGTCTAGTTGTCGAAGCGCGCCTGCACGAACGGCGTGACGTTCTCGATGTCGCTGAGCCGGGAGTCCGCTTCGAGGACGGCCTCCGTCTCTTCGACTGGAACGGACAGCGAGATTTCCTTCGTGCGCCCGTAGCGTCCCTTCGAGACGACGACGGCGTTCACGATGCCGAGCATGTCGAGTTCGCTGATGAGGTCGGTGACCCGGCGCTGCGTGAGGACGTCGGCGTCCAGCTCGTCGCAGAGCGTCTTGTAGATGTTGTAGACTTCGCCCGTGTTCACGTTGTGGACGCCGTTGTCCTCCAGGAGGAGGATGGCGTAGAGGACGAGCTTGGACTGCGTCGGAAGGGTGCGGACGACTTCGACCACGCGGTCGAGTTCGATCTTGTCCTGGGCCCGTCGGACGTGCTCCTCGCTGACGGACTCAGACTGGTCGCGTTCGGCGAGTTCGCCCGCGGTCCGCAGCAGGTCGAGCGCGCGCCGCGCGTCGCCGTGCTCCTGAGCGGCGAACGCCGCGCACAGCGGGAGCACATCCTCGGAGAGCGCGTTCGCCTTGAACGCAACCTCGGAGCGGTGCTGGAGGATGTCCCGGAGCTGGTTCGCGTCGTACGGCGGGAACACGATCTCCTCCTCGCCGAGACTCGACTTCACCCGGGGGTCGAGGAAGTCGGTGAACTTCAGGTCGTTGCTGATGCCGATGATGGACACCCGGGAGTTGTCCAGTTCGGAGTTCATCCGGGAGAGGTTGTACAGCGTGTCGTCGCCGGACTTCTCGACGAGCTTGTCGATCTCGTCCAGCATGATGACCGCGACCCGTTCGACGTAGTCGACGGCGTCGAAGAACGTCGCGTACACGCGGTCGGTCGGCCACCCCGTCATCGGGACCTGCTCCATCTCCGCCTTCTCCTCGTGGAGTGTCTCGATGCGCTCCTCGATATCCGCGACGGAGTCGAAACGCTTCCGGAGCTCTTCGAATTCGCCGTCCGGGTCGGCGCTGTCGTCTGGTTCGTCCGGCTCGGCGAACACGTCGTCCGACCCCCCGGTTTCGAGTGCAGCCGGGTCGGACTCCGCCTCGTCCCGGAGCGCCTCGAGTTCCTCGACTCGCGCGTCGACGAACGCCCGGTTCTGCTCGATGAACGTGTTCGCGAGCTGCGCGAGCACCCGGTACTGGGTGTCGGTCACCTCGCAGTTGATGTACTCTACCTCACACGGAACGTCGTACTTCTGGGAGGTCTTCTCCAGTTCCTGGCTGACGAACTTCGCGCTGGCAGTCTTCCCCGTCCCCGTCTTCCCGTAGATGAGGATGTTCGACGGCGTCTCACCGCGGAGCGCCGCGACCAGGATGGTCGCCATGTTGTTGATCTGGTCTTTCCGGTGCGGGAGCTCGTGGGGAGTGTAGGAGGGACGGAGTACCTCCTTGTTCTCGAAGATGGGCTCGCCGCTCAGGAGGTCGTCGAACAGCCCCTCGTCGCCGTCCTCGTCGTCGAGGACGTCGTCGAGGTCGACCTCGAAGTCCCGGTCTGCCGTGCGTCGTCCGTCTGTCGGCGTTTCGTCTGACATGTCTCGATCCAACCCCTTCGTTTCGTGTGGAAACTGAACGCGGCTGTAGAGCGCACAGAGAGCGGCGCTACACCGATATTAGTCGATTGCAGACCGGCTGGCGCTCCAGTTGATGCAGATGAAACAGTGGAAGCGAGGACGACTAATAAGTTTCGATGGGCGAGACTCTGACCGCACCGGGACAGTCGAGTTCCGGTTCGGACGGCCGTCGGAGCGGTAGGCCTCGGCTCCGATTCGCTTGGGAGCGGGCTAGAGCGACCAGTCGAGAGTCTGCGTTCCCTGCTCCGAGTTGATGATGACGGCCACGACCGGTTCGGTCCGCCGCGGCGACGACACCTCGGGGCCGACGTTTCGAGTCGAGCAGGCTGTCGCCGATTCGGGATCGGCGACGACCACAGTTCCAGTGGAACGGGATCGGGAGTGCCAGCCGGCCGTCCAAGACTGGATTTGGCTCGGTGGAGAGAGGTTCCAGTGGAAACGGTGGGGTGGGAATGTCGGACGGGGGGCAGCCCCCCACCCCTTCGTTTCGGGTGGAACAGCGAGAAAGGGTGGGTGGGGGGTACCGGAATCGATTCTCTAGATGGGAAAGCACTAAGTCACTACTGCTAAAACAGTATCCGCAAACCAGTAGCTGACTGGAACTGTGGATGTGGAGTGGTCTAGTTCTAGTGGAGTCTGACCGCTCAGTCCCGTCTCGTTCGCGACCCCTCCCGGTCCATCCTCGTCCTCCACTCGAAACGAAGGGGTGGGGGCTCAACTTCTCGTGTCCCTCTCAACTCCCACTCACGCTCGCCTAGCCAAGCACTCACACGCTAGGCGCGCTCCCGGCGGACTAGCACACCTCCCTAACTCTCTTAGCATTAATTTCTTCGCGCACGCCCGCGACCCTCCGTTTCCCCTCCACCCGCTCGACACACCGGCCGGTGGTCTCGCTGGACGGCCGACACTCACGACCTCGCCGCCCGGTTCCACTCGAAACCCTCCCCGTCGGCCGCGCGCTGGCTCCCGCGTTCGATTTCGACCCGGATCACCGGTCGAGGCACACGCGATCACGCCGCTCTCTCCAATTCCCGTATCTCCCGTCTGCCGTAGGTTTAAGTTGTCTCGCCGGTAGTCTCGACGTACTACGACCACCCCTGCGTCAAACATACAAAGGTCGGGGTGCGAATGGTGTTCAAAGATGGGACTGTTCGCAGAGCTCAGAGACAGTGTATCCCGAGTCACGGCGAGCCTCTTCGCCGACGACTCGGAGCCGAAACGCATCGGGATTTACGGTCCGCCTAACGCGGGGAAGACGACACTCGCGAACCGCATCGCGCGGGACTGGACCGGTGACGCCGTCGGCCCCGAGAGCCACATCCCCCACGAAACGCGGCGCGCCCGCCGCAAGGAGGACGTGGAAATCGAACGCAACGGGAAGACCGTCAACATCGACATCGTCGACACGCCGGGCGTGACGACGAAAGTCGACTACTCGGAGTTCCTCGACCACGACATGGAGAAAGACGAGGCCGTGCGCCGCTCCCGCGAGGCCACCGAGGGCGTCGCGGAGGCGATGCACTGGCTGCGCGAGGACGTCGACGGCGTCATCTACGTCCTCGACGCCACGGAGGACCCGTTCACGCAAGTGAACACGATGCTCATCGGTATCATCGAGAGCCGAGAGCTGCCCGTCCTCATCCTCGCGAACAAGACGGACCTCGATGACGCCAACATCCAGCGCGTGTCGAACGCGTTCCCCCAGCACGAGACCATCCCGCTGTCCGCCCTGGAGGGCGAGAACATGGACGAGGTCTACGAGAAGATCGCGAAGTACTTCGGGTGACCAGAATGCCAGAGACCACTAGTGACGACGGGCCCGCCGAGGGCGTCCAGATCGACCTCATCAGCGGCGAGCGGATGGCCGGCAAGACGTCCATGGAGAAGATCCGGCTCATTCTCGACGGCGTCCGGGACGGCAACATCGTCGTGTTGGAGTCCGGGCTGACGCCGGACGAGGAGTCGAAGCTCATCGAGGTGACGATGAGCGAGATCAATCCGGACGGCTTCTCGGGCATCGAGATCGAGAGCTTCCCGCAGTCGGAGGCCTCTGACACGAGCCTACTCGGACGCCTGATGGGCAAACAGGAGACCTCGAAGCTCACCGTCATCGGGCCGGCCAACCAGATTCAGTCCCTGCACAAGGACGAGACGCTCATCAGCGCGCTCATCTCCCGCAAGTAAATGCCACACCAGTGCACGAACTGCGGGCACGTCTTCGAGGACGGCTCCAAGGAGATGCTGTCGGGCTGCCCGGACTGCGGCGGGAACAAGTTCCAGTACCACCCGGGCGAGGTCCCCGAGGAGTCGTCTGAGCGAGCGGACGACGCGGAGCCGCCCGAACCGGAGGGCGGCTCCGTTTCAGGTGCGGTCGGTCGCGCCGCGAACCGCGTGCGCGACGCCGTCTCCAGCGGCCCAAGTGGCGACGACGATGCGGCCGACGCGTCTGTCATCGAGTCCGCCGACGGAGACGTGACCACTCAGTCTGCCGACGCCCCGCCGGAGCCCGCTGCCGAGCCTGTCGAGGACGCCGTGACCGACGATGTGGCGACCGACGCCGTGACCGACGCGACCGACGCACCCGAAACGGGGGACGGACAGACAGCGGACGCCGCGGTCGACCCGAATCCGGCCGTCGACGCGGACGCCGAGCCCGGCGTGAAGGCGTCGACGGCAGACTCCGAGGACAGCGCGCAGGCCGAGGCACGCAGCGGGGTCGTCGACATGGCGGACCTCCCGGACCGCGCCGAGGACGGCCGCGTCGTGAAAGAGCCCGACGACTCCGAGGACCGGCCGGACCTCGAAGACCTCCGGCAGGAGCTCAACGACCAGTTCGAGTCCATCCGCATCGTCGCGCCCGGCCAGTACGAACTCAACCTCATGGAGTTGTACGACCGTCAGGAGTACATCATCGCGCTCCAGGAGGACGGCCAGTACGTCATCGAGGTGCCGGACGCCTGGGAGGCACCCGACCCGACGGACGCCGAGTAACACAGCCGCGGTCCGCGAGCGACCGAGCACGCGCGAACAGTCCCACTTTGCATCCGCTCGGTCGACGCGGCCGACACCACGCGTCGGCCTAGTCTCCGTGCTCGCTTGCCGGCTGCCGAAGGTGTTTTCCGCTGTGGCACGCCCACACGGATAGATGCCCTCCTCCCGCGATCGCGTGCAGGCCGCGCTGGCCCTCTTCCGCAACCGCGTGCAGGCGCTGCTGGCGCTGTTCCCCGCGCTGCTGGCGCGTCTGGGCCTCGTCGACCGCTCCAAGGGCGAGGAGGCGTTCGACCTCGCCGTCCCGGCGATGGTCACCGGCGGTCTGCGGACGCTGCTCCGGACTGCGGACTTCCTGATGGTGAGCATCGCCGCCGGGTCGACTGCGGTCGCCGCCCTCGAGTTCGGGTTCCAGTACTACTTCATCCCGTTCGGGCTGGCGCTCGCGCTCACCTCCGGGACCATCAGCGTCGTCTCCCGGTTCAAGGGCGCTGGGGACCACGCCGACGCGAACTTCGCCATCAAGCAGTCGCTGTGGCTCTCTCTGCTCGTCTCGGTGCCCATCACGGTCGGCACCTGGGAGTACGCGGACGTGCTCGTCGGGCTGCTCGCGAGCGACGCCGAGACCACCCGGCTGGGCGCTGACTACCTCCGCGTCGTGATGCTGTCGGTCGTGTTCCGGTTCTGGAGCATGACCGCCGCGCGGGCGCTCGCGGGGGCCGGCGACACCCGCACGCCGATGTACGTTCGGCTGGTCACGCTCCCGACGAACATCGCCCTCAACGCGGTACTCATCTTCGGGCTGTGGGTGTTCCCTGAACTCGGCGTCGTCGGCGCGGCGTGGGGGACGGCCATCGCGAACACGGTCGCGGGCGTCGTCTTCTTCGCCATCCTCGTCTCCGGCCGGTGGGACGTCACCCTCGAACTCGGCGGGAAGCAGTGGGACTGGGGGGTCGCGTCCGAAATCGTCCGGGTCGCGCTCCCGCTGGCCGGCACGCGGCTCTCGCGGACGTTCGGCCGGTTTCCGTTCCTGTTCGTGCTGGGGCTGTTCGGGCCCGCCGTGGTCGCCGCGTACGCCATCGGCCGGCGCGTGATGCTGCTCGCGCTGATGCCGGCCTGGGGGTACTCGACCGCGTCGTCGACGCTCGTCGGCCAGCGGCTCGGTGCCGACGACCCCGACGAGGCCGCCGAGTACGGCTGGCAGACGCTGCGCATCGCGCTCGTCACGCAGCTCCTCATCGGGGCCGCGCTGTTCGTCGCGGCGACCCCGGTCGCGCGGGCGTTCGACGCCGGCAACCTCGACCTCACCGTGACGTTCATTCGCGTGTTCGGGCTGAGCGTCGCCGGCTTCTCGGTCGCGCGCACCCTCCGCGGCGGGCTCCGGGGCGCGGGGGACACCCGCTGGCCGCTGTACGGCGGCCTCCTCGGGACGTACGTGGTGCGGCTGCCGCTGGCGTTCCTCGCGCTGCCGGTCGGGCAGGTCATCGCTGCCGGCCCGTGGGCCGTCGACCTCACGCTCCAGTCGTTCTCCCTCGGTCCGGTGACCGTCCCGACCGTCGCGCTGGGCGTGTTCACGATTCCGGGCGTGTCGTTCGCGCCCGGCATGGGCTGGGGGCTGGCAGCCATCTTCGTGGCCATCCTCGGCGATATGTACACGCGCGCCGCCGTCAACCTCGTGCGCTTCCGGTCGGGCGCGTGGCGGGCGTACGGCCGACCGACGACCGCCGACTGAGCCGCGGTGCGTCGCGACCGCCGAACCGTCTCGCTCGCGGCGAACGCCACGGATTTAAGGGACGCGAGGCGAATCCTCGCACATGAGCACGTCCACGAAACTCGTCGCCGCGACGGTCGCCATCGCCGCCGTACTGTCGGTCGCCGTGATCGTTCAGGTCGGGTGATGTTCTCCGAGCGCGCGCTCGACGGCGAGCTCGCGGCGGTCCGGGACGCGTACGCGCCCGGCGCGGTCGTCCTCGACTGCGAGCGCGACTTCGAGACGCTGTCCCCGGAGCACCGCGAAGACCTCCTGTTGCTCGTCGACGACCTGACGCCCCACGAGTACGACGACGCCTGGCTGCCCGAGGACAGCCCGGAGCTGCTCCGGCAGCTCGCCAGCACCGACTTCGTCGTCGGGATGCCGGGCGACGGCGCAGTCGCGTGGACCACGCAGACCGACCCGCCGCTCGTGTTCGTGAAAGCCCGTATCGAGGGGACGCCGGCGGACTTCGCGGACTTCCTCGTCGCCGAGGCGCTCGTCGAGGCGGGTCTCGGGCTCCCCGAGCAGTTCCTCGGGTTCTTCGAGGCCGAGTACCCCGAGTTCGCGGCGGCCGTCGACGGCGGCCCCGCGGCCGCCTACCAGCTCGGTGCCGCCGTCGCGACGGCGTTCCGCGGACTCCACACGCGAGCCGAGTTCGAGACGTGGGATGCCGACTTCCCGCGGCTCTACGACGCCTGGATAGACGCAGGTGAACGCGTCGAACCCCGGCTGGACGGGCTGGCGGGCGAACTCGCGCACGGCGAGACGTCGTTCTCCGACGCCGCCGAACTCGCCTGTAGCGCCGTCAAGCACGAGGGAGATGTCCCAGCGCCGTTCGCCGCGCTGGACTCGCCGGCGTTCCGCCGCCACGGCGCGACGTACGCCGTCACGTGGGCGCAGAAAGTGTTCGACGCGGAGTAAGCAGAGCAGTAGAGACCTGCTTCTCAGTCGTCGGTGACGGCGACGCCGCCGTCCTCGCCGAGTTCGATGACGATGTCGCTGGCGTCCCGGTACCCAGCGAGTGCGTCCTCGTCGTGGACCTCCTCCGAGACGTGGACGAGCGCGACGGCGTCGTGGCGGTCGAGCAGTCCCTTGAGTCGCTGGAGGGCGTCCAGCGCCTGGTCCTCGTCGGCGTAGTACGCGAGTTCGGTCAGCGAGTCGAAGCTGACGCGGCGCTTCCCGGGGTTGTCGGTGAGGAACTGGTCGACGGCAGAGAGGATGCCGTCGACGTCCTCGGGTCGTGAGACGTAGTGGATGTGGCTGGCACCCCGTCGGGAGTAGCCGCGTTCGACGGAGAGCGTGTCCAGAATCTCGGCGCGCTCCTCGTCGACGTCGTAGTACTCCAGTTTCTGCGTGACCTCGCGGGCGGTGGTGCGCGTGGAGACGACCAGGAAGTGGTCGGTGTCCGTCTTCAGGAAGTCGGTGTCCATGCGGTCGGTCTCCCCCGTGGAGGGGTGTACGAGGAGGACGACGGTGCCACCCGGCACGGAGTCGGGCGCACTCTCGATGGCGAGGTCGTAGTCCATACCCGGGCGAAGCGCACCCGTCGTCTTAACCCTGCGGGTGACCGCGTGAACGCCCGGTGTTCCGGGGTATTTCACGTCCGGCGGTCAGAGCAGGCTGTCGGCGGTCGCCGCGCCGACGACGCTGAAGATGGCACCGACCGAGGCCGCCTTCGCAGTCAGGGGTGCGACCACCGCCATCTCCGTCCCGAGGTCGAGCTGGGTGGCGAACGTCACGGGCGCGGTGAGCGCCAGCGAGAGCACGAACACCGACCCGAACGAGACGCCCATCAGGGAGATGAACCGCACCGGGACCCCCGCGACCTCGGCCTCCCGGTCCGGGTCCCGGTCGTCGTCGGCCTTGTACAGCGCGCCGTACCCGATGATTGCGACCATCAGCACTGTCGCGGCGGCGTGGTACCACTGCATCCGGCTGGCGAGCAGCCACACCTCTTCCGTGACGACGAACGGCCCCGCGAGCACGAACCCGCCGACGACCTGCTGGGCGGTGTCGGCGTACGCGTACCGCTTCCCGCCTCTGGCCATGCTCGTGGTGTCTGTGGCGGCTCGGTTAAGTCCTGCCGGCTTCCGCTGCCCGGCCTGAGCGCCGCCGCTGCCGCGGGACTCCGGTGGCGTTTTGCCGGCTGCGGTCGACGGGTCGGCCATGAGCGTCCGCGAGGAGTTCGACGAGTGGGCGGCGTCGGGCCGCGACAAGGGGATGGAGGACCGCCACTGGCACACCGCGAAACACGTGCTCGCGCGGATGCCCGTCGAGGACGACGACTTCGTCCTCGACCTCGGGACGGGCAGCGGGTACGCGCTGCGCGCGCTCCGAGAGCGCGGCGTCGCCCGCGGCTACGGGCTCGACGGCGCGCCCGAGATGGCACGGAACGCCCGGAGCTACACCGAGGACGACGACGTGGGGTACGTCGTCGGGGACTTCGGGAGTCTCCCGTTCGCGGACGACTCGGTCGACCACGTCTTCTCGATGGAGGCGTTCTACTACGCCAGTGACCCGCATCACACGCTCGAAGAGGTCCGCCGCGTCCTGAAGCCGGGCGGGACGTTCTACTGCGCGGTGAACTACTACGAGGAGAACGTCCACAGCCACGGCTGGCAGGACAACATCAGCGTCGAGATGACGCGCTGGGGCCGCAGCGAGTACCGGGCGGCGTTCCGTGACGCGGGCCTGCACGTCGCCGAGCAGGACAACATCCCGGACCGAGAGACGGAGATTCCGGCCGCGAGCGAGTTCCCCCACGAGGGCTTCGAGACGCGGGAGGACATGGTCGAGCGCTACCGGACCTACGGCACGCTGCTGACGGTCGGCGTCGCGCCCTGAACGGACGCTACTCCGGCAGCACGTCGGCGTCGCTCGGCTCGAACGACACTGTCGCGGGTCCGGGGTCGGGCGCGTCGGTGGTCTTGACCAGCAACTGGGTGCCGTGCCAGTCGCAGTACACCTTGTAGGCGTCCCCGAGGAACTCCGCGCGTCCGACGGTGACGTCGAGTTCGTTTCCACCCGAACCGAAGGACAGCGACTCCGGGCGCAGACCGATGGCGACGGTACCGGTGGCCGAATCTGCCACCTCGAACGACGCCGGACCGACCGATACGGAAGACCCCTTCGTTTCGAGTGGAGACGCGGTCCCGTCGAGGACGTTGTTGTCGCCGACGAACTCCGCGACGAACCGCGACGCCGGCTCTCGGTAGACTTCCTCGGGCGTCCCGACCTGCTCGACGCGGCCGGAATTCATCACGGCGACGCGGTCCGAGATGGAGAGCGCCTCCTCCTGGTCGTGCGTGACGTAGACGGTCGTGATGTCGAGTTCGCGCTGAATCTCCTTGACCGTCCCGCGCAGGCGCTCGCGGAGCCGCGCGTCCAGCGCGCTCATCGGCTCGTCCAGCAACAGCACGCTCGGGCCCGGCGCGAGCGCGCGAGCCAGCGCGACGCGCTGCTGCTGGCCGCCGGAGAGCGCCGTCGGGTCCCGGTCCGCCATCCCCGGGAGGTCGACCAGCTCCAGGAGTTCGGTCACGCGCTCCTCGGTCGAGACGCCGCCGGGCGGGTCCCGGAAGCGCAGCCCGTAGGCGACGTTCTCGCCGACGGTCATGTGCGGGAACAGCGCGTAGCTCTGGAACACGATGCCCACGTCGCGGTCCTCGGGCGGAACGCCCGCCACCGACTCGCCGCCGAAGCGGACGTCGCCCGCGTCGGGCTCCTCGAACCCCGCGACGAGGCGGAGCGTCGTCGTCTTCCCGCAGCCCGACGGTCCGACGAGCGTGAAGAACTCGCCGTCCGCGACGGTCACGGACACGTCGTCGACGGCTCTCGTCGGGCCGAACTCGCGGACGAGTCCGTCCAGGTCGACGCTGGTCATGGTTTGTACCGCCCCCCGACGCGGTCGATGACCACGAAGCTGGCGGCTGTCACCGCCAGCAGCACCGTCCCCATCGCGGCCGCCGGGCCCGTGCTCGGACCGGCGGCGCGGTCGACGAGGAATCGTTTGAGCGCGACCGGCATCGTGTAGACGTTCCCGTCGGCGAGGATGACCGTCGAATCGAACTCGCCGATGCTGATGGCGAACGCGAACGCCGCGCCCGCCAGCACGCCCGGCCACACGAGCGGGAGTTCGATGTCCCAGAGCGCGCGACCGCGACTCGCGCCGAGCGCGCGAGCGGACTCCACGAGCCGGCTGTCGACCGCCGACAGCATCGGCGCGACGTTCCGCACGACGAACGGGTAGCCGGCGACGGCGTGCGCGAACACGACCACGAGCGGGCCGACCAGACTCACCCGGTAGCTCCCGACGTCCACGCCGAACACGAGCGAGCGCAGCAGCCCGAACCCGACGACGATACCCGAGACAGCGATTGGTGCCATCAGCACGGCGTCGACGACCTTCCGGCCGCGCCCGCTTCTCGCGGAGAACGCCCCCACGACCACCCCCATCGGGAGCGCGACGACGAGCGCGGCGATGCCGAACTGGATGGAGTAGCGGACGGCCGTCGCGGGCTGCGTGCGGCCGCTGGCCTGCCGTTCGGCGAGGAACCGCCACCACCGCAGCGTCGGGTCTTCGAGGCCGCCGACGCTCGCCAGCACCATCGACGCCAGCGGCGCGACGAAGACGACGGCGACCAGCAGGCCGTAGACGACGATGCCCGACCGGACGAGCCACTCCCGGAGCCCGGTCGGGTCGAACAGGCGGTGCCGGTCGAGCGGATTGGCGGTGCCTTCGGCCGACTGGCTGCCCTCGTACCGGAGGTAGGCGTACGTGAGCGCCAGTGAGATGATGGTTTCCAGAGTCGCGAGCCCGGCGGCGGTGGCGTAGTCGAGCTGGTTGATGCGGGCGAACAGCCACACCTCGACGGTGGCGAGCTGGAGGCCGCCCAGCGCGAGCACGATTGGGAACGACATGAACGTGAACACGAACGTGAGCATCGCGCTCGCCGCCAGCGCGGGCAGCAACTGGGGCGCGACGACGTCCCGGAACGCCCGCAGCGGACTCGCACCCAGTGACCGAGCGGTCTCGACGGCGCTGGCGTCGACGTTCTCCCAGGCGGTCGTCACCATGCGCGTGACGAGCGGGGCGTTGTAGAAGGCGTGCGCGAGCACGACGACCTCCAGCGTGTAGAGGAACTGCACGCGTCCGAGACCCAGACTCGCCAGCAGGTCGTTGACGGTGCCGAACTGACCGAACGTCGCGACGAACCCGACGACCACCATGATGGAGGGCAACACGAACGGGAGGATGGTCAGCGACTGGAGCGTGCGCCGGCCGGGGAACTCGAAGCGGGCGAGCACGTACGCGCCCGGCAGCCCGAGCGCGACGCTCACCAGCGTCGACAGCGCGGCCTGATAGGCCGTGAACCCGAACAGTCCCTTCCGGAACCCCGGGTGGACGACGTAGAGGTCGGGCAGCAGCCCTGTCCAGCCCGCCGCGATTCGCACGTCGGCGAGCCACGCTGCGACGTCCCCCGGTACACGCAGGGGGTGCGCGAAGACGCCGTGGGCGGCCCCCATGTAGAACTCCGAGGTGAGAATCCCCCAGACGGGGTTCTCTGGGCCCAGAGCTTCCACGAACACGGTGCCGACGGGGTAGTAGAACACCGCCAGCAGGACGGCGAGCGTGCCAGCGCCCGCCAGCGGGAGCGCGAACCGGTCGACGGCGTCCGTGAGGCGGTCGGTCACGGCAGCGGTCCGGTTCCCCGCCACTAGTTCGTCGCGACCTGTCGGGCCCACGCTTCAGTCCACGCGTCGACGTTGCCCGCGAGTTCTTCGTACGTGAACGTCACGGGCTCCGGCGGCTCGTAGGCGTACTGCGCGTACTCCTCGGGGAGTTCCGCGGTCGTCGTCGCGGGGAACTGGACGTTGTTCACGGCGATGTTCCGCTGAGCCGCGTCGGTGAGCATGAACTCCACGAACTCCGCGGCGAGGTCGGGGTTGTCGGCGTCGGCGAACCGCGCGACGGCCTCGGGGTTCGCGTACCCCTGGTCGTTCAGGAAGCCGACCTGGTGGCGGGGGAGCTGGTCCTCGTCGTTGTAGTACACCTGGTCGGTGGAGTACGAGACCACCATCGGCCGCTCGCCGTTCAGGAACGCGTCGTAGGACGGCCGCCAGTCGTCGAGGACGCGCACGTCGTTCTCGACGAGGCGCTCCCAGTAGTCGAGGTAGTTCTCGGGGCCGTACTCGTGGATGGTCCACAGCAGGAACGCCCGTCCGGGGTCGCTGGACTGGGCGTTCTGTGCGAGCAGCGTGCCCTCGTACTCGTCGCTGGCCAGCGCCTCGAACGTCTCGGGGTTGTCGACGGTCGTGCTGTCGTAGACGAGCGAGATGTAGCCCGTGTCGTAGGGGAGCGCGCGGTTCCGGGGGTCGATGCGGAGGTCGTCTTTGATGGCGTCGCTGCCGTCAATCTCGCCGGCCAGTTCGTCGAACAGCGCGGTGCCGTCCAGCGCCTCGTCGACGCGCACGAGTTCGCCCGTGTTGATGCCGACGAAGAGGTCGGCGTCGATGCTCGCGCCCCCGCGCTTGCGCTCGATGAACTCGTTGACGCCGTTGCTCGGCGCACTGAACTCGACGGCCGTGTCGTGGTCGGCCTCCCAGGCGTCTTTCAGCCACTGACCGGCGGTGCCGTCGTCGCCGAAGAACGAGTCGTAGGTCGCGACCCGCAGCGGCCCCGTGTCGGCGCTGGTTGTGTTCGTGGTCGTCTCGGACTGGGTCGCCGTCCCGGCCTCGGTGGTAGACGTGGTCGCGTCGCCGTCGCCGGTGTCCTCGACTTGGAGGCAGCCCGCGGCGGCGACGCCCGTCACTCCGACGCCCACCGTCCGGAGGTAGTCGCGGCGTTTCATTACTCGGTCGTATCAGTGGGTTTTGGATAAGCCCGTCGCTCCCCCGGTGAGCGAACCCTTTTCACCCTGCCGTCGGTACTGCCGGCAGTGCCACCCGCTCGAACAACCGGTCTCGCCGTGCTCCTCGTCGCCCTCGCCGTGCTCTCGACGCTCGTCCTCGGTGCCGTCGTCGGCACCGTCTTCTTCGCCGGCACCGTCGCGTACCTCCTCATCCCCGCCACCGGGCGCGTCGAGCGCCTCGGCATCTCTCGCTGGGCCGCCAGCGCGCTCACCGCCGTCGTCGTCTCGCTCGTCGCCGTCGTCCCGCTCGCCCTCGCCGCCTCGGCGGCCAGCGGCCGCATCGCGGAGGCCATCGACGCCCTCGAAGCACTCCCCGAGATGTACCCCGTCAGCGCGTACGGCTACGAGTACGTCTTCGACGTCGGCCTCGCCATCGACACCGTCACGACGTACGGCACCGACTTCGCCGTCGACCTCGCGGGCGAACTCCCCGTGCTCGCGCTGAAGCTCACGCTGTTCGGCGTGCTCGTCTTCGGCCTGCTCGTCGCCCACCAGGACGCCGAGCGCGCGCTGCTGGCGGTCGTCCCGCCGACCTATCGGGATGTCGCCGCCGCGCTCGGCCACCGCGCTCGTTCCACGCTGTACGCCATCTACGTCCTGCAGGCCGCCACCGCCGTCGCGACCACCGTCCTCGCGGTCCCGGTCTTCTACATCTTCGGCGTCCCCTACCCGCTCACGCTCTCCGTGGCCGCGGGCGTCCTCCAGTTCGTCCCTATCGTCGGTCCCTCTATCGTCGTCGCCGGCGTCGCGCTCTACTGGACGGCGACCGGTGCCGCGAACACGGCGCTCGTCTTCCTGTTCGTCGCGGGCGTGCTCGTCGCGTGGCTCCCGGACGTGCTCGTGCGCCCCCGTCTCTCCCGGGAGACCGCCGACCTCCCCGGCAGCCTCTACTTCATCGGGTTCACGGGCGGCCTGCTCACCGTCGGCCCCGTCGGCGTCATCGCGGGGCCGCTGGTCGTCGCCCTCACGGTCGAGGCGGCGTCGCTGCTCGCCGAGGAGCGCGGCGGCGTCCAGACCACGCTCACGAACGGGGACTACGAGGCCTGCCGGGCCGACGGGGACGACCCGAGTCCGACCGACGCTTCGGTCTCCGCTGACGGGTCGCTGGACGACGCCGCGAGCGACCCGACTGAGGACGGCTCCGACCGCACCGGCGACCCCTCCTGATACTCCAGACGCAGTCAGTTCGACTCGATGGGGCGGCCGTCTGCCTCCCACTCGGTGAGACTCCCCTCGTAGAACGCCACGTCTGGGAACCCCAGCCAGCCCAGCACGGCGAACGTGTGGCTGATTCGGCGGGCGGTGTTGCAGTACAGCACGACGCGCTTCTCTCGGGTGACGCCGCGGGACGCGAGCAGTTCCTCGACGGCGTCGCGCGGTTTGAGTCCGCGCGTGTCGTCGTCGACGACCTCCTTCCAGTCGAGGTTCACCGCGCCGGGGATGTGGCCCTCCTCGAACTCCCAGGGTTCCCGGGTGTCAACGACGACGGCGTCGTCGTCTTCGGCGGCCGCCGCCACGTCGTCGGCGTCCACGAACACGCCACTGTCCGGGTCGCCCGCCTCGTAGTCAGTCGGCGTCACGTCCGGCGGCTCGCTGCTGGCTCCGTGGTCCCGAATCCACGCGCTGTAGTCGCCGTCAAGCAGCCGGACATCGTCGTGGCCGTAGTACAGCGCCGTCACGAGGAATCGTGCGGCGAACACGCCGTGCGTGTCGTCGTACGCGACGACGGTGTCCCCCGATTCGATGCCCGCCTCGGAGAGCGTCGCCTCCCAGTCCTCGCGAGTCGGCATCATTCCCTCGGGGCCGCCCTCCTGACGGAACGAGTCGAACGGGACGCTCACGGCGTCCGGTACGTGCCCGATGCCGTCGTACTCCCAGGCGTCCCGGACGTCCACGACTCGCACCGAGTCGAGGTGCGCGGCGAGCCAGTCCGCAGACACCACCCAGTCGTCGGTCATTGTCGGGGGTTCGCGCTCGCCGCCCTTAGCACTCCGGCCATCGGAACGCGCTGCCACACTCGCCCCGGCCTCAACCGAGATAGCGGCAACATCTGCTCACTCAGGGGTGCCAGTGTCTGCTTCGGGTCCGGACAGGTCACCGCCCGCGGCGAACGGTGCCGGGAGCCGACACGAACGGGGGAACTCGCCAGGGGACCGAGAGTTATGTGCCTGGGTGCCGAGGACACGTGTATGGCAGACTACGCCAACGACGTACTCGTCACCGCCGACTGGGTTGAGGACCACCTCGACCAGTTCCAGAGCGACGACGCCGACTACCGACTCGTCGAAGTCGACGTCGACACCGAAGCCTACGACGACGCCCACGCACCCGGTGCCGTCGGCTTCAACTGGGAGACCCAGCTCCAGGACCAGACCCGCCGCGACATCCTCGACAAGGCCGACTTCGAGGACCTGCTGGGCAGCCACGGCATCAGCGAGGACTCCACGGTCGTCCTCTACGGCGACAACTCGAACTGGTTCGCGGCCTACACCTACTGGCAGTTCAAGTACTACGGCCACGAGAACGTGAAGCTCCTCGACGGCGGCCGCGACTACTGGGTCGACAACGACTACCCGACCACCGACGAAGTGCCCGAGTTCTCCGCCGTCGACTACGAGGCTCGCGGTCCCTTCGAGGGCATCCGCGCCTACCGCGACGACGTCGAGCACGCCGTCGACAAGGGCCTGCCGCTCGTCGACGTGCGCTCGCCCGAGGAGTTCAGCGGCGAGATTCTCGCGCCACCGGGCCTCCAGGAGACCGCCCAGCGCGGCGGCCACATCCCGGGCGCGAGCAACATCTCGTGGGCGGCCACGGTCAACAGCGACGGGACGTTCAAGTCCGCCGACGAACTCGAAGAGCTCTACGGCACCGAGGGCATCGACGGCGACGAGACCACCGTCGCGTACTGCCGCATCGGCGAACGCTCCTCGATTGCGTGGTTCGCGCTCCACGAACTGCTCGGCTACGACAACACCGTCAACTACGACGGCTCGTGGACCGAGTGGGGGAACCTCGTCGGCGCACCGGTCGAGACCGGTAGCGGCGACGACTGACGACCGCCCCGGCCACCGACTCGTTTCTTCGGCGACGCCAGCATACAAGCCGCCAGCGCCCCACACTCGTCGTATGGACGCCAGCGAACTCCACGACTCGGTCCGCGAGGACAACGACACCGCGCTCTCACGGCTGGGGTCTTCGAAGTCCCTGTACGCCGCGACGGGCGGCGAGATGGAGGCCGGGCCGGTCCTCGAATCGGCCGCCGACGCCGAACACGCCGCCGCCGAGACCTTCGCGGCGTGGACCGACAGCGAGGCCGACGCGGACGCAGCGGACGCTTTCGAGGCGACTGCCGCCGAGGAGCGCGACCACTACGACGCCGTCCTCGGCGAACTGGACGACCACGACCCCGGTCAGGCCGACCCGAGCGCGATGCAGCAGTCGCTCCGCGGCCTCGACTCGACCGTCGAGCGCGCCGGCGGCCTCCTCGGTCGTATTCTCGCCACGGAGAAGTCCAAAGAACAGCTCACGGGCTTCTTCGTCGGGCAGGCCGACCCCCAGACCGCCCAGCTGTTCCGCGACCTGAAAGGCGACCTCGACGACCAACTGGAGCGCACCCTCGACCTCCTCGATTCCGTCTGCGAGACCGACGACGACTGGCAGACCGCCAGCGACGCCGCGGACGCCGCTGTCCAGACGGCCTACGACGAGTACACCGAACAGCTCGAAGCGATGGGCGTCAACCCCAAGCCGGTCTGCTGACGGCCCCTCGTTTCCAAGCCGGATTGTAAACCAAAACAGCCAGACATCGAACACCGCGGAGCGCCTGCCTATTTCGACACAAACACGTGGCCAACGTCTCATGAAAACCACTGTACCACAGTAAGTGTCAAGTAGAGGGGTACACTGTCGCCGGTATGAATCGGCGGATGTTCGTCGTTGTTCTCGTCGCAGTGCTCGTCGGAGGCGCGGCGGGTGCACTGCTCGGCGTTGGTGGGCAGCAGACACCTGACGACCCTAATTCAGCTGGGGCAACTCCAGCGTCCACTACTGCCGGTACGGCAACGACTACTGGCGGTACAGCAACGACGACACTCGATGATGGGATTAACCGCTCCGAGTACCACCCAGAAGACCCGGGTACCCGAAATCTCACGATTCGAAACTACCGGTTTGTCCCTAGTGACAACGAGACCTGGAATGCCACGGTGAACACATCCCGTATCGAGTCGCTCGTGTTCCAGAAAATCAACGAAGTGCGGGCAGAACACGACCTCCACCAGTGGCAACCGAGTTACCGTCTAGGAAGTAATGTGCGGGCACACTCACAGTGGATGGTTGAGAACAGGAATATAAGCCACGTGAACGGTGATGGACAGCACTCTTGGGAGCGTTGGGCTGAGATGGAGCCGAGTATCTGCGTTAACGACTTCGGTGAAAACCTAGTCGTGGTTCAACTCCGGGGATATCACTCCAACGCGAACCCGTATATGAATTCGAACCAGTCAATCGCCAATGAAAGCATTAAGCTGTGGAAAAACAGTCAATCGCACCGTGAACTCATGTTATCCGACGAGAACTACGAGTACATGGGCGTCGGAGCGACTGTGAGGCAGTACAATAACAGCCAAGCGTGGGTTTTCATTGGGATGAACGTGTGTGGTCCGAAAAGTCAGGACCCAGACGCCCCGTTCGAGAACTCGACTTCCGAGTGACTCCACAGCCGGCATCCCCGCTCTGTCGATTTGCCCACACCCGGTGGCTCCACGGGGCGAGACGGTAGCGGGTTATTCTGTGAGTTCGGATCCCCTTGTTCGGGAACATCGAGAGATTCGCTATCGGTAGTCACCCCGAACTCCGATGCCACCATCGTCGTCGATGCTCGATACGGCCGCGACGCAGGTCGACTTCCCACAAGAGAACAGCTACTGTCCACTCCCACAGCGACCTACACGCCGTCGACGCCCGACCGGTACTCGCGAAGCTCCGCGAGCGCGCGGTCGACCGCGTCGGCCGCGGCGTCGTCGTCGCCGAGGCCTTCGCTCACGTCTGTGAGCACGTGTTCGATGCGGGCGAGCCGGCCGTGGTCCGGGCCGCGGTCGCGGGCGGCCAGCGCCGCCACGGCGTCGGCCTGTTCCCGGAGCCGGTCGCTTGCGTCGCCGGCCGCGTCCTCGGCGGCGTCGTCGAGTAGTTCGGCTGCGGTGGCGAGGTAGTCGCTGGGCATACACCGGGAAGTCCGGCCGCGACCCCCAAATAGCTACGCGAGCGCGAGCACGCGACCGCCGTCGGTCGCGACGTACAGCACGTCCCCGACCGCGGCGAGCGCGTTCACGCCCTCGGCTCGGTCGAACGTCCACAGCAGGTCGCCCGTCTCGGCGTCGAGCGCGTGGAGGTTCCCGTTCCCGTTCGGACTGCCGGCCTCACCGACGTAGACGGTGCCGTCCGCGACGACCGGCGAGGAGAACCAGCCGCCGCGCTGGAACGACCACAGTTCGTCGCCGGTCGCCGGGTCGAGCGCGTGCAGCGTCGTGTCGTCGCTGTAGTGTACGCCGCTCTCGCCGTCGTCGTACCGCATCGAGACGGCGTACGCGCGCTCGCCGTCGAACGCCACGCGACCCGCGTTGTTCCCGAGTTCGACCTGCCAGTCGATTCCGCCGTCGGAGCCGACGGCCGCCAGCCCGCAGGTCAGCGTCTGTAGGCCGGTCTGGGTTCCGACGAGCGTGTGGTCACCGGTGTCGACGGGGTGCGTCCCCCCGAACGGTTCGTCTGTCTCCCAGACCTTCCGAGGGGCGTCGGCCAGCACGCCACGCAGCGGTCCCCGCGGCTCGAACGCGCGGAGCCCGTCACCCCCGACGACCAGGCGGCCGTCACTGACTCCCGGGAACACCTCGCCGTCGGCGTCCAGCACCCACTGACGCTCCCCGGATTCGAGGTGGTACGCCACCAGCCGGCCGCGGAACCCCACGTAGGCCGTCCGCTCGCCGACCAAGACGCCGTACGCGGACGCTTCCGGCCGGCGTTCCCACAGCACCTCACCGGTCGTCGGGTCGAAGCCAGTGACCCGACCGCGGCCCGCCGCGACGACGGCGTCGCTCCCGACCGCCAGCCACCAGCCGTTGCCGGGCTCGTCCCACTCGGAGTGGCGGTCGTCGCCGCGCTCGAACGCCCACACCGAGTGTTCGGTGCCGACGTACATCCGGTCCTCGTCGACGACCACGGTGTTCGCCGACTCGCCGGTGTCGTACCGCTGGACGGCTACGGGGTTCGACCCGGGCGGGCTGGCGTCGGGGCTGTAGCCCGTGTTCCCGGGCCCGTACCTGTGCTGAGGCCACGTGTTCTCGGCCGGGGAGTGAACGGCCGGCGTCCACGCGCCCCAGCGCGCGCCGACGCCCGCAGCGGCGACAGCGAGCGCGCCGCCGCCGGCTTTCAGGAGGTCGCGTCTGGAGGGCATCGCGCCGGGGTTCGAAGCGACCCGGCAAGTGTCTGGCGGCACGGTGCGGTCCGCGTCGCTCGGGCACGCTCCTGAAGTACGTCCCGCCCCTACAGATTGCCAATGAGTGACGCCAGCGGTCCCCTGCAGCCGGACCGACCGGAGGCCGACGTGCCGTTCCGCGTCGAGGCACCGTTCGACCCCGCGGGCGACCAGCCCGACGCCATCCGGGAGCTGGTCGAGGGGTACGAAAACGGGGCACAGAAGCAGACGCTGCTCGGCGTGACCGGCTCCGGGAAGACCAACACCGTCTCCTGGACCGTCGAGGAACTCCAGCAGCCGACGCTCGTCATCGCGCACAACAAGACGCTCGCCGCACAGCTCTACGAGGAGTTCCGGACGCTGTTCCCGGACAACGCCGTGGAGTACTTCGTCTCCTACTACGACTACTACCAGCCGGAGGCGTACGTCGAGCAGACGGACAAGTACATCGAGAAGGACGCCTCAATCAACGACGAAATCGACCGGCTACGGCACTCCGCGACGCGCTCGCTGCTGACGCGGGACGATGTCATCGTCGTCGCGTCCGTGTCGGCCATCTACGGGCTCGGTGACCCGCGGAACTACGAGGGCATGAGCCTGCGCGTCGAGCGCGGCCAGACCATCGAGCGCGAGCAGCTACTGTCGAAGCTCGTGGACCTGAACTACGAGCGCAACGACGTCGACTTCACGCAGGGCACGTTCCGGGTTCGGGGCGACACCGTCGAGGTGTACCCGATGTACGGCCGGTACCCGGTCAGGGTGGAGTTCTGGGGCGACGAGGTCGACCGCATGGCGAAACTCGACCCGCTGGAGGGCACCGTCGAGAGCGAGGAGCCGGCGGTCCTGTTCCACCCGGCGGAGCACTACTCGGTGCCCGAGGACGAGATGGAGCAGGCCATCGAGCAGATCCGGACGGACATGCACGAGCGCGTCCGGCACTTCGAGCGCGCCGGCGACATGGTGGCCGCCCAGCGCATCGAGGAACGCACCACGTTCGACCTGGAGATGATGGCCGAGGCCGGCTACTGTTCGGGCATCGAGAACTACTCGGTGTACCTCTCGGACCGCGAGGTCGGGGACGCCCCCTACACGCTGCTGGACTACTTCCCGGACGACTTCCTCACCGTCATCGACGAGTCCCACCGGACAGTTCCACAAATCAAGGGCCAGTACGAGGGCGACAAGTCCCGGAAAGACAGTCTGGTGGAGAACGGCTTCCGGCTGCCGACGGCCTACGACAACCGGCCGCTGACCTTCGAGGAGTTCGAGGAGAAGACCGACCGCACGCTGTACGTCTCCGCCACACCGAGTGACTACGAGCGCGAGCAGTCCGCGAACGTCGTCGAGCAGATTGTCCGCCCGACGCACCTCGTCGACCCCGAAATCTCGATTGCCGACGCCACGGGGCAGGTCGAGGACCTCATGGACCGCATCGACGAGCGCGTCGAGCGCGACGAGCGCGTGCTCGTCACGACGCTCACCAAACGCATGGCCGAGGACCTCACCGAGTACCTCGAGGAGGCCGGGGTCGCCGTCGAGTACATGCACGACGAGACGGACACGCTGGAGCGCCACGAGCTCGTCCGCGGGCTCCGACTCGGCGAGTACGACGTGCTCGTCGGCATCAATCTCCTCCGGGAGGGCTTGGACATCCCCGAGGTCAGCCTCGTGGCCATCCTCGACGCCGACCAGCAGGGGTTCCTGCGGTCGGAGACCAGCCTCGTACAGACGATGGGGCGGGCGGCCCGGAACGTCAACGGCGAGGTCGTGCTGTACGCCGACGAGACCACCGACGCGATGCAGGACGCCATCGACGAGACCCGCCGCCGTCGCCGCATCCAGCGGGCGTTCAACGAGAAGCACGGCACCACGCCGACCACCATCGACAAGGCCGTCGGCGACATGAACCTCCCGGGCGCTGAGACCGACACCACCGAGGTCACCGGCGACGGCCCCGAGGACGAGCAGGAGGCCGCGATGCTCGTCGAGGAACTCGAAGAACGCATGAACGAGGCCGCGAACAATCTCGAATTCGAACTCGCAGCCGACATTCGCGACCGGATGCGCGAACTCCGCGAGGAGTTCGACCTCGCTGGCGACACGCCCGAGGACCCCGGCGGCGTCGCGCCAGAGGCCGAGGACTGGTAGCCCGACAGGAGCAACCGTTCATCTTAGCGACAAGACTTATGCCGGGTTCGCTGGAACCGCCCGAGCGTGCAGCACCGCCGCGGGCGTCGGCTCGTCGCAGCCGCGGTCGTGGTCGTCGCCGCAGCCGCGATTCTCGTCGCAGCCCGGGCGCAATCGCCGCCGGGGGCCGTCCCGGACATCTGGCCGTACCCCGTCACCGTTCTCGCTGCGGTCGCACTCGCTACCGCCGGCCACGTCGCCGTCACGGGCCGTCTGCGTCCGACTACTGTCTCGGCGACCACTGCCATCGCACTCGCCGCGGTGGTGGCGACGGCACCGACGTTCGACTACACCTGGGACTCCCAGAGCGCGGTCTACTTCGTCTTCGGACTCGGCGCACTGCCCGCCGCCGCCGGCGCTGCGCTGAAGCGACAGGAATCGAGTCTCACCCGTGCGCTCGTCGCCACGGCGCTCGTCACCGCAGTCGTCGCCGCGGTGGTCAACGGAAGCTGGTCTCTCCCGGAGTTCGTCGGCATTCACCTCGCAGCCAGCCTCCCGGTCGCCGCCCTCGGCTTCGCGTTCACCGTCCGTGAGCCCTGAGTGGCCACCGTGAGGTGACGGACCACCTCCTCACCGAACCCCTGTGTAACCATCTCTCACACACTTCTGTTGCAGGTCAAGAGACTAGTGGGTAGTTTCTTACGCGCAGTTCCGATATCCGGTGACACATGCCTGCAATCGAAACTGACGGCCTGACGAGGCGCTTCGGCGACTTCACCGCCGTCGACGACCTGGATTTGACCGTACAGGACGGCGAGGTGTTCGGGTTCCTCGGCCCGAACGGCGCTGGCAAGTCCACGACGATCAACATGCTGCTGGGCTTCCTCAAGCCGACCGAGGGGTCGGCGACGGTGCTCGGCAACGACGCGACCCGGCAGTCCCGCGCGGTCCGTCAACGCACCGGTCTGCTCCCCGAGGGGTTCGAGCTGTACGAGAACCTCACCGGCCGCGAGCACGTCGTCTCCGCTATCGAGACGAAGGGAGCCGACGACGACCCCGACCACCTCATCGAGCGCGTCGGCCTCGAGCCCGAGGCCGCTCGCCGCCGCGCCGGCGGCTACTCGAAGGGCATGACCCAGCGGCTCACGCTCGCCGTCGCACTCGTCGGCGAGCCCGACCTGCTCATCCTCGACGAGCCGTCGTCGGGCCTCGACCCGAAGGGCGCGAAACTCCTCCGGGAGATCGTCCGCGAGGAGGCCGACCGCGGCGCGACCGTGTTCTTCTCCAGTCACATCCTCGGGCAGGTCGAGCAGGTCTGTGACCGCGTCGGCATCATGAACAAGGGCGAGATGGTGGCCGTCGACACCATCGACGCGCTCCGCGACCAGACCGCCACCGAGTCCGTCGTGGAGGTGGACGTCGCGTCCGTGCCGGACACGGATGCTGTGGCTCGCGTCGAGGGCGTCGACTCCGTCACAGTCACCGACACCACGCTCGAAATCACGGTCGACAGGCCGGCCGCGAAGATGCCGGCGCTGCGCGCGCTCGACGCCGAGACCGAGGTGACCGACATCGCCATCGAGGACGCCTCCCTCGAATCGCTGTTCGAGCGGTACACCGGCGACGCCGACGCTGGCGCGACCGGCGACGAGACGACGCAGGCGGCCGCCGTCGCCGACGGGGGTGATGACGCGTGAGCACGCTCACCGTCGCCCGCGACGACTTCACGAACGCCCGCCGGTCGTACGCCGTGCTCGGCGTCGTCGGCGTCTTCTCCGTACTCGTTGCGCTGCTCTTCGCTGCCAACAGCAGCAACCACCAGTTCGCGTTCCGGACGCTGTTCGACGTCTCCTTCCTCGTGTTCCTCCTGTTGCCCATCATCCTCGCGCCGCTGACGTACCTCGCCATTGCGGGTGACCTCGACGGCGGCGCAATCAAGTACGTGATGGGGTTGCCGAACACGCGGTCCCAGTACGTCTTCGGGAAGCTGCTCTCCCGGCTGAGCGTCGGGCTGGCGGCCGTCGTCATCGGGACCGTCGCCGGCTTCGCCATCGCACTCGTCACCTACTCGAACGCCCCGGAAGTAGTCCGCTTCGCGGAGTTCGCGGCGGTCACGCTGCTGTTCGCGTTCTCGTGGGTGGGCATCTACGTCGGCGTGTCCGCGCTGACCGACAGCCGGTCCCGGGCGATGCTCGGCGCGTTCGTCGCGTACTTCGTGCTGGTCCCGTTCTGGTTCGGGTTCCTGCCGGTCGTCAGCCTCCTCGACCTCCTCGGGTCGATTACCGACGTACTCGGTGTCACCCTCTCGCAGGACACCCAGTCGCTGATTCAGGCTCTGTCGCCCGCGACAGCGTACCTCCGCAGCACCGAAATCATCTACACGGGGGTTGTCTCCGGCCACGAACGCATCGCACAGACCTTCTCCGGGCAGAGCACCAAAATCTACGCGAAAGTCTGGTTCAACGCCCTCGTGATGCTCGGATGGGGGGTCATTTCGATGGTCGTCGGCTACGCCTCCTTCCGCCGGTCGGAGCTCGGCTGACTCGATACCGGCCCGCTGACGCCGGCAACCAGTAGTCTTCGCCGCTATCGGCGGCAGAGAAACCAACTCTTTTCCGCGGCCGGACAGATAGCCGCCGGCACTACGATGACGAGTGCAACCGCGAGCGAGCGTCGCTACCCCGGACACCCGATTCAGCCGCCCACAGCGGAGGGGTCCGCGGCGTGACCGACGCGCCCTCCGGCCGGCAGCGAGCCACGAAGCTCTTTCTGAAGTACCAGCACGTCTTCGTCTTCCTCGCACCCGTGCTGTTCGTGGCGTTCGTCTTCTTCGGGCCGCTGGCACCCAGCGACCCGGCACCCGGCTACTGGACGAACTACTGGTGGCTGTTCCCCGTCTTCATCACGGGCGCGACCATCGTCAACACCGTCGGCATCAGCGGGTCGGCGCTGTTCGTGCCGTTCCTCATCTTCGTGTTCCCGCTGTTCGCGGAGCCGCTGGAGGCCGAGACGCTCGTGAAAATCGGGCTCATCAGCGAGTCCTTCGGCCTGTCCAGTTCCGCCATCGCGTTCGTCCAGTACGGGCTCGTCGACCGCAGGCTCGCGCTGTCGCTGGTGGCCGGCGGGCTGCCGTTCGTCGTCGGCGGCGCGCTGCTGTCCTTCGTCATTCCCGAGCCCGTGTTCCACGCGCTGCTCGGGCTCGCCCTGCTCGCGGCCTCCTACCTCCTGTTCAAGGCCGACCTCGGGCACGGCGACACGGCCGACAGCGACGACGACCGGCCGGCGGCGGCCGACGGCGGCTCGAACCTCCCCGACGACCCCGGGAAGCTCGGGCCGGCCGGCGTGCGGGTCGACGACGGCGTCGTCACCCGAGTCGCTCGCGACGGCGACACCTACGAGTACGACCGCAGCGGCTACCTCAAGCGGTTCGCGAACTACAGCGTCGGCGGCACCTTCCAGGGGCTGGCCGGGTTCGGCATCGGCGAACTCGGTATCATCTCGATGCTGTCCTCGAAGATTCCCGTCCGGGTCGCCATCGGCACGAACCACATCGTCGTCGCGAGCACCGCCATCATCGCGTCGCTCGTCCACGTCTTCGGCGGCGGGCTGGTCGGCGGGCACTCGATGGACCTCGCGACGACGCCGTGGAACATGGTCGTCTGGACGGTGCCGGCGACGGTCACCGGCGGCCAGATTGCGCCGTACGTCTCCGCCGCGCTGGACACGGAGACAATCAAACAGGGCGTCGGCGCGCTGTTCGCCGTCATCTCCGTGGCGCTGTTCCTGATGGCTTCGGGGGGTGTCTGACGTGTACGAGACGATTCTGCTCCCGACCGACGGCAGCGAAGGGACGGCCGCGGCGGCCGAACACGCCGGCACGATTGCAGCGCAGTTCGACGCGACCGTCCACGTCGTCTCGGTGGCCGACGAACGCAACCGCTTCGAGTCGCCGAGCGCCGGGCTCGCCGGCGAGGCGTGGGACGAACGGGAGCGCGAGCGCGCCGAGGCGACGACCCGCGAGACGGCGGCTGCGCTCCCCGACGAGGTGTCCGTCGAGACCGCCGTCGTCGACGGCATTCCGCACGAGGCCATCGTCGAGTACGCCGAATCGGCGGGCGTCGACGTGGTCGTGATGGGGACCCACGGCCGCACCGGGCTGGACCACTATCTGGTCGGCAGCGTCGCGGAGAAGGTCGTCCGGACGTCGCCCGTCCCGGTGTTGACGGTGGGACTGGACGACTGAGGAGCCGTCGGCGCTACTTCTCGTACAGTTCCGCCTGCTGGTCGACGTAGCGGCCCGGCCACTCGCGGGTGTGGCGCTGCAGGCGAGCGACGACACGGGAGAGCGGGCGCGCGAGACGCCAGCCGAGGCTCTCGTCGGCCCGTCCGCCGTCGCCGTTGATGCGGCCGCGAGACCCGTCGCCGAAGCTCATTACGCCGGAGCATACGCCACCCCTGCCAATAAATATCATGGTCGTTCCCACGCCGCGGGCGGGACCCTCCTCAGAGTCGGCTGGCGATGGTCTCCGCCGTCGCCTCCCCGACGCCCTCCACCGTCCGGAGGTCGTCGACCGACGCCTGCCGGACGCCCTCGACGCTCCCGAACCGCCGCAGCAGCCGCTTCCGGAGCGCCGGCCCGACGCCCTCGACGCCGTCCAGCGCCGTCGACACCTCGTCCCGCAGCGACTGGTGGTACGCGACCGCGAACCGGTGGGCTTCGTCGCGAACCCGCTGGAGGACGTGCAACTGGGGCGCGTCGCTGTCCCAGTCGTAGGTGCGGTTCGCCGTCACCACGACCTCCTCGTCCTTCGCGAGCGCGACCACCGCCTCCGGCCCGTCCCAGCCAACGTCGTCGACGGCGTCCAGCGCGGCGTCTAACTGGCCGCGGCCGCCGTCTATCAGGAGGAGGTCGGGGTCCGGCCGGTCGTCGCCCGCGTGCCCGCTGGCACGTTCGGCCTCGACGGCGCGCTCGGCGCGCCACCGCAGTAGCCGCCGCATGTTCGCGTAGTCGTCGTTCTCGTCGTCGAGTTTCTTCCGGCGGTAGTCGGCCGTCTCCGCGCTCCCGCCGACGAAACAGACGTCGCTGCCGACGACTGCTTTCCCCTGGGCGTGGCTCACGTCGAATCCCTCGATGCGCTCGGGTCGCGAGACGCCCAGCGCGTCCGCGAGCGCGCCGAGTTCGTCGCCGCTCCCAGACCGCCGGTGGGCGTTCTTCAGCGCGAGGTCCACCAGCGTCGCGTCGCGGCCCGCTCCCGGCACCGTCACCTCGACGCCCGCGGCCGCCAGCCACGCCGCTACCTCGTCGTCGCCGTGGGGCTCCGGCAGCAGGATGCGGTCCGGGAGCTCGCGCTCGGCGTAGTACTGCGCGAGGAACGCCGCGAGCACGGCACCCACTCTGTGCTCGGTGTCTTCGGGCGCGTCCAGTCTGTGCTGGTCGCGCTCCACGAGCTGGCCGTGTTCCGCGTGCAGCCGCGCCACCGTCGCCGCGTCGCCCTCGACTGCGACGCCGAGCACGTCCGTCGTCGCGGCGCTGTCGTCGCCGCCAGCCGCGACCGCCGCGCCCGCGCCGTCGTGGAACCCCTCGACGACGTCGAGGCGGTCCCGGAGGTTCGCCGCGCGCTCGAACTGCTGGTCCTGGGCGGCTCGCTCCATCTCGCGGCGAATCGGGTCGGCGAGCGCGCCCGTCTCCCCCTCGAAGAACCGGCGGGCCGACTCCACGTCCGCCCGGTAGTCGGCCTCGCTGATTTCGCCCGTGCAGGGAGCGGTACACAGCCCCATCTCGTAGTCGAGACAGGGGCGCTCGCGGTTCCGGTACTTGTGCTCGGAACACCCGCGGAGGCCGTACACCTCCCGAATCGCCTTCACGACCGTCTCAACGCGGCCCTTGTCCGTGTACGGTCCGAACGCCGCAGCGCCCGGGTCCGGGTCGCGAGTGACCTCGATGCGGGGCGCGTCGTGGGCCGTGAACTGCACGAGCGGGTAGGACTTGTCGTCTTTCAGTCGGACGTTGTACCGCGGCTGGTGGCGCTTCACGAGGTTCGCCTCCAGCAACAGCGCCTGCGTCTCCGTGTCCGTCACCGCGAACGCCAGGTCGTCCGCGCGCTCGACCATCCGCGCGATGCGCCCGCTCCTCGGGTCCGCGTACGACCGCACGCGGTCCCGCACGTCTACCGCCTTCCCGACGTAGAGGACGGTGCCGTCGCCGCCCCGAAGGTCCCGTTCGCCGTCAGAGTCGCCCTCGTGTTCGTCGGCGCTGCGCGCATCGCTCGCGCGCTCGTCGACGCCAGTCGCCGGCCGTTCCACGAACTGGTAGACGCCGGGCTCCGCCGGCAGGTCGCTCGCGCGTTCTCTGACCTCGTCGGCGTCCATCGCTCCCGAGTAGGGGATTCGCGGCTTTCAACCACGCGGTCGCCGCTGCCGTCGCTGGCGCTGCGAACCGTCGACACCCTTACGAGTCCGTCACGACACGTTCCGCCACATGGCTGCAACCGCAGACGCACCCGACGACACCGGCGGTGTGGACCCCTCGTCGGTGTTCTACGACACCTGGCTGGACTACCTCGTGGTCGCCCTGCTCACGATAGAGGGGCTGTTGGGGGCCTGGCTCGGCTGGGCGCTGACCAACGGCGTCGACCAGACGGTCGCCGACGACTTCGCCGCGGAGTTCTTCTCGGACCCCGAGGTGTCGACGGCCGAGTTCCCGTTCACGGAGGCCGAATTCGCCGACGCCGTCTACGCGGCTTTCACGTGGGCGGGCTGGGGATTCGTGCTCACCGGCGTCGCCACCGTCGCCGTCGCCGTCCTGTTCTACCGGTACCGCGGCAGCGTCCGCGAGCGACTGGCCGACGGCCGCCAGGCCCCGCGCTGGCACGCGCCGCTGTTCGGTGGCCTGCTCGCGACCGCGCTGGTGTTCGTGCCGTTCGCGCAGGTGCTCGGCGGCGGCGTCGCCGGCTACCTCTCCGACCGCAGCGCCATCGCCGACGGCGCGCTCGCCGGCGTGGTGTTCGGCGCGCCCGCGTACCTCCTCTGGGCGGCCGTGTTCGTCGGTGGCATTAGCGCCGGCTTCGGTTCCATCGGCCTCCTGGTCGTCTTCTCGGTCCTCATCTACCTCGCCACCCACGTGTTTCTAGCGACCGTCGGCGGACTGGTCGGCGGCTTCCTCTCGTAGCCCGGCCGTCTCGTCCGAACCGCAAACCACCGCTGCCGTGCTTTTGCGCGTCGCTCGCGCTTGCCGACCCGTCCTCGCGAGCACGGGTGGACCTCACACACGGCCGACACGACGAACGCTTGAAGGACGCGCTCGGCGAACGCCTACGCATGAGCGACACCGAGCGCGTCTGGCTGGTCTTCCGCGAGTACACCGACAAAGGCCTGCTGAGCCTGACGTACGCGACGCCGGACGGCGAACACGTCCACCACAAGCAGCGCTCGCTGAACGCCGGCGACCCGACGGCCGCCGTCAACGTCGAACCCGACGACCTCGACCCGGTCGACGACCCCGAGGACGTCGAGCGGTACGGCGACGAGGCCTCCCGGATGCGCGAGGAACACGACCCCGACGACACGGTCTGACTCGCAGGGCGCGCGAACGCCACCCTTGACTTTTCTGCGCCGTTCACGCAGGAACACGCATGTCTCTCGCTCGTCCAGCCACGGAGGTGGCGGTGGCGTGACGTGGCGGACCGTCGCCGCCCGCGACCTCCGAGCCTACCTCGCCGACGGCACGCTCCGGAACTTCGGCGCGCTCTTCGCCATCGGCGGCCTCGCAGCCGGCTTCGCTGCCGCCGGAGACGCCTCCGGCAGCACTGTGCTCGCGGCCGCCGTCGCCGTCCTCTCGCTCGGCGCGGCACCGCTGACGGCCGCCCTGCTCGCCCACGACAGCCTGCCGACGCGGCGGACGACCGGCCGCGCTCGCCTGACGCTGTCGCTGCCCTACACCCGACGCGCGTACGTCCTCGGTACCGCCGCGGGCGTGTTCGGTGTCGCTGTCGGCTCGCTCGCGGTCGCCGTCGCCGCGGCGACCGGCGTCGCCGTTCTCGCCGGCGCTGTCACCGACGCGGGACTGGTCGCACTCGTCACACTGACCGGTGTCGGACTCGCGGGCGCGTTCGTCGGCGGGCCGCTCGCCGCCACCGCGACCCTCCGGTCGTCGACGCTCGCCGCGGGCGTCACCGCCGCACTCTACGGCGGCGCGCTCGTCTGGCCGGCCGTCGTCGCCGTCGCAGCCAGCGTCGCGGGGGTGTCGTCTCCGTCCGCTGCCACGACCGCGGCCGTCGCGCTCAGCCCGGTGCAGGCGGCGGCGCTCACGCTCTCGGCCGGTGGCGTGAGCGTCACGCCGCTGGCGGGCACGCTCCCGTGGTGGGTCGGTGCCGCCGTGCTCGCGGCGTGGACGGTCGGTGGCACGGCGGTCGCCGCCGAGAGATTCGACGGCCTCGAACTCTGAACCGTCGATTCGGGGGTCGCTAGCGATGAGAACCACCACAACCAATTTATAAACGGATACAGACGTTCCGACGTATGCCAGCCATCGAACTGAACGGCGTCACCAAGCGGTACGGTGACGTCACCGCCCTCCGCGACCTCGACCTCGAAGTCAAGGACGGGGAGATATACGGCTTCCTCGGCCCGAACGGCGCGGGGAAGTCCACGACTATCGACATCCTCTTGGACTTCGTCCGGCCGACCAGCGGCCGGGCCGGCGTCCTCGGCATGGACGCACAGGCCGACTCGCAGGCCATCCGTCAGCGCATCGGCGTACTGCCAGAAGGCTTCCAGGTCTACAAGCGCCTGACCGCCCGCCAGCACCTCGAGTTCGCTATCCAGTCGAAGAACGCCGACAACGAACCGGAGGCGCTCCTGGAGCGCGTCGGCATCCCGGACGCCATCGACCGCAAGGCCGGCGGCTTCTCGAAGGGGATGCAGCAGCGACTCGCGCTCGCCATCGCGCTCGTCGGCGAACCCGACCTGCTCATCCTCGACGAGCCGTCGACGGGCCTCGACCCGAACGGCGCTCGCGAGATGCGCGCCATCATCACGGAGGAGGCCGACCGCGGCGCGACCGTGTTCTTCTCCAGTCACATCCTCGAACAGGTCGAAGCCGTCTGTGACCGCGTCGGCATCCTGAAGGCCGGCGAACTGGTCGCCGAGGACTCCATCGAGGCGCTGCGGGCCGCCGCCGACACCTCGACTACGCTGACCGTCACGCTCGACGCCGCCACAGACGCCGCCGTCGACGCCGCCCGCGACGTCCCCGGTGTCGCCGAGGTGTCCGTCGACGGCGACAGCCTCGTCGTGCGCGCCGACAGCGGCTCGAAGACCGACGTGCTTGACGCCGTCGAAGCGACCGGCGCAGATGTCCGCGACTTCTCCACCGAGCAGGCGTCGCTGGACGATGTCTTCGCCGCCTACACCGAGGGGGTGTCGGCATGAGTTGGACCGCAATCGCGCGCAAGGACTTCCAGGACGCCAGCCGGTCGAAGGCCCTCTGGGCGCTCACTGCGCTGTTCGTCCTGTTCATGGCCGGGATGGCCTACGTGTTCACGCTCGTCGGCGACGCTGGGGCCGGCGAACTGGACACCGTCAGGCTGCTGTCATTCCTCATCGGTCCGGTGACGCTGCTCATTCCCCTCACTGCCCTCGTCATGGCGCACAAAGCCGTCGCCAGCGAGGTCGAGTCCGGCTCCGCGAAGTTCCTGCTGTCGCTGCCCCACACTCGGCGGGACACCGTCGTCGGGAAGGTCGTCGGCCGCAGCGCCGTCATGGGTGTCGCGGTACTCGTCGGCCTCGTCGTCGCGGCCATCGTCGTGCTCGGGCTCTACGACGCCTTCGACGCGATGGCGTACCTCGGCTTCTCGGTGCTGTCGCTGCTGCTCGCGGCCGTGTTCACCGCTATCGGTGTCGGGCTCTCCGCGATGACCAAAGACACCGGCCGAGCGACGATTCTCGCCGCCGGGTTCTACATCGTCTTCGAGGTCATCTGGGGCGTCGTCTCCATGGGCATCCACTACCTCCTGAACGGCTCGTTCTTCCCGATGGGAACGCCCCCGGACTGGTACCTCCTCCTGAACCGCATCCCACCGTCGTCGGCGTTCACCACCGCTGTCTATCGGCTGCTGCCCGGTGACTACGGCGTCATGGCGAGCTACTTCCCGGACTCCGCCCCGTTCTTCCTCTCCGAGTGGGCGGCGCTCGTTATCCTCCTCGCGTGGCTCGTCGCCGTCCCCGCTATCGGCTACTGGCGCTTCCAGGCGGCCGACCTGTAGGCCGCTCCGCCTCCCGCTCTGTTACGGCGTCCACCGGAACCGCCGTGTGTGCTCGCCGTCGAACAGCGGACCGTCGCCCGTCTCCTCGAAGCCCTCCGCTTCGAGCAGTTCCGCGACCCCGTCCTCGCTCTCCGGCACCACTATCTCCAGCGGCAGCGACTCCCGGTTGGCGAACTGCCGGGGTGCTCCCAGCAAGTCGTCGACGGTGTCCTCGTCGCCGCCGAACCGCGTGACGTGGACCGCACCCCGCCACGTGTCGTAGGCGAGAAAGCCCACCACTTCCTCGTCGACACACGCCACCCGGACGCTGCGGTCCCGGACGAGGCGGTCTGCGTCGACGTCTGTGGACGCAAGGCGCGTCACCGCGTCGGCGTCCTCGGCTGTCGCGTCCCGGACGTGCATACCACCACGTACGCTACCGAACCCCTTGAAGCCCGCGCGGCCCGCAACCCCGACTCGGGGTGCCCAGTCCGGGCTCGCTGGGCGTCTGCGGAATGTCTCCGGCCCGCGCGGCAACCTTCTCACCCATGCAAGCAGTTATCTAGGCTGGCCACCCTAGCCGCCGGCAATGAACACGGTACGCCGTACCGGTGAGCGCCGGTGCGCGTAGTCGCGAAGTTCGGGGGCACGAGTCTCGGCAGCGGCGACCGCGTCGAGCGAGCCGCCGACTCGATCGCCGCCGCCGTCGACGCCGGCCACGAAATCGTCGTGGTCGCGTCGGCGATGGGGAACACGACAGACGACCTGCTCGAAGACATCACGTTCGACGCCGACGAGACCGACCGCGCCGAAATCGTCTCGATGGGCGAACGCACGTCGGTGCGGATGCTGAAGGCGGCGCTGGCCGCCCGCGGCGTCGACGCCGACTTCCTCGAACCCGGCCACGAGGACTGGCCGGTCGTCACGAACGACCGCGGGGAGGTCGACGCCGACGTCACGGCCGACCGCGTCGAGTCCCTCGCCGGCCACCTCGACGACACCGTCCCCGTCGTCACGGGGTTCCTCGCCGAGGACGACGAAGGCAACGTCACCACGCTGGGTCGCGGCGGCAGCGACACGACGGCCGTGATGCTCGGGCGCTACCTCGACGCCGACGAGGTCGTCATCGTCACCGACGTCGAGGGCATCATGACCGGCGACCCCCACGTCGTCGAGGGTGCCCGGAACGTCGGCGAAATCACCGTCGACGAACTCCGGAACCTCTCCTTCCGCGGTGCCGAGGTCGTCGCGCCGTCGGCGCTCTCGTTCAAGGACGACGACCTCGACGTCCGCGTCATCCACTACCAGCACGGCGACCTGCTCTCCGGCGGCACGCGCGTCGAGGGCACGTTCGAGAACATGGTCGACATGCGTGAGTCGCCGCTCGCCTGCCTGACGGTCGCGGGCCGCGCCATCCGGAACCGGCCCGGCATCATGTCGACGCTCTCCACGGCGCTGTCCGAGAGCGAGATCAACGTCGACGCGGTCGCGTCCGGCATGGACTCCATGACGTTCTACGTCGACGAGGCTGTCGCCGAGCGCGCCGAGAACGTCCTCCATCGGGAGGTCATCGACGTCGGCGAGTTGTCCTCCGTGACGGTCACCGACGACATCGCCGTCATCCGCGTGCTCGGCGGCGAACTCCCGAACCGCCCGGGCGTCCTCCGGCGCATCGTCGACCCGCTCGCCGACCAGAACATCAACGTCATCGACATCGTCTCCTCGGCCACCTCGGTCGCCGTCTTCGTCTCCTGGGACGACCGCGAGGCCGCTCTCGACGTCGTTCAGGGCGGCTTCCGGTCCTGACCGACCGGCGGCCGGACCGCGGTCCGGTCCTGCGCCCTCTGTACCGACTCCGCACCACAGCGTACAGTCATGTACGCCGTCGAACAGCCCTCTCGCGCCGGAACTAAGCCGCTCGGCGTTCCCTGTACTGTCGTGCGTTCCCACAAGACCACGATGGTCGACGACGTCGAACTCCTCCCCCGGCAGGACCGCGAGGCCGCGCTCGCGGACGCCGGCTACAACGTCTTCGAACTCGCCAGCGACGCCGTCGCCGTCGACCTCCTCACGGACTCCGGCACCGGCACGATGAGCAACGACCAGTGGGCGGCCATGATGCGGGGCGACGAGGCCTACGCCGGCAGCTCCAGCTTCGAGGACCTCGAAGCCGCCGTCGCGGACGTGATGGGCTTCGAGCACATCGTGCCCGCACATCAGGGACGGGGCGCGGAGAACGTCCTCTACGGCGCGCTCGTCGACGAGGGGGACACCGTCCTCAACAACGCCCACTTCGACACCACTCGGGCCCACGTCGCCGCCAACGGCGCTGACCCGGTCGACTGCCCCGTCGACGGCGCTCGCGACCCCGACAGCGACGACCCCTTCAAGGGCGACTTCTCCGTCGAGACGGCCCGCCGCGTCGTCGAGGACGTCGGCGTCGACAACGTTCCCGCGGTCGTGCTCACCGTCACGAACAACTCGATGGCCGGCCAGCCGGTCAGCGTCGAGAACACCCGCGAGGTCGCCGCGTTCGCCGACGACATCGACGCCACGTTCGTTCTCGACGCCTGCCGGTTCGCCGAGAACGCCCACTTCGTCCAGCAGCGCGAACCCGAGTTCGCCGACGACACCGTCGCCGACATCGCCCGCGAACAGCTCTCGTACGCCGACGCCTGCGTCATGAGCGGGAAGAAAGACGGCCTCGTCAACGCCGGCGGCTTCGTCGGCCTCCGCGAGCAGGACGACCTGTACGAGGCGTGCCGGCAGCGCGGCATCCTCTACGAGGGCTTCTCGACGTACGGCGGGATGTCCGGCCGGGACATGGCCGCGTTCGCTGTCGGCCTCCGGGAAGCCGTCGAGCCGCCGTACGTCGAAGAGCGCGTCGGCCAGGTCCAGCGCCTCGCCGGCATGCTCGACGACCGCGGCGTCCCCGTCTACCAGCCCGCCGGCGGCCACGCCGTCTACGTCGACGCTAACGCCGCCCTCCCTCATCTCCCCCGCGACGAGTACCCCGGGCAGGCGTTCGTCTGCGAACTCTACCTGGAGGGCGGCGTCCGCGGCGTCGAACTCGGCCGCTTCGCCTTCCCCGAGACGGAGCGCCGCGACCTCGTCCGCCTCGCGCTCCCCCGGCGCACCTACGGCCCCGACCACCTCGAACACGTCGCCGACACCGCCGCGGCGGTCTGCGAGCGCGGCGACGAGGTCACCGGCTACGAAATCGTCGACGAGCCCGAGATGGCGGAACTGCGGCACTTCTCCGCGCGGCTCGAACCGCTCCAGTAGCGCGCTACCGCCCCTCGGCGAGCCGGTCGGCCGTCCGCGACGGCAGGCCGGCGTCCCGCACTGCTTCCTGGACCGCCTCGACGTTGTACTTGACGCGGTGCTCGGTCACCGACAGGTCGTCAAGGTCGACGACGGCGTAGGCGGCACGAGGGTCTTCGTCCCGGGGCTGGCCGACGCTCCCCGGGTTCAGGACGACGCCGTCGGCGTACACCTCGTGGTGCTGGACGTGCGTGTGCCCGAGAATCAGGACGTCCTCCGAGTCATCGCTCGACCCGTCCTCGTCCCGACCGAGCAGGTGCGGGCCGAACTCCTCGGGGTACGTGTACTTGTCCGTCACCTCTGGGTGGTCGTGGACGACTTTCACGCGGCCGTCCGCCAGCCGGCGCGACCGCGGGAGGTTCTCCACCCACGTGCGCTGCACGTCGTTCAGCGCGTCGCTGGCGTGGTCGATGCCGGCCTGCGCCATCCCGTTCCCGCGGAAGTTCCGGCCGGTCGCGACCATCCGGTCGTGATTGCCCATGACCGTCGGGACGCCTCGCTCGCTGAGTTCGTCCACGCACTCCGCGGGCCACGGATTGTAGCCGACCACGTCGCCCGCACACACCAGCCGGTCGACGGCCGGCATGTCCGCGAGCACTGCCTCCAGCGCGACGAGATTCGAGTGGATGTCGGAGACGACACCGAGTTCCATGCCCGTGACTCCGGTGCCCGCTGCCTTAGTTCTCCGGCCCGCTCCGGTCAGTCAGTCGCCGTTCCTGACCGCGGTCTCGTAGCCGCCGTCGCCGTCCCGCACCACGCCGACCGCACAGACCGCGTGCTCGAAGGCCGCGCCGTACGCCTCCTCGGCGGCCGCTTCGGCGGTCCCGGCGTCGAAGCCGATGGGCTCCGGGCTGTCTTTCTCGTAGGTCGCGACGACTGTCGGCTCCTCGACTTCCTCCACCAGGAGCGCGTCCTTCCGGACGGTCCCGACGAACGCGCTGCCGTCCCCCGTGAGCACGCCCGCGATGCGCGGCGTGTCGTAGTCGTCTTTCTCGTAGTCCAGCGCGAGCAGGGACTCCGCGAGCGCGTCCCGCGGCGGGTAGCCCGAGTCGAGTTTCTCCGCAATCGGGTCGACGTGGCTGCCGTTCCCGACGACGGCGTGGCCGCCGCCGGTCCGGAAGCAGTTGTACGACACGTAGGGGTTGTCCGTCTCGTCGGCCTCGGCGGTCGGCACCACCGTCAGCGCGTCGTCTCTCGCGACGGCCTGCCGGTTCGGGAACGACCGCGACGACACTCGGTAGGCCGCGACGTCCGGCCCCACGACGACGAATCGTCCGACGTACATACGCGAACGTGTATTCTCGCAGGAGAAATAGCCACCGATGTGTACACGAACGAGCGTCAGTTGGTGATGGGTGTGGCTCACTCGCGGGACTGTGCGAACCACTCCCGTGCGGCGAACTGCCTTCGCAACACTAATAAATTCGAGTCGCCTTTGTTCCGGTGCGAAGTTCCGTAGGGTAGTGGCCAATCCTGTTGCCTTCTGGGGGCAACGACGGAGGTTCGAATCCTCCCGGAACTATTCTCTCGAAACCGAACGCGAGCAGCGCCGCCTGTTCCTCGTGTCGCCTCCAGTGCTCGACTTCCGCGAATAGCGCGGCGCGTCCGCCGCGCCCCAGTCAGTCAGCCGCTGGTGCCGCCGCCGCCGCGACGGCCGACCGGAGCGCCCGCTCAGTGTACACCTCAAGGAGCTGGAGGCGGAACTCGCCGGACGCCTGCAGGTCGTCCATCGCCATCGCCTCGTCGACGTCCTCGGTGGCGCGGCTCGCGGCGTGCTCGGCGGCGTCGTCGTCGAGCCGGTCGCCCTCGATGGCGTCCGCGACCGACGACAGCGACACGCCCTGACCGACGACGCCGTTCGCGCCGACGCGCGCCGACTGGACGACGCCGCCGCCGTCGACGTCCAGCAGCACGGCGACGCCGACCATCGCGTACCCCGAAGACGGACTCGGCTTCTTCTCGTAGGCCCCGATAGCGCCGCTCGCCGACGGGAACTCCACGGCCGTCACGAGTTCGCTCGGCCCCACGTCGGTCGCGTACATCCCGAAGAAGAATTCCTCGGCGGACACCCGACGGGTGCCGTCGGGCCCCTGCAGGACGAGCGTCGCGTCCGACGCCAGCGCCGCCCCGGGGAGGTCCGACGCGGGGTCGGCGTGCGCGAGGTTCCCGCCGACCGTCCCGCGGTTGCGCACCTGTCGGTCGCCGACCTCGGCGACGGCAGCGGTCATCGTCGGCGCGTGCTCGTGGGCGGCGTCGCTGTCGAGGAACTCGCTGTACGAGGTCGACGCGCCGACCGACAGCGTGTCGCCGTCGACGGAGACGCCGCGGAGTTCGTCGACGCTCCCGATGTCCACGAGCACGTCCGGGCTCGACAGCCCGGTCTTCATCGCTGGCAGCAGGCTGTGGCCGCCCGCCAGCAGTTCGACCTCTTCGCCGGCGTGCGCTTCCAGCAGTTCGACCGCGTGGTCGACGGACTCGGCCTCCCGGTAGTCGAACTCGTCGGGGTACATCAGCGCTCACCCCCGTCGCCGCCGGCAGTCTCGTCTGGCGTCCCGCCTCCGGCGGTGCCCTCGCCGCCATCTGCAGTGGCCTGACCGTTCACCGCCTCCCAGACGCGCTCGGCGGTCATCGGCATCTCCACGCCGTCGACGCCGAACGGCTCCAGGGCGTCCGCGACGGCGTTCACGACGGCCTGAGGTGCTGCGATGGTCCCGGCCTCGCCGACGCCTTTCACGCCGAGCGGATTGTGGGGGCTCGGCGTCGTCGTCGACGCCGTCTCCATCTCCGGGACGTGTTCGGCCTTCGGCACCGCGTAGTCCTGCATCGACCCCGTGACCAGGCTGCCGTTGTCGTCGTACTCGGCACCCTCGTACAGCGCCTGCCCGACGCCCTGCGCGACGCCGCCGTGAATTTGCCCCTCCACGATTTTGGGGTTGATCTGGTTGCCGACGTCGTCGACGGCGGCGTACTGCTCGAAGGAGATCTCGCCGGACTCGGGGTCGACCTCGACCACCGCGACGTGGGTGCCGAACGGGAACACGAAGTTGTCCGGGTCGTAGAAGCTCGTCGCTTCCAGCCCCGGCTCGGTGTCGTCGGGCATGTCGTGGGCGAGATACGACTGCTGGGCGACGTCCTTGATACCCACCGAGCGGTCGGGCGCGCCGGCGACGTGGAACTCGCCGTCGGTGAACTCCACGTCGTCGGGGTCGGCCTCGAACTGGTGGGCGGCCAGTGACTTCGCCTTCTCGACGACCTTCTCTGCGCTCTTCACGAGCGAACTGCCGCCGACCGCGGCCGACCGCGAGCCGTACGTCCCCATGCCGTGGGGAATCTCGTCGGTGTCGCCCTCCACGACGTCGACGTCCTCGTAGGGGATGCCGAGTTCGTTCGCGACGATCTGGGCGTACGTCGTGCCGTGGCCCTGGCCGTGGCCAGAGGTCCCGCAGAACGCGGTCACGGTGCCCGACGGGTGGAACCGCACGAGACTGGACTCCCAGAGCCCGGCCTGCGCGCCGAGCTGGCCGGCCAGCTCCGAGGGCGCGAGCCCGCAGGCCTCGATGTAGCAGGAGAACCCGATGCCGAGGTACCGCCCCTCCTCGCGGGCCTGCTCCTGTCGCTCGCGGAACCCCTCGTAGTCGACCATCTCCAGTGCCTCGTCCATCGGCTTCTCGTACTCGCCCGAGTCGTAGACGACGGCGACCTCTGTCTCGAACGGGAAGTCGTCGTCGTCGACGAAGTTCCGCTTCCGGAACGCCACGGGGTCCATGTCGAGTTCCCGGGCCGCGAGGTGCATCACGCGCTCCACCACGAAGGAGGCCTCCGGCCGGCCCGCGCCCCGGTAGGCGTCCACGGGCGGCACGTTCGTGTACGCGCCCTCCACGGACGCGTGGATGGCGGGGATGTCGTACTGGCCGGAGAGCAGTGTCCCGTACAGCCACGTCGGCACCGCGGGCGCGAACGTCGAGAGGTACGCGCCCATGTTCGCCTTCGTGTCCACGCGGAACCCCTCGATGTCGCCGTCGTCGCTGACGGCGAGTTCGGCGGTCGTCTCGTGGCCGCGGCCCTGCGCGTCCGTGAGGTAGGTCTCGGAGCGCGTCGCTACCCACTTCACGGGCCGTTCGAGGTGTTTGGCCGCCCACGCCGCGATGGCCTCGTCGGCGTAGTTGTGGATTTTGCTCCCGAACCCGCCGCCGACGTCCGGCGCTTTCACCCGGAGCTTGTGCTCGGGGTGGCCGAGCACGCCCGACAGCAGCAGTCGGTGGACGTGAGGGTTCTGGGTGGTCATGAACACCTCCAGCTCGTCGCTGCCGGGGTTGTAGTCCGCGACGGCGGCCCGCGGCTCCATCGCGTTCGGAATGAGCAACTGGTTGTCGGCCTCGAACTCCACGACGCGGTCGGCGTCCGCGAACGCCGCCTCGGTCTTCTCCTCGTCGCCGATCTCCCAGTCGAAGGCGACGTTGCCGTCGGCGTCGCCGTGCAGTTCCGACGCGTCCCCGTCGAGCGCCTCGCTCGGGCTGGTGGCGGCCTCGCGGCGCTCGTAGTCCACGTCGATTGCGTCCAGCGCGTCCCGAGCGACCGTCCGCTCCTCCGCGACGACGGCCGCGATGGCGTCGCCCTGGTAGCGCACGCGGCCGTCGGCGAGCATCGGGTGGTCGACGTCGTTCAGGCTCGGGAGCTGCCACGCCACTGGAATCAGGAACGGCACGTCGCCCGGGGTGTCCGACCGCGCGAGGTCGTCGTGCGTGAACACGCCTACGACGCCGTCCATCGCCTCGGCGTCCTCGGTGTCGATGTCCTCGATGGTGGCGTGGGCGTACCGGCTGCGCAGGATGGCCATGTGCGCCGTGTTCGGGAGTTCGATGTCGTCGGTGTACTCGGCGTTCCCCGTCACGAGCGAGGGGTCCTCGCGGCGCTCGATGGCCGACCCGAGGATGTCCGCGGCGTCGACGTCGTCGGGGTCGACGGAGTCGATGGTCACGCGCCCTCACCCCCGTCGTCGCCGTCCCCGGTCGGGTATTCTCTGGTCAGGTCGACGTCCTCTCCTCCGTCTGTCGCGGCCATCTGGTCGGCCGCGTTCTGCACCGCGTTGACGATGTTCTGGTAGCCCGTGCAGCGACAGAGGTTCCCCTCGATTGCCTCCCGGACCTCCTCGTCGCTCGGATTCGAGTTCTCCTCGAGGAGGTCCACCGAGGTCAGCATCATCCCGGGCGTGCAGTAGCCACACTGGAGGCCGTGTTCCTCCTGGAACCCGGTCTGGATTGGGTGGAAGTCGTCGCGCCCGCCGAGCCCCTCGACGGTCTCGACGGTCGCGCCGTCGGCCTGCACCGCGAGCGTCGTACAGGACTTCACGGCGTCGCCGTCCAGCAACACCGTGCAGGCCCCACAGAGGCTGCTCTCGCAGCCGACGTTCGTGCCCGTGTAGCCCAGTTCCTCGCGGAGGGCGTAGACGAGCAGCGTTCGGGACTCGACTTCGAGGTCGTGGTCCGTGCCGTTCACCGTCAGTGTGATGTCGTGTGTCGTCATTCCTTGTCTCCCGCCGACCGGCCGAGCAGCCGGTCTGTCAGGCTTCGTTTCGGCGTCGATTCGTCCGGGTCGGCGAGCTGGAGGTCCCGCAGCTCTCCCTGTATCGAGGAGAAGAACCGTTTGACGACCTGGTTCGCCACGGGGTTGACCACTCGCTGGCCCATCTGGGCGATGCGTCCGAACACGTCGGCTTCGGTCTCCCAGTCGACCGCGACGCCGTCGTCGGTCTCGGAGAGCGTCATCCCCGAGGTCATCTCGAAGGAACTGTCGCCCGACGAGCCCTCGCCGGACGCCTCCATCTCCGGGAACTCCCGGTGGTCGATGGTCACCACGGTCTCGAAGGAGGGGTTGACGGGGCCGACGCTCACCTGCACGAGCGCCGCGTACCGTCCGCCCTCCTCGAAGGCGCGGGACTCGATGACGTCGGGGTCGCCGGTCAGTTCGCGCTCGTCGTCGGCGTGCGCCTCGTGGAGCGCGTCGAAGTCGACGTCGTCGTCGTCGACGCGCACGAGGAACTCGCAACCCGGGAGCGCGGACTGTACGAGTGCGGGGTCGGAGAGCGCGAGCCACACGTCTTCGGTGGTGGTGCCCTCCAGTTCGAACGTACCGTTGAATTCCATCTTGGCATCCGCCTCTGTCGGGTGTGAACAACCCTCATACAAAAATAACCTCGTGTTGACAAAAATGTTTAGGCTAGCCAGCGGTCGCTACGCGCTGCTCTCTCCACTTTCACTTTCAGCCCGCGGCAGGATTCGGTACTTGACGGCGGCGGCCGTCGATGCAGCCACGCGACCGATGAACGACGACTACACGGCCGCCGGCTGGCGGGTCAAGTGCCCACGCGGCCACACGCGGCTCCGCCGGCTCCGGGACGGACAGTACTACTGCCGGAGTTGCGAGCGCTACTACGACTCCGCGGACCTCCAGCGGTGAGCGACGGCCGTAGACGGGTGATTTGACGGGGTCACCGTCGCGGCGTCTGACGGCCGTCGTCGCTCCGCGGGCGACGTTTCGAGTGGAACTCGCTCGCACACCGCACCCGGCGCGACTGACTTCCGACTACTTTCTCTCCGGTGGAAACGCACGACTGCGGGCTCCCGACACCCCTTCGTTTCGACTGGAACGAAGTGTGCTAGCGCGTCACTTCTCGACGTCCAGCAGCGCCACCCGCTCCCGAACCACGTCCGCGAGGCCGCCGGCGGCCGCGGCCGACTCCGCCTCGCTCACGTCGAAAAAGTCCCGGAGCGTCGCCTCGTCGCCGCCGAGCGTCGCCTCCTCCGCAGCGAGCAGCCTACGCACGGCGTCCGCGGCGGCCGCCTCGTCGCCGCCGTCTATCACCACCACGACCTCGCTGTCGCCCTCGTCGACGCCCATCGCGAGCGCGCGCCGAATCTGGCGGCGGCCCGCCGCGTACAGCAGTATCTCGACGGCGCGCTCACTGGCGACGGTCTCGCCGCGCTCGAACGCCCGGTTCGCGTGCGCCACCGCACTCGCCAGGTGGTCCTCGCCCGCGACGTAGTCGGCGTCGAACGCCTGCATCGCCGCCCCGTGCTCGTCGCCGATGTCGCCGAGGGCGGCGACGAACGCGTCGACGTCGTCGACCGACGCGACGCCCTCCACGAGCCTCACGAGAAGTCACCCAGGTTCGCCTGGTTCTCGCTCGCGCCGGCGCTCCCGGAGTCGGGGTCCGGCGTCGCGTCCGCGTCGGCGTCTACGCCGTCCATCCCGGGGTCGGGGTGCCCGACGTTCTCCAGGATGCGCTCGGCCGTCGCCTCGCGGCCCCGAACCGCACCGAGCACGAGACTCTTGTCGGCGTTTCGGAGGTCCGCGCGGGTCTCGACGCCCGCGTTGAACAGCCGCCGGGCTCGCTTCCGACCGACGTCCCGCACGCCGGCGAGGTCCAGCAGTTCCTCGCGGACGCCGTACTCCACGCGCTTCCGGGCCTCGCGAACGGCCGTCGCGGCCGCCACGTCGAGTTCGCCGGCGAGGCGCTCGGCCGCGTTCAGCAGCCACTCCGCAGTCTCCACCTTCCCCCGGATGTCGCCCGGGCCGACGTCGTAGCGCTCGGCGATGCGGTCCTCGTCGAGTTCGGACGCCCAGTCCTCCATGAGTTTCGCCGTCTTCAGCGCCGACAGCCAGTCCTCGAACTCCGCGGCCTCCTCGCGGGGCGTCGACCCCAGCAGTTCGTCCTCGCGCTCGTAGGCGAGTTCGGTGTACTGCTCGCGGTCCCCCGACCGGAGGTAGAGCTCGTACATGTCGGGCGTCCGGCTCACGAGGTGGTAGAGCCCGAGCGGCGACGGGTCCACGCTCGCGTCCTCCGGGAGGTCGTTCTCGGCCCGCATCTCGCTGGCCGGCTGGAACCCTTCGGGCTCGCCGCTGTCGGTGCCGTCTGCCCCGCCGCTGGCCGCACGAGCAGCGTCTCGGAGTCCGTCGATGATGGTCGCCGCGCTCATCGGGTCGACGTACAGCTGGCTCACGAGGTGGCCGGTGGCCGTCGCGCGAAGCGCGCCGCCGTCGCGCTCCACGAAGCCGTTCCGGTCGAGGTAGACGAGCACGTCCCGCGTGACGGACTTCAGCCGGCCGGGGTCGTCGGTCTGCGTGGCGTACAGCGTCTCCCCGAGGAACTCGTGGAGGTTGTCCTCGGTGGTCGTGAACCCGGTCGCGATGGCGGCGAGCACGTGGGTGCGGAGCGCGGGCTCGGCCGCGAGCTTCGAGCGCACGGGCTCCGGGTCGGCGTACACGTACCGGTCGAACAGCTCCTCCAGCTCGTCGTGGCTGTTCGCGAGCAGCACGGCTTCTCCGTAGGGGTCCAGTCCGGGGCGGCCGGCCCGGCCGAACATCTGGTGGACCTCCAGCACGTCGAGTGGCTGCATGCCGCCCGCGGTGCCGTCGTAACGCTGCCAGTCCCGCACGACGACGCGGCGGGACGGCGTGTTCACGCCCGCCGCGAGCGTCGGCGTCGCCGAGACGACCTTCACGAGGCGGTCTCTGAAGGCTTCCTCGACGAGTTCGCGGTGCTCGCGCGCGAGCCCGGCGTGGTGGAACGCCGCGCCCTTCGCCACGGCGTCCGCGAGGTCGTCGCTGGTCTCGGTGTCGCTGACGCCGCGAATCTCCTCGGCCACGTCGGCCAGTCGCTCGCGCTCGTCCGGCGACAGCGTCCCGCCCGTAACGTCCGACAGCCGGCGCGCCGACGCCTCGGCGTTCCGGCGGGAGTTCACGAACACGAGCGTCGACCCCTCGTCCTTGAGCGTGTCCGCGACCACGGCCGCCGTCTGGCTCCCCGAGCCCACGGAGAGTTCGGCCTGCGTGCCGTCGTCGTAGTGCAGCGCCTCCCCGTAGTGAACGCCCGTCCGCAGGTCGATGGGCCGCCAGTCCGAGTCCACGAGTTCGGCGTCCAGCCAGTCGGCGAGTTCGTCGGCGTTCCCGATGGTCGCCGACAGCGCGACGACCTGCAGGTCGCTGACGCGCTGGCGGAGTTTCGCCAGCGTCACCTCCAGCGTCGGCCCGCGGTGGTCGTCGTCAACGAGGTGGACCTCGTCCGCGACCACGCAGGACAGGTCGTCGATCCAGCCCGCACCGTTGCGCACCAGCGAGTCCACCTTCTCGGAGGTGGCGACGACGATGTCGTTGTCAGACAGCCGGGACCCGTCGCTCTCGTAGTTCCCCGTCGACACGCCGACAGAGAGGCCGAAGCGCTCGAACGCCTCGAACTCCGCGGCCTTCTCCCCGGCGAGCGCTCTGAGGGGGACGATGTAGAGGGCAGTGCCGTCGCCGCCGAACTCGAAGCCGCCGTCCCCGTCGTCTTCCGCGATAGCCGACAGCATCGCCAGCTGGGCGACGAGGGTCTTCCCGCTGGCCGTCGGCACGCTCGCCACGAGGTTCGCGCCCTCGGTGACGCCCTTCTCCACGGCCTCGCCCTGGGGCGGGTACAGCTCCTCGATGCCCTCCCCCTCGAAGTACTCCGCGACGCCGGTGGGGAGGCCCGGCACGTCCGCGACTCTCATTGACCCGGAGTAGGCCCGTCCCGCGGTTTAAACTGTCGGGCGGCCCGGCAACGATTTACCTGCGGGGCCGCCAGTCGGACGTATGCGAGTCGAGTTCGACCGGGACACCTGCATCGGGATGTTCCAGTGCGTGGCGGAGTGGGACGCCTTCGAGAAGGACGAGAACGCGGGGAAAGCGAATTTAGCCGGCAGCGAGCCGAGCGAGGACGACCCGGACGTGTTCGTCCGCGAGGTACCCGAGGACGCCGAACTCGACGCGAAGTTCGCGGCCCGGTCCTGTCCGGTCGACGCCATCGTCGTCTACGACGAAGACGGCGAGCAGATTGTTCCCTGACGGACCCAACACTTTTTGCCGGCTCCAGTCGTAGTTACACGGTATCATGTGCCACTCCTGGGAGGAACTGCCCATCTGGACGGCCGAGGACGCGTCCGACGACCTCGACGACAGCGAGGAGACGGAGGGCTTCGAGGACGTCGCCCGCGAAGTCGGGCCGTCGTAGGCTCGACACGAGCGGGTAGCGTCGCCACTCGCGATTCGTAGCGCGCGAAAAACGGTGGTGGATACCGGGGAGAGACGCCGCTACAGCTCGTTCTAAGCGATTTCGTCGTACTGCTCGGAGAGCTTCTCGGCGGCCTCGCCGAGCTGGTCACGCTCGAACTCGGTGAGGTCCCACTCCACGACCTCCTCGACGCCGTTCGACCCGAGCTTCACGGGGACGCCGAGGCCGACGTCGTCGAGCCCGAACTCGCCGTCGAGCGCGATGGAGCCGGGCAGCACCTCGCCGGTGTCCCGGAGGATGGCCTCGACCATGTGGGCGACGCCCGTCGCCGGCCCCCACTGGGTCGCGCCCTTCTTCTCGATGACGTTCATCGCGGAGGCCTGGAGGTCGGAGAGAATCTCCTCCTTCTCGTCCTCGGAGAACTCGGGGTCGGTACCGTTCACGCGCACCTTCGAGAACACGGGCACCTGCGCGTCGCCGTGCTCGCCGAGGATGGTCGCTTCGACGTTCTGGACGGGAACGTCGAAGCGCTGACTGAGCACGTACCGGAAGCGCGCGCTGTCGAGGCGGCCGCCGAACCCGACGACCTTGTGGCGGTCGCGGTCGCCGCTCTCGTAGAGGTGGCGGTTCAGGAGGTCGACCGGGTTCGACGTCGTGACGGTGACGAAGTCGTCGTTGTGCTCGGCGAGCGAGGAGCCGATGTCCTCCATGATGGGCGCGTTGTCGCCCGCGAGGTCGGTTCGGGACTGGCCGGGCTGGCGCGGGATGCCGGCCGTGATGACGACGACGTCCGAGCCCGCGGTGTCCTCGTAGTCGCCCTGATAGACCTCGGTGTTGGCGTCGTACGCGACACCGTGGTTGGCGTCCGCGGCCTGCCCGATGGTCTCTTCCTCTTTGTCCGGAATGTCCACGAACACGAGCTCGTCGACCACGTCACGGAGCGCGAGGTTGTAGCCTGCGGCGGCACCGACCGTCCCGGCGGCCCCCACGATGCTTACTTTCGTCATATCACGTGAAATACCTCCGGGCATGCCGTTAAGCGCTTCGATACCCCCGTCAATACGCCACGAACCCCGCTCAGAGAGCGCGACAGCCGCCGAAAAGATAGTCGACAATCGACGAATCTAGACGGGGGTGCGCCCGCAGGCTTTTCGACGGTCGCAGCCGTTGGCTCGCACATGAGCGACAGCGACGACGGCTTCGACGAGGAGGCCGTCCGCGAGGAACTCCGAGAGAAGTACGAGGACGAACGGCAGGACCGAGAGGCGACCGCTCGCATGAGCGACCTCCTCCTGCAGGGCGCGACGATGACCAACGACCACTGCGACCGCTGTGGCAGCCCCCTGTTCCGCCAGGACGGCCAGACGTTCTGCCCGAACTGCCAGCACGCCGCCCGGCAGGCCCAGACGGAGAGCACACAGCAGAACCAGAGCCAGCAGGCACCGAACCAGCAGGCCCAGCGACAGGGCGGCCAGGACCCTCAGACGCGACCCGAGGCCGCCGAACCGACGGCACGGCCCGACGAGGCCGGAGCCGACGACCAGCACCGCCCACCGGCCGCCGGCCGTCGTACTCCGCCCTCCCAGCAGGACGGCGACCAGACGCCGGACGGCCAGCGCGGCCGCGATACGACCGAAACACCCGCGCGGACCGACCCGTCGAACCGCGACCTCCCCGAACACGCCCCGACCGCCACCGCATCCGGGCCGGCCGGCGACGCGCTCGAATCCACCATCGCCGCGCTCGCCCGGCGCGCCGCCAGCGCCGACGACCCGCGGACCGCCCGCGAGTACCTCGAAGCCGCCCGGGAGGCCGCCGAAGCGCTCGCGGCGCTCCGCCAGTAGCGGAACCGACTTTCCCGCGCGTCCCCGACAGAACGTATGGACGTCCTCGTACCCGTCGACGACTCGGACTGCAGCTTCCGCGCGCTCGGGTTCGGCGCGGACATGGCAGCCCGGTACGACGCCGACCTCCACGTCGTCCACTTCGCCGACGAGGAGAGCAACGCCACCGACGCCGTCGTCGAGCGCGCCCAGCGCGTCCTCGACGCCCGCGACGCCGACGCCGACCCCGAAGTCAGCACGAACGTCGACATCGACGTCGATGTCCGCTCCGGCGGCCGCGCCGGCAGCGAAATCCTCGACCTCGTCGACGAACGCGGCTACGACCACGTCGTCATGGGTCACCACGGCGCTGGCACCATCGAACGAGCCATCCTCGGCAGCGCCGCCGAGACGGTGCTGCGCTCGGAGAAAGTCCCCGTGACGGTGATTCCGTAACTCCTCCGCCACGTGGCGTCTGGAACCGCTGTTCGGTCTCTGGTCTCAGTCGTCGAGTGCTCTGGACTGCCCCGCGTCTTTGTCGAGATGACACGCAGTCGGGCGACGCTTCCCGGACTCGTCGAGCACCGGCGCTTCCTGCTCGCAGACGGTTTCGAACTCCTCGGCGAGGAACTCTCGGGCTTCGTCGACGTTCCCGCGAACAATGTCGTCGAGCGCGTCCTCGAGTGTGGACTCAGCCGACGAATCCGTCAACGTCTGCGGGATGTCGTGTTCCCGACGGAGCTCTGACTTCATCTCCGCTGCCTCCGACGACGACACCGAGTCGCCGTCCTCGACACCGACGAACGTTCGTAACCCCTCGACGTCGATTCCGTGGCGTTCCATCGCAGCGCGGAGATTCATCACGCCCCGCCAGTTCTCCTGTTCGAAGTCGTACCCCTCCGGCTGGATGACTTCCGGACACCGCGTGTGGAAGTTACAGCCACTCGGCGGATTCGACGGTGGTGGGACTTCACCGCGAAGTCCCGCGTCAGTCCCGCGCGACTCCAGTCCTACCGTCGGAATCGACCGGAGCAACGCTCGTGTGTACGGATGCTCGGGCTCTTCGAAGACTTCCTCCGCAGTGCCGATCTCGACGATTTTCCCGAGATACATCACCGCGACCCGGTCACAGACCTCACGCACGACGCCCATGTCGTGACTGATGAACAGAATCCCGAGATTGAATTCCTCTTGAATATCGTTCAGCAGTGTCAGGACTTCCGCCTGCACGCTCACGTCGAGTGCGGATACCGGCTCGTCCGCGACGATGAGTCGAGGGTTGACGACGAGTGCTCGCGCGAGTGCAACGCGCTGCTTCTGCCCGCCCGAGAGCTCGTGTGGATAGCGGTCGACGTCACTAGCACTCATCCCGACTCGCTCCAGTAAGTCCTCTGCAATCTCTAAGCGCCGCTTTCGCGGCCCGACACCGTGTATCTTTAGCGGCTCGGTGACTGACTCCCCGATTGTCATTCGCGGGTCGAAGCTCGAATCCGGGTTCTGGAAGATCATCTGCGCCTCCCGCCGGAACCGCTTCAACTCTTCGTCGTCGTACTCGGTGATGTCCTCACCGTCGAAGTGGACGCTTCCCTCGGTCGGGTCGTCGAGTCTGAGGATGGACCTCGCGACTGTCGACTTCCCGCACCCGGACTCTCCGACGATTCCGACTGTCTCACCCGGCCGGACATCGAAGGAGACACCGTCGACTGCACGAACCTGACCGACCTCCTTCTTCAGCCACCCCTTCTGGATTGGATAGTGTTTCTTGAGGTTCTCAACTCGGATCAGGGGCTCTTCGGACTCGTGAACTGGGGTCGCCATCTGCTCGCTCATTGTTCTCCTCCGTCTGCCAGCGTATCTCCGCGGTCGGTTTCATCGGCGGTCGTGTCGTCGAACTCCCGGTCCTCGTACCCCGGACCGTAGTAGACACACGAGGCCTTGTGGGACTCGTTGTCGACAGAGTGTAACTCCGGCTGCATACCGCTCCGGCAGTCCATGGTCGCGTGCTCACACCGCGGATAGAACCGACAGCCGTCTGGTGGATTCGTCACGTCAGGCAGCGACCCGGGAATCCGCTCGACCGACCCGCCGTGACCGGGAACGCAGTCAATCAGCGCTCTCGTGTACGGGTGTGCTGGGTTCCTGAAGATGTCCTCGACGGACCCGGTCTCCATGACTTTCCCGGCGTACATCACGACGACACGATCGGCAATTTCGGACACCACGCCGAGGTCGTGCGTGACGAAGATTACGCCCATGTCGTGTTCGACCTGTAGGTCTTCGAGGAGCCGGAGTATCTGGCCCTGAATTGTCACGTCTAGGGCAGTGGTCGGCTCGTCGGCAATCAGGAGGTCGGGGTCGCACGCCAGTGCCATTGCAATCAACACGCGCTGTTTCATCCCACCAGAGAACTCGTGGGGATAATCGTCGATACGCGCGCTCGCCTCCGGGATACCGGTCTTGTCGAGCAGGTCGATAACTCGCCGCCGAACCTCCTCGTCCGAGAGGTCGCTCTGGTGGATTCGAATCGTCTCCCCGATCTGACGACCGACCTTGTACACTGGGTTCAGTCCGTTCTGCGGGTTCTGGAAGATGTGGCTGATGCGGTTCCCGCGGATGTCCTGTAGCTCGGTGTCAGACAGCGTCCTGAGGTCCATGCCGTCGAACTCGATTGTCCCGTCGACGATTTCGCCCGGTGGCATGTCGAGAATCGACGTAATCGACTCACTGGTCACTGTCTTCCCACTGCCGCTCTCTCCGACGATTGCGACGGTCTCTCCGCGGTCGACGTCGAAGCTGACACCGTCGACTGCGTACGCAGTTCCAGCCTCAGTGTGGAAGTGGGTCTTGAGGTCTTCGACCGAGAGTAGCGGGTCGCTCACAGCCCACCACCTCCCTCGACTTCCTGCCGGGGATCCATCGCGTCGCGGAGCGACTCACCGACATAGTAGAACGACAGCACGGTCAGGAACAGGAACACTCCGGGAATCGTCGAAATCCACCACGCACTCGAGAGATTCGCCTGTCCAGCGGCGATTGTTCGGCCCCACGAGTACGTAGTCGGGTCACTGAACCCGAGGAACGCCAGTGACGCTTCGCCGAGAATGAACCCGGGAATTGCGACTGTCGCGCTGATGATGATACTGTTCGCCGAGTTCGGAATGAGGTGTTGTCGAACGATGTACAGCATGTTCGCTCCGGAGGCCTCCGCCGCAGTGATGTACTCCTCGGACGCGCGCTGGAGGGCTTCGCCACGGACGACCCGGGCGGTACCCTCCCAACTGAAGAAACCGAACAGGAGGATGATCATCCAGAGTTCACTCCCGAACAGGTACGTCAGCAACAACAACAGCATGAACGTCGGGAAGACGGACTGAATGTCCACGTACCGCATCAACACCTCGTCGAGTTTGCCACGACCAACGGAGGTGGCGAACGCGGCGACGGCACCGACGGCGGACCCGATGATGACGGAGAAGACGGTCGCGATCAGGCCGACCTCCATACTCACTCGCATCCCGTAGACGATGAGCGTGAGAATTCCCTTCCCCTCTGCCGATGTCCCGAACGGGAATTTCCACGTTCCAGTCTTCACGGTGCCGCTGATGGTTTCGGTCACACCGACCGGTGGAACGATGCGGTTCGTAAACCGAGTCGCCGGCGGGTCGATGAATATCGGACCCAGGATGCCGACGGCGAAGATGAACGCCAGCCAGCACAGCGCGACTACGGCGACCTTGTTCTTCTTGAACCGCCGCCAGTAGAACTGCCGCAGCCGCGGTTTCCTGTAGAGCGGGACGACTGCGTGGAAGAAGATCGCAATCAGCGTCCCTATGAACAGCCATTCGACGCTCAGCACGTCCCAGTTGAGGATGAGCGGTCCCTCCGCGATTTCGTGGTCGTACACGAACAGCGCGACGAGGCCGAGGTAGGACAACAGCTCTGCCAGGCCGTACCGGGAGATGCTCCCCGTCGAGACCTTCTGCGTGTCCCAGTCGATGTCTTCGAACGTCGCCGTCTGTTCGCGGTCTTCAGTTGCCATGCTATCGATCACCGTAGTCTATCCGCGGGTCGAGGATGGTGTACGAGATGTCCTCGATGAGATTCCCGATGATTGCCAGGAACACAGTAATCATCGTCGTCGCCAAGACGAGCGTCGTGTCTTGCTCTGTAATCGCCGTGAACGTCATCATCCCCAGTCCCGGGATGGCGAAAATCTGCTCGATGATGATCGAGCCAGACCAGAAGATGGCGAGCAAGCTACTGACGAAACTCGTCGCGAGCGGCACTGCTGCCATCCGAAAGACGTGATGGATCATGAGCCGCCACTGGCTCGCTCCTTTCGCCTTCGCGACCTTCACGAACTCTTGGTTCATCTGTTCGATTGCCTGTGCGCGAGAGTACCGCATCTGCCACGCGAGCGACGCCGTGAGCAGAACGAACATCGGAATCAAGAGTTGCTTGAGGTTCGCAAGTGTCAGCCACCCTTGGTTCACTGGTATCCCGCTCTGGTAGTACGTCGGAATGAACTCGAACTGCGTCCCTAACACGATGATCAGCACCAGAGCGAACCAGAAGTTCGGAATGCTGATTCCGAAGAACCCGATGAACGAACCGAGGTAGTCGGCTTTCGTGTACGGCTTGTAGGCCGAGTACAGCCCGAGCCCGTATCCGAGTAGTGTCGAGATGACCAACACGGGAATCGCGTACTGGGCTGTGTACGGCCACGCTTCCGAGATTGCTGACATGACTGATTGCGACCGCGAATCGGACCACCCCCAGTTCAGCGTCGCCATATTCTTCAGGTAGGTCACGTACTGTTCCGTAACCGGTTCGTTGAGGTTCTGTCGCTCTTGGAAGTCTTCCTTACACTCCTGAGCGTCTCCGCCTCCGGCCGAACAGCTCATGACGGACTCCATCTGTCCGGCGTTCGGCGAGGCCATGAGAAGCCCGAACGTCAGCGTCAACGCGATCCACATCACGACGAACGTCCAGAGAACGCGCTTAGCGATGTACCACTTCATGAAATTTGAAAAATTTGATTTTGCGTGATTACCGGCCGCTCGACCCGTCAGAGAAGTACATGATGTCGTGGTTCTGCGTCTCGTAGTAGCTGCTCGCAGGACTCTCTGGAACGTTCTCGACGTTCTTGTTGTACGCGTAGTAGTTGTACGGGTTGTACTCGAAGATCACTGGCCGCTCCTCGGCGAGGTAATTCAGCATCTCCGTGATCTTCGATTTGGCTGCTTCCCGGCTCTCCGCAGTCTGGGCCTCGTCACGCAGCGTGGTGAGACTCTTGTCCGGCACGTAGCCGTACGCGTTGAACGACTGGTCTTCACCAAACAGATTCGTAATCGTACTAGCTGGCGTGTTCGGTCCGTAACTGAACCCGAGCGTGAGCATGAAGTCCCAGGACTGTGCGGACACCGCCTCGTCCCACGGACCCTTGTTGTAGTTGGACGGCTGCCGATTCTCCTCGCCGTACCCCATCTCACCCGAGAACCCCTTTGCCTTCTGGTTCGCCGAGAAGTAGTTCCCGAGGAGATTCGTCCAGGAAGTCGTGTCCTGCTCCAGTTTGATGCCGACCTGCCCGAGGCGCTTTTTCAGATACGACGCACGCAGGTCGTCGGTCTGACCGGACTGATAGACGAGCTTCAGCGTGACCTGTTCGCCGTCCGGCCCGACGAACTTGTCGCCACTGTAGCCGTAGTCGCTGGACGTTCCTTCCTTGAGCAGTTCGCGGGCCTTGTCCAGTGACCCGGAGAACGATTTCGTATTCTCCGGCGCGTACGGTCCCCACGTCGGGTGAAGCGTATTTTGCACGCCAGCCCGGCCGTTGAGTAGGTTCTCGACGATGAACTCGTTGTGGTAGATGTGGGCCATCGCGTGCCGGACTTTCTTGTTCCGGAGCTGACTCCAGCCGTTCGCCCGGTGGTTAATTCCTAGGTAGCCGGACCACGAGCGGTACGGGTTCTTGTACAGCTCGAGGTTCTTCTTGTCGCGGTACTCTGGGACGTCCGTGGACGGAATGGACGAGCGGTCTATCTCGCCGGCTTTGAGCGCTTCACGGCCCGTACTCGATTTGTTGAAGTACTGAATGTGGTACTCGTCGAAGAACGGCGCTTCCGCCATCACCTCTGGGACTCGGTCGTCTTCTTTCGCCCACTTCCGCAGGTAGTAGTCCTCGGCCCGTTCGAAGGCCATAACCGACTGCTGGGACCAGCGCTTGAGGTCCCACGGCCCGAGATTGCCGTTGAACGAGGCTTTCATCACTTCCTCGTCCTGTTCGAGGCCCTTGGCGTCCTGCTCCTCGACGTACGGCTTCGCGAGTTCTTCCGGAATCGGGAACATTCCCGCGAGCGGTTCGTTGTACGGGAAGAACGGACGCGACGCGGGAATCGTCTCCCGAATCGTGTACTTGTCGACTTTCTCGAACTCGATTGGCACTCTGTCTTCGCCGACGTGGAAGAGGTGGCTGTACGTGAACGCCGACCAGTCCGGCCGCCAGAGGTTCTCGATGTTCCAGAGGTAGTCGTCAGCCGTTAGCTGTCCGTATCCTTCGCCGTACTGGAGGTTGTCTCGGAGCGTAACTTCGATTTCGTTGACGGGCTGTTTCACCGAGAAGTCCTCGAACCACAGTGGCAGGATGTCCTCGTACGCCTCCCCTTTTCGCGTGAACCCACCGTCCAGCACCTGCTCGACGCGGTCGCTCGTTTCGCCGTCGCCGATGCGGAACGCGTTCAGGCCGTTGGTCGTGCCCGTCGATGCGGTTCTGAACGTCCCGCCGCTCGGGATGTTCTCTTGCTGCATCGTCGTGTTGCTGGATTCCGACGTTTCGTCACCTGGCTCGGTCGTCGACGACTGCGAACTGCCGTCACCGAGACAACCTGCAGTACTCGCTGCGACGCTCGTCGCACCGAGGTACTTCAGCACATCTCGCCGTGACGAACTGCTTTCCGTGTCGGCTAGCTTTTCGATGAGTGAGATGCTCTCACTCTTGTCTCCGTGTGGCATGGCACACACATACAAGAGGCAGTATATATATTTTAATACACAACTGAGCGACTGAGACAACGAAGAAAAATGAAAAATAGTTTTTCAATCGACGACTAGTGGTTTGTCACCTGAACTGTATCGTCACCAACATCCCTCCCTTCCCGCAGGCTGACGCCCTGAGCCCGCCCTAGTGGGCTAGCACCGCGACGCAGGTCCCCTCGACCCACAGCCAGCACTCACGACAGGAATCACACGCCCCAGCGTCACTAATTATCACAGTACGAACGCACCACTCGACCGACTACGGCTGGTACGCCGTCCCGACGACCTCCCGGATGCGCTCGGCGGTGACGCCACCCACGCCATCTGCCGCCGTGAGGTCGTCCTCACTGGCCGTCATCACGGCCTCCACGCTCCCGAACTCGTCGAGCAGCGAGCGCGCGGTCACCGGCCCGATGTCCGCAATCGACGACACGACGTACTCCTGCTGCTCGCCGAGGGTCTTCGCGGCTTTCTCGCCGTGCGCGCTCACCTCGCGGTCGTTTTCGGTCTGCTCGCGCTCCGCGATGGTCTCGACCATCTCGGCGGTGTCGTCCTCGCTTCTGGTGTGGACGACGCTGACGCCCCAGTCCACCGCCAGCGACGCCAGTGCGGCCCGAATCGCGTTCGGGTGGACGTTCCGCTCGGCGTAGAGGTCGCCGTCCCCCTCCAGCAGCAGGACGGGCCGCGTGTAGTGCCGCGTGAGGTCCTTGGCCTGCTCGAAGATGGAGCGGTCGCCGCCGAGCAGCGTGTCCATGAAGTCGCCGTGGGACTTCCGCTCGACGGCCACGCGGTCCGAGAGCACGTAGTCACCGACCGAGAGCGTCTCCAGGCGCGTCTCGACGCCCTCGCGCTTCGAGAGTTCGCGAGCGATGTTCGAGTCGAGTTCGCGCTGGTCGACCACCACCTCGACCGTCTCGCCGCCGTCGCTGCTCGCGCGCGCCGCCACGCCCTCGTCGTCCTCGCTCGCCTCGACATCCTCGGGGTCCGGCGCGTCGAACTCGCTCAGCCCGACCTGGCCGTCGTCACCGCCGTCCGCGCTCGTCTCGCTCCCCTCACCGCTTCCGTTTGCCGCCGTCGGCTGCTCGGTGTCGTCGCCGGCGGACCCAGACGCTGCCTCCTCGGCACCGCCGTCCTCGTCGGCGAACTCGTCGAGGGCCTGCTGGCTGCCGCCCAGCTCCGTCTCCAGCTCGTCGGCGAGACCCTTCAGCTCGCGGAGCTCGTCCTCCATCTCCTGCTCGCGCCGCCGGCTTATCCAGAAGTACGCCTCGTCGCGAGTGTCCTCGGCCATCAACACGACGACCTTTCCCTCGGTCTGCCGGCCGGTCCGTCCCTTCCGCTGGACCGACCGAATCGCTGTGGGCACGGGCTCGAAGAACAGCACCAAATCGACCTCGGGCACGTCGAGGCCCTCCTCGGCGACGCTCGTGGAGACCAGCACCTCGAACTCGCCGCTCCGGAAGTCGTCGAGGGTCTCGCGCTGTTCTTTTTGTGTCATCCCATCCGAGCCGTCGGCGTCGCCCTGCCCGACGAACCGCCGCGTCTCGAAGTGCTCGCCGAGGAACTCGGTGAGGGCTTCCGCGGTGTCGCGGGACTCCGTGAACACGATGACGCGGTCCCCGCCCTCGATGCCCAGCGTCTCCGCCAGCAGCATCCGGGCCTTCCGGAACTTCGGGTGGAGGCCGTCGAAGGCGTCGGCCGTCCGCATCGCCTGCTTGACCTTCGGCTCGCTCACGAGGCGCTGGCTCGCCTTCGACGCCCCCGAGGAGTTCGCGGCGTTCCGCTGGCGCTCGAAGTACCGGCGCACCGACTCGACGCTCTGCGTCTCGACGAGTTCGACGGCGCGCTTGAGCTTCATCACCTCCGCGTGGACCGACATGCCTTGGTAGCCGTCGCTGTCGTCGTTGTCGATGAGCTGCTGGAGGCGCGCGCGAATCTTGTTCAGGTCCTTCTGGCTGATGTCGGGACTGGACGCCTTCGTCACGCCGAGGTCCCGGAGCTTCTCTAGACGGTCTTCGATGACCTCGTTGATTGCGTCCCGGATTTCGAGGACGTCGTCGGGGAGCGTGATGCGCTCCCACTGCACGTCCGTGTCGTAGGTGTGCTCGCCGACGTCCGCGTCGTCCTCGGTCATCACCTCGACGTTCCCCACGCCGAGGTTCTCGCAGACGGTCCGAATCTCCTCCTCGTTCCCGCCGGGCGAGGCGGACATCGCCGTCACCAGCGGGTCGGCAGCGTCGGCGTGGTAGCGCTCCGCGATGTACGTGTACGCGTAGTCGCCGGTCGCTCGGTGGCACTCGTCGAACGTGCAGTGGACCACGTCCCGCAGACTGATGCGGCCGCCCACGAGGTCGTTCTCCACGACCTGCGGCGTCGCCACGACCACGCGAGCGTCCGTCCACATCTCCTCGCGGTCGTCGGGCCGCGTCTCCCCAGTGAACACGACGACCTCGTCGTCCGGCACGGTCAGCGCTTCCCGGTAGAACGCGGCGTGCTGCTCGACCAGCGGCTTCGTCGGTGCCAACAGCAGTGACTTCCCCGCGAGGTCCGCCTCCAGCCGGTACGCCGTCACCAGCAGGCTCACCGTCGTCTTCCCCAGGCCCGTCGGCAGACAGACGAGCGTGTGGCCCTGCCGCGCCGCCGCTGCCAGCCGGAGCTGGTACTGGCGGGCCTCGATGACGTCCGGTGTCAGCATCGGGTGGTCGACGTACCCCGTCTCCGTCATTCGACGACGGATACGTCGCTCTCGCGGTTAAGGCTTCGCGTAGCAGGGTGAAAGTAGATTCAGAGCACGGCCAACACCGCCCACATCGCCACGCCCGCACCCAGCGGAATGGTCGCGTTGTCGTCGACGACGTACCCGCGAACCACGGGCGTCGCGCCGTCCGCGAGCGTCGCCGCGAGCGCGCCCGCGACGGCCGGAAGGAGCGGGACGTCCAGCAGCCCCGCGATGGCCAGACAGATGCCGAACGTCGCCAGCAGCACCCACCCCGGTTTCATGCCGAGGCCGCTACTCCCCGAGAGCAGCCCGCTGGCGGGGTCGCCGAGCGCCAGCATCAGCATCGCCGGGACGGCGATGGTGGGGTCGAACAGCCACGCCGTCACCGTCCACGAGAACGTGTACAGCGCGTACCCCGCGACGTTCTCCTGCTCGTACTCCCGGGTCAGTCGGTCGTACACCCACCAGGAGACGTGACCGTACAGCCGCAGTACTTCGAGAACCGCGGCTAGAACCGACGCCGCAATCATGAACCACTTGACCGCCGTCCACGACACCACGCTCGCGAGAAACGCGCCGGGGACGACTGCACCGCTGGCGTGGACGAGCCGGCGGTCGAGTTCGCTCACAGCTCTTCGAAGGAGACCTCGCCGTCCCGCAGCGAACCCAGCAGCTCCGCGAGCCCGTCGAGTTCGACGCGGGTCTGGTCGGTGGTGTCGCGGTCGCGGAGCGTCACCGTGCCGTCTTCCAGCCCCTCGTAGTCGACGGTGACGCAGTACGGCGTCCCGACCTCGTCCTGCCGGCGGTACCGGCGGCCGATGTTCCCGGAGTCGTCGTAGGTCACGGCCAGCCCCGCCTCGCGCAGGTCGGCGGCGAGGTCACGCGCGGTCTCGCCCATGCCGTCCTTGTCCATCAGCGGGAACACGCCCACGGTGGTCGGCGCGACCTCGGCGGGCAGCCGCAGCACGTCCCGGGTCTCGCCGTCGACCTCGTCGGTGTCGTAGCGGTGCGCGAGCACCGTGTAGACGGCGCGGCCGACGCCGAACGCCGGCTCGACGACGTGCGGGACGATGTGTCGGCCGGACTCGGTCTCCTCGGCGACCTCGAAGCCCGTCTTCTCGGCCGGAATCATGTACTCCTCACCGTCGACCTCGACGGTCACCGTATCGTCGTCGAACGCCGACCGGTCGCGGGCGGCGAGGTCGGCGAGCGCGTCAGCAACGTCTGCCGCGTCCCCGCCGAACTCCGGCCCGAGGTACGACATCTCGGGGTCGACGGTCGCGCGCTCGACGGTCTTCGGCTCGTCGTACGCCTGGAACACGGTGAAGTTGTCGTCGGCGTGCTTCTCGTGCTTCGAGAGGTCGTAGTCCGTCCGGGACGCGACGCCCTCCAGTTCCACCCAGTCGCCGCCGACCTCGCCCTCGGCGTCCCAGCAGTCCGAGGCGTAGTGTGCGAGTTCGCCCGGGAGGTGCTGGCGGAACCGGAACCGGTCCATGTCCACGCCCACGCGCTCGAACCACTGCTTCGACCGCGCGAGGAAGTACGCCACCCACTCGCCCGCGACGACGCCCTCGTCGAGCGCCTCGTGGGGGGTCAGGTGGACGTACTCCTCGCCGTCGGCCTGCTGCGCCTCGACGGGGTACAGCGGCAGCTCCACGTCCGCCACCCGGTCGAGGTCCGGCCCCTCACTCTCCGGGTCCACGAAGTGCTCGAGCTCGGCCATCGTGAACTCGCGGGTCCGCAGCAGCGCGTTCCGCGGCGAAATCTCGTTCCGGTAGCCCGTTCCGACCTGCGCCACGCCGAACGGCAGCTGGTTCCGCGCGTACTCCTTGAGCCGCGGGAACTCCGTGAACATCCCCTGTGCGGTCTCCGGCCGCAGGAAGCCGGCCTGCCCCGACCCCGGCCCGATGGTCGTCTCGAACATGAGGTTGAAGCCCTCTACGGGCTGGCCGACCAGCGACGCTCCGCAGTCCGGGCAGACGAGGTCGTGCTCGGCGATGAGGTCTTCGACCTCCCCGGTCGGCACGGACTCGGCGTCCTCCACGTCCGTGTTGTCCTCGACGACGTGGTCCGCCCGGTGGCTCTCGCCGCACTCCGGGCACTCCACGAGCATGTCGTCGAAGTCGTCGAGGTGACCCGACGCCCGGAACACCGGCTCCGGCGTCACTGTCGGCGAATCGATCTCCATGTTGCCCTCGCGGGTGACGAACCGGTCCCGCCACGTCTCCTCGACGTTCCGCTTGAGCGCCGCGCCCTCCGGGCCGTACGTGTAGAACCCCGCGACACCGCCGTACGCCTCGTTCGCCTGAAAGAAGAACCCGCGGCGGCGCGCGAGCTCACTCAGCTCCTCACTCATCGGTCAGCGCAGTGAGGAGGTCGACGTCCCGAACGATGCCGACGAGCTCGTCGCCGGACACCAGCGGAATCTGTTCGATGTCCTTGCTCAGCATCGTCTGCGCAGCCTCCCGGGCCTTCCGCTTGCCGGTCACCGTCACCACGTCCTCGGTCATGAACCCACGAACCGGCTCCGCGGGAATCTGGACGTTCCGCGTCGGCAGGTAGCGGCTCCCCACCGCCTTGATGGACTCCCACTTCCAGTCGTCGTCGTCGGCGGCCATCGAGTCGCCCGTCTTGTCCTCGCCCTCGACGACTCGGGCGACTTCGAGGATGTCGACCTCCGTCAGCACGCCCGCCATGTCGCCCTCGTCGCCCAGCACCACCGAGTACGGGACCTGCGCGTACGAGATTTCGCGCTCCGCCACCGGCAGCGGCGTCCCCTCGTAGGTCGTGTTCACGTCGCGTCGCGCGAGCCCGCCGACCTCCGTGTCGCCGTCGGCCTGCCCGTCCGCGATGGCACGCACCACGTCGGTCACGGTCACGATCCCCTCGAGGTGGTCGTCCTCGACCACGGGCACGCGACGCGTCCTCGCATCGACCATCAGCGACGCCACCTCGGGAATCGTCGTGTCGCTGGTCGTCGTCGGGACGTCACGCATCAACAGCGCGAGCTGGTCCTCCTCCGGCCGCTCGATGAGGTCGTTCCGAGAGATGAGGCCGCGGTACTGCTCGCCGTCCTCGCCCGGCTTCACCACGGGCACGGAAGAGAACGCCCGTTCCTGGAGGTATTCGAGGATGTCGTCCCGCGTCCCCGGCAGCTCGACCGTCACCACGTCCGACCGGGGCGTCATCGCGTCAGCGACGTTCATACCGACGTGGTGGGCCCCCATCCATTTGTAGGCTACGACACCGCGTTCCACCGATTCGCGGCCGCTCAGAGCAGCTCGAACTCCATCGGGTCCTCGGGCAGGTCGTCGGCCCGCGGGAAGAACTTCCGGTAGCCGTCGTGCCGGAACGTCCCCAGACGCGTCTTGTCGAGCGTCCGAACGAACGTGAACATCTCGCCCTCCTCGCGGGCGGCGTACGCGCACATCTGGGTGTCGCGCAGCTGGTACGCACCGGCCAGTAGAATGACGCGTTCGACATCGTGGTCGACCAACTCCTCCACGATGAACGCGTCGGCCTCTACCTCGCCGCGGTAGACGTCGTACTGGCCGTACTCGCCGGCCTCGAACGCGTCGACGAACTCGTCGGCGTCGTCGTCCGGGATGACGAACTCCATCCCGTACTCGCCGTCGTCGTCGTTCGAGTCGCGGCCGATCGGACCCGCGTCTACGGAGGTGATGTCCGTGACCTCGTACCCCTCCTCGCGCCACTCCTCGGCGATGGCCTCCATGTCCGCGATGGTGTCCTTCCACGCGGCCTTCAGCTGGCCGGCCTGCGCTTCGATTCTGTCGGCGCGTCGATTCTGCTCCTCGACGGCCTCCGCGGTGTCAGTCGCCGCGGTCGTCGGCACGTCGTCGTCACCGTCGACGTGACCGGGTGCGTCTACCATGTCGCCGCGTTATCGACTCACACTCAAGTATCCTTCCGTGACGCCGACCTACACCCCGACGCCGAACACCTGTTCCATCGCCAGCGACACCAGCAGCGTCACGATAGCGCCGAGGAACACGCGCACCCCGGTCGGCAGCCGCCCCGACGGCGGCAGCGGCCGCAGGCTCGCCGGTGGCAACTGCTGGACGAACCCCTGAAACTTCGTCTCCGGGTCCTCGCTGGTCTCTCCACTGAACGCCAGCAGGCCGTCGTCGTCGTCGTTCTTCCACGCGGACGTCGGCCGCAGCATCATCGTTCCCGCGAACACCGACAGCCACCCGAACACGAACAACCCCAGCTTCACGCCCGGTGCAACTGCACTCCCGGTGGCCAGCGCCCCCAGCGTCGACAGCGCCACGAACACCGCCAGCAGGACGCCGACGTACGTCACGAGGTCGAACAGCTGTGCCACTCGGTCCGTCTCGACGTCCGCCACGCCGGAGCGTCCCGAGTCGCTGGAGGGCACCGACATCAGTTACGAGAAGTCGTGGGTCCGCAGGTACTCCTGGGTGTCCATGTACTCCTCGCGGTGGCGGTGACACCGACTCACTCGGTCCGTGCCGCCGACCTGGTGTTGCTCGGGCTGCTCTCCCTCACAGACGCTCCCGAACTCGTCGCGGAGCGTCTCCTGGGCGGACTCCAGGTCGTCGCGTTCGACGTACTCGACGGCCTCGTCGACCGTCTGGCGGACGTCACTCGGCGTGTTCAGGTCGCCGAACGCGTCCTCGACGACCTCCTCGACGTCCATCCCCTTCGTCTCCATTCCGAGGAGTTCCCGAACGCGCTCGCCGGCCGACTTCGTCACGTCGCTGCGCTCGCGGAGCACCTCCCGGAACACCTCGACGGCCTCCCAGACGTCGTCGTCGAGGTCCTCGTACTTCTCCGGCCGAATCTTGAACGGACACCGCGTGCTGAACACGCAGCCAGCCGGCGGGTCCCGCGGGCTCGGCGGCGTCCCACGCAGCGTGATTCGGCTCTTCTCCTGGCTCGGGTCGGGCTCCGGAATCGCCGACAGCAGCGAGTTCGTGTACGGGTTCGCCGGATCGTCGAAGATTGCGTCGACCGGTCCGATCTCCATGATCTTCCCGAGATACATCACGGCGACGCGGTCACAGATGTGCTCGACGACGGAGAGGTCGTGCGCGATCATCAGGTACGTCAGCCCGAACTCGTCCTGCAGGTCGTCCAGGAGGTTCAGGATTTTCGCCTGCACGGAGACGTCCAGCGCACTCACGGGCTCGTCAAGCACCAGGAAGTCCGGCTCCAGCGCGAGCGCGCGAGCGATGCCGACGCGCTGCTTCTGGCCGCCGGAGAACTGGAACGGATACCGGTAGTAGTGCTCCTCGGCGAGCCCAACGATCTCCAGCAGCGCTCGCACGCGCTCGCGGCGCTTCTGCGGCGTCTTCCAGCCGTGGACGTTCAACGGCTCCATGATGATCTCCCCGACGGTCATCCGGGTGTTCAGGCTGGAGTCGGGGTCCTGGAACACCATCTGGACGTTCTGCCGCCACTCCTTGAGTTCCTTCCCGGACAGCGTCGTGATGTCCGTTCCGTCGTAGCGGACGTCGCCGGCGGTCGCGGTCTCCAGTTGCATCAGCGTCCGGCCGAGCGTCGACTTCCCGCAGCCGGACTCCCCGACCAGTCCCAGGGTTTCCCCCCGGCGCACGTCGAAGTTCACGTCGTCGACGGCCTTCACGGGCTTCCCGCTGAACATGCCGTCGCCGCCGTAGTACGTCTTCAGACCGTCTATCTCGACGAGCGTCTCGCCCGTCTGCGTCCCAACTGTCGCGTCCTCGCGTCGCTCCTGGTAGAGTGTCGTCATTCGGGCACCTCCTGTTCGGTTGCGTCCTCACGCGACCGGTGTAGCTCCACGGCTTCGCTCTGATTGACGTCCTCGGGGTACAGCAGGCAGGCGGCCTCGTGGTCGTCGGTCTCGTCGTCGACCTCGACGGGCACTGGGTGCACCTGTTCGCAGTCGTCGAACGCCTTCGGACACCGCGGAGCGAACCGGCAGTACGTCGCCGGTTCGTTCGGCGTCGGAACCTCGCCCTCGATGGTCGTCAGCTCCGACCCTCGCTCGTTCCGGCTCGGGATCGACTCCAGCAGCCCCTGCGTGTAGGGGTGTTTCGGGTTCGAGAACAGCTCGTCGACGGGCGCTTTCTCCACGACCTCGCCCGCGTACATCACGTTCACGCGGTCGGCCACCTCGGCGATGACGCCCATGTCGTGCGTGATGAACATGATGCCGAGATTCTTCTCCTCTTTCAGTTCGTGCAGGAGGTCGAGAATCTGGGCCTGGATGGTGACGTCCAGCGCCGTCGTCGGCTCGTCGCAGATGAGCAGGTCCGGGTCGCAGGCCAGCGCCACCGCGATGACGGCGCGCTGACGCATCCCCCCGGAGAACTCGTGAGGGTACTCCTCGATGCGGCGCGGCGCGTCCGGGATGCCGACGTCTTCCAGCAGCTCGATGGCCTTCTGGGTCGCCTCCCGGCCACGCATCCCCTGGTGGAGTCGCAGCGACTCCTTGATCTGGTTCCCGACGGTGTAGACGGGGTTCAGCGACGACAGCGGGTCTTGGAACACCATCGCGATTTCACCGCCGCGAATCTGTTGCCACTCCTTCTCGGTGTTGCCGACGAGCTCCCGTCCCTTGTACTGGATGGAGCCACCGACGATGCGGCCCGGCGAGTCGACGAGCCCCATGATGGACCGGGCGGTCACGGACTTCCCGGAGCCGGACTCGCCGACGATGCCGACGGACTCACCACGGTCGATTTCGAAGCTTACGCCGTCCACGGCGCGAATCGTCTCCTTGTCGGTGAAGAACGCGGTCTGGAGGTTGTCGACGGAGAGCAGTGCCTCCTCGTCGACGCGGCTGTCGGGTGCGTACTGACTGTCGCTCATCACGCACCACCCCCTGCGGCCGCGGCTTCACCAGCCGAGTCGTCGCTCGAACTCTGCGGGTCGATCGCGTCACGGATGCCGTCACCGAGCGCGTTGAACCCGAGGACGATGAGCGTAATCATCACACCGGGGAACACGGAGATGTGCCAGGAATCAGTGGTGATGAAGCTCTGCCCACCAGCGATTGCGCGACCGAGCTCCGGCGTCGGCGCGGTCACGCCCAGGCCGAGGTACGCTAGGCCGGCGGAGCCGATGATGTAGCCGCCGAGGCTCATCGAGAGGTAGATGAGCAGGTAGCCGATGACGTACGGAGCCACGTGTTTCTTCACGATGCTCCACGGCCGGTCACCGAAGCCTTTCGCGGCGGTCACCCACTCGTTCTCGACAATCTGGAACGAGGGGCCGCGGATGGCGCGCCACAGCCCCATCCATCCCCAGATACCGAACAGGAACGCGAGGATGAACGCACCGCTGTAGATGTCTGATATCCAGTGGTCCTGTAGTACTGTAACCAACATGATGAGCACCAGTAGCCGTGGCATCGCGGAGAACGCGTCGCTGGTCAACACGGCCGCGAGGTCGACCAGCCCCTTGTAGTACGATGTCAGTAGCGCCAGCGACAGCGCGATGCCGCCAGCGAGCGCGGACGCGAATATCCCGATGAACAGCGAGATTCGCGCCCCGAACGCCATGAACGTGAACAGGTCTTTTCCGGTCGTCAGTGTCCCGACCGGGTGGAACCGATCGAATTTGTCGTACGACCACACGCCGAAGTTCTGCCGGTCGCCCTTCGACTTCGCCGCGACGTTTGCGGTACCGACCGTCGTCGTCTGGACTTCGCCGGCGTCGTCGTTGTAGTACTCGATCTGGTTGCCGTACGGGTTGGTCAGGTTCTGGGACTCCGTTGTCGGACTCACCACGGGCGCGAACAGCGCCATGACGAGGAATGCGGCGACGAGGACCAGACCGAATCGGCCCCAGTTGTGGCTGCGGAACCGGTCGACCATGTCGTCGCCGGGGGTCCAGTCGGCGTACCGGTAGTGCCGCCGGAACGTCATGTAGCCGCGCCACGCCCAGTACAGCGTCACCGCGGCGTAGGCGTAGACGAGCGTGAGTCGAACGAGCCACGCGTACGCGGGCTCCAGACCGAGGAACGTTCCCTGCCAGCCTTCGCCCGGAACGTGGTAGCCCTGATTCGGAACCAATCCACGTTCGAGCAGCGTCGGCACGCTGGCGAGTGCGTTCCCGATGTCCGCGAACACGCCAGCGACGCCCGTGATGACGCCGCCGATAGCTGCGGGCAGGATGTCGGCGACGCCGTTGACCGGCACCCCCCACGGAATGGACATGATTGCGCTCCAGATGGCACCGAACTCCAGCAGTACCAGAAACGCCATGACGGCTCCCCAGCGGGCGGCCGGGCCGGGGTTCTCTTTCACTCGCGCGACAATGCTGTCGTTTTTGTTCTCACTCACTGACATTGTTCACTCACTCTCGAAGCCGACGCGGGGGTCGACAATTGTGTACAGGAAGTCCTGGAGGATGTTCAGCCCGACGATGAGCAGGATAATGAGGTACATCATCGCGACGGCCAGCGGGAGGTCACCGCGTGTCATCGCGCTGAAGAATAGGAACCCGATTCCATTGATACCGAAGACGTTCTCGATGAGAACGGACCCACCGACGAGTACGCCAGCCTCGGCGGTGATGACGGGAATCAGCGGGATGAGGGCGTTCCGGAAGATGTGCTTCCAGACGATGCTACGCCCCGGCACGCCTTTCGCCCGCGCCATCTCGACGTAGTTGGAGTTCTTGGCTTCGAGGAACGCCGTCCGTCCGATGCGCATCTCGTTGCCCATCGACGCGGACCCGAGCACGAGCGCGCCCGGGAGCACGACTTTCACCGCCGCGATGAAGTTCATCGGCTGGAGGAGGTTGTCCATGTCCGGCGTCCCCGCCACGTTCGTGGACACGATCCAGTTCTGCCAGTCGAAGCCGAACAGGAAGGTCTCCGACTTGGACAGCACCAGCAACATGAGGACCGCGAGCCAGAAGTTCGGCATTGCACGCCAGACGATACCGGTGAACGACGCCGTGTAGTCACCCAGCGTGTTCGGCCGCAGTCCCGCGTAGAAGCCGAGCGGGATACCGACGAACAGCGGGAGGATGACTGCGAGCGCCCCCATCAGCACGGTCCGGGGCGCGTACGAGAGGATGACCTCGTTCGCAGGAACGTCGGGTCGAATGACCCACGACTCTCCGAGGTCGAAGGTGAACATGTCCACCATAAACCTGAAGTACTGCTCCCAGAGCGGCTGATTCAGCCCCAGTGACCGTTCGAGGTTTGCAATCTGCTCCGAGGTTGCTTGCATTCCCAGGATTGCCGCCGCCGGGTCTATCGGCCCGGCGTAGATGATTAAGAACGTCAGTGACGTACCGAAAATTATCACTGGGATCGACAGTACGAGTCGTTTCGCGAAGTATGTCCACCGGCTCATATGTGCGTGCCTCGGGTTGTGCGACTGGTTTGCATTCTTCTCTGTCTCATATTCGCGTTTAGGTCTTGCGCTTCGGAGGGTTCGGGGCGCGTTGAGGGCGTTCGTACCGAAATACGACTACGTCGTTGCCGCGTTCGAAAAAACGGGGGACGGTTCGGTCGGCTCGCCGACTGATTCGATTACTCGTACTCGCCGCGGTCGCCGATGCCGATGCTGTTGGACTTCGAGCGAGAACTGTCCATCGCACCGACGCGCGGGGAGTCGACCCACGGATAGTCGTAGAACTGCGCTATCTGGTGGATCATCGGGATGTAGATGGCGTCCTCTTTGATTGCTTCCTCCATCATCTGGCCGCCTTCCGCGCGTCCTTCCTTCTGACCGGAACCGTAGTTGTCCTGAATCTTCGCCCAGCCGTCCTTGGCCTTCTGAGCCGCAGTCGCGTTGTCGCCCCGCCAGTTAGTGTAGCCGACCTGCTCGCCTTTCGAGGTGTTCGTCGCCGGCGGGTACGCGAGATTCAGGAAGTTGTCGGCACCCGGATAGTCGGCAATCCAGCCGAGGAAGAACATGTCGAAGTTACCCTGCCGTCCGGTGTTGAGGAACGCGTTCCAGTCAGCGGACTGCAGTTCGATGTCGATGTACGCTTCGGTGAGCTGGTCGCGCAGCAGCGTGAACAGGTCGCTGCCCCACGACGACGCCGTACTCGACGACATGTTGAACGTCATGGAGAAGCGGTTGTCTGGCCCGTATCCTGCCTCCTCCATGACTTCGATCGACTTCTGGAGCTGCGGCCCTGTCTGGTAGCCGTACTCGTACTCCTTTGCGCGGCTCGTGTACTCGGACGGGCCACCCGGGAAGATGGACGGCGGCGTAAAGTGATACGCCTGCTTTGCGGGCCGCGGGTAAACCTCATTGACGAACTGCTGCTGGCTGAACGTATATCCAACGGCCTTGCGGACCGCTTTCGGGACGTTCAGGGCGTTGAACCCGAGGTAGAACGTCGACAGCGTTGCGACCTCGTAGTACTGTGCGGTCATGCCGTTCTCCTCCATCGGCCCGTAGGTACCGTAGCGGCGGCCACGGTCGTCGGTGCCCTCGAAGTTCCGGAGGTCGGGGTCGTACTGGGCAGACGGGAAGACCGGAGAGTCGGCGTTGACGTTGACGGTCGCGTACGTGTACCGCGGGTTGGTCTCGTTGAAGATGGCCTTGTCGATGCCGGCGTTCCGCGGCTCCTTGCCGTGGTAGTCGTCGCGGGCGTCGAGCTTGACCTCGGAGGACTGCTCCCAGCTAGCGAGGACGTACGGGCCGGCACCGACCGGCTCCTCGGTCGCGAACTTCCGGTATTCCATCTGACCCTCGTAGTCATCGATGTCGCCGACAATGCCCTCCGGCACAGCGGAGAACGACGTGTACGCGAGCAGGCTCGTCGCCCCGTAGAACGGCTCTTCGAGCTCGATGCGGAGCGTGTAGTCGTCCTCGGCTTCGACGGCGAGCGTGCCGGGCTTGTAGACCTCGACCTCCTCTTCTTCGCCGTCGTCGTTCTCCCGAGTGTCCGTCATCGTCTCGTGTGCGACGCCGAGCGAGTTCAGGATGAATGTCTTGCGGCGGGAGTTGTCGGAGGCGGCGAGCCGTTCGAAGGAGTAGACGAAGTCCTGTGCGGTGACTTCGTCGCCATTGCTGTACAGGGCACCCTCCTTGAGCGTGAACGTCAGCACTGCGCCGTTGTCCTCGGTTTCGAGGCTCTTCGCGAGGAGATTCTCGACGTTGGTCTGACCGTTCGGGTAGTTAGTCAGGGTGTCGAAGATGTTCTGAATGTTCGCGCCGGACGTCGAGTCCGTCGCCTTGATCGGGTCGAGGGTGTCCATCGTCCCGCCGTTGAGCGAGCGCACGCGCTTGCTCGTGTCGACTTCTCCCTCGCCCATTCCGTCGTCGTCGTCGCTGTCGCCGGGCGCGGTGGTTTCGGAGTCATCGCCGTCTCCGTCGCCAGTACATCCAGCCAGGGCGGCTGCGGTCGCAGCGGCACCAGTTCCCTGCAGGAACCGACGCCGGGAGAGGTTGTCAGTATCTGTCATCCACCCTCGGATTACTAATCTATAGTGATAAACTTACCGCTTCTTTAGGGTAGAATCCACTCGGTTTTCGGGGTACGGGGCCGCTCTCCACCGCCGTCTCGCACAACGCGGTAGCATGCACCACGGTATTGCCTCCACGCGCGGTCCGACGAACTTAAGTACTGGTTGTCACATTGTGTCACACGTCATGTCGACTGACGCCGCCAACCCGGCACACTGCGGGACCGACGTGATGGCCTCACTGGACGACGATGGCCCCGAGTCCCGACTCGTCATCGCGGACATCTCCACGGACGACGCGTGGATGTCCGTAACGGAAGCCGACGCCACGCCGCTCTCGGCGTGGCGGTAAGGACGGCGCAGCCGACCCCAACGCGAGGACTTTTCCTCACCCACCCCGTTGGTCGCCCCATGAACGTCCGCGAAGTCACGGGCGACCGCGAGTTCGTCGTCAGCCTCGACCACGGCGCGGAGTGGCGCGGGGAACTCGAGACGCTGGCCGCCGACGAGGGCCTCGACGCCGCCTGGTTCGTCGGAATGGGGGCAGTTCAGGACGCCGAACTCTGGTACTACGATCAGGACGACTTCGAGTACAAGTCCGCCGAGTTCGACGAGCCACTCGAGGTCGCCACTTGCGTCGGCAACATCTCCGACCTAGACGGCGAGCCGTTCGCACACACGCACGTAACACTGTCTAGACGGTCCGGTCAGGCGCTCGCCGGCCACCTGGAGCGCGCCACCGTCTTCGCCGGCGAGGTGTACGTCCGGGAACTCGACACCGAACTCGTCCGCGAGCACGACCCGACGACCGACCTCGACCTCTGGCTGTAATGCGGCCGGAAGACGAACGCTACTTCGCGTCTCTGGAGGCGGGTCTCGACGACGCATTCGATGTCGCAGAGCGCGCCAAGCGGCGCGGCGAAGACCCCGAGCCCGAGGTCGAGATTCCGGTCGCGAAGGACATGGCCGACCGCGTCGAGAACATCCTCGGCATCGACGGGGTCGCCGAGCGCGTCCGCGACCTGGAGGGCGAGATGAGCCGCGAGGAGGCCGCGCTGGAACTCGTCGAGGACTTCGTCGAGGGCCGGGTCGGCGACTACGAGACGAAGGCCGGGAAAGTCGAGGGCGCGGTCCGGACGGCCGTCGCGCTGCTGACGGAGGGCGTGGTCGCGGCACCCATCGAGGGGATCGACCGCGTCGAGGTCAACGCCAACGACGACGGCAGCGAGTACGTCGCCGTCTACTACGCGGGTCCGATTCGGTCCGCTGGCGGGACCGCGCAGGCGCTCTCCGTGCTCGTCGCCGACTACGCTCGGTCCCTCCTCGACATCGACGAGTTCGCGCCCCGCGACGACGAGGTCGAGCGGTACGCCGAGGAGGTCGCGCTCTACGACTCCGAGACCGGCCTCCAGTACTCGCCGAAGGACAAGGAGACGAAGTTCATCACGGAGCACTGTCCGGTGATGCTGGACGGGGAGGCGACCGGCAACGAGGAAGTCGACGGCTTCCGAGACCTCGAGCGAATCGAGACCAACTCCCCGCGGGGCGGCATGTGTCTCGTGCTCGCGGAGGGCATCGCGCTGAAGGCACCGAAGATTCAGCGCTACACCCGGAACCTCGACGAGGTCGAGTGGCCGTGGCTTCAGGACCTCATCGACGGCACTATCGGAGAAGACGATAGCGACGACGCCGACGAGGCGGAGGCAGCAGACGCCGCGAGCGACGACGGTGACGGCGAAGTCGAGGCAGTCGACGACGAGCCCGACGGTCCGCCGCGCGTGGACGCCTCGGAGAAGTTCCTCCGCGACCTCATCGCCGGCCGTCCGGTGTTCGGCCACCCGTCGAAGGAGGGGGGGTTCCGGCTGCGGTACGGTCGCGCCCGGAACCACGGGAACGCGACGGCGGGCGTCCACCCGGCGACGATGCACCTGCTGGACGACTTCCTCGCGACCGGCACCCAGATCAAGACCGAACTCCCGGGGAAGGCGGCGGGGGTCGTCCCCGTCGACTCCATCGAGGGGCCGACCGTGAAGCTCGCGAACGGCGACGTTCGGCACATCGAGGACCCAGCTGAGGCTCTCGAAGTCAGGAACGGCGTCGAGGAGATTCTGGACGTCGGCGAGTACCTCGTGAACTACGGCGAGTTCGTCGAGAACAACCACGAACTCGCGCCCGCGTCCTACGCTCCCGAGTGGTGGGTGCAGGACATCGAGGCCGCCGGTGCAGACGTGCAGGCGCTCCGGGACTCGCCGTACGTCGACCTCGAGAACCCGGACGCCGAGCAGGCCATCGAGTGGGCGACCGAGTACGACGCCCCGCTGCACCCCGCGTACACGTACCTCTGGCACGACCTCGACGTCGAGCACTTCGAGGTGCTGGCCGACGCCGTCGCCGATGCCGACAGAGAGGGCGACGAACTCGTCCTCGACCGAACCGAGGCCGTCCGCGAATCACTGGAGGCCCTGCTCGTCACACACCACCAGGACGACGACGCCCTCCGGGTGGACGACTGGTTGCCGCTCGCGCGTTCGCTCGGCGTCACCGAGTCTCTCGAAAAAGCGTGGGACGACCTCTCCGCGGACGCCCGCGACTGGCCGAACGCGCTCCGCGCCGTCAACGAGGTCGCGCCGTTCGAGGTTCAGGAGCGCGCCCCCACCCGCATCGGCAATCGCATGGGCCGCCCCGAGAAGTCCGAGTCCCGCGACCTCTCGCCGGCCGTCCACACCCTTTTCCCCATCGGGGAGGCCGGCGGCAGTCAGCGCGACGTCGGCGACGCCGCCCGGTACGCGCCCGACATGGCCGACACCCCGGGCGAGATTCCCGTCCGGCTCGGGGACCGCGTCTGTCCGGACTGCGGCGAGCACACGTACGACGCCCGGTGCCCCGACTGCGGCGAGTGGACCGACCCCTACTACGAGTGCGAGGACTGCGGTGTCGAAGCCGAACCCGACGAGTCCGGGCGGGTCGAGTGTCCGCGCTGCGAGCGCGAACTGGACAACGTCACCACGCAGGTCGTCGACGTCGGCGACGAATACCGCAGCGCCCTTCAGGCCGTCGGCGAGCGCGAGAACGCCTTCGACCAGCTCAAGGGCGTTCAGGGACTGATGTCCGCGGAGAAAGTCCCCGAACCGATGGAGAAAGGCGTCCTCCGCGCCAAACACGGCGTCACCGCGTTCAAGGACGGTACCGTCCGCTACGACATGACCGACCTCCCGGTCACCGCGGTCAAACCGAGCGAACTCGACGTCACCGCCGACCACTTCCGAGAACTCGGCTACACCGAGGACGTCCACGGCGACCCCCTCGAACACGACGACCAGGTCGTCGAACTCCGCGTGCAGGACGTCGTGCTCTCGGACGGGGCGGCCGAACACATGCTCAAGACCGCTGACTTCGTCGACGACCTTCTCACCCAGTACTACGGCCTCGACGCCTTCTACGAAGTCGAGGAGCGCGACGACCTCGTCGGCGAACTCGTCTTCGGGATGGCACCCCACACTTCCGCCGCCGTCGTCGGCAGAGTCATCGGATTCACGTCGGCGTCCGTCGGGTACGCACACCCGTACTTTCACGCCGCGAAACGCCGGAACTGCTTCCATCCTGAGACGAAGGTCTGGTTCGAGGACGAGGATGACCAGTGGTACTACGAGCGCATTGAAGCACTGGTCGAGGACCGTCTCGACCCCGAGACGGCTGAGGAAGACGTTCCTCGGACAGAGTCCGGTGCAGCCCATCAGAAATCTTCGATTTCTGAGGACGACTTCGGGACGCTCGTGCAGGAACTCGACGGCGACGTGCTCGTCCCCTCGGTGACCGAGGACGGTGAAGAGACGCTCCAGCGTGTCGAAGCCGTCTCGAAACACCGCGCTCCGGACCACCTCGTCGAAATCGAAACGAAGAGCGGACGGGAACTGACGGTGACACCCGACCACTCCATGCGGCGGTGGACCGGTGACAGTATCGAGCGCGTCGAAGCCCGGGAACTGACGGCGAGTGACGCCGTCCCTGCACCGAAGCAGATTCCCGTCGAGGGCGAGACGGCGACGTTCGACCTGCTCGCCGAGTTCCTCGATGCAGACGCGATTCCGAACGACGACCTGATGGTCCGCGGAATCGGCGAATCCGGACTCAAGCAGCTACTCGACGACGCGACGGACGCGGACAGCTACCTGAAGTCAGTCGCCGAGCGGCTCGACGTGAGTCAGTCGACGGTGTACAACTGGGTGTCCCGCGACAGCATCCCCGCGAGTGTCCTGCTCGAACTGTTCGACCGCGCGACGGCCATCGACCGTACTCCGGACGACGTGCTGCTCGGTGTTCGCCGCGACACCGCCTCGGTTTCCCGCCAATTCGAGGTCGACGAAACTGTCGGCACGATGCTCGGATACTACGCCGCTGAGGGGTTCACTCGGCGGGAAGTCGGGTCGTTCTACCAGACGACCATCTGCACGCCGGACGACGCACCCCGCGCCGAGATTATCGACGTCTTCGACGACGTACTGAACGTCGAGGCGTTCGAGGAGAACGAGTGGAAAGTCACGGTCTCCAGCCGACTCGTCGCGACACTGTTCTCGGACGTCCTCGACGCTGGCAGTCGCGCGGAGACGAAGCGAGTCCCCAACTGTGTCATGTCCGCGCCAGACCCCGTCGTGCGAGCGTTCCTCGCCGCGTACTTCTCCGGGGACGGCAGCGCATCGAGCGACCGCGTCGAAATCCGCGCTCATACGGTGAGCGACGACCTGCAGTCCGACCTCGTTGCGGCGCTCAAACGATTCGGAATTGCGACGAAGGTCTACCGCGAGGAACGCACCCCGAAGACGGGCGCTGTCGCCGAATTCTACGACGACGAGCGGTCGTTCGAAACGTGGGTTCTCAAGGTCACGTCGCAGAACGCCGTTCGGTTCGACGCCCGTGTCGGCTTCCATCTCGACAGGAAATCCGAGACCCTCTCGAACGCGCTGGATAGAATCGACACGCGCTCCCAGCGCCTCCTCGGCGACGGCGGTGACGTGTGGGTCGACGAAGTCGTGTCCGTCGAGACTGTCCAGTCCGGCGTCGAGCACACGTACTCCCTGACCGTCGAGGAGACCAACACGCTCGTCGCGAACGACCTGTTCACTGGCCAGTGCGACGGGGACGAGGACTGCGTGATGCTCCTGATGGACGGCCTCGTGAACTTCTCGAAGTCGTTCCTGCCGGACAAGCGCGGCGGTCGGATGGACGCGCCGCTGGTGATGTCCTCGCGCATCGACCCGAGCGAGATCGACGACGAGGCGCACAACGTGGACATCGACCGCGAATACCCGCGCGAGTTCTACGAGGCGACCCGAGAACTGGCGGACCCCGAGGACGTCGAGGACCTCGTGACCATCGCCGAGGCCACGCTGGAGACCGACGAGGAGTACACTGGATTCGGGCACACGCACGACACATCGAACATCCACCTCGGACCGGAGCTGTCAGCGTACAAGACGCTCGGGTCGATGATGGACAAGATGGACGCCCAACTGGAGCTCTCCCGGAAGCTCCGGGCGGTAGACGAGACGGACGTCGCCGAGCGCGTCATCGAGTACCACTTCCTCCCGGACCTCATCGGGAACCTCCGGGCGTTCAGCCGGCAGGAGACGCGGTGTCTGGACTGCGGGGAGAAGTACCGCCGGATGCCGCTCACCGGGGACTGCCGGGAGTGTGGCGGCCGCGTGAACCTCACTGTCCACCAGGGTTCGGTGAACAAGTACATGGACACCGCCATCCAGGTCGCGGAGGACTACGACTGCCGGGAGTACACGAAACAGCGCCTCGAAATCATGGACCGCCGGCTGTCCTCTATCTTCGAGAACGACAAGAACAAACAGTCAGGGATTGCGGATTTCATGTAGCGACGGCTCGTAGACGCTCCTGCTCGCTGCAGTCCGCTGTTCTACTTTGCCTGCTGTACCGTGCATTCGGTGGCTGCACTGCATCCAGCGACCGTCCGGATGCTGGTCCGGTCGGCACCCTGACGAGGTTCGCTGAATCGCTATCTGGTTTATGGTCATTGGCCCAGTCGCCACTCGATGTCGCGGCCACGAGCAGCAACTGCCACTGCTCGCCAACCAGTTGTCGTTCGCAGCCCACTGCTGTCCTGCGGTTCCGGTACGGCGGCGACTGGGTTTATGCGGGCTCGTGACGAACGAGTTGCCATGACCGACGACCCACCGGCACTCGGCCTCGGCGCGACCGTGTACAGCGACGACGGCGAACCGCTCGGTACCGTCCGCGGGTTCGACGGCGACGGTTTCTACGTCACTACTCGGGAGGGAATCGAGTCGCTGTCCGTCGAACACGAGCGCTCGGGCCACGAGTTCGGCGAAGTCGAACTCATGTGGCGTTGCGCGGAGTGCGGCGAAATGGGTGCGCTCCGGGACTCGTTCCCCGAGGAGTGCCCGAGCTGCGGGACAGAGAAAGAAGACATCTACTACTGGACGGAAGACTGAGCCGGACGGACCGACCTAGAAGGGGGCCTGCGGGCCTTCGTCGTCGCCGGACTCCTCGCCGTCTTCTTCGCCGGGGAACGACGGGCTCATACCGCTGCTTCCGCCGCCCATGCCGGTGTCGGCGTGAACGGTGTCGATTTCGGGAATCTCCTTGGTCATCCGGGACTTAATGGCCTGAATCGTCATCGGAGAGATACCGCACCCCGAGCAGGCACCGCCGAGCTGGAGGTCGACGACGCCGTTCTCGCGGTCGATGTTCTGAATCGCGGCCGTGCCGCCGTGCATCTGAATCTGGGGGAAGTTCCGACGGAGGAAGTTGTTGACGCGCTCCTCCAGGTCGCTCCCGTCCTGGCTCTCTGTGCTCATGTCCCCGGGTTGGCGCTCACCCTGCTTAGGCCTTTTCGTCCCCCGCGTCACCGACCTCGAACTGGTCGCGGAGGTGCGCGCGGATGCGTTCGACGTGTTCGTCGAGCGCCTCCTGCCCGTACTCCTCGTCGAAGTCGACGCCGCTGATTCGCCCCAGCGGGTCCTCGGGGAGGTCGACCGTGAACTCGCCGTCCTCGTAGTGAGGCTCGCTCTCGGAGAGCACCATCTGGTCGATTGCGTGGACGAGGTCTCGGTCGTACTTGCCGTTCACGTCGTCGAACGCCCGCTTGTACGCGGTTTCGAGCTTCGGGAAGTAGTCGACGTACTTCTGCTCCTCGAACTCTTCGGCCGTCAGCTCGCTCATTGCCGGCGATTGGACGCCGCTGGACAAGTGCCCGTCGGTCGGTGACTGGCCCCATTAGCTAATTCTATATCGCAGCATGCGGTTTATAGATGGTGCGGTGGGCTGTTTGTCGCTCGCTGCACGTCGGCTCGATTCAGGGGCTGGACCGGCGATACAGCTCGAAATCTGTGGGTTGACGGCCTGGAGTCTCTCAGTCAGCGAACCACTGGTCAGTGTGGCGGCTCATCACGCCGTCTCGCGGACGCGGGACTCTCGACCGATTGCGTCAGGTACTCGCTGGCCACCGCACCCGTGCCACCGAGCCTTCGTCACTCTCGCCGGACTTCAGTGAGATGCTCGCAACGAAGACACACACTAGGCCGCACTGGGCCGTGAACTGCCAGCGGCTGGCACCGCCGCTCGTCCCAGACATCACCAACCAGTTTCAGGGCTCCTTCGATACACCGGCAGCCGATTGACAGACTCGCCGACCGGGCTCCCGCGGAGCCAGCTCGCCGGAACACCGGAGTGACCGATTCGACCGACCGCAACCGCCGCTTGACCCCGCCGGCGCTGTTCGCTCCGCCCGGTGTAGCCGCCGGTGACGCTCTAGTTCTGGTGGTGAATCTCCGCCTGCTTGCTCCAGAAACCGTCTCCCGGACGTGTTCTGCACGGCTCTGTACCTCGCCCTCCATTTCGGCTGGTCGCACCTATCTCTCGCCAATAAACCACATACCACGATACAGAATAAGGGGTGGCCGCGGTACGCCGAGCTTCCCGCGTCCCTGCCAGCGAACGCTTTTGTGGACACCGCTGGAGGTGTGGGTGTGACTGAACTGCCGGCCGTCCTCGACGGCCACAACGACAGCCTGCTCGCGCTCCGACGGGCGAGCGCCGACCCGTCGGTGTTCCGGGACGGCCACGCAGGGGGCGACCTCGACCTGCCGCGGGCCCGCGAGGGCGGTCTCGCAGCCGGTCTGTTTGCGATCTTCGTCCCCTCCGAGGACCGCTTCGGCCCGGAGCGCGCTCGCAGCGACACGGCCGACGGCTACCGCATCGAGCGCCCGCCCCCGCTGTCCCCGGCAGCGGCCCGCCGCGTCACCGACGACCTGATCGGGGTGTTCGACGCAATCACGGGATTCGACGGCGTCCGAAAGTGCACGACGGTCGACGACCTCCGGGCCTGCGTCGACGGCGACGAACTCGGTGCCGTCCTCCACTTCGAGGGCTCGGAGGCCATCGCGCCGGACCTCTCGAACTTCGAGGCGTACTACGACCGCGGACTGCGGTCGCTCGGCCCGGCGTGGTCGCGGCCGACGCAGTTCGCCGACGGCGTGCCGTTCCGGTACCCGAGCGGCCCGGACTGCGCGGACGGACTCACCGACGCGGGCCGCCGGCTGGTCGAGCGTTGTGACGACCGCGGCGTGCTCGTGGACTGCGCGCACCTCGCCAGCGAGGGGTTCTGGGATGTCCACGAGGTGTCGACGAACCCGCTGGTCGTCTCGCACGCGGCGGCTCACGGCGTCTGTCCGCTCTCCCGGAACCTCACCGACGACCAACTGGACGCTGTCGCCGACACGGGCGGCGTCGTCGGCCTGACGTTCGCCGCGAACGCACTCCGGCCGGACGGCGAGAACGACCCGGAGGTCCCGTTGTCGGTGGTCGTCGAACACGTCGACTACCTCGTCGACAGGATGGGCGTCGACCACGTCGCGCTCGGCTCCGACTTCGACGGCGCGACCGTCGTGGATTCCATCGGTGACGCCGCCGGACTCCCGACCCTGTTCACTGCGCTCCGGGATGCGGGCTACTCGCAGCGCGACCTGCGGAAGCTCGCCCACGAGAACTGGCTGCGCGTGCTCGACGCGGTCTGGGCGTCGTAGTCAGTCGTCCCGACGCACGTACACGGTCTTCTCCACTTCGGCGTGGCACTCGCCGTCGCCGTCGACCAGTTCCACGTCGTAGACGCGGTCGGTCGACTCGCCGGGCCCGAGGTCCCGGAGCGCGGCGACCTCGTCGTTGGGCAGGTGGACGTCGGCGTACAGCGTCGACTCGCCGGGCTTCCGGAAGCGCACGTCGGCGGCCTTGTCCCAGACGGTGAAGTCGTCGCCGAGCCGGTGGCGCAGCAACACCACGTAGATGGGGTCGACGGCACCGTAGATGCTGCCGCCGAAGGTCACGCCCATCGGGTTCTTCGTCCGCCAGTTGTGCGGGAGTTTCACGCGGATGCGCGAGAAGTCGTTCGCCAGTGAGACGACCCGCGCGCCCGTCGTCCAGTACGAGGGGTAGTAGGAGAACCCGAGCCGGTAGAGTTCGGTTCGCAGGTCGGAGAGCGTCGGCAGCACGGCCCGGGGTTGGCGGTCGGCCGGAATAGGCGTTCTTCAACCGTCGTTGCGTTGTTCCGCGAGGATGTCGCTGGCGGCATCGAGGAACGCGCCTTCTTCGCCGGCCGGGACGGTCGCGCCCGCAGCGACCTCGTGGCCGCCGCCGTCGCCGCCGACTGCCTGCGAGGCGTCCCGCAGCACGGCCGAGAGGTCGACGCCGTCGTCGACGAGGCTGCCGGTCGCGCGCGCCGACACCTTCACTTCGGGCTCGCCGCCGTCGTCGTCTCCGCTCTTCTTTCCGAACGCGACGATGGGGCGGTCACTCCGCGTGGCGTCCGACCCGAGGGCCATCCCGGCGACGATGCCGACGATGGTCTCCCGGATGCGGTCCTCGGCGTGGAACCACTGGAGTTCGTCCTCGACGGTGACGCCCTCGCGTTCCACCCAGCCGAGCCCCTCCGAGAGGTTCCGGCGGTGCTCGCGCAGGAGCTCTCTGGCGGCGTCCAGGGGCTCGCCGCGCTCGCCGAGGCAGACCGCGAGCCCCACGTCCGCGCGCTCGTAGCGCGCCGTGGCGTTTAGCAGCGTGGAGAACTCGCTGGCGTCCCGCAGTTCGGTGCCCGGTGCTTCCTCGGTGAGCGTGTACGTCGTGCCGACGAGCTTCGTCACCTCGTCGCCGGCGACGCCGTTCCGCACCGCGCGTTTGACGAGCGCGCTGACGACCGTCTGGCGTTCCTCGTGGGAGAGGTCCGCCCACGTCCGCCAGTCGCCGCCGTCGTGGAGGTCCACGTCGAGGCCGTCGAGGAACCGAATCGCGCCCTGCTCGTCGTTCGTGATGCCGGGGACGTACACCTCGCTGGCGTACTCCAGGAGCTTCGGGAGCGGGCGGGTCTGGGTGCCGTACAGCGCGAGGTCCTTCGCGGTGTCCAGCACGCCGGCCTCGACGCCCTCAGCGGCTATTCGGGTGTTCGCGCCGACGAGTTCTCCGTCGACGGTCTGGCGGTCGCCGACCGCGCCGACGACCGCGAGCGCCGCGAGGTCAGTGGCGTCTTCGCCGAGCAGCGCCCGAGCGAGCACGTAGCTCGCGCCCGCACCCGAAAGTTCCTTCCCGCCGTCGACGCCCTCCAGCAGGGGATTCAGGTGGTACTCGGTGTCGGCGTCGGCGGGCTGGTGGTGGTCGGCGATGACGGGCGTGAAGTCGCCCTCTTCCTCGTGCTCGGCGATTATGTCGAGCTGACCGCTCCCGAAGTCCGTGAACAGCACGGTGTCGTGGTCGTGGGCCGCGATGCCCGCGATTTCCTCGTCGTCGAGCTGCTTCGAGAACACCACGTCGTGGGGGACGCTGGTGCGTTCCAGCGCGGTCGACGCGACGCCCGCGCTCGTCAGGCCGTCGGCGTCGATGTGGGAGGCGAGCAGGACGCTGTCGGCAGATTCGATGGCGTCCGCACAGGCCGCCGCGCGCTCGTCGAGTTCCGGAACGGGGCCGTCCATCACTCTGTGGTTGCGCGCCACCGCGTAAAAACTCCGGGCTACTCCAGGACGGCCCGCGCGAGCTCCTCGAAGCCCGCGTCGTCGGGGACGACGTCCACGTCGATGCCGTGGGCTTCGGCCGTCTCGGCGGTCGGCGGGCCGATGACGCCGACCGTCGCCTCGGCGAGCGCGTCCCGCGCCTCTCGTTCGACGCCGCGGTCGCGGGCGGCGTCGAGCCAGTGTTCGACGGTCAGCGAGGAGGTGAACAGCGCCGCGTCGAGGTCGCCGTCGGCGGCGAGGTCGGCGGAGTCGCCCGCGCCCGCCGGCCGCACGAGTTCGTAGAGGACGGTCTCGTGGACGAACGCGCCCGCGTCGTTCAGACCGTCCGTGAGCACGGCGGAACCGTGGTCCGAGCGCGCGACCTCGACGCGCGCGCCGTCGACCTCGTCGCCGAGTTCGGCGACCAGGCCGGCGCTCGTGTACTCCTCGGGCACCCTGTCGACGGTCCAGCCCGCCTCGCGGCAGGCGTCCGCGGTCGCCGGCCCGATGGCGACCAGCGTCGCGTCCCCGGGCGTCCACCCCTCGGCCGCGGCGAGTTCGACGCCGGTCTTGCTCGTCACGACGACGAACGCGGCGTCGCTGCGGGGAGCCGCGCCGGTCGGCTCGACGGCGAGCATCGGGTCCGGCACCGGCTCCGCGCCCAGGTCTTCGAGGAGCGCGACGGCGTCCGCGAGGCGCTCGTCGTCCGGCCGGAAGACGGCGACGTTCACGCGTCCTCCCCCTTCGTCTCGTCATCCTCGCTCCACAGCCCCGCGACGCCGCCGATGACGGTGACGGCGGGCGGCGAGATGCCCGCCTCGTCCCGGGCGTCGACGATGGTGTCGAGGGTACCGGTCGCGACCTGCTGGCCGGGCCGCGTCCCCTTCTCTATCAGCGCGACGGGCGTCTCCGGGTCCATGTCGGCGTCGCGGAGCGCCTGCGTGTAGTCGGGGAGCTTCCCGACGCCCATCAGCACGACGATGGTCCCGCCCGTCTCGGCGAGGGCCTCCCAGTCGACCGCGGACTCGTCTTTCTCGGGGTCCTCGTGGCCCGTGACGAACGAGACCGACGAGGTGTGGTCGCGGTGAGTCACGGGGATGTCGGCGGCCGCGGGTGCCGCGACGGCAGACGTGATGCCCGGCACGACCTCGAAGTCGACGCCGTGCTCGGAGAGGTACTGCATCTCCTCGCCGCCCCGCCCGAAGACGAACGGGTCGCCGCCCTTCAGCCGCACCACGTCGTTGCCGGCCTCCGCGAGTTCGACCAGCCGGGCGTTGGTCTCCGACTGCGGGGTGCGCTCGCCGCCCGCGCGCTTCCCCACGTCCTCGCGCTTCTCGGCGGGGATGGACTCCAGGATGTCGGGGCCCGGGAGCTTGTCGTGGAGCACCACGTCCCCCTCCTCCAGCAGTCGCTTGGCCTTCACCGTCAACAGCTCCGGGTCGCCGGGCCCGCTGCCGACGAGGTAGACGGTGCCGGGCATTTCAGGCCTCCCGCCGCGCTTCCTCGACGAGGTCGGCGGCCCCGCGCTCCCGGAGGTCTGCGGCCAGTTCGCGGGCCTCTGCCGCGTAGTTGTTGGCGTCTAGTTCGCGGGTCTCGCCGACCTGCTCGCTGCCGTCCCGGCTGAACACCTGGACCGCCGTCCGAACCACGTCGCCCTGCACGAGCGCGTGGACGCCGATGGGCGCGATGCAGCCGCCGTTCAGCTCCTCGAGAACGACGCGCTCGGCGGTCACTTCGACCCGCGTGCGGACGTGTTCGAGCGCGTCCCGGAGGTCGTCGACCACGTCGCTGTCCCGGCGCGCCGTCACGCACAGCGCCGCCTGTCCGGTCGCCGGCACGTGCGTGTTCGTCGGCAGTTCCTCGATGCCGACGTGGTGCAGCAGGCCGGTTCGGTCGAGGCCCACGCGGGCCATCACGAGCGCGTCGTACTCGGTGTCCGGGTCGCGTTCGAGTGCGGACTGCTGGAGCGGCGTCAGCGAGGCGAACCACTCCTCGACGGACTGGTCGAACTCCCCGTTCCCGCTGTCGGTGTCGCCGTCCTCGCTCTGGCGCTCGCTGTCCTCGCGCTCGTTCTCGATGTTCTCGACGCCGGCCTCCACGTCCGCGCTGTAGTCGCCGCGGCGCTGCTCGCGGGCGTCCTCGGACTGCGCCTTCTTCGCGGCCTCCGTGCGGCGCTCGTGCTCGCGCTGGAGGTCGGGTGCCAGCAGCTTCTCCACGCGCGTGTCGACGTTCCCGCGGATTGGTTCGACCTCCAGGTCGGGCCGGTGGGCCTGCACCTGTGCGCCCCGCCGCAGGCTCGCCGTCCCGACGACGCTGCCAGCCGGCAGGTCCTCCAGCCCCGTTCCGTCCGGCGTGACGAGCACGTCCGCGGGGTTCTCGCGGTGCGGGACGGCCGCCACCACGAGGTCCTCGGGCACGTCCGTCGGCACGTCCTTCATCGAGTGGACGGCGGCGTCGACGTTGCCGTCGAGGACTTCCTCGTCGAGCGCGCGAACGAACGCGCCGGTCTTCCCGAGTTCGTTGACCAGGGCGTCCGTCACGCGGTCGCCCTCCGTCTCCACCTCCACGAGTTCCACGTCGTGGCGTCGGTCTTCGAGGGCGTCGGCGACCTCGCTCGCCTGTCGGAGCGCGAGGTCCGACCCCCGTGTCGCGAGCCGAATCTGACTGCTCATGTCTAGAACTCCGCGCTCCCGCTTGAAACCCCCTGCGTTCCCGGTCGCGGCGTCAGGCGGCCGGGGCGTCGTCCGCCTGCGGCAGCCCGTCCGCGCGGAACGCGCTCACGACCTCCCAGAGGTTGGTCGCGCCGTGCAGGACGATTGCCGGCAGCAGACTCCCCGTGAGCGCGACGACGGCGGTCATCACCAGCGCGAACGTAACGTAGAACGCCAGTGCCACGGGGTTCAGGACGGCGAGGCCGTGGGTCGCGGCGAACGCAAGCGCCGCGCCGAGCACCGCGACCGGCCACGGAAGCCCGACTCCGAGCAGCGCGGCGAGCACCGCGCCCCGGTAGACGAACTCCTCGCAGACGCCCGCCGTGACGCCGCCCGCGACGTACCAGAGCGCGCGTTCCCGGCCGTTCGCGGGGTACGTCGTCGTGAAGTCCGTCGGCGCGTCCGCGACCGGGACCGACGGCTCGGTCGCCGCGGCGTAGGCGTACCACGCCGTGAGCCCGACGGCGGCCGCGGCGCTGCCGATAGTGACTGGCAGCGACGGCAGACGGACACCGACCGCCGAGAGCGGGGCGTCCGCGACGGCGACCACCAGCCAGCCGGCGACGACGGTCTGCACCCAGCGGATGCCGGTCGCGACACTCCAGAACCGCGACCACGGCTCGTGGTCGAACTGCGTCCAGAGCCGCCGAGACCACGGCGTCAGACTGTGCAGGAAGTCGAGGACAGGGAGCGCGAGCAGGGCGACGACTGCCCACGTCGGGAAGTCGACGGCGGCGAGGTCACCGACCACTCGCCGTCACCTCCCGAGAGCGGGTTCGGCGCTGCATCGACTGGACGCTCGCCGCCCCTTCACTTCAGCGTTGTCGTGGCAGCGCCTAGACGCGTTCGCCCTCGCGGAGTTCGGCCCGCCACTCGCTGAAGCCCGACGGCATCACGACCACCTCGCGCCGGGCGCGCACGTACCGGACCGCGAGCCACGCGCCGGCGACGACCGCCGCCGCGACCAGCAGCGTGCCGACGGGGTCCGGCTCGCTGACGACGTTGCTCCCCTCGAAGAACCGGTAGACGCCGGCGACGAGTACGAGGTCGACGACCGCGGTGACTCTCGCGGTGTCGGCGGCGAGCCCGGGGAGCTGGCCGCCCGCCGCTCGAATCGCGCGGTCGTCCATGTGCGCGGCCAGCGGCATCACGAGGTAGGCGGCCAGCGCCGGGAGGCCGAGCGCCACGGCGGGAATCGACACGACGGCGCTAGTCGTCGATGCGCCGGCCTCCGGAACGAGCGCGACGACGGCGACCATCCAGAGCGCGGTGACTACCCAGAACGCCGCCACGAGCGGGACCGCGGCGACCCAGTACCACCACCGGGACCGGACTCGGAGTTCGCTCACGGTCGCCCTACGGACTCGTGCCTCTTGTATAGGTAGTACACGGCGAGCGGCACCTGAAGCGGCTGGGCGACGACGCCGGCGAGCCCGAGCAGCCCGTACAGCGCCGGGTCGGGCTGCCAGTCCAGCCGGGCGTCGGTGACGGCTTCGGCGTCGAGGTAGATGGCGACCGGGAACACCAGCGAGAGGACTCCGCCGACGAACACCAGCAGTATCGCGAGCGCGACGAGCACGAGGCCGACGAGGCCCAGCCCACCGGTGATGGCGACGGTCGGCTCGCCCGCGACTGTCCCGACGCTGGCCACGCCCGTGACCGCGAACGCCAGCACCACGAGCGTGAACACGGACCCGGCGACCGTCGCCACCACCCAGTACAGTGAGAGGGCAGCCACCCAGTACCACCGCTTCGAGTCGACGCTCGCTGCCGTGTCGCCGTTCCCGGCGGCCGCGCCCCCGGTGCCGGGGCTGTCGTCGCCGCTGTCGTCGGTGTTGGGGACCATAGCCGGCGGTTCGACGTGTCGCGAGAAAAAGCCGCCGGCCGCGCTACAGCGCGTCGCGGTACGCCTCGACGGTGCGGTCGACGTCCTCCTCGGTGTGGGCGTAGGAGACGAACTGGGACTCGAACTGGTTCTGCGAGAGCATGACGCCGTCGTCGAGCAGCTGCGGGCGGAACACGCGGTTCCAGCGGTCGACGGCGGCGTCGCCCACGTCGCTGGCGTCCGTCGGGCAGGCGTCGTGGCGTTCGCAGTCGGGGTCCTGCCGGCAGCCCGCCGCACAGGGCCCGGACTGGGCGCTGCCGCCGCGCGTGAACACGACCTTGAACATGCTGTCGCGGCCGACGACGGTGTACTCGGGAGCCTGCTCGGCGACGACCTCGACTAGGCCCTCGCGGAGCCGGTCGCCGAGCCGGTTCACGTGCTCGTAGACGTCGTTCTCGGCTGCGTACTGGAGCGTCTCCAGCCCCGCGGCCATCGTGACCGGGTGGCCGGAGAACGTCCCCGCCTGAAACACGTCGCCGGTGGGCGTGAACTCCTCCATCACGTCCGTTCGACCGCCGATAGCGCCGACCGGAAAGCCGCCGCCGATGATCTTCCCGAACGTCGTCACGTCGGGCGTGATGCCGAACTCGGACTGCGCGCAGCCCAGCCCGCCGACCCGGAAGCCCGTGATGACCTCGTCCCAGACGAGGAGCGCGCCGTGGTCGTGGGTGAGGTCACGCAGCGTCTCGTGGTAGCCCTCGACCGGCTCGACGATGCCCTTGTTCGCGAGAATCGGCTCGACCAGCACGGCGGCGATGTCGTCGCCGTGTTCCTCGAAGACCTCGGTGACTGCGTCGGTGTCGTTGAACGGCACCGGAATCGTGTGCTGCGCGAACTCGGGTGGGATGCCCGCCGACGACGGACCGCGGTGGTCGGCGTCGCCCTCCACGAGCGTCGACTCCTGTGCGCCGTGGTAGCCGCCCTGCATCACGACAATCTTGTTCCGGCCGGTGTAGCCGCGGGCGAGCCGCACGGCCGACACCGTGGCCTCGGTGCCCGAGTTCACGAAGCGCAGCATCTCCACGCTCGGGACGTGGCGCGCGACGAACTCGGCGTGCTCGACCTCCAGTTCGGTCGGCACGCCGTACATCGGTCCCTCGCTGGCGCGGCGCTGGATGGCGGACTCGACTGGCTGCGGGAGGTCGTGGCCCAGCAGCAGCGGGCCGAGGCCCATCACCCAGTCCACGTACCGGTTCCCGTCGGCGTCCACGACGTGGCCGCCGTCGCCGGACTGCACGAACGTCGGGTACGGCTGTGGAGCGGCGCGCACGGTGGAGTTCACGCCGCCGACGAGCACGTCGAGCGACCGGTCGTAGAGCTCCCGGGACGTCTCGCGGTTCATGCTCTCGGGTTGGGTCGGTCCCCGAAAATAGGTGTCGGGTCACTCGTTCGGGACGTCCGCCGGGTCCGTCGACAGCGTCGTGAGGGTGTCGTAGCCGGCCCGCGCGACCATCACCGCGAGGAGGTTCCCGGTGTACGCGAACGCGGCGGCGATGGCGACCCCGAGGACGGCCACCTGTGCGACCTGCGCGCGCTTCAGGCCAGCCGCCCGGGACGCGGCGAACCCCACCGCGGAGACGGCGACTGCGGCGACTTCGCTGCCGGTCAGGGCAGCTACGCGGGTCAGGACGAACCCTCGGAACACCAGTTCCTCCGCGACACCGGTCGACACGACGAGCACGAACGCCCGGCTCTTGGGGAGTTCGAGGAGCGCACGCGTCGCGGGGTCGATACCGTGTCCCGCCCGCCGCATCACCAGTCCGGTCGCGATGCCGGTGACGCCGACGGCGACGAACGCGAGCGCGGCCGACCACGCGAAACCGACGACTGGCGGGTGGTTCAGCGACGCGAGCCCCGCACCCTCGACGGCGACGACCCAGCCGAGCACGCCCGCGCCGAGCAGCCAGACGCGGCCCTGCGCGCGGCGGAACGTCGCCCAGTCGTACTCCTCTGGCAGTTCTCGGGTCGAAAGCCCGAGCGCCACCGCGAGCACGAGCGCCACGCCGACGGCCTCAGCGAGCACGCGCACTCACCCTCGATGTCGAATGCACACCGCCGGCTGGGTGGGTGACCACCGAAAACCCATCGCGTGCTCGCAGCGCGTGCAGTCCCGTCCGGTTCGGCACGCTCACGCCGAGTCCGGTTCGCCGGCACGGTCGGCGAGCAGGAGGCCGACGGCGTCGTTGAGGGCGTGGACGGCCATCACGACCGGGAGGCTGTGCGTCCAGAGGTAGAGCGCGAGCAACACGACGGTCGGCTGGGCCATCTGGACGGCGGCGGCCCGCGACCAGTGCTCGCCGACGTGGGCGGCGAGGAACGCGACGAGGGAGACGGCGGCCGCGAGCAGCGGGCTCCCGGTGAGCGCGGTCACGCGCTCGACCGCGTATCCCCGGTAGGGCACCTCCTCGGTGACGCCGGCCGTCCCGGCGACGACCAGCCGCTCGGCCACCGAGAAGTCCGTGAAGGCCGCCATCCCGTCCTGCATCGCGTCCGCGGTGCCGAGCGCCTCCCAGAGCGGCGAGAGCAGGATTGCGCTGCCGAGCATCGCGGCGAGCCCGACGGCGGTGTGGTACGCGAACGGCAGCGGGCCGGCGAACGTCCAGCCGATGGAGGCCAGCGGGCGGCCCTCGACGGCGAGCACGTAGCCGGCGACGGCGGCCGGCACCAGCCACTTCCAGGCGTGGGCTTCGAGGCCGTCGCTCGGCCGGCCGAGCCGGTCCTGCAGCCGGGACACCGCCTCGAAGCCGCCGAAGGAGAGCGCGAGGCCGACGAGGACGACCACCCGGTCCATCCGCCGTCAGAGGCTCTCGGCCACGTCCTCTGCGAAGTACGTGATGATGAGGTCCGCGCCCGCTCGTTTGATGGACAGCAGACTCTCGCGGGCGACCGCGTCGAGGTCGAGCCAGCCCTGCTCGGCGGCGGCGTGCAGCATCGCGTACTCGCCGGAGACGTTGTAGGCGGCGACCGGGCGGTCGAACTCACGGCGCACGTCCGAGACGATGTCGAGGTAGGGAAGCGCGGGCTTGACCATCAGTACGTCCGCGCCCTGCTCGACGTCCAGCGCGACTTCGCGGCCGGCCTCCCGCCGATTGGCTGGGTCCATCTGGTAGTGCCGGCGGTCGCCGAACGCGGGCGCGCCGTCGGCGGCGTCCCGGAACGGCCCGTAGAACGCGGACTCGTACTTCGCGGCGTAACTCATGATGGGGATGTCGGAGAACCCGGCGTCGTCCAGCGCCTCGCGAATCGCCGCCACCATCCCGTCGGTCATCGAGGACGGCGCGACCATCTCTGCGCCCGCCTCGGCGTGGGAGACGGCGGTCTCCGCGAGCAGGTCCAGCGTCTCGTCGTTGTCCACAGTCAGGTCCGGGTCGTCGGCGGCGTGGTCCTCGACCACTCCGCAGTGGCCGTGGCTCGTGTACTCGCAGAGGCAGACGTCCGTGATGACGTAGGCGTCCGTCTCGCCCGTGATGCGCCGCGTGGCTTCCTGCACGACGCCGTCGTCGGCGTACGCGCGGCTCCCGACCTCGTCTTTGGACTCGGGGATGCCGAACAGGATGACGGCCTCGACGCCCGTCTCCAGCACTTCCTCGACCCGGGCGACGGCGTCGTCGAGCGGGACGCGCTCGTGGCCGGGCATCGACTCGATGGGCTGGCGCTCGTCGGTCGTCGCGTCCACGAACACGGGCGCGACGAGGTCCGAGGCCGACAGGCTCGTCTCGGAGACGAGGCCCCGGACGCCGTCCCGGCGGAGCCGCCGGGGGCGGTGCGTGAGGTCCATACCGGCTCCTCCGGCCGCCGCGCCAAAAGGGTTCGCGGAACCGACGCCCGTGGCCGCTACCCCGCGAGCAGCCCCGACAGCAGGCCGCCACGCAGCGGGCGCGCGGAGTTCCCGACGACGACGAGGCTGGAGCCGGCCATCGCCGCCGCCGCGAACAGCGGATTTAGCAGGGCTGCCACCGCCAGAGGAATCGCGACGGCGTTGTACGTGAACGCCCACGCGAGGTTCTGTCGGATGCGCGACCTAGTGGCGTCCGCGAGCCCGAACATCTCGGGAACGGCGTCGAGGTCCGCCGTCACGACGGCGTCGGCGGCGTCGGCCGCGAGTTCGGTGCCCGATCCCATAGCGACCCCGAGGTCGGCGGCGGCGAGCGCGGGCGCGTCGTTGCTGCCGTCGCCGACCATCGCCACCGTCGCGTTCTCGCCGACCGCCCGGACGGCCCGGGCCTTCCCCTCGGGTGGAACGCCAGCGAACACGTCCGACACGGCGTCGTGTTCGCGGAACGGGTCTGCTGCGTCGGGGTCGTCGCCAGTCAGGACGACCACCTCGCGGCCGGCGGCGGCCAGGTCCTCCACGACCGACAGCCACTCCTCGCGGGGCTGGTCTGCCACCGCGAGCACCCCTCTCGCCTCGCCGTTCCAGCTGACCACCGTGGGCACGCCGTCGACGCAGTCGGTCGCTTCCCGGACGCGGTCTGGGACGCTCCACTCGCCGTCGTCGAACAGCCCGGGGTGACCGACGAGCACGCGGTCGCCGTCGACGGTGCCGGTGACGCCCCGCGGCTTCCGGTCGAAGTCCGTCACCTCGACCGCAGGCGGGTCGGCGCGGTCGGTGACGGCCTCAGCGACGGGGTGCGTGGAGAACTGTTCGACGGCGGCAGCCCGCGTGAGGACGCTCTCCGGGTCGATGCCGCCGACCGCCGTCACGGCCTCGACGGCCATCTCGCCCGTGGTGAGCGTCCCGGTCTTGTCGAGGACGACGACGTCGACGTTCCGCACGCGCTCGAAGACGCCGGCGTCCGTGACGACGACGCCGGCGTCCAGAGCCTCCCGGACGCCTGCCGAGACGGCCAGCGGGGTGGCGAGGCCGAGCGCGCACGGGCAGGAGACGACCAGCACCGCCACGCCCGTTAGCACGGCGTCGGCAACGCCTGCACCGCTCCAGAGATAGTAGCCGGCCGTGACGACGGCGAGCGCGACGACCAGCGGGACGAAGACAGCGGCGAGGCGGTCGGCGACCTGCTGGACGCCCGGCCGGGCACTCCGGACGTCCCACAGCAGTTCGACCAGCTGGTCGGCCGTCGAGTCGGGTCCCTCGCCCACCGCCACGACGAGCGCGTCGTCGGTGACGACGGTACCGCCGAGCACCTCGTCGCCCGGGCGCTTCCTGTCCGGCACGGACTCGCCCGTGACGAGGGACTCGTCGACCGCCGCCGCGCCCTCCGCGACTGTTCCGTCCACGGGGACGCGCTCGCCGGCCCGCACCACGACCTCGTCGCCTGAACCGAGGTCGTCGACGGGGACGGTCTCGGTGCCGCCCTCGCTGGTCCGCCTGCTGGCGTCGTCGACGCTGGCGGCGGCGAACGCCGACAGGCCGGAGACGGCACGCGACTTGACGCGCTCCTCGATGCGGTTCCCGAGCGTGACGACGAGGACGACCATCACGGCGACGTCGAAGTAGACGTGCGCGCTGCCGGCGGCGTAGGCCGCCACCGAGTACCCCCACGCCGCCAGCACGGCGAGCGCGACGAGGAGGTCCATGTTCGGGCGGCCGGCCCGCAGGCTCACGTACGCCCCCCTGAGGAACGGCCGACCTGTGTGGAAGACGACGACGGACGCGAGGGCGGCGACGGCGGGCACGGCGGTGCCGACCGAGAGCGAGTCGGCGTTCAGGATGGCCGCGAACGACACGCTCTGGAGGACGGCAAGCAGCGCGACGGCTTCCAGCAGCCCGAACACGAGGCCGAAGGTCACCGCGCAGTAGACGGTGCCGAGCGCGAGCGTGGCGGCCAGCACCCCGAGTTCGGCCGTCGGCGCGAGGTCGAGGTACGAGCCGTACAGCACGAGGCCGTAGCCGAGCATCACGACCATTCCCAGCAGGCTTCCCACGACCACCCGGCGGTCGTCGCCCGCCAGCCAGCCGCCGGCGTCTCCCATCCCCGACTCGTCGCCGTCCGGAAGTGATGCCCCGTACCCAAGCCGGTCGAACACGCCCGGGAGGTCGGACGGGTCGACGACTTCGGGGTCGTAGGTCACGCGGGCGGCGTCCGTCGCGTAGCTCACGTCGGCGTCGTGGACGCCCGCGGTGTCGGTCGCTTCGGCCTGTAAGAACAGCTCGCACGCCGAGCAGTGGAGGCCGTCGACGTCGAGGTAGGCGGTCTCGGCGCTCTCGGGCACGTCGCTGTCGTCTGGGGTGGAGTCGTCGACGGCGGCCGCGTTCAGGTTCTCGGGGTCGGCGGCCGTCACGTCGTCGAGCCGGCGGCCGACCTCCAGGCAGCCGCGACAGCAGTACTCGCCGTCCACGCCGTCCTCCGTGACGGGCGGGTCCGGCGTCGGCAGGTCGCAGAGCGCGCACTCGCTCATCGCCGCCCCCTCGCGGACTCGGCTCCACAAACCGTTGGCGGACGACCGGCGCGACGGTACATGTGCGGGCGTAGACGGCGGGCCAGCAAGCGCCTTCACCCGAACACCTTCGCACCCGTTCCCGCCGCGTCGGAGCGTCCACCGGTGCCGAATCGACCCGACAGCCCCGCCGACTGCGGGGAATCCGCAACGGCCTTGCCGGGGCTGGCCCACCCGCGAGTGTGGACCGGGACCAACTGCAGTTCTACTCGCTGTACGTCTCGCGATTCGCCGGCGGCTTCGGCCTCAGCGCGCTCGCCCTGCTGCTCCCGAAGTACGCCAACGAACTGGTCGCCTCCGACCTCATGATCGGCCTGTTCTACACGGGCTTCACCGTGTCGCAGGCGCTCATCGTTGTCCCGATGGCGTGGGCCGGCGACCGCTACGACAAGCGCGCCATCTTCCTCGGGCTGCTCGCGTTCGGCGTCGTCGTCTCGCTGGCGTTCACCTTCGTCGAGACGTCCTGGCAGCTCGTCGCCGTCCGCGGGGGTCAGGGCATCCTCGCCACCGGCATGGGGCTGTTGAGCCTCTCGCTGGTCGGCGAACTCGCGTCGAAGGGCACCCGCGCGAACCGCATCGGGAAGGCGAACGCGTGGCGGCTCGCCGCATCGCTGCTCGGCCTGGGCACCGCCGGCGTCCTCTACGACCGCTACGGCTTCGAACCGGTCTTCTACGTACTCGCCGTGCTGTTCGTCGTCGCGTTCGCCGCGGTCTGGGTCCTGCTCGACGCCGACGACACCCGCATCCGGGGGTTCCCGTTCAGCGACCTCGCGGTGAACCGCCGCATCCTCACGCTCACCAGCTTCCGCGCGCCGTACGCCGTCGCCGTCACCCTCGTCCGGTCGTGGGTCGCCGTCTACGCCGGCCTCGAAGCATCCCGGGGCGGGCTGGCGTACACCGGGGTCGTGCTCGCCGTCGTGCTCAGCGCGGAGAAGTTCACGAACATGCTCTGCCAGCCGTTCACCGGCCGGCTCTCGGACCGCTTCGGCCGGTCGCTGTTCGTCGCCGCGGGCGGCGCGGGCTACGGCGTCGCCGCGATGCTCGTCCCGCTCACGCCCGCCGTCGGCGACGCACTCGGGCTGGCGGCCTCCGCGCCCGTCCTCGGCGACCTCTCGCCCGCGTTCCTCCCGCTGGTCGCGGTCAACGGCCTGCTCGGCGTCGCCGACTCCTTCCGGGAGCCCGCGAGCATGGCGCTGTTCGCCGACGAAGGCATCGACGGCGAGGGCGTCGCGTCCTCCTTCGGCATCCGGGAGCTCGTCTGGCGGCCCGGCAGCGTGCTCGCGCCCGTCCTCGGCGGCTGGCTGATGGCCGAGTACGGCATCGAGTGGGCGTTCTACGTCGGCGGCGCGTTCGCGCTCACCGCCGTCGCCATCTTCGTCGCCGTTCTGGTGCGCGACCACGGAGCCGAAGCGCTCACCGAGTGGTAGCCCGCCTCGCCGGGTGAAACTCGCTTCAGCGAAGCTATAACCGCTCGCGGGCGTCACTGTCGACTATGCCAGGACCAGCGTTCGCGGAGGGCGACACCGTCTCCCTCCACCCCATCGAGGACGAGGACCACGAGTTCATCCAGTACGGCCGCAACCACCCCGACGTGCGGGTGCCGCTGACGGACACGTCTATCAAGTCCGTCGACGACGTGGCCGAGATGCTCGAGGACGAGGACTACCACTTCCTCATCTGCGTGGACGAGCAACGCGAGTCCACGGAACAGGCGAGCGGCGCAGCCGCGAGCAGCGACGACGGCGACCCCGAGCCCGTCGGCGTCGTGGCGTTCGGCTGGGTCAGTTCGCCCGGCGAGCGCGGCAACCTCATGTACTGGGTCGCGCCCGAACACCAGGGCAACGGCTACGTCACCGAGGGGACGGAACTGTTCCTCGACTACGCGTTCGGCGAGTGCGGCTTCCACAAGGTCGACGCCCGCGTGCTCGTGCCGAACGAGGCGTCGGCGGCCGCTCTGGAGAAACTCGGCTTCGAGCGCGAGGGACGGCGGCGCGACGACGCCATCGTGGACGGCGAGTACGTCGACACCTACACCTACGGTCTGCTCGACCGCGAGTGGCTGGACGACTGACCCGGCTCACGACGGCAGCGCACACTCTCTCACTCGGTCACGACTCGTCGACCACGATCTCTTCGACGGACGAGACGAAATCGGCACACGACGCGGCGACCCGTGGGTCGAGTTCGACGAGTATCCCCCGTTCGACTGACGGCGACTGGTCCGGTCGGAGATGCATCAGGGCCGCGTCGTCCCACAACTGGATGCTTGCCCGGCCGGCACACAGCGGATTCCAGCAGTCCCCGTCGCTGTCCTCGGCTGCCCGTCTCGCAGACTGGATGCAGTCGTGGACTGAGTTGAGGCGTTCCCTGACGTCGGCTTCGATGTCGGTCCGCGTGTAGCGGACGTTGAGGTCGTCACCGTCGTAGACAGCCAATCCCCGAAACCCGTCCTGTGCGTGGTCATAGACGTACGCCTGTACTTCGTTAGAGTTCAGGGCGGCACTCGCCATACCACACCATTTGTCACTCGTACTAAAACTGTTGGGGTGAAAACAGCTCGCTAGTCGGCCGCTGCGGATGTCTCGCCGACGCTACCCGCCGCGCCGCCCTTCGCCTCGATGGCTTCCACGAGCAGTTCCGTGACGTCCGTCACCTCGATGTCGTCCTCGAAGCCGCCGGTCTTCCGGCCGTCCTCGTACATCGTCATGCACATCGGGCACGCGACGACGAAGCGGTCGACGCCGTGGCCGGCGTCCGTGTCTTCGAGGGCCTCACGCAGGCGCTCCTCGCTGGGCTTGGGCTCCTCGTCGAAGTCCATCCAGAGGCCGCCGCCGCCGCCACCGCAGCAGAAGGAATCGCTGCGGTTCCGCGGCATCTCGTCGAGCGTGACGCCCGTCGCGCGCACGACCTCGCGGGGCGCTTCGAACTCGCCGTTGTAGCGGCCGAGGTGGCAGGGGTCGTGGTAGGTGACCGTGTCGTCGAGTTCCGTGCCGGAGAGCCCGAGCGCGCCCCGGTTCACGAGGTCCTCGACGACCTGCGTGTAGTGGTAGACCGAGTCGGCGTTCTCGAAGCCGAACTGGTCGTACTCGTTCGAGAACGTGTTGTACGAGTGCGGGTCGGTGCAGACGATTTTGTCGTAGTCGCAGGACTCGAAGGCCTCGATGTTGTCCTCGGCGACCATCTCGAAGAGGCCCTCCTCGCCGACCCGGCGGATGTCGTTGCCGTCGTTCTGCTCGTCCTCGTAGAGGATGCCGTAGTCGACGCCGGCCTCCTCGAAGACCTTGGCGAGCGAGCGCGCGACGTGCTGGTTGCGCTCGTCGTAGCTCGGGTAGTCGCCGACGTACCAGAGGTACTCGACGGACTCCTCGCGGGCGTCCGGCACCTCGAAGTCGAGTTCCTCGGTCCAGTCGGGGCGCTTGCGGTCCGGGTCGCCGAACGTGTTGCCCTTCTGGAAGACGTTCATCACGGCGTCCTCGACGTTCTTGTTCATCTGGCCGGACTCCGTGAGGCGGCGGTTCATCTCCGTGAACTGCGTGACGTGTTCGATGTCGACCGGGCAGGCGTCCATACAGGCCATACAGGACATGCAGGACTCCATGGTCTCAGCGTCGATGACCGAGGTGCCGCCGTCCGCGACGATGTCGACCTCCTCGCGGTCGCCGGACTCCAGGTCCTCGCGGTAGTTCTTCAGGTCGAGAATCACGTCACGCGGGTCCAGCGGGCGGCCGGACGCTTTCGCCGGACACACCGACGAGCAGCGGCCGCACTTCGTGCAGGCGTCGTGGTCGAGCAACTGCTTCCAGGTGAAATCCTCGATCTCCGAGGGTCCGATTTCCTCGGGGCTAGCGTCCTCGGGCACCTTCGGGAGCCGGCGGCCGGCGTCCTCGTCGCGCGTGACGAGGTTCGCGTAGCTCGAAATCATGTGGAACGGCTTCCCGTACGGGAGCGCCGCGATGAACGCCAGCGCGAGTATCGAGTGGCTCCACCACACGATGGGGTAGGCGCTGGCCGCCGCGTCCGCGTTGACGCCCGCGAGCTGGAAGACGTCGGCGACGAACCAGCCGACGAACGAGACGGTCTCGAAGTCCGGGAAGCCCGTGCCGAGGATGCGGATGCCCTCGGTGACGTAGCCGCCGACGCCCAGCAGGAACAGCGCCCAGACGAACAGGCCGTCCTCGGCGCTCGTGTGCTTCCCCCAGAGCCGCTCGTTGCGCACCCAGTAGCGGCGGTAGAGCGCGACGCCGACGCCGACGACGAACAGCAGCCCCATCCCGTCCATCACCAGCGAGTACGCCAGATAGAAGTCGCCGACGAAGAACGACTCCTGGCCGAGCGCCTTCGTCCAGATGTCCATGTCGATGGCGAGGATGGTGGTCCCGATGAGCAGCGTCAGGAAGCCCCAGAGAATGAACGTGTGCATCAGCCCCGCGACCAGGTCGCGGTCGAACTGCTTCTCGTTCGACGCGACGAGCTTCGCGGCCGACACCACTCGTCCCGGCAGGTCAGACAGCCGCTCGGTCGGGTCTTCGCTGCCCTTCGCGTACGTCGCAAACCGGTGGTAGACGCCGTACAGGAAGAGCGCGATGGCCATGGCGGAGAGCCCGTAGAACACGGCCTCGCCGACGTGCCCGATGCGCCAGAACGTCGGGCGGGTCGTCTCGCCCCCCGCCTGGGAAAGCACGGTCCAATACATACCCATATCCCCGGACAGGATTCGCATAAAGGTTGTTAACCGGACGGCCACGCGCCAGTGGTTTCTTCAGGCTGCGAGGAGCGGGGCGACCGCGGCCGCGGCGAGCGCGAGCGCACCGGCCGTCGCGAGCCAGTCCCGGCGCGCGTACGCCAGCGGCGGGCTCGTTGGATTCCACGCGAAACACCGGGCGCGGAGCGCGACGGCGAGCCGGTCGGCCCGCGAGAGTGCGCGCCCGAGTCCGCCCACGCCGACGAGCCGCATGCGCTCGCGCAGCGACCGGTCGTCGCCGAGCCGGGCGTTCACGGCGTCTCGGCGCGCTCGAAGGTCGCCCTGGAGCACGGGAAGGAACCGGAAGACGAGTGCGACACCGACCCCCGTCGCCGCCCCCAGCTTCCCGGGCAGCAGCCAGCGGAGGGCCGCCCGCGAGTCCCGGACGGGCGTGCTGTAGACGTACGCGGCGGCGACCAGCAACAACAGCACGACGCGGTAGGACGCGAGCGCGGCCTGGACGGCGGGAGCGGTCCGGAACCACGGCTCGCCGAGCGTGAGTCCCGCGACGAGCGGCGCGACCAGCAGGAACGGCGCGACCAGCAGGAACTCCCCGACTGCGTCCCGGACGGAGGCTCCGGCGAGCCGGGGTGCGACCGCCGCGAACGGCGTCAGCACCGCCAGCCCGACCGCCGTCGTGTGCGCGAACGCGGCGGCGGCGAACCCGGCCTGGAGCGCGAGCTTCGCACGCGGGTCGAGGCGGTGGAGTACGCCGTCGCCGGGTCGGTAGGTGAGTGTCACGGAGGCCGCACCCCGACGCCGGGGAGGCCGTCCAGCACCTCGTCCGGGGTCCCGCGGAGCGCCACCTCGCCGTCGCGCATCGCGACCACGCTGTCGGCCAACTCCCAGACGTCTCGGAGGTCGTGAGTGACGACGACCAGGCTCGTCCCGCGCTCGGAGAGCGCCCGGAGGCGGTCGAGGACGGACTGGCGGGCGGGCCAGTCCAGACCCGTGAACGGTTCGTCGAGCACGAGGTGGTCGGGCCGCATCGCGAGCGCGGCGGCGATAGCGACTCGCTCCTGCTCGCCGCCGGAGAGGTCGGCGACGCGCTCGTCGCCCCGGCCCCCGAGTTCGACGGCGTCGAGGGCTTCCTCGACGCGGGCGTCGACCTCGTCGCGGGACAGACCGAGGTTCTCCGGGCCGAACGCCACGTCAGCGCCGACTGTCGCGCCGACGAAGCCGTCCCGGGGGTTCTGGAACACCATCCCGACGCTCGCCCGCGCGGCCACGAGGTCGTCTTCGACCGGCGTGCCGTTCACGAGTACGTCGCCCTCGTCGGGCTCCAGGAGGCCGTTGAAGTGCCGGACGAGCGTCGTCTTCCCGGAGCCGTTCGCGCCCGCGACGAGCACGCACTCGCCGTCCGCGACGTCGAGGCTGACGCCGTCGACGGCCACTGTGTCGCCGTACCGGTGGACGAGGTTCCGGACCGACAGCATCAGGCCGCGTTCAACTGGTCGCTACGCGTGATGCCGATTGCGGCCGCAATCTTGAACGCCTCGGCGGGGACGAACGCCGCGCCCGCGACGAGGAACGCGTCAACGAGCGCGGACGGGGTCATCGCAGCCGCGAGGCTGGCGTTCTGCGCGATGGAGAACCCGACCGTCCCGGCCGCGTAGATGAGCGCAGTGGCTGCAACCATCGCGGCGACCAGTCGCGGCACGCCGACGTTCCGGGGGTCTGCGAGCCCGCTCGTGCCGTGCGCGACGAAGCCGGTGAGCGCGGCTGCGAACGGGTACGAGAAGAGGTAGCCTCCGGTCGGGCCGAGCAGCGCGGCGAGCCCGCTCCCGCCGCCGGCGTAAATGGGCGCGCCGACCGCGCCCGCGACAACGTACAGTGACAGCGACAGCCCGCCCCACAGCGGCCCGAGGTAGAGCCCGGCGAGGAACACGCCGAGGACCTGCAGCGTCACCTCCACCGGTGAGACCGGGTTCGGGAACGATACGTACGCCATCGCACCGGTGAGCGCCGCGAACACGGCGGCTCGCGCGACGTTCTCGACGGTCTCGTCGCCGACCAATTCCACGCTGTCTGTCTCGGTACTCATGGTTCGCTCTGTCTCGTCAACCAAGTTCAAATCAGCGGTTTACGCCTTGCGCGTTCAGGCGTCAGACATTTGTCGCCGCGAGCACAGACTCTCGCAGTACCCAATGGACGAGAAGACCGAGGAACTCCGTGACCTGTTCCAGAACGTCACCGACGAAGACACCGTCACGGAGTCCCAGGCCGACACCCACGGCTCCCTCGCCTCCGAGGCGGACGTCGAGGAACGCCTGCGGGACACGGTCTCCACGATGCGCGACCGGCTCGACTTCCAGACCAGCCTCGACACCGACGCACTCGCCACCGTCGTCCGACGGTTCTACGCCGGCGACAGCGACGCCGAGGTCGCCGACGAGGTCGACGTCGACGCCGAGACGGTCCGCGACGCCCGCCACGACCTCCACCTCGTCCGCGACGACGACGCCCCAGTCGACCTCGACGCCGTCCGGGACGCCGCCGACGACCCCACCGACCCCGACCTCGGGACCGTCGTCGACCGCGTCGACGCCGACCCCGCGGCGGTCGAACGCTCTCTCGCCGTCCTGCACACGAGAAACGAGATTCAGCGCGTCAACGACCGCTACCGCGCCGAGTTCGAGAACGCGCTCCGCGACCGCGAACTCTCCGAGCGCCTCACCGCTACCGTCCACGAGGACGGCCTCGACGACGCCACCGAGGGTCAGGAGACGGACGTCGACATGTAGCTGACGGCGGCGTTCACACCACGCGCTGTCTTCTCTGCTGTGTCCGTCCCCGACGACCCATGCCAGCGGCTTTAAGTTCGCTTCGTGCCTCCACGTCTACGAATGAGCGACGGGGAGCGCGCTGACAGCGAACGCACGGACGTCGAGTCTGTCGAGGAGCTACTGGACATCCACAGCGCGGAGGACGTCTTCGACCGGCTGTTCCGGGACAGCGTCGTGAACGCCATCATCGGCTGGCTGCTCGTCGCGGTGCTCGCGGGCGTCTTCGTGGACAGCGTGGTGGACTTCGACCAGCAGTGGATGCTGTTCGTCGCCGTCGTCGGAGCCATCGTCCTCGTGCCGCCCGCCGCGTTCCGGTCGTGGCGCGTCATGCTCCCGTGGGAACTGCTCGTGCTCGCGCTCCTCCCGGTTCTCGTCCGCGGCCTGTTCGGTGGCACCGTCGGAACGTTCGCCGTCTACTTCTCGCTGGCCGCCGTCGCGCTCGTCGTTGTCGTCGAACTCCACCTGTTCACGTCGATGGAAGTCACGCACTGGTTCGCCATCGTCCTCGTCGTGATGACGACGCTCGCCTCGGGCGCGGCGTGGGCGGTCGTCCAGTGGAACGCCGCCCAGTACCTCGGTGCGCCGTACATCAGCACGAACGACGCCCTGATGGTGGAGTTCCTCTGGATGACCCTCGCCGGGTTCGCGGCGGGACTCGTCTTTGACGCGTACTTCCGGCGGCGCGACCGCTGGCTCCGCCGCGCGTTCAACCGGGTGGTGCGCCGATGACGCTGCTCCCGAGACCGTCGGTCGCGAACCAGCGCCTGCTCACGCGCGCCATGCAGGTCGTCCTCGTCGGTATGGTCGCCTACGGCTTCCTGCAGGGGAACTCGAAAGCCGTCGTGAACGGCTCCATCACCCTCCTCATCACGTTCCTCCCCGCCATCCTCGAACGCAACTACAACCTCCCGATGGACCCGTGGCTCGTCCTCTGGATTTCGGCGGCCGCGTTCCTCCACTCGCTCGGCTCCTCGGGGCTGTACGCCCACATCTCGTGGTGGGACCACGTCACGCACTCGCTGTCGGCGTCCCTGATTGCGGGCGCTGGCTACACGGTGGCGCGCGCCATCGACCTCCACCACGACGACATCACGCTCCCCAGGGAGGTCGCGTTCATCTACATCTTCGTCGTCGTCCTCTCGTTCGGCGTCGTCTGGGAGCTCTTCGAGTTCGCGCTCGACGTCGTCTCGCAGGCGACCGGTCTGACGATGCCGCTCGCCCAGCACGGCCTCGAGGACACGATCAAGGACCTGATGTACAACTCGCTGGGCGCGCTCATCGTCGCCGTGTTCGGGCAGGCCCACCTCCTCGGCGTCGCAGAGACCGTCGAGGACTGGTGGCTCACTCGCAGCGGCCAGTAGCCCGCGAACGTTCAAGTACGGGGACGAGACCACCACGCCCCGTGTCCGACGAGACGACGCCCGAGCCGGCCCCCGACTCAGTCTCCTTCAGTGACCTCGCGCTCGCCGCCTACTGCCCGCGACAGCTCTACTACGCACGTCGCGACGACCGCGACCCGCCCGAGGCACACGACGCTGCCCGGGAACTCGCGACCCAGTACGGGTCGCTCTCGGTCGCTTCCGAGGCCGCGCTCGCCACCTACGACCTCGCCGTCGAACCCCCCGAGTTCCAGTCGAACCTCGCCGCCAGCCTCGCGGCTCACTCGGTCGACGACCCGGCCGAGACTGCCGTCTACCTACGTGGGAAGGACGCGCACGGCAAGGCAGCGAAAGTCCACCGCGGTCCCCTCGCCCCCTCGCTGGTGACCCCGGGGAGCCCACCCGAAGCGGGGGTCTGGGAGCCACAGGCAGTGCGCGCCGTCGCGGCCGCGAAAGCCCTGTCGTGGCGCGAGCAGACGCCCGTCGACCACGCGTTCGTGGAGTACGCCCGCCACGGCGTCGTCCGCCGCGTCGAACTCACCACCCGCAAGAAAGCCGCGTATCGCCGCGCGCTCCGGACCGCCCGCGCCCTCGACGGCCCGCCGCCGCGCATCCACGACGACGCGAAGTGCGGGGCCTGCGAGTACCGCGAGGAGTGCGGGACGAAGACCCGGACGCTCGGGTCGCTGCTGTCGTTCGGCGACGACTGAGCGGCGCGGCTGTTATCGGTGTTCGGCGAGCCACTCGCGGACGGCGTCGCCGACCGCGCCCTCGCGGAGAATCTCGCCGTTCGCCGCGTCGACAACCGTACTTCCAGTCCCGCCCGGCGTCTCGCCGTCGTCCACCACGGCGTCGACGCGCTCTCGGAACGCGGGGTCGAGGTCGTCCGGGTGGGTGACGCTCGGCTCGCCCGAGACGTTCGCACTCGTCGCCGTCAGCGGCGCGACTCGCTCCAGGAGCGCGAGCGCCACGTCGTGGTCGGGGACCCGCACCCCGACGCGGTCCCGGCCGCCCGTCAGCACGTCCGGGACCGCCTCCGTCTTCTCGCAGACCACCGTGACCGGACCGGGCAGGAACTCGGCCATGAACGCGCGCTCCGTCTCGCCGACGCGGACGTGCTCCAGCGCGGCCTCGTGGTCGGGGAACGCGAACGACAGCGGCTTCTTGCGGGGGCGTCGTTTCGCCTCGAACGCCGCCTCGATGGCGTCGGGGTCGAGGGCGTCCGCCGCGAGACCGTACACCGTCTCCGTCGGGAACACGACCAGCCCGCCGTCGCGGAGCGCCGCGGCGGCCTCGTCGAGTGCCTCGTCGGTGACCATGTGTCCGTCGAGGCGGCCGTCGCGAAAAAGGATTACAGGTCGTCGAGCGCGCCCTCCAGCTCGTCGTAGTTCGGGAAGTCCGGCCACTCCTCGGCGACCCACGCGTACTCCACGGTGCCGTCCTCGGCCACGACGAACGTCGACGGGCGATGTTCCTTGACACCCGCCATCCCGTCGAGGTCGTTGACGACGCCGTAGGCCTCGGCGATGCCCGCCTGCGGGTCGCTAAACAGCCCGGTGAAGTGCTCGATGCCGCGCTCCTCGATGGTGGTCTTGTGTTCGTACGGCGACGAGACGGAGACGCCGACGACCTGCGCGTGCTCGTCGACGCCCCGGTCGCGGAGTTCGTTGTACACGTAGGTCGCCGGGAACGCGCCGTCCATCGGCGTGAACACCAGCAGGACAGGTCCCTCGGCGAGCAGGTCCGAGAGCGAGACGTCCTCCCAGTACTCGTCGTTCACGAGCGGCCGGGTGAAATCGGGGGCCTCGTCGCCCTCCACCACGTGGTCCGTCTCGGGGAGGTCGACGACGTCGAAGTCCAGTTCCATCACTCCCCACCCCCGTAGGTCGCGTCGAGGTAGTCGACGATGTTCGCGCTCTCGGCCATCGCCACGCCGGTCTCGTCGTCCACGATGGCGGGCACGGTGCGCGCGCCGACGATGCGCTTGACCGCGTCCCGGTCGGCGTGCATCGGCTCGACGAACCGCGACTGGTACTCCAGCCCGAGTTCGTCGAGTCGGTTCACGACGCGCTCACAGAACGGGCACGCCTGCAGCCGGTAGAGCGTGATGTGGGCGTCGCTGTGCGGCGGCCGCGGCGGCGTCTCTGCTGCGCTCATGTTCGCACATTCGCCGGAATCTCGGGTAAACGCTTCGCCACCGGCGGTCCCCGCGGCTTCGGTGAGCAAAGCATTAAACGGCCGGGCGGCAAGACCCACTACTGAATGGGCTCACTGATGTCCCTGCTCGCCACGTCGGTGTTCGGCGTCGACATCGGACAGAACGTCATCATTGGCGTCGGTGTCGCGACGCTGGTCGTGCTGATGGTACTGTCGGCGTTCTTCTCGTCCTCGGAAATCGCCATGTTCTCGCTGGCACGTCACCGCATCGACGCGCTCGTCGAGGACGACATTCCGGGCGCGGAGACGGTCGCCGACCTCAAGCAGGACCCACACAGGCTGCTCATCACGATTCTCGTCGGTAACAACCTCGTCAACATCGCGATGTCCTCCATCGCCACGGGGCTGTTCGGCATGTTCCTCTCACAGGGTCAGGCCGTGCTCGCTGCGACGTTCGGCGTGACCGCGCTCGTCCTCCTGTTCGGGGAGAGCGCGCCGAAGTCCTACGCCGTCGAGAACTCCGAGTCGTGGGCGCTGTCCATCGCGGGGCCGCTGAAGTGGAGCGAGCGCCTGCTGTACCCGCTGGTGGTGCTGTTCGACTACCTCACCCGCATCCTCAATCAGGTCACGGGCGGCCGGGCGGCCATCGAGACGAGCTACGTCACGCGCTCCGAGATTCAGGACATGATCAAGACCGGGGAGCGCGAGGGCGTCATCGAGGAGGACGAGCGGGAGATGTTCCAGCGTATCTTCCGGTTCAACAACACCATCGCCAAAGAGGTGATGACGCCGCGGCTGGACATGGTCGCCGTCTCGAAGGAGGCCACCATCGAGGAAGCCATCCAGACGTGCACGCAGGCCGGCCACGAGCGCGTGCCCGTCTACGACGGCGAACTCGACAACGTCATCGGCGTCGTCAGCCTCGAAGACCTCGTCCGCGAGTACCTCTACGGCGAGACCGAAGACGTTGAGCTGGACGACCTCATCGAGCCGACGCTGCACGTCCCCGAGTCGAAGAACGTCGACGAACTCCTCCAGGAGATGCAGGACGAGCGCGTCCAGCTCGTCGTCGTCATCGACGAGTTCGGGACGACCGAGGGGCTGCTCACGACCGAGGACATCACCGAGGAGATCGTCGGCGAGATTCTGGACGGCGAGGAGGAACTCCCCATCGACTTCGTGAACGAGGACACCGTCCGGGTTCGCGGCGAGGTGAACATCGAGGAGGTCAACGAGGCCCTCGAACTCGACCTGCCGGAAGGCGAGGAGTTCGAGACCATCGCGGGGTTCATCTTCAACCGCGCCGGCCGGCTGGTCGAGGAGGGCGAGACGTTCCAGTACGAGAACGTCGAGCTCACCGTCGAGCACGTCGAGAACACGCGCATCATGAAGGCACGCGTGAAGCGGCTGCCCGCCGAGGACGCCGTGGACGCCGACGCCGAAACGCTGACCGCGGACGGCGACGGCGACGACGACGCGTAACTCACGCTGCTGGCGCTGTTCTCTCGCAGTCACTGACGGCACAGGGCTTTACGTGGTCGGTGTGTGACACTCCGGTCGATGGCCCTCCGCCCGCTCGACGTCCTCCGGTCTCCCGCGTACCTCCTCGCGTCGTTCCCGCTCGGCGTCGCGTACTTCGCGTTCGTCGTCGGCGCTGCGTCCGCCGGTGTCTCCCTGCTCGTGTTCGTCGTCGGCGTGTTCGTGCTCGCCGGTGGCGTCGCCGTCGCACGCCGGCTGGCGGTGGCCGACGCCCGACTCGCCGCTCGGCTGTACGACACACCGGTGCCGGACCTGGCGTCGCCGTGCGTCGACGGCGGACTGCTCGCGACGGCGAGAGCGGAACTCCTGTGCCCCGACAGCTACCGCGCGACCGGCTACCTGCTCACGCGGTTCGCCGTCGGCGTCGCCGGGTTCGCGGCCGTCGTCACCTGGCTGGCGACCGCGGCGGCGCTGCTGGCGACGCCACTGGTCTACGACCGGCCTGACGTCTCCGTGGGCGTCGCGGGAGCCTGGACCGTCGACACGCTCCCGATGGCGCTCGGCGCGGCCTGCGTCGGGCTCGCCGTCGCCGTGGCTGGTGCGGTTGCAGTGGCTGCCGCCGGACGTGCCGCAGCGGTGGCGAGCGTCCGCCTGCTCGCGCCGGCTAGATGACCGCGTCCACGCCGACGAACACGCCGTAGCTCACCGCGAGCGCGAGCGCCAGCGACGCCACCCACGCCAGCACCGTGAACAGCATCTTCCGGCCGCTGACGCCGCCACCGGCGCTGTTCGCGGCCGCGTAGCCCGACCCGACGATGGCGGAGACGATGATCTCGTTGAACGACACGGGGATGCCGAAGAAGACCGCGGACTGCGCGATGGCGAAACTCGGGATGAGCGCGGCGATGGAGCGTCGCGGCCCCAGCGAGGAGTAGTCCTGCGCGAGCGCCTTTATCATCCGTGGCGCACCCGTCCACGACCCGACGAGCAGCCCGATGCCGCCGCCGAGCAGCACGTACACGAGCGGCACGTCGCCGTCGACCAGCGGGAGCAGCGGTCCGACGGCGAGTCCGACCTGACTGCCGCCCGCGGAGAACGCCACGAGCCCGCCGAGCGCCAGCAGGAAGTGGCGCTGGCCGCGCTCGGGGTCGCCGGCCACGTCCCGGTAGAGGACGGCCGCGACCAGCGCCGCGAACGCGAGTGTCACGGCAGCCTGCGCCGCGAGTGCCGTGCTCCCGGCCGCCTCGGCGACGCTGTACGCGAGCGACGCGCCCTCGCCGGGCGCACCGAGGAACGCGAACTGGATGTTGGCGACGATGACACCGACGACGCCAGCGAGCAGCGGGACGAGCACGGCGTCCCGGTCGAGGTCACGGAGGCCGCGCGCGGTGGCGTACGCGGTGCCGCCGCCGACGAACGGCACGAGGACCCACAGCGTCGCAATCTGCTGGTACTTCGGCCACGCCGCGCCGCCCCCCATCGCCAGCCCGGTGCCGACCACGGCACCCGTGACGGTGAACGCGGTGGCGATCGGGTAGCCGGCGAACACGCCGATAGCGACGAGAATCGCGGCCGTCGACAGCGCCGTGGTCGCCGCCACCGGCGAGAGCGTGACGCCGACGACGAGCTCGCTGCCGACCGCCTCAGAGACGTTCGCGCCCTGGAGGACCGCGCCCGCGAGCCCGAGGATGCCGACGACGAACCCCGCCCGCATCACGGTGATGGCGTTCGCGCCAACTGCGGGCGCGAACGGAGTCGACCCCGACGAGCCGGCACCGATGGCCCACGCCATGAACAGACTCGCCAGGGCGGCGACGACAAGCGTCGCCAGTCCAGCACCAACCATCGTTTCTTGTCCGTGTTCCGTGGGGACGAGCAAAGAGCCTACCGACACGCCGCCGTCCCGCCGGGACTCCGCGGCGGCCGCGACCGTCGGCTATCTTGACCGCGGTCAGTTCGTCGTGGACTTCGCGTCCTCGCGCTGCTCCGGGGGTTCGACGCCCTCGGCGGCTTCGGCGGCCTCCGTCTCGCGCTCGGTGTCGACGTGCCAGCGGTCGATGTCCTCCTCGAAGGAGTCGAGGTACGCGCGGACGGCGTCCTTGAGGTCGTCGTCGTTGACGTTCACCTCCAAGACGAACTCCTGCTGGCTGCGGACGCGCTGGACGTTCGCGGAGACGAGGTCGTTGTCGAAGTAGTACGGCGCGACCTGCGTCATCACGTTCCGGTAGACGACGTCCTCGACCTTGCGGAGGGCCTTCCGGCCGGCGGTGTCCGCCGCGCGTTTCACGTGCCCGAGGGAGTCCTGCCACTTCTCGACGGCGTCGCCGTTCTCGCCGTCCTCCAGGGCCTCGTAGGACTCCGAGAGTTCCTCACCGGCCGCCTGCAGGTCCTCGTCGGCCGACTTCCCGGCCTTCTCGCCCTCGCCTTCGGCGACGCTCGCCTGGTCGGCGGTCTTCTCGTTGACCTCCTCCTCGATGCGCTCGTGGGACTTCGGCCGCCACTCGTCCCACGCCTCGAAGGCGTCCGGGTACGCCTCGTCGGCGTCCGCCTCCCGGAGCGCAGTCGTGATGCGTTCCCCGTGTTCGACCACGTCACCCCACGTGCCGCGGCGTTTGAACCCGGCGACGCTCTCCTCCATGATTGGTCCGTCTAGGCGCGCGCCGCTTAAACCTCTTGCCGGCGGTGTGCTGGCTCGTAGCGCGACACTGCCGCCCGCGTTCGACCGGATAGCAGGTTTGAAGCCGCCCGCTCACGCGCTAGACGACAATGACCATCGAGGACCGCGGCGACGCGAACGTCATCACGCACTCGCTGGCGAAAGACACGCTCTCGCGGCTGCGAGACGTCGAGACGGAGCAGGTCGGCTTCCGGAAGGGGCTGGTGAAACTCGGCCGCATCTCGGGGTACGAGATCATCGACGGCGCGATGGAGACGGAGTTCACGTCCCTGGAGACGCCGCTCACCGAGACCACTGGAGAGCGCGTGAAAGGCCTCGACGACGTCGTCATCATCAACGTCCTGCGCGCGGCGACGCCGTTCGTGGAGGGGCTGCTGAAGGCGTTCCCGAGAGCGAAGCAGGGCGTCATCAGCGCCGGCCGCGACGAGGACGCCGGCATGAACGACGACGGCGAGTTCCCCATCACCATCGACTACGTGAAACTCCCCGAAATCTCGGAGACGGACACCGTCATCGTCGCCGACCCGATGCTCGCGACGGGGTCGACGATGTGCACCGTCCTCGACCACGTCACGGACGAGATGCCCGACGCGGGCGTCGAGGACCTCTTCGTGCTGTCGGCCGTGAGCGCGCCCGACGGCCTGCTCCGGGTGGGCGACCAGTTCCCGGAGGCCGACCTGCTGACGGTCGCCATCGACGACCGCCTCAACGACGAGGGGTTCATCGTCCCCGGTCTCGGCGACGCCGGCGACCGCGCGTTCCGCACGACGTAACCGCCGACCCCCACGTTGAAGGCGCTCGACCGCGAGTCGCCGCGTATGAGCGACGACGCCGACATCGAGCCGTGTAACTGGTGCGGGGAGCCGGTCGCCGACCCGCTCTCGCGGACGGTCCGCGTGACGGTCGACCGTTCCGAGATAGACAGCCAGCGGCTCTGCCCCGAGTGTTTCGCGGACTGGATCGACCGCTACGAGACCGAGATGCGGTCCGACGACGCCGACGAGTCCGCCGACCCCGGGCCGACGCCGGTCGACGACGACACCGACATCATCGTCGACTGAACCCCCTTCTTTCACCTCCACGGGTCGCCGCGGTCGTGCGGTTCTCCCCGTCCGTGTGGGAGTCGGAAACGGTCCCCCCGACGGCTCCGGAGAGCTCCCGAGACGCCGTTACTCGTCGTCCGCGTCCTCGCCGGCGGTGAGGCCGTCGCCGCGCTCGCGGTCGAGCGCGCGGTCGGCGTCGTGGTGGTCGCTGTAGCCGTCGAACCAGCGCGCGATACGCTCGATGCGGTCCACGACGTGGGCGGGCTCGCCGGACCGCGAGAGTTCGTGGCCCTCACGGGGGTACCGCACCATTCGGGTGTCGACGCCCTGCTTCTTCAGGGAGATGTAGAACAGCTCCGCGGTGTTGGCGGGCGTCCGGTAGTCGTTCTCGGAGTGGACGACGAGCGTCGGCGTGTCCACGTGCTCGACGTGGGCCGTCGGGGAGTGCTCCCAGAGGAACTCGGCGTCTTCCCACGGGACGGCGTCGAAGTCGCCCTCGATTAGCTGGTAGGCGTCCGTCGACCCGTAGAACCCCGTGAGGTCGAAGACGCCGCGCTGGGCGACGGCGGCGTCGAAGAAGTCGGTGTGGCTGACCGCCCACGCCGTCATGTAGCCGCCGAAGCTGCCGCCCGTGACGAAGGCGTTCTCGTCGTCCACGTAGTCGCGGTCGGCGACCGCTCGGGCACCGGCCAGCACGTCTTCGAGCGTGACATCGCCCCAGTCGCGCTCGATAGCGCGCATCCACTCCTCCCCGTAGCCAGTCGACCCGCGGGGGTTACACCAGAAGACGACGTAGCCGCGGGCCGCGAGCGTCTGGAACTCGTGCCACATCGACCCCGAGGTCGACCACATCCGGTGGGGCCCGCCGTGAATCTCGACGGCCAGCGGGTACTCCTCGTCCGGGTCGAAGTCCGGCGGCGTGAGCACCCAGCCCTGGACTTCGCCGCCGGGAGCGTCGAACCACACTTCCTCGGGCTGGGCGACCTGGCGGTCGTCGAGGAACTCGCGGTTGGCGCGCGTGAGGACGTGTTCTTCGCCGCCTGCTGGCGTCGACGCTAGGACCTCGCCGGGGTGGTCCCACTCGGACTGCACGACGCCGACGGTGTCCGCGGAGACGGAGAAGCCGTCGACGTGCCGGTCACCGCCGAGCACGACGTGGTCGTCGCCCGAGTCGGCGTCCAGCCGACGGACGACGTAGCTGCCCTCGTCGGGGGTGCAGACGTAGAGGTATTCGCCGTCCGGCCCCCACTCGGGCGCGTGGCTCGCGCTCCACAGTTCGAGTGTGCGGTCGAGGCCGGCGGTTAGCCGCTCGATATCGCCCGTTTCACGGTCGAGAACGTCGATTTCGGTCTGGGCGAGCGTCGAGTCGTCTTTCGGCGTCGTCGTGTACGCCACCTGCGCACCGTCGACCGCCAGCGTCGGCCCCCAGCCCTCCACGGTCGTGACGACCTCGCTGTCCCCTGTGTCGGGGTTGTAGGCCTCGACCTCCCACTCCAGTCGGTCGTCGCCCTCCAGCCCGCGTCGAATCGGGTAGTAGAGTTCGTCGTCGCCCCAGGCGGGCCCGAGACACTCGGCGACGCCCTCGGTGACCCGGTCGACGCCCCTCGATTCGAGGTCGAGGACGTAGACGTGGCTGCGCGCGCCGTCCCGGTAGTTCTCGTGAGCGCGGTAGACGTGCCGGTCGATGACGCGGGGGTCGGGGGCCTCCCGCTCGTACTCCTCGTCGCGTTCGAGGTCCATGTCCTCGTCGCGCTCCTCGTCGCGCACGGACTGCAGGAACGCGATGCGGTCGCCGTTAGGCCCCCACGCGATACTGGAGACGCCGCCGACCACGTCGGTGACCTGTTCGGCCTCGCCGCCGCCGACCGGCAGCACCCACAGCTGGGGGCGGTCGTCGTCCGCCCCTCTGGTGGAGACGAACGCCAGGCGGTCGCCCGAGGGGCTCCACGCCGGCTCCGAGTCCACGCCCTCTGCGACGGTGAACCGCCGGCTGCCCTCGCCGCCGACGCTCGCCACGTGGACGGTCGCCTCGTACTCGTCGTCGCCGTCCGGCGTCGTCCGGACGAACGCGACGCGGTCGCCGCCCGGCGCTACTGCCGGGTGGCCGAGCCTGTCGAACTCGCGGTAGTCGCTGGCCTCGACTGGCTGCATACCGGTGGGTCGCCCGGGGCTCGCAAAACGATTTGGTTCGGGGAACCGTCACATGCCCCGTCAGTTCTGCGCGTCGAGGTAGGACTCGATGTACTCGTCGTCGACGTGGTCGAGCAGCCGGTGGTAGCCCGCTTCGGTCCGGCGCTCGATTTCCTCGTCGGTCAGCAGCGTGTCGAACGCGCGGTCGATGTCGGACTCCCGGAGCTCCGCGAAGGTCTCGTCGTCGAGTCCGTGGTCGTCGCCGGCCTCGCGTTCGAACCACTCCCGCCAGCGGTCGCGGTCGCCCCACTCGCCCGCGAACTCGGAGTCCGGGCGCTTCCAGTCGTAGTGGGCGGCGACCCCGTCCGGGAACCCCCGCGCTCGCCGGTGGTCCGCCAGCAGACAGCGAGCGACGTGCGCGCCGTTGCCCGCCGCAATCACGGCTTGCGCACTGCGGTCGCCGCCGGGCGACGCGACGTACAGGCCGTCGACGGGCGTGCGGCCGTCGTCGTCGGCGTACTCGTGGTCGAAGCGTTCGCTGGTCTCGCCGTGGTGGTCGTGGACCTCGAAGCCCGCCTCGCCGACGACCGGCCGGAGGTACGAGCCGTCGTACCACGCCGCAGCGAGCACGTAGCTCGCTCGGACGCGCCGGCCGTCCTGGGTCTCGACGACGAATCCGTCGCCGTCGTTCGGCCGGTCGACGCGCTCGACGGTGTCCTCGACGCGGTCGCAGCCCGCTTCCCGGGCGTGGTCGCGGAACAGTCCGAGGAGCGTCGGCACGTCGACGCCGCCCGGGAACCCGGGGTAGTTCTCGACGAACGCGCAGCGCTGGAGCGCCGCGTTCCCGCGGTCGAAGACGAGGGTGTCGAGGCCGTACCGGGCGGTGAACACGCCCGCCGAGCAGCCGGCCGGACCGCCACCCACGACCACCACGTCGCGGTCCTCGTCGACGTCGGAGTCGGTCACGTCAGAACTCCCCCGCGACGATGTCGGCGACGCGCTCGCGGTCGAACAGCTCGCCGTCGAAGCCGTAGAGGTCGCCGGCCAGCCGCTCGGTCAGCACGAGGTTCGTGATGGGGCCCTGGTAGAGGCCGCCGGCGCGGTACACCGCGCCGTCCGCAACGGCGGTGATGCGGCCGGCCGTCTCGTGGTTCTGGAGGAACGACACGACGGCGTCCTGGAACTCGGCCTCGCTCAGGTTCTCGTAGCCGCGCAGCAGCAACACCTCGGGGTCGACGTCGAGCAGCGTCTCCACGTCGATGGCGGCCCGGGTGCCGTGGAAGTCCTTTACGCCGGACGCGGCGAACGCGTCGTGGACGTTCAGGTCGCGGAGGTTCTTGAAGCCGGTGCCGCCGCCGATGACGTACGGGTAGAACTTCGTGGGCTCCTTCCCGACGCCCCACGCCACGGCGGCGGAGGGGCGCTCGCTCTCGCCGGGGACGACCGGCGCGAGGTTCGACTGGAAGTCGTCGTGGACGCCTTCGAAGGCCTCGTAGCGCTCCTCGCGCTGGAAGACCGTCGCGAGCTTCTCGAAGCCCTCCATGAGCGTGTAGTAGCGGTAGTCGTCGTGCCAGGGGTAGTGCTGTGCGTAGATGCAGTTCCCGAAGAAGGGAGCGACCCGGGATTCGATGTCCTTGATGTCCGCGCCGGAGACGTTCTCGGTGCGGTTCTCGAGGAAGTTCGGGTCGATGACGTGGACGTCGGCGTCGAGGTCGTAGAACCGTTCGACGTTGACGCCGTCCTGGTACAGCGACGTCATCTCGCTGGTGTCGACGCTGACGCCGTCGATGCTGTCGTAGTAGTGGGTGTGGTAGCGGTCGGTCAGCGTGACTGCTTCCGGCGGTTCGAGACCGAGGGCGATGCCCATGTCGGCCCAGCTGCCGTTGCTCGTGACCCACGTCTCGGGGACGGACTCGAACTCGACGTCGCCGACCGGTGCCATCGAGACGGTGTACGAGTCGCCGCCGTCGCTGCCCTCTGGGGTGCTCGTGGTGCAGCCGGCGGCCGCGCCTGCGGCTGCGAGGCTGGCGCTCCCGGCGAGGAACTGCCGTCGCGTCGGTGTGCTGTCGTCGCTGCGCATGATTTTAGGCTCGCCTAACAATACTTACGCGCTTCGATTTTTAGGCGCGCCAAAACTACGCCACGTCCGCCCGGCCGCTGGTCGCGTCCGCGATTCGCTCCCGGAGGCCGTCGGCGTCCGCCACGGCCACCGTCACGTCGAACCCCACGTCCTCGCCGTAGTCGGCGTCGAACTCGCAGTCCGCGCTCTCCAGAATCCCCCGGACGGTGCCCGAATCGTCGTACGCCACTGTCACCGTGAACCGCTCCTGCGGGCGCTGCTCGACCACGCCGGCGTCGTCGACGGCGTCCTTCACGGCCTTCGAGTACGCCCGCGCCAGCCCGCCGACGCCGAGATTCGTCCCGCCGTAGTACCGCGTCACCACCACCACGGCGTTCTCCACGTCCCGCTGCTGGAGGACGTTCAGCGCGGGCTTCCCCGACGAGCCAGTCGGCTCGCCGTCGTCGCTCTGGTACTCCCGCAGCATGTGCCCGGAACCGGGGCCCCCGGACTCCACCCGAACCCGGTAGCACGGAACGTTGTGCGTCGCGTCCGCGTGGCGCTCCCGCACCTCGTCGACGAACGCCTCCGCCGCCTCGACGGTGGCCGCCGGGCTCGCGTACCCGACGAACTCCGACCCCTGCACCTCGAAGCTGGCGTCCCCCCGGCCGGCGACCGTGCGGTACGCGTCAGTCACACTCCGGATTCGGGCCGCGAGCGAGTTCCCGCTTGCGGTTCGTCGCCCCAAAAGGTTATGCGTGCGTCTACGCAAGCACCGTCAGATGGCCGCGTTGACGACGCTCGAACTGTTGTACGTCGCCGCCAGCGTCGCGCTCTCTCTGTCGGGGCTCACGATGGTCGCGTTCGCTGCCAACGCCTACCTCCAGACCGAGCACCGCGAGATGCTGTTCCTCTCGCTCGGCTTCAGCATCGTCGTCGCGGCGGCAATCGCCACCACCGTCTCGGCGTTCGCCCAGAACTTCGAGAACGCCATTCTCCTGCTCACCGTCAACTACGCGATTACGACGGTCGGCTACCTGTTCATCCTCGGGAGCGTCGTCTACCGGGCCGACTAGGAGAGTTCGACCGACCGCACGAACGGCATCGACGCCAGCTCCGTGAACACCTCGCCCGGCAACTCCTCGTCCGTCACCAGGTAGAGCCGCGGCTCGTCCGTGAACTCGGGGTCCTCGCTGATCGTCTGCCGGATGGAGATGCCCCGGTCCGCCAGCAGCCCGGTCACGTCCGCGACGATGCCGGGCTCGTCGGCGTCCTGGACCGCCACCGTGACGACGTGCAGGTCCAGCACGGGCGCGAGGTCCATCAGGCTCGGAATCTGGCTGATGTTCTGGAAGATGCGCGTGAGTTCGTCGTCAGCGAGGATGGCTTCCGTCGTCGAGTCGACGACCCGCCGGTCGACGCCCGCCTCCTGGGCGACCTGCGTGTAGGGAATCTCGATGTCCCCGGAGACCACCCGCCCGTCGTCGTTCACGGAGAAGCCGCGTTCGAGCAGGAGCCGAATCACGGCCTGCTGGCCCGGGCTCCCCTCGAACTTCTGCATGATGTCCTCGAACATACCCCGGAGGTGGTGGCGTGCGGTGAAAACCGTGGGGGTCTCCTCGCCTACCCCGTGTCGGGCCACGCGGCGAGCGCCGCCCCGCCGAGCCCGACGGCGAGCCACGCGAGCAGGCCGGCGAGACTCGCCGCCGGGGAGGCAGTGGCGACGGGCGGCGTCGCGAGCGCCGGCGCGAGCGCGAGTTCGAACACCAGCCCGCGGAACGCGCTCGCGGGACTGAACCCCGCGAAGACGGCTATCGACCCGGCGTCCACGAGCCCGCCGGAGACGGCGGCGACGAGCGCGAGGTCGAGGCCGACGGCGAGCGCGACGAGCGCGGCGACGCTCCCGCCGAGCGCGCCCCGGGTGGTGCCGACGGCGGCCGACACCGCGACCGCGAGCGCCGTCGCGACCAGCGCGTACCCCGCGGTGAACAGCGCGAACCGAGCGAACACGACCGGCGTGTCGCCGGCGCTGTGCGACGCGAAGAACGACACCGGCTGCTCGGCACCGGTGGTGGCGACGACGCCGGCGACCGCCAGCGACGCCAGCACGACCACGAGCACGCCGCTCGCGCGCCCGACGAACACGCCGAGGACGTACTCCAGACGCGTCAGCGGGTACGTCCGGAAGACCGCCAGTTCGCCGCGCTCGCCGTCGCCCTGCACGGTCCGGTACGCGAACGCGAACGCGACCGCCGGCACCAGCACCTCGACGGGCAACAGCAGGTCGAACGTCAGGGAGACGTAGCCGCCCGGCGAGCCCGCGGCGGCACCCGCGAGCCCGACGACCACGGCGACGAACGCCGCGGCGACGGCGAGCAGCGCGCGGTTCCGCGCGAGCGTCCGGAGCTCGCGCTCCGCGACGACGAACACGCGGTCGACGGCCGCCCGAAGCCCCGCAGCGTCAGCCCCCGTCTCGGCGGCGTCGCTCACTGCGCGTCACCCCCGGATGGAGCCGCAGCGGTGGCGTCGAGTTCCCGGCCCGCGACGGCCCGCGAGAACGCCGCTCGGAGCGTGCCCGCACCGGTCTCCGCGAGCAGGTCTTCGGGCGGCCCGTCGAAGGCGATCGCGCCGTCAGCGACCAGCACGACGCGGTCGGCGCGCGCCTCGACGGCGGCGAGGTCGTGGCTCGACACCACAACCGCGCGGTCGTCTGTCGCGAGCGCGGCCGTCGCGTCGAAGACGCTGTCCGAGACGTCCGGGTCGAGGCCGCTGGTCGGCTCGTCCAGCACGACGACCGGCGGGTCGCCGACGAGCGCCTGCGCGAGCCCGAGCAGCCGCGTCATCCCGCCAGAGAGCGCTTCGACGCGGCGGTCGGCGGCGTCACCGAGCCCGACCCGGTCGAGGACGGCGTCCGCGTCGACGCCGCCGCCGACGAGGCCGGCGTAGAACGACAGCGTCTCCCGGACGGTGAACCCGCTCCGGAACCCCGGCGACTGCGGGAGGTACGCCGTCGACCGCGCGGCGTTCGCCGGCCGCCTGACCGTCCCCGAGTCGGGGTCGCGGAGGCCGGCCAGCAGCTCCAGCACCGTCGTCTTCCCGGAGCCGTTCGGGCCGACCAGCGCCACGAGTTCGCCGCGCTCGACGGCCACGGATTCCTCGTCGAGGATGGTGAGGTCACCGAACGCGAAGCTCGCGTCCTCCAGGGCGAGTACGGGGGCGGTCACGACGCGCGCACCTCCGAGGTGTTCCGAGCGGCCGCGAGCACGCCGGGGCGTGCCGGCTCGGTCAGTGGCGCAGTGTCAACGATGCCGGTCGACCGCAGCCCCGGCACGGAGCCCTGGACGGCCCGCAGCAGGCTCGTCGCCGGCGAGCGAGCGAGCGTGTACGCTCCGGGAGCGTCGTGGATGTGGCCGTCGACGCCGCCGGTCGCGCGGAACGGCCGGTCGTAGGTGGCGGCGTCGGCGCTGCCGGGCAGCGCCCCCCAGTAGTTCCCGGTATCGCCGACGGTCCAGACGCGCAGCGACCCGAGCCGGCTCGACACCGGGCGGCCGTTGTCCACCACGTCGTTGCGCGTCACGAGGTTCGTCGGCAGCGACGCCTCGCCGCGCAGCCCGACGTCGTTGCCGACGACGGTGTTCTCCGCGAGCAGCGACCGCAGGCCGAGGACGGCGACCCCGTAGCCGTTGTCGACGACGACGTTCCGCGCGAAGTACGAGTCGCTGCCCGCTGTCGAGACGCCGGTCTCCGAGCGCCGGACGTCGTTGCCGACGACGAGGTTGCCGGTCGGCCGCGTCATCACGATGACGCCCGCGTTCGCGTCGCGGACCGTGTTGTTCCGGACGAGCGCGCCGTCCGTGTACATCTCGTGGACGCCGAACCGGCCCTCGCGCATGCGGTTGTCCCGCACGACGACGCCGTCGGCGCGGTGAGTGTAGACGCCGTCGCGGCCGCCGACGAACGCGCTGTCCTCGACGACCACCGGCTCGTACATCGCAACGACTCCCATGAAGCCGTCCTCGGGCGTGTCGGTGCCGTTCAGGTCGAGGTCGCGGACGACGGTTGCGCGGCTGTCGACGGCGATGACGCCGCTGGACGGCGTCTCGACGCGGACGCCGGCGACCAGCGACTCGTTCGCGCCGAACAGCCGCACGGCGGCGTCGCCGCGGCCGTACGCCAGTTCGACGTTCTCCGACCACGAGACGTCCAGCTCCGACTCGTTCAGCTGGCTGCGGCGGCTGCCGACGTCTCCGACGCCCTCGACTCGGAGGTCGACGAGACCGACCCGGTCGGCGTCGACGTCGACCACGGAGCCGTTGCCGTCGCCGCGGACGGTGGTGGCGTCGTCGCCAGCGCCCGCGACCGTGACGGGCTTCGAGACGGTGACGCCGTCAGTGTCGTAGGTGCCGGGCGGCAGTTCGACGGTGGTGTTCGGCGGCGCGGCGTCGAGCGCGGCCGCGAGCGTCGGCGCGTCCTCGCCGACGACTATCGAGGTCGGGCGGTCACGGAGCGCGCGGGCGTCCGCCACGGTGTCGTTCGCCCACGCCGACCGCGCGTCGACCCGCCGCTCGAAGCGGTCCTGTGAGAGCCGGTCGCTGTCCGCGAGCCGGTCGGTGGCGTCGCGCCACGACACCACCTCGCCGCCGTACTCGTCGGCGAACGCGGCGGCAGCGGCCCGCCCCGAGAACGGCACGGCGACCGCGCCACCGTGGGGGACGCGGGCCTCGCTCCCGACGACGACGTGGGTGTCGTCGGCCGGCGCGAAGGCGACGTGGCGGGTCGCCCGCAGGTAGCCGTCGTCGGTCAGGGAGACGTTCGCGCCGGCGAAGTCCGTGACGTAGACGGCGACGGTGCGCCCGAACTGGCGGTCGTGGCCGGTGCGGGCGTGCTCGGACGCGAACGCCGTCAGCCCCCAGTAGCCGACGACGTACTCGTAGCCCGAGTAGAACGCCTGAACCCGGGGCACCGAGAGCCCGCGCTCGCGGACCGCCTGAACGGTCGTCCCGGTCAATCCGAGGTCGAAGGTGTCCTCGAAGGCGACGGGCTCGCGGTCCGCGCCGCCGCTGGCCGGCACCGCCAGCGAGACGCTCAGCAGCGCCAGCACGAGGACGAGCGCGCCCGCCAGGGCTCTGGCCGCCATCGCTACATCCCGAGGGAGGCGACGGTGGACTCGTCGATGTCGCCGAACTCCGCGAGGTCGCCGCCGTACTCGGACTGGAACGCTTCGGCGTCGCTCTCGCCGCCGAATCCGAGGAGGTCCCGTCCCATCGCGCCGACGACCTCCGAGCCGACGACGAACGTCACGGACTCGGCCTCTGCGAACGCGTCGGCCTCCGGGTGCGTGGAGACGAGCGTGTCGCCGCCGTCCTCGAAGACCTCGTAGTCGACGGCCGAGTAGTCGGTGACGTAGAACGCCTCCCTGCTCCAGCCATCGTCCTGACGCGCGAAGTCGAACTGGAAGGCCTCCCACGTCGAGTCGAAGCGCGCGGGGTTGGCGTGCCCCGCGGGCTCCTCGTCGGCGTAGAAGATTTCGCTGGTCGGCCCGGGGTGGTTTGGGACGACCATCCCGCAGACATCGCAGCTGTCGGACTCGTCGAGGGTCACCGGCTCGGGTGCCTCGCCGCTCCCGTCGCCCCCGGAGAGGCAGCCGGCGAGGCCACCGGTGGCGGCGACGGCCGTGGCGGTCGCACCGAGGATGCGCCGCCGCGAGACGCCGCGAGAATCGCTGGCCTCGCGGTGGCTGTGCCCGCACTCGTCGTGGTGATTGTGGTCGGTCATGGTGTGGGTGCGGTCGTGCTCGTTGTGGCGTTCGCGACTCACGTCTAAGTCGACTCCGCACAATTCCCGAACAGTGAAAACGCACGAAGGCAGCGGATACTCTCTCACCACGCCCTCAGGGTTGCACAACGTAGGCAATTCTAGCGGCTCCGTGCCGCTCGCGCCGCGGTGAGCGACACCGCCTCGAACGAGCCGCGTGGCCCGCCGCCGCGAGTCGGCGAGCAGGCTTTTGGTCCCGCACCCCGACCGCTGGCGTATGCGTCAGGTAGACACCTGTGACTTCTGTGGCGACGCCCCGGACGGCGTCTTTGAGGTGGTGCCCGCGGCCGTCTCCGACGGCCCCGTCCGGCTCGCGCTCTGCGCTGACTGCCGGACCACGCTGGAGACCGTTGTCGACCCGCTGCTCGCCGCCGACGCGAGCGACACGGAGCCGGCCAGCGACGGGACCGCCACCGCCGACAGCGACGACAGCAACGATAGCAACGACAGCGACGACGCCGCCGACGCGGCACCGAACACGCCCACGGCGATGCGGGACTCGCCCGACGCGGACGAGGCCGACAGCACCGACGCCGATTCCTCGGACGACGACGGCGTCACCATCGAGTCGGGTGGGAGTACGCCCGCCGAGCGGCCGGACGGCTACGCGCAAGTCCTCCGCCTGCTGGAGAACCGAGACGGCGGGATGCCCCGCGGGGACCTCCGCGCGCTCGCGACGAACGCCTACGACCTCGACGAGCGGACGTTCGAGACGGCCGTCGACGCCGCCGTCGAGAACGGCGACGTCGAGGACACGAGCGGCGGCCTCCGCCGGACGTAGCGGGCAGCGCCTGTCGGACCGGCCCCGGGTTCGCAGCGACTGTCGACCGGACGAACACTCTTGTCGGTTCCCGTTCGACGTGACGTATGCGCGACGCGAAGGGACTGTACCGCCGGCTGGACGACTGGGCGCGGGCGCTCTCCCGCGGGCAGTACGCGCTGGTCGCCGGGCTCGTCGCCGGCGTCTGCGTGTTCGTGGTTGGCCTGTTCAGCGACGCGTCGGCGTTCTCGGCGGTCACGATGGCGGTCGCGATGACCGTCGTCTACTACCTCATGGACCCGAACGACGCGGACTGACCGAGCCAGCGAGCCGTCGGCACGCCGTGCTCAGAGCTCGCCCTTCGTCGACGGCGTCTCGCCCGCCCGGCGCTCGTCCACGCGGGTCGCGTCGTCGAGCGTCCGCGCGACGCCCTTGAACAGCGCCTCTATCTCGTGGTGGGCGTTCTCGCCCGTGACCTCGCAGTGCAGCGTGACGCCCGCGTTCGTCGCGAAACTCCGCCAGAAGTGCGTGGCCATGTGGCTCGTCAGCCCGCCGACTTCGCTCTGGCTGAACTCGCCGTCGAACCGGTAGAGCGGCCGGCCGGAGATGTCCACGACGACCGACGCCACCGCCTCGTCCAGCGGCACGCGGCGGTCCGCGAACCGCTCGATGCCGCGCTTGTCGCCCACGGCCTCGTCGAAGGCGTCCCCCAGCGCGATGCCCACGTCCTCGACGGTGTGGTGGTCGTCGACCTCCAGGTCGCCGTCGCAGCGCGCCGTCAGGTCGAACAGTCCGTGTTTCGCGAACGACGCCAGCATGTGGTCGAAGAACCCGACGCCCGTGTCGACCGTGCTCTCGCCGTCCCCGTCGAGGTCGAGCGTGACCTCCACCTCGGTCTCGGCCGTCTCCCGCGTCACCGCGGCCGCGCGGTCTGTCATGGCTGTCTGTCTCGGCCCCGGCCTCATGGTCGTTGCGCTCGTCGGAGTCTGCCCGAAAACCAGTTACTCCACTGCTCGCTGCGCTTCTTCGAGCGTGAACGACCCCTCGTAGAGCGCGGTGCCGACGACGACGCCGGCGGCCCCCGCGTCCCTGAGGGAGCGCACGTCGTCGACGGTGGCGACGCCGCCGCTCGCTATCACGGGGATGTCGACGCGCTCGGCGAGTTCGCGGACGGGCTCGGTGCGGACGCCCTCTTGGCGGCCTTCCACGTCCACGTCCGTGAACAGGATGGCGGCCGCGCCGAGGTCGACGTAGCGCTCGGCGGCCTCGATGGGATCCACGCCGGTGCCCTCGGTCCACCCCTCGACGACGACCTCGCCGCCCTTCGCGTCGAGGCTCACCATCACGCCGTCGCCGTACTCGGCGGCTACCTCGCCGACGATGTCGGGGTTCTGGACGGCGGCGGTCCCGAGGATGACGCGGTCGACGCCCCGGTCCAGCAGGTCGACGGCGTCCTCGGCGGTCCGGATGCCGCCCCCGACCTGCACGGAGACGTCGGTCGCGTCGAGGATGCTGTCGACGGCGTCGGCGTTCGCGCGAGCGCCCTCGAACGCGCCGTCGAGGTCCACGAGGTGGAGCGTGTCCGCGCCCTCGTCGACCCACCGAGTTGCGGCCTCCACGGGGTCGCCGTACGTCCGTTCCGTCCCGCGCTCCCCCTGAACGAGCTGGACGACTTCCCCGTCCTGCATGTCGACGGCGGGCACGACCGCGAACGACTCGAAGGTCATACTGTCACCACGAGCCGCCGCGTATAAAACCCCACGCTGGCGGCGGTCTCCGGCCGGTCACATCCCGGACGGGCGGCGGGAGAGCCGCCCCGACCGGGAGCGAACAACAACTACTATGACTCGGGGAATCCAACTGCTGAGGTGATGCCGACCGTAGAATACCTCAACTACGAGACTCTGGACGACCAGGGCTGGGACATGGACGACGACGACCTCTTCGAGAAGGCTGCCGACGCCGGCCTCGACGATGAGGACTACGGCTCCCTGGAAGTCGCACAGGGCGAGTACATCCTCGAAGCGGCCGAGGCGCAGGGCTACGACTGGCCGTTCTCGTGCCGCGCCGGTGCCTGTGCGAACTGCGCGTCCATCGTCAAGGAGGGCGACATCGACATGGACATGCAGCAGATCCTCAGCGACGAGGAGGTCGAGGAGAAGAACGTTCGCCTGACCTGCATCGGCTCGCCGGCCGCCGACGAGGTCAAGATCGTCTACAACGCGAAGCACCTCGACTACCTGCAGAACCGCGTCATCTAACGCGGCGACGCGACGACCCACACCGTTTTTTCGCCGGACGCGTGCAAAAGGGCTAAGCAACCACGGGTCCGTCACCCGGTAGTGGTGGACGCTTCGATACCGGACCTCCTGCGGCTCGTTGCCGTGCCGGCGCTCGGCTGGGCCGCGATACGCGACGTGAGCACGCGCCGCGTGCCGAACGACCTCTGGGGCCCGCTCGCGTTCCTCGGCCTGCTCCTGTTGCTGTGGGACGGCTTCGTCGCGCTCGGCCAGCCGGGCGCGTTCACGCCGTTCGTCGTGCGGGCGGCGTTCAGCCTCCTGTTCGTGATTCCGCTCGCGTACGGCTTCTGGTACGTCGGCGGGTTCGGCGGTGCCGACGCTCGCGCGTTCATGGTGCTCGCGGTGCTGTTCCCGACGTACCCCTACTATCAGGTGGCGGGCTCGGCGTTCCCCGAGGTCCAGACCACGCTGGGCGTCTTCTCCCTGACGATTCTGACGAATACCGTCCTCATCGGGCTGGCGTACCCGCTCGTGCTCGGCCTGCGGAACGCGTTCGCCGGTGAGTTCTCGGTCGTGATGTTCGTCGGGCGTCGGGTCGCGGTCGACGACCTCCCCGAGGTCCACGGCAGCCTCCTCGAGGACGGCAGCGGCTTCACGCGGAACGGGCTCGACCTCGACGCGCTCCGCATGTACCTCCGGTGGCGCGGCCTGACGCTGTCGGACCTCCGCGTGGACCCCGAACTCAGGGACCCCGACACGCTCCCCGACGAGCCGAACGAGCCGACCGACGGCGCTGTCGTCACGGACGGGAGCGGCGACCCCTGGGGCGCGGCCGCGTTCCTCGACGACATCGACCACTCCGCCTACGGCACGACGCCCGCCCAGCTCCGGGAGGGACTCGACCTGGTCGCCGACCGCGAGGACGTCTGGGTGACGCCCGGCGTCCCGTTCCTGGTGCCGCTGTTCGTCGGTCTCGTCGTCGCGCTCACGTTCGGCGACGTGCTGTTCTACGTCCTGGACGCGTTCGGCGTCGCGGCCTGACGCCGGGACACAACCACTAACCCCGCTGCCCGCCACGCTCCGGTATGGAGTTCGACGTCGACCTCGACTTCGGGGGTGCCGGCAGCACGGACGGCGGCGACGGCCTCGTCACCGTGGTCGCGCAGGACGCCGACAGCGGCGACGTGCTGATGCTCGCGTACGCCACCCGCGAGGCCGTCGCGAAGACCGCTGAGACGGGGCGGGCGCACTACTACTCGCGGTCCCGGGACGAACTCTGGGAGAAGGGCGCGACCAGCGGCAACACCCAAGCCGTCGAGGAGATTCGCGTGGACTGCGACGGTGACGCACTGCTGTATCTAGTCGACCAGTCCGGCGGTGCCTGTCACACCGGCTACGAGTCCTGTTTCCACCGCACGCTCGACGGCGATGTCGTCGGTGAGAAAGTGTTCGACCCCGAGGAGACGTACTAGTTACTCGGCGCTCGCGACGTCGGCGAGCACGTCCGGCGCTCGCTCCAGCGCGTCGTCCAGCGCGTCGCTGTCGGGGCCGCCGCCCTGCGCGAAGTCGGCGGGGCCGCCACCGCCGCCGCCGACCATCCCCGCGAGTTCGCCGACGACCTCGCCCGCGTTCACGGGGACGCCGTCGGGCACGGCGACGACGAACTGCGCGCCGTCAGCGCCGGACCCGACGACGGCGACCTTCCCGCCGTCGACCAGTGCGTTCGCGGTCGCGCGAAGTTCGTCCATGTCGCCGTCCACGCGCTGCACGACGGCGGTCGTCCCGGCGACATCGACTTCCTCGCCGGTGCTGCCGCCGGACGCACGGGCCTCGGCGAGCTGTTCTTTGAGGTCCTCGATGGTCTTCCCGCGTTCCTTCCACTCGGTGAAGAACCGCTCGGCGGTCTCGGGGACCTCCGACGGCGTCACGTCGAGGATGTCGGCGGCCGCGAGCAGGTCGTCCTCCATCGACTGCACGCGCTCGACGGCGGCCGCGCCCGCGGCGAACGTGATGCGCTCGACGCCGTCCTGGACGCGCTCCGTGTTCAGAATCTTGATGGAGCCGATTTCGCCCGTGCGGTCGACGTGCGTCCCGCCGCACGCCTGCACGTCCTCGGCGACGTGGACGAGCCGGATGTTCTCCCCGGTCGGGATACCGCCCTGATAGAGGTCGAAGCCGTACTTCTCCTCGGCCTCGTTTCGGTTCGGCCACTCGCGCTGTACGCTCGTGTTCGACGTGACGATGTCGTTGGCGACGCGCTCGATCTCCTTCGTGGTCTCACGGTCGAGGCGCTCGTAGTGCGAGATGTCGATGCGCGAGGAGTCCGTGCCCTTCTGCGCGCCGGCCTGCCGGACGTGCTCGCCGAGCACCTCGCGGGCGGCGTGGACGACGACGTGTGTGGCGGTGTGGTGGGCCATCAGCCGGCGGCGGCGCTCGACGTCGATCTGGCCGCGCACGAACTCGCCCTTCCCGGGGCTCTCGTCGGTCCGGTGGAGGACCACGTCGCCGCGCTTCTGGACGTCGACCACGTCGACGGTGCGGTCGTCGGTCGACAGCGTCCCGGTGTCGGCGGGCTGACCGCCGCCCTCCGGGTAGAACATCGTCTGGTCGAGCACCACGTCGTAGGCGGCCTCGCCGTCCTCGTTCTCGCGTTCGAAAACGTCGAGGACGACGGCCTCGAACTCGGAGCGGTAGGCGTCGTCGTAGTACAGCGTCTCCGTGTTCGGGAGGTCACCGAGCCGCTCGTCCTCGTCGCCGGCGGTCGCCGTCCCGCCGTCGCCCTCGTCGTGGCGGGCCGCCACCAGCGAGTAGAAGTCGTCGGGGGCGTCGACCTCGGCACCGACCTCGGCCGCGATGTCGGCGACCATGTCCGGCTGGATGCCGTGGGAGTCGTAGAGCTCGATGAGCTCGTCGGTCGGGACGGGTTCGCCGCGCTCGGCGTAGTCCTCGGCGAGCTGCTCGACCCGGCGGCCGCCGCGTTCGAGGGTCTCGGCGTACTTCTCGACCTCCGAGCGCACGATGCTCCGGATGGAGTCGCGGTTCTCGTAGCCGAGGCGTTCGGCCTGCATGTCGACGAGTTCGTCGAGCGGCACGTCCGCGCCCACATCGTCGACGAGGCGCTTGGTGCGGCGCAGCACCATGCGCGCGAGGTAGCCGGTGCCGACGTTCGACGGCACGATGCCGTCCCCGAACATGTACGCGAGGACGCGGGAGTGGTCGGCGATAGCGTAGATGTCTTCGAGCGGTTCGACGAGTTCGGTGAGGTAGTCGGCGTCGACGCCGAGTTCGTCGGCGACCGCGGCGCGCGCCGTGTCCATGTCGTCGATCTCGTCGATGTCGAGGTTCCCGGAGAGCTTCGACGCGCGGTGGACGAGGTCGGCCTCTTCGTCGGTGTGCTCGATGCCCGCCTGCTCCTTGAGGAAGTCGATGGTCTCGGGGTAGACGGCCTCGTAGACGGTCGGCGTGCCCTGGCTCATCCACGTCCAGCGCTCGACGCCGTAGCCGGTGTCGACGACGCGGCGGTCCATCTCCGCGTACGTGTTCCCGTCTTTCATCTCGTACTCGCCGTCCGGGTCCAGTTCGAGGCTCATGAAGACGAGCGTCGCCAGTTCGAGGCCCCGGTAGATGACCTCGAAGGCGGGGCCGGCGTTGCCGCCGCCGACCCACGGGTCCTCGATGAACGTGACCTCGTCGAGCGGGACGCCGACTTCTTCGAGGAGCCCCTCGCAGTACTCGACGGTCTGGTCCTTCCAGTACACCTCGCCGTCGTAGGCGTAGTCGGTGCCCTCGTCGGCGTTGAACGCGTGGTGGCCGAGCATCTCGAAGGCCATCGTGTGCCGGCCGGTCTTCCCGACGTTGTCGATGTCCTGCATCCGGATGCAGGGCTGGCTCACGACCAGCGGGTTCGCGGGCGGCGGGGATTCGCCGGACGTGACGTGTGGCTGGAAGTCGTAGATGGACGCCTGCGTGAGCAGCACGTCGTCCCGCCAGCGGTTCGCCGCGACGGGGTAGGGGTCGATGCGGTCGTGGCCCTCGCGCTCGAAGTACGACAGCATCTCCTCGCGCATCTCCGTCAGCGAGTACTCCTCGCCGAAGCCGGGGTCGTCGATGAACTGGTAGTCCTCACAGGGCGGTTCGCCGCAGGTCTCTCGGGTGTCGTCCCGGGTCCAGAAGTGAGCGCCGCACTCCACGCACTCCTTCCGGGCGAACCCCTCCTCCTCGAAGTAGTCGAGGCGGTAGGCGGATTCGAGGTCGCTCATTGGGAGTAGGGTGCCGACGAGTGAGTAAAACAGTTCCGGGAGCGCGAGACGGCGCGTGAGCATCGCGAACGCGCCGTCTCGGTACACGCGAACGCGGAGCGAAGCGATGCGTGAGCCGCGAGACGCCGAGCGCCGCGAGGCGTCTCCGAACGGGCGAATGGCGCGGTAGCGCCGTGAGTTGCGAGACGCCGTCAGGGTCTCGAATAGTGCGAACGGCGACCCCGAATCGGTGCCTGTCAACGTCCGACACGCTTACGACGCCAGTGTGCCAACCGTGGGGCAATGGGTTCCCGACGATGCTCCCGACGCGCCCTCCTCACCAGCGTCGGCGCGGCCGCCGCGACGGCCGCAGCGGGCTGTACCGCGCCGACGAAGACCACGCAGTCGACGACGCGCTCCCGGTCGAGCGAGAGCGACAGCGACGCGCCAGACCCGGACCTGTCGCTGTCCGGCGACGACCGGTGGGCGACCTACGGCTACGACGGCGGACACACGGGCTACAACCCCGACGCGTCGTCGGTCGGCGACACCGCCGTCTCCGTCTGGGAGTCGGGCGTCGACGGCATCTACACGCTCCGCGAGCCGGCGGTCGCGGACGGCCGGCTGTTCGTCGGGAGCAAGCAGACGATGTGGGCGTTCGACGCGGCCACCGGCGAGGACGAGTGGAAGACCTACCTCGGCGGGATGGCACACCACTTCGCGCCCACCCACCGAGACGGGACGCTGTACACCGTCTCGAAGCAGGGGGCTGGCGTCGACACCGGCGCGTCGGGGGCCGTGCAGGCGCTCAGCGCCAGCTCCGGTGGGAAGCTGTGGTCGACGTCGGTGCCGGCGACGTCGACGGTCGCCCACGACGGCAGCCGGCTGTACGTCGCCGCCAAGGAGAACGGCGCGGGGTACGTCCGCGCGCTCGACCCGGAGTCCGGGGACCGCGGCTGGCGGTTCGACGTCCCTGACGCCGACCGGAGTTCCGTCACCGGCACCCCGGCGCACGCCGACGGTGTCGTCTACGTGACCGCGACCCTGACCGGTGGCGACGGGTCGACGAGCGGCCGACTGTACGCGCTCGACGCCAGCGACGGGAGCGTGGCGTGGTCGGTCGGCACGCCCGGTGCGCTCGACGTGGCACCGGTCGTGACCGGCGACCGCGTGTTCGCCGCAGCCCGCGACGGCACTGTCCACGCGTTCACGCTCGCCGGCGACACCGCGTGGACCGCCGACACTGGTGCGTCGATATACTCGCGGCCGACGCACGCCGACGACCGGCTGTTCGTCGTGACGGTGGGCGACGTGGTCGCGCTGGACGCGGGCGGCGAGGAGGCGTGGCGCGCCGGCAGCGAGCGCACCCAGATGACGGGCGCGACCGTCGCCGACGACACGCTCTACGTCGGCGGCGAACCGCTGTTCGCGCTCGACACGGCGACCGGCGACGTGCGCTTCGACCTCCCGGTCGACGAGTACCACGGGGCGTACGGCGCGCCCGTCGCGGCCGGCGACGCCCTGTTCGTCGGCGTCTGCATCAAGGACCAGATGGGTGCCCGATACGACAACTACGTCCGTGCCTACACGTAGCCCGGCGGCGACTCGCCCGCCCGTCGCGGAGCGAAGTGGCGAGGCCGGCTGTCGCCCGCGGTACTTTACCCTCGGCTCGTGTAGCCGGGGGTATGGGCAGAATGGTCGACGGCGAGTGGCACACGGACGAGGAGATGATAGACCACGGCGAGGACGGCGAGTTCGAGCGCGAGGAGACGAGCTTCCGTGACTGGGTCGGCGAGGACGTGCCGGCCGAGTCCGGACGCTACCACCTCTACGTTTCGTACGCGTGCCCGTGGGCACACCGCACCCTCCTCGTGCGGGCGCTGAAGGGGCTGGAGGACGCCGTCTCGGTGAGCGTCGTCGACCCCGTCCGGTACGACCAGGGCTGGGAGTTCGACGCGGAGAAACCCGGGTCGACGCCGGACCACCTGTTCGGTCACGACTACCTTCGGGACGTGTACACCGAGGCTGACTCCGAGTACTCGGGCCGCGTGACGGTGCCGGTGCTGTTCGACACCGAGACGGACACCATCGTGAACAACGAGAGCGAGGAGATCATGCGGATGTTCGACGGCGCGTTCGACGACCTCGCGGCCCGCGACGTGGACCTCTACCCGGAGGGCTACCGGGACGAAATCGACCACCGCATCGAGGACATCTACGACCCCATCAACAACGGTGTCTACCGCGCCGGGTTCGCGGACACCCAGCGCGCCTACGAGAACGCCGTCGACGACCTGTTCTCGGCGCTCGCGCGCTACGACGACCTGCTCGCCGACCAGCGGTACCTCGCTGGCGACCGCCTCACGCTCGCGGACGTCGCGATGTTCACCACGCTCTACCGCTTCGACGAGGTCTACCACACGCACTTTAAGTGCAACCGCCGCCAGATTGCGGAGTACGACAGCCTCTGGCCGTACCTCCGGGAGCTCTGCCAGCTCCCCGGCGTCGCGGACACCCTCGACATGGACCACGTGAAGAACCACTACTACCGGAGCCACGGCCAGCTCAACCCGAAGCGGCTCGTCGCCACGGGCCCGAACCCGGACTTCTCCGCGCCCCACGACCGCGACGAACTGCCCGGCGGCCCGCCCGAGGCGCTGCTGGACTGAACAGTTTTCCGCGCGCCAGCCGTCTCCGGTCGCATGGACCTCTCCCGCGACGACCTCCCGGGTCTCGCGCTCGCCGTCCTCGTCTGCGAGGCCGTCGGCGCGTCCCCCGCGCTCGTCACCGCCACCGGCTCCGGAACGTGGTACGACTCGCTCGCCCAGCCGGCGTTCGCGCCGCCGAACTGGGTGTTCGGCCCCGTGTGGACCGCGCTGTTCGCCGCGCTCGGCGTCGCCGCCTACCTCGTTCTCCGGGACGGCGAGGGCCGACAGCGAACCGTCGCGTTCGGGCTGTTCGTCGCACAGTACGTCCTGAACGTCGCGTGGACGCTCGTCTTCTTCGGCGACCAGAACATCACGGGCGGGCTCGCCGTCATCACCGGGCTCTGGCTGCTCATCGTCGCGACGCTCGCGGCGTTCGTCCGCGTGCGCCGCGCGGCGGGCTACCTGCTCGTCCCGTACCTCGCGTGGGTGAGCTTCGCCGCCGTCCTCAACTACGGCTTCTGGACGCTGAACTAGCGCTGCTCGTGACCGACCTGGATGCCGCCTTCCTCGCTCCAGAGTTCGAGGCGCTCGTCGACGGCCTCGAACACCTCGCCGACGTCGAGGTCGTTCTCGTTCGCGAGGTGGAGGACGTACGCCGCGAGTAGGTCGAACTGGGGGTTCGGGCCCTGCGTGGCGAACTTCCCGTCGTTGAGCAGCATGTTCGCGCCGCCCTCGTCGCCCATCTGGATGACTGCCGTCGGGGACTCCTCGTCCGCGCTGATCATCTCGACGGCGTCCTCTTGGAAGTCAGTGAGGTCTACCATGCGCGAGCGTTCGTCCGCGCGCTGAAGAAGGTGCTGTTACTCGCCGGCGGCCGGGTCCGCGGTTATGCCGACGCCTCGGCGTTCAGCGCGACCGAAGCGAGCAGGGCTTCGAGCTGGACGCGCTCGTTCGCGCCCTCGGCGATACGGTAGTCGGCCTCGCCGAGCCGGTCGAGCAGCCGGACGGCGGCGGCCTCCTCCACGTCGAAGCTCCAGACGGAGCGGTGAATCTGGTCGATGATGTCGCCGCCCGCGAGCCCGCGATTCGTGAGCAGGTCGTCGAGGGTGGCGCGCGCGGCCGTGAAGTCGCCGCCGAGCGCCTCCGTGACCATGTCCTCTATCTCTTCGGGGCGGGCGGTCGCCGTGATGGCGTAGACGGTTTCCTCGTCGACGATTTCGCCGGTCGCGGAGGCCGCCTGCAGGGCGTTGATGGCGCGCCGCATGTCGCCGTCGGCGGCGTACACGAGCGCGTCGATGCCGTCCGACGTGTAGTCGAGTCCCTCTTCTTCCGCGATGGTGCGGAGGTGGTCGGCGACCGCGTCGTCGCCGAGTTGCGCGAACCGGAACACCGCACACCGGGACTGGATGGGGTCGATGATCTTCGAGGAGTAGTTACAGGAGAGGATGAACCGCGTGTTGTTCGAGAACTGCTCCATCGTCCGGCGGAGCGCGGACTGGGCGTCGTCGGTGAGCGCGTCCGCCTCGTCGAGGAAGATGACGCGGTAGTCGTGGCCGCCGAACGACGACCGCGCGAAGTCCTTGATGCGGTCCCGGACGACGTCGATGCCGCGCTGGTCGCTGGCGTTCAGTTCGAGGAAGTTGTCCTGCCAGTCGCCGCCGTAGATCTCCTTCGCGATGGAGACCGCCGACGCCGTCTTCCCGGTGCCCGCCGGGCCCGCGAACAGGAGGTGCGGGAGGTCGTCGCGGTCGACGTAGCTCTGCAGGCGCTCCGTGATGTCGGGGTGCCCGACGACGTCTTCGAGGCGCTCCGGTCGATACTTCTCGACCCAGATTTCCTGCCGTCCGCCGGCGGCGTCTGCCATGCCCGGAGACAGGAGCGTGTTCGACTTAAACAGTGCGAGACCCGAGCGAGCGCAGCGAACGAGGGTCTCGGGATTGCGAGCGGTGAACGGAGTGAGCCGCGAGACGTGGGTGAGAGCCTCGGAGTGGACGAGCGGGGGAGCGGAGCGACCCGCGAGGCGCGACCGAGCGTCCGACGACCGATAAATCAACTCACGTACACGTTTAAGGCGGGCGGCGTTGACACTCCGACCATGGACAGAACGCAGCTCCGCGCCGTCGCGCTCGCGCTCGTACTGGTCGCCGCGCTGCCCGTGCTGTCGGGCGTGGCGGCGGCCGAGGAACGAACCGGCGGCACCATGGTCGTCGAGGCGGGTGAGACGGTCGACGAGGACCTTCAGGCCGTCGGCGGCACCGTCCTCGTCCGCGGGACCGTCGACGGCGACCTCCAGGCGTTCGCGGGGACGGTCGTCGTCGAAGAGTCGGGGACCGTCACCGGCGACGTACAGGGCGCGGCCGGCAGCATCACCATCGCCGGGACAGTCGGCGAAGACGTCGAAATCGCCGGTGGGAGCATCGACATCGCGGAGTCGGCCACCATCGGCGGCGACGTCGACACCGGCGCGGGGTCGTTCAGCCTCGACGGCCGCGTCGACGGCACGGTCCGGGTCGGGGCCGGCTCCATCCTGCTCGGGTCGACGGCGTCGGTCGGCGGCGACTTCGTCTACGACGGCGACCTCGAACGAGCCGACGGCGCGACTGTCGACGGCGAGGTCCGCGAGGACCCCAGCCTCTCCGGAGCCGAATTTCAGGGGCTGACGGGGGTCGCGGAATGGCTGTTCACCGCGTACAGCCTCGCGCTGACGTTCGTCTTCGGTGCCATCCTCTTGCTGCTCGCGCCCGGCGTCGCCGCCGCGGCCGGCTTCGACAGCCGCGAACAGCCCGCCAGAACGGCGGGCGCGGGTCTGGTCGCGCTCATCGCGGGCCCCGCGCTATTCATCGCGCTCCTGCTGACCGTCGTCGGCATCCCGCTCGCGCTGCTGTGGCTGTTCGTCTACGTGTTGCTGTTGCTCGTCGGGTTCGTGCTCGGCGAGTACGCGGTCGGCGCGTGGCTGCTGTCGCTGGCGGACTTCGAGAACCGGTGGGTGGCGCTGCTCGTCGGCGTGCTCGCCGTGTTCGCGGTCGGCCGGGTCCCGTTCGTCGGCGGCATCGTGGAGTTCGTCGTGCTCCTGCTCGGGCTCGGCGCGCTCGCGACCGCCGGCTGGCGGCACGTTCGGCGTCGCCGCAGCGACGACACCGACACCGCGGCGGCCTGACCGCGGGGCTGAAGGGCGTCGGCGGGCAACTGCCGGTATGCGCGTGACCGTGGAGGTGGTCGGCGGGGAGACCCGGGAGTTCGACGTGACCGACGAGACGTACGCCGACCTCCTCGCGGACCTCGACCTGAGTCCCCACGAGGTGTCCGTGATGGTCGACGGGACGCCGGTCCCGGAGGACCAGCCGGTCGACGCCGACCACGTCCGGGTGCTGCGACTCATTCAGGGCGGGTAGCGTGGCGGCCGCGAGCGACCTCGCAGTCCGGCCCGCCGGCTCCCGGGACCACCTCGGCGTGATGCGGGTGCTCGACGGTGCCAACCTCGCAGTCGACGCGAGCGTCGTCGAGGACCGCATCGACGCCGGCACCGTGCTCGTCGCCGACGACGCCAACCGCATCGTCGGCGCGCTCCTCGGCGTCCCACGGGACGGGACGGGGATGCACGTGGAAGCCATCGCGGTCCGGCGTCGCCGCCGCGGGCAGGGCATCGGCTCGCGGCTCGTCGGTGCCGCGGTGGCCCGCTGGCGTCCCGTCACGGCCGACTTCGACCCCGGCGTGAAACCGTTCTACGACGCGCTGGGCTTCGACTGCGAGCGCCGCGGCGAACGCTACCGGGGCACGCTGGGATAACTGGAAAGGGCGGTCTCAGACGAGTGGTTCGACCAGGTCGCGGCCGGCGTCGAGGAGCGCGCCGACGCGGTCGCTGCTGCCGGCTTCGGCGTACACCCGCATCTTCGGCTCCGTGCCCGAGGGGCGCACGAGCAGCCACGAGCCGTCCGCGAGCAGAATCTTGAAGCCGTCCGTGTCGTTGACCTCCTCGACGCTCACGCCCGCGACCGAGTCGGGGAGTGCCTCGGCGAGGTCGGCGAGGACGGCCTGCTTGCGGTCGTCCGGGCAGTCGACGCTCACCTTGTCCTGGTGAATCTCGCCGTGGGCGGCCTCGATGGCGTCGATGCGTTCGTCGAGGCCGGTCTCGCTCGCGGCGGCAGCGGCGAGCAGCGCCATCAACACGCCGTCCTTCTGGCGGACGTGGCCGCGCATCGTGTACCCGCCGGACTCCTCGCCGCCGAACAGGGCGTCGTGTTCGCCGACGGCTTCGGCCACCCACTTGAAGCCGACCGGGACCTCCACGACCTCGCAGTCCCGGGACTCGGCGAGCTTGTCCACGTGGAACGTCGTGGAGACGGTCCGAACTGCCGGACCAGCGTCTGATTCGAGGAGGTAGTCGTATGCCAAGACGTAGAACCAGTTCCCGTCGAGGACGCCGCGCTCGGGCGTGACGGCCGCGACTCGGTCGGCGTCGCCGTCGTTCGCGATGCCGAGGTCGGCGTCGTGCTCGCGGACGGCGTCGGCCAGCTCCGCGAGGTGTTCGGGCGTCGGCTCCGGGGGCGTGCCGCCGAACTCGGCGTCCTGCGTGCAGCGCCGCCGAACGACGTCCGCGCCAGCCGCTTCGAGGGCGTCGTCGGTGACGCCGCGCCCGCTCCCGTGCATCGCGTCGTAGACGACAGTGAGGCCGGAGAGGTCGGCGTCCACGAGGTCCCGGCACTGCGCGACGTGCGGGCCGGCGAAGTCGACCGCCCGAATCTCGCCGGTCTGCTCGCCCTCGACTGGCTCTGCGAGGTGCGCCACGATGCCCTCCGTGACTTCGGGCAGGGCGCTCGCGCCGTCCCCCGGGATGAACTTCACGCCGTTGTACTCCGGGGGGTTGTGGGAGGCCGTGATGACGAGTGCACCGGCGAGGTCGCGCTCCACGATGGCGTGGGAGACCGCCGGAGTCGGGCAGTCCCGCTCCGGGAGGACCACGTCGAAGCCGTTGGTCGCAAGCACGTCTGCGACGTCCTCGGCGAACCCGCGGGAGGTCGCGCGGGCGTCGTACCCGACGGCGACCGTCTCGCCCGCGTGGCCGGCGTCCGCGAGGTAGTCGGCGGTCCCCTGGGCGACGATGCGCACGCGCTCGCTCGTGAACTCGTCGAGCGTCGCCCGCCAGCCGTCCGTCCCGAAGCTGATGGCGTCCATACCCGAATCGTCGCTGTGATTCCCCAAAGGCGCTGTGGTCGGGCGGACGAACCGGGTTGTGTTGCCGCTACATAGCGGTGACTGGACTGAAACGAACCGCCGGAACTCCGGTCGAAGACCGCGCTGAACTTACGACAGGAGGCCCAACACTAGGGCGATGACCGCCACCCCGCTCGTCGTCGGCGTCTCCGGCAGCCGCCGCGACGGCAGCTACACCCTGAAAGGCGTCCGCCGCGCGCTCTCGGCCGCCGAAGCGGCCGGTGCCGAGACGGACCTCGTCGACCTCGGGGCCGTCGACCTCCCGCTGTACAACCCCGACCGCAGCACCGCAGACTCCGGCGACGCCGCTGCCCTCATGGAGCGCGTTCGCCGGGCCGACGCCGTCATCGTCGGCTCTCCGGTCTATCACGGGAGCTACTCATCGACGTTCCGGAACTTCCACGATTACTGCAGCTTCGACGAGTACGAGGACACCGTCGTCGGCATCCTCGTCGTCGCCGGCGGTGGCACCATCGCGTCCACGATGGACCACATGCGAATCACGCTCCGGGGCGTCCACGCCGACGTGATTCCCGGGCAGGTCGGCATCCGGAACGCCAGCGACAACTTCGACGACGACGGGACCGTCGCGGACCCGGACATCGCCGACCGCATCGACGATGTCGCCGAGGACGTGGTCGCCGCCGCTCGTCGCCGGATGGCTGTGTCGGGGTCGGCGGCTGCCGGCGACGACTGACCGTCAGAACAGCGCTTCCTTCTCCGTCCGCGAGAGCTGCTTGATCTCGTACTCCCGGGACATCGCGGCCGACTTCGACTCGAAGGACTCGGTGTGGACGAGTTCGACCGGGGTGCGGCCGCGGGTGTACTTCGCGCCCTCGCCGGCGTCGTGTTCGGCGACCCGTCGCTCGACGTCCGTGGTGTAGCCCGTGTAGTAGGTGCCGTCGCTACACTCGACGACGTACACGTGGTGCACAGAAGAGACGAGTGTTCGGGCCGGTACTGTTCTTTCGGTCAGGCCTTCCGTCCCCGGTCGCGGGACACCTCGGCGATGCCCGCGTTTGCCGCGCAGTTCGGACACGCACGCACCTGTCCGTCTTCGGCCGCGAAGACGCGGACGAAGTCATCGGAGACGTGGCCATCGCAGTGGGTGCAACGGGGCATAGGGGGTGCCGACTGGACGCCGGCACTATGAGTATACATCGCATGGAAATAAAGCAGTTTTCCCAAATTGGAACATAGTTTCACCCAGACCGAATCTGAGTTCGGAGCGGTCGCGGGCTGCTTCACCCCCTTCGTTTCACCTGCAACGGGTATTGGTAACGCAGAGTTCGGCATGCACAAGCCGTGACCGGGCCGTTACGCGCCCGATTATGGGAAGCCTTATAAGCAGGGCAGCGAAAAGCCGGGGTGTATGGCAGACCTCATCGTCAAGGCCGCAGTGAAGGAAGCACTCGACGACAAGAACGTTGCCTCCGACTTCTACGAGGCGCTCGACGACGAAGTCGACGAGCTCCTCGCCGACGCCGCCGAGCGTGCAGAGTCCAACGGTCGCAAGACCGTTCAGCCGCGCGACCTGTAACGACGGCGACCCTTCTCAGTATTTTCCAGCCGGCCAGCGACGCGACTCCCGGTCGGCAGGATTCGCACTCGGTCAGTCCCATCGCTGACCACCCACTCGGTCCGGCCTCCCTCGCTACCACCGGCTACAGTTCGGTCACGCGGACGCCGTCGGCCGTTCCGACGTAGACGGCGTCGGCGAGGTCCACGAACAGTCCGTGCTCGACGACGCCCGGAATCCCGCAGAGAGCGGTCGCCAGTTCGCCGGGGTTCTCGATACGCCCGAACTCGCAGTCCAGCACGAGAGCACCGTCGTCTGTCACCACCGGCCCGTCCTTGCGCTCGGCGGCCCGCAGCGTCGGCTCCCCGCCCAGCCCTCCGACGCGCTCGGCGACGACCGGCCGGGCGTCCGGCAGCACTGCCACCGGAATCGCGGCGTCGAGCGCGTCGGCCTCCTTCGACGGGTCGGCCACGACGACGAACCGGTCGGCGCTCGCGTCCACGTACTTCTCTCGGGCGTGGGCCGCCCCGCCGCCCTTCACGAGCGCGTCGCCGGCCACCTGGTCGGCACCATCGATGGCGAGGTCCACGCTCGACTCGTCGAGGCTCGTCAGCGGGATGCCAGCGTCGACGGCGCGCTGCCTGGACTCGAACGACGTCGGCACGCCCTCGACCTCGACGCCGCGCTCACCGAGCGCGCGGATAGCGTGCGCTGCCGTGCTCCCCGTCCCGAGGCCGACGACCATCCCGTCCTCGACCTCGTCTGCGGCGGCCTCGCCCGCCCGCCGCTTCTGCTCCTCGCTGCCGCCGGACTGTTTCATGCAGCCCACTCGGTCGCCGGCCGGCAAAAAGCCCCATCCGTCAGGGGCACTCTGACCGCGTTCACGCCGCACTATCCGGGTGATTGTGGTGCGCGTCCGAGGGTTAACGCCCAATTACCGAAGGTGGTGGGGTGTCTGTCGACCGAATACAATGACCTCCACGCGGGAGCCGCTGGTGATGCGGGGTGCCCGCGACGCGCTCGCAGACGCCGGCTCCTGCGGACGCCGGCTCGCGCGAGCCGACGACGCGCTCGTCGTCACGCTCGACGACACCCCCCGCGAGTGGCTCGCCGACTGCGACGCCACCGTCCGCCCCTCGTTCGTCGCCACCTACCCCCACCCCGACTGCGTGCGCACGATTGCCGACCCCGGCAGTCTCACGACGATTGCCGCCGCAGTCGAGGAGTTCCTCCGCACCACTCCGGACGCGGCGACCCCCGCCGTCTGCGTCGACACGCTCGACCCCGTCCGCGAGTACGCCAGCGACCGCGCGACAGAGCGCTGGCTCGCCGTCGTCGCCGGTCGCGTCGCCGCCGCCGGCGGGACGCTGCACTGCCACGACTGCGAGGACGTCCTCTCCCACGGCGAGGTGTTCTTCGAGTCGACGACGCCGCACTGAAGAAGAGGAGTCGGGCTCAGAGCCGCTCCTTGACCGCCTCGGGGTCGTGCGTCAGCCGCAGGGTCCGGGACCGGCCGCGGCCCTCCAGTTGCTCGTACTCGGCGTCGATGAGCCCGAGCTTGTCGAGCTTGTTCACGATCTCCGTGTACCGCGTGTACCCCAGGTCCGTGCGGTCGTTGAACGCGTCGTAGACGTCGCCCGCCTGGTCGCCGTCGCGGTCCGCGACCGTCTCCACGAGCGCGCGCTCGTTGTCCGATAGCGCCCGCAGATTCCGGGAGAGGTGGACGTGCTTGGCCTCCTCGTAGACCGCTTCGACGTCCTCGACTTCGACGGTCTTGCTCGCGCGGGACTCGGCGTGCAGGCCGGCCCGCCGCAGCAGGTCGATGCCGACCCGGAGGTCGCCCGCCTCGTCGGTGAGTTCGCTCACCTCGTCGAGCACCGGCGTCGGTACGGCGTCCTCCCGGAACCCCACCTCGATGCGGTCCCGGAGGATGTCCGTAATCTCCGACCGGTCGTACGCCGAGAAGTACGCCTCCTCCGGCCGGAACACGGACTGCACGCGGCCGTCGAGGTCCTCGATGACGTCGAGGTCGAGGTCCGACGATATCACGATGACGCCGACCTTCGCGCCGGCGTGGGTCTCGTGCGCCCGCAGCAGCGAGTACAGCGTGTCGCTGGCCTCGTCCTCGTAGAACAGGTAGTTCACGTCGTCCAAGGCCACCACGAGCACCTCGTCGTCGTCCGCGATGCGCTCGGCCACCTGCCCGAACAGCTTCTTGAACGAGATGCCCGACGACGGCGGCTCGTACTCGAATATCTCCTGGAACACCCGCGAGAAGACGGCGTACCGCGTGGAGTCGACCTGACAGTTTACGCGCACCGTCCGCACCCCGGGCTGGCCGCCCAGCTCGCCGAACAGCTTCTGGACGGCGGTCGTCTTCCCGGTGCCCGGCGGCCCCCGGACCATCACGTTCAGCGGGCGGGACCCCCGGACTGCGGGGCGGAGCGCGTACTGCAGGGTCTGGAGCTGGGACTCGCGGTGCCGGAACACCTCCGGGACGTAGTCGATCTCGAAGACGTGCTCGTCCCGGAACACGGTCTCGTCCCAGCCCAGCATCCCCTCCTCGGGGTCCTCGTCCATCACTTTCACCACGCCCGGGCAGCCACTTAACCGTTCCCACGGGCGTGTTCGCGGCCGCCAGCAGGTCGGGCGCTCCCGAGGCGCACTCGGCCGACTAGAACTTCTCCAGCAGCCGGCCGTAGAACCCCGAGCCCGACGCCCCGTCGCTCCGGCCGTCGGCCGCCGCGCCCGCGCTCCCGCTGGACTCGTCGGCGAGCTTCTCGACGATGAGTTCCGGTGTCGACCGTGCAAGGTGGTCTTTCACGGGCGAGCGCTCCACGACGAGTTCGCCGCCCTCCAGGCCCTCCGCGCGGATGCCGTCGACGGTCACGGCGAACCCGCACTGGTCCCGAATCTCGCCGGCGAGGTGGGAGACGAACACGCCCGACGCCCCCGCCTCGTGGAGTTCTTCGAGGATGCCGGCGATGATCTTCGCGGACGCGCCGGGCTCGGTGATTGACTCCAGTTCGTCGACGAGCACCAGCCGGCTGCTCGCTCCCTCGGTGAGTCCCGCGAAGTCACGGAGCGTCGCCTCGAACGCCCCCGCGTCGAGCGTCCCCTGGGTCTTCGCGTAGTAGTGTAGCTCCTCGATTTCGGGGACTCGGGCGGACTCAGCCGGGACCGGGAGGCCCATGTGTGCGAGCACGACGACGACCGCCACCAGGTCGAGGGTGCTCGTCTTCCCGCCGGAGTTCACGCCCGAGAGCAGCGCCACGCCGTCGACGCCGTAGTCCACGGGGTCGACGTCCTCGAACGCGACGTCCAGTAGCGGGCTGCGGCCGCCCTCGATGGCGAAGCCGCGGCCGCCGCGCTCCGCGAGCACGCAGTCGAAGTCCTCGGCGAACCGCGCGACGGCGAGTTCGACGTCCAGGTCGAGCGCGTCGTTCACGAGCCCTCTGGTCGGCTCTCGGAGGTCCGCGAGCGTCGCGGCGAGGTCGCGCTTGCGCTCGGCCGCCCGGCGGTCCCGGGCCGCCGTCAGCTCCTCGCGGAGCCGGGAGACGGCCTCCTCGTCGCGGTCGACTGGGAACGTCGGCTCGTCGGGGAACGCGCGCTGCGCGATGTCCACTTCACTGCCGTCGAGGTCGAGGCTGTCCACGAGATGGTCGCGGGCGGCCGCCACCGCGTCGGCGTACTCGTCGGCGAGCTCCCGGCTCAGGAGGCTGTCGACGCCCGCGCCGCGCTCCACGAGGCTCAGGAGGTCCGCGCCCTCGATGGTGACGTCCTGCTCCTGGATGGCTTCCCGCAGCCGGTCGTTGGCGACCGACTCGGCCGTGCCGACCGCGGCGTCCAAATCGTTCACGGCGACCGTCAGCCGGTCGAGCTCGTCGTCGCCGGCGACAGAGCCGTCACCCTCCAGTTGCGCGAGCGCGTCGTCCAGCTCTCCGAGGTCGACGTCCGTCTCCAGGCCCGCGGCCTCGTGGACCTCGACGGCCGCCCGGATGCGGTCGCGGTTCGTCGCGAAGAACGATAGCACGCGCTCGGGCACGACCTCCTCTGGTCGGTCGAGGGCGTCCGGCTCCACCCTGACGTCGCCGTCGACTTCCACGCCGACAAACGCCTCGTCGAGCGCCACGACCGTCGAGTACCCGCGGGCGAGGTCCGCCAGTCCCCGGGCGTCCTCGACGACTTCCACGGAGAGTTCCGGGAACACGTCCTGGGCCTCGCTGTACGTCTCTGCGTCCGTCGTCGCCAGACACCGGTCGCGGACGGAGAGCCCGGCCGGCCGCGACAGCGGCTCGACGCCGTCCAGCGCCTCGACGACGGCGGGGTCGGGGTCGCGCTCGACCGCGCGCTCCGCGAACTCGTTGACCTCCCGGATGCGGGAGTCGGCCGCGCTCGGGTAGAACGTGCGCAGTCGCTGGCGGGCGTACCCGGTGACGGCACGGTCCTGCAGCAGCGAGAGCACGCGCTCGTGAATCTCCGTTGCGCGGTCGGTCGCCAGGAACCCCCCGGGGTCGTCGTGGCGCGCCCGAATCGCGTTCCGCACGATGCGAGCAGCCCGCCCCTCGGTCACGCCGGGCGCGCCCGCGACGGCCGCCACGTCGCCGCGTTCCAGCGCGCTCTCGGGGTCGTCTAGGCTCCGGAGCGCGTCGGCGGTCTTCGCCCCGACGCCCGGAATCGCCTCTAACTCCATCGGGCGAGGTGTACGCGCCCTGGGTGAAAGGGTTTTCGTGGACCGGCGGGAGTGAGGAGTGCTTTCCCGCACGTTTTTGCCGAGGAGGTGCGCCGGAGGCGACCCCCGCAGCGCAAAACGTGCCGTTCAGTTCCCGGTCCACCGCAGCAGCGCGAGCGTCCCTTCGAACAGCACAATCATCGTGACGGCGACGATGACCGGGAGGACACCGGTCGGGTCGATGGCACCGGTCGCGGCCGAGATGCCGGCGAACGCCGCCCAGAACAGCAGCCGGCGGTCCTCCAGCCAGCGTCGCGTGACGACGCCGAGCATGATGGCGAGCATGATGAACAGCGGAATCTGGAAGACGACCGCGAGATACCCCATCACCATCAGAATGAGATTGAAGGTGGTGCCGAGCGCGAACGCCACGTCGGCGGTCGGGTTGGTGTACCCGACGAAGTAGTCCATCGTGTACGGGAGCACGACGAAGAACGCGAACACGACACCGAGCACGGCGAGCACCAGACTCGTCGGAACCGAGGCGAGGTAGTAGCGCCGCTCGTTCGGGTAGAGCCCGGGCCGCATGAACGCGTAGGACTCGTAGACGAACGCGGGCAGCGCGACGATGAGGCCGGCGAGGCTCGCGACCTTCAACTGGGTGATGAGGAGTTCGAGGGGCTGGTAGATGCGGGGGTCGACGGCCTCTCCGCTCGGCAACACGCCGTTCCAGATGGTCGAGATGAGTGACTCGGTGAGCGGAAAGACGATGACGCTCGCCAGGCCGGCGATGGTGATGACGATGGCGAGCCGCTTGATCATCTCCTCGACGTGCTCCGCGAGCGGCGCTTCCTCGTCAGTCTCCGGGGCGCTCATCCCCATGCCGCCGGTGCCCGCAGGCTCCGGTGCGGAGTCGGCCGTGATGACGCTGTCGTCCTCGCCCGGGGCGGCCGGCCGGTCTCCCTCGTGGGCGGCCGGCCCGTCCGACTGGTGGTCGTCGTCGGCGAGCAGCTCCGGGTCGGTCGCCGGGGACTCGCCCTCGGCGAGGTCCGGTGGCACCCCGTCGTCGGTGCCCCACTCCCAGCCGTCGCCGCTGTCGCCGTCGTCGGCGCGCTCGACGGCCGTGTCGAGGTCGTCCCAGTCGACCCGGTTCGGGGTGTCGTCGACCCGCTGTGCTGCTGGCGTCGGACCGGCCGACTCCTCGGCTGACGCGGCTGGCGCGTCGTCGCTCGACTCGTCGACGCGGCGGACGGCGGACTGGAGGCTCTCCCAGTCGGGGCGAGACGGGCGCTCGCCGGCGAGGTCGCGTCCGCCGTCCGATTCCTCGGCCATTCGTGTGGCTCTTGTCGACCGGTCCGTTATAGGCTTTCTTTTGCCAGTCGACGGGAAGATTGATAACTGCGAGGGAGGTACGCCGTCACAATGAGTAGCTCCGGCTCGGACGGCATCGTCGGCCCGGAGACGGCGCGCGCCATCGGCACTGGCCGGGAGTCGATCGGCGTCGTGCTCCGCGCTGCCCAGGAGCGCCTCCAGCACGTCTTCATCGCGTTCGTCGTCGGCTTGCTCGGCGGTATCTTCCTGATGCGGCTGTACATCTGGCCGCAACTCGAGGCAGATCTGCTGGCGGCCGAAGCGCAGGTCATCGCACAGACGCCGTTCGACGTCATCCTGATGCAGGTGAAAATCGGGCTGTTCGGCGGCGTCGCCGCGGCGGTTCCAGTTCTGCTCTACCACGCCCGGGAGCCGCTCCGGGACCGAGACATCATCCCCGACGTGACGGTCAAACGCTGGCACGCCGCCGTCGTCGGCCTGCTGTGCATCGGGCTCGCGACGCTCGGTATCCTGTACGCGTACTTCCTGTTCTTCCCGCTGATGTTCGACTTCCTCGCCGGGAACGCGGTCGGCGCGGGACTCGCGCCGAAGTACTCCATCGTGAAGTGGACGGAGTTCATCTTCTTCCTCGCGCTGTCGTTCGCGCTGGCCGCCCAGCTCCCCCTCCTGATGGGGGCGCTGTCGTACTCCGGGGTCGTCCCCTACGAGGTGTTCCGCGACAAGTGGAAGTACGCCGTCATGGGCATCTTCGCGTTCGGCGCGTTCTTCTCCCCGCCGGACCCGTTCACCCAGATTCTGTGGGCGACGCCGCTCATCCTCCTCTACGGCCTGAGCCTCTACATCTCGAAGATACTGGTGACGATGAAGCGCGGCCGCGAACACGTCGACGTCTCCGGGGTGTTCCGGGAGCGCTGGAACCGCATCCTCGGCGTCGGCGTGCTCGGGTTCGCGGGCGGCTACGCGGCCGGGATGTACGGTGCCGTCGGGGCGTTCAACGACGGACTGGCGTTCATCGGCTCCCAGGTACGGGTACCGACAGTCGCGGAGGCGCTGGGCGTGCCACCGGAGACCGGCTACCTGCTTCTCGGTGGCCTCGTCGCCGTCCTCGCACTGGTAGCTGCGGCGCTGTACTACGCGTACGTCGCCGTCGACCGCGCCGCCCGCGTGGTCGCCGAACGGAACCGCCGGCCCGACCCGGCGGCCATCGACCTCGACGAACTCGACGCCGCGGGCGTCCGCGGCGCGCCGCCGGAGGCGTTCGCGGCGCTGAGCGAGGACGAGGCGCTCGCGACGGCCCAGCGCGCGCTCGACGACGGCGACGACGAGAAAGCTCAGCTCGTCCTCGACCGCTTCGACGAAATCCAGGCGGCCGCCGAGGAGGCGGCCGAGGCCGAGGACGCGGACGAGGCAGCGGGCGACGACTCGAACCCCGTCCAGAGCACGGCGGCGGGCATGATGGACGCGTTCACCGACGAAGAGACCACGGAAGACGACATCGGCGGCTACTACTACGACATCCGGTTCGTGCTCTCCAGCCTGCGCTCGCGGGCGTTCCACATCGTCGGGACGTTCATGGTCGTCATGGTGGCGCTGTTCGGCTGGCTGTACTACGGCGGCTTCGGCGACCTCCGGGACGACTTCATCGCCCGCATCCCCGCCGAAGTCCAGCCGGAGGCCGCGGCCTGGCCGATCACCCTCCACCCGGTCGAGGCGCTGGTCTTCCAGGTGAAACTCTCCGTCGTCATCGCGGCTATCGCCGTCCTCCCGATGATCGTCTACTACCTCTGGCCGGCGCTCTCGGACCGCGGGGTCGTGACCGGCGACCGCCGCACCATCCTCGTCTGGGGCGGTAGCATCGTCGTCGCGCTCGCCGCCGGCAGCTACCTCGGGTACAGCTTCATCGCGCCCGAAGTCATCTCCTACCTCGTGTACGACGCGCTCCGGGAGGGGATGGTCATCAGTTACACCGTCAGCACGTTCGCGTGGCTCATCTTCCTACTGACGGTCGGTATCGGGCTGCTCGCTGACATCCCCGTGACGATGGTGCTGTTCCACGTCGGCGGCATCGTCTCCTTCGACACGATGCGGGCACGCTGGCGGGTGCCCGTCCTCGCCATCTTCGCCGCGTCCGCGCTGCTGACCCCGGACAGCCTCTACACGATGTTCGTCATCGCGCTCCCGATGGTCGCGATGTACCTCGTGGGGCTCGGGCTGCTGTACCTCGTCACGCTCGGCGGCCGGCGAGGCGGGTCGGGCCGGGCCGTCGGGGAGTGACTGCCGGACTGCCGTCGATTCGCTCGACCCACTCTCTCTCCAGAATAGTCGCGTCGTGTGGGTTCCTGTCGTCTCTGAGGGGTCCTCGTCTCGCCTCCGGTGCAGCAGATGTGAACTCGGCCGCTGTCAGTCGTCGCCCGGGCCCTGCTTGCCGTCGACGCTGTGTTCGTCGGGCGCGTCCTCGAACTTCGAATTGAAGTACGTCCTGTTGGTCGCCTCGACGTAGACGGCGACGAACTTCGTGTCCTTCCCACTAATCGCGTGCTTGAGGGTCTCCGAGTGACCGACTTCGACGGTGTCGCGGTCGAAACCGCCCTTCGACTTGACCCAGTACGTGACGTTCAACGCTTCCTGATTCCAGCCGTCGAAGTGGACGTTCCCCCAGCCGTCGAACCGGACGTCGCTGTCGCGGGATTCCATGTCCTCGCACGTCACGTCGAAGGTCCGCGTCGCCGTGTCGCCGGAAATCTCCGCCGTGACGCCTTCGGCCTCGACGGTCACGGAGACGGTGAGCGTCGCCGACCCGCCCGGCTGGCAGTCGACGTCCGCGCGGACCTTACTCGTCTGGCCTGTGCCGACGAACGGCTCTGAAACATTGTTCACCTCGACCGCGTCATCATTGGTCCCCACGGTGACGTCCGTGACATTCGCGTCGCTCGCCAGCTGGTTCTCTACGGCCACGAGGGTGAATCGGCCGTCTTCAACCTTCTCGAGGTCCTCCGTATGGTAGCCGACGAGGGCGTTGTCGTCGTCGGCGACTGCGACGCTGACACCGCGGTCGGCGGCCACCGAACTGAACCCCATCGAGCCGAACACGAGGCCGGCGCTCGCGACGACCAGCAGCGCGACGCTCGCGGCTCTGAGTTTACGCATTGTCGAGCTCCGCGGGCGCGGGGCCGCGTCCAAGCGCCGTCTGCCGGGCGTAGTACCGGTGGACGACGGCCGAGACGGCGAACGCTGCGACGGCGGCCACCCCCCACGCGAGGTCCGGAAGCATCGCGAACGGCCACGCGTCCAGCGCGACCGCGCCGAGCAGCGTCGCCGCGACGGCGGAGAGTCCGAGGTAGTACTCGCTCCACGGAATCTCTCGCCCCTTCACGACGTCCATGTAGACGCGGACGTCGTCGATGGCTGGCGTCGGCTCTACGACCCCCCTGTTCTTGTCGAACGATACGACTCCCGCGTCGTCCATCTTCGGCAGGTGGGACTGCTGGAGTGCGGTGTAGACGCGCTTGCGCTCGTCGTAGGAGACGTCGGCCACGTCCTCGCCGTACTCCCACGCGGCGACCTGCTCGGCGACGTCGCCGAGTTCGACGGCTTCGTCTCTCCCCTTGAGCATGTGGAGCGCGTACCGGCGGCGTCGGCTGGACAGCACGTCGAAGACCTCGTCTTCCGTCGGCTCCGACGGCTCCGGCGACTCCGCCACGTCCCCCCGCTGACGTGTGGATGACACAACAATCCGACAACCAGTTGCACGGCTAATAAATGTTGGCTACCTTTTATTTCTCGCTGACTGGTTACGCATCTGCTGTAATCGGCGCGATACGATGCGGCTGCCGAACGAGATGACGCGAGACAGCGTCTCAAGCTGGTGGTTTTTCCACCCGCCATCGGTGACGGTTCGGCGCACCTCCGCCTAGATTAAGCGGTCGTTCAGGCGTGTCGTTCGCTCGGAACCGTGTCCGACCCCTGCGGTCAGAGCGCTCCATCCGGTTTCGCTCCGACCGATAACCGCGCCTTTCGCCGCGCCGCCGATTCTCAGTCCGTGCGTGAATCTGTCTCTGGTGTGTCAATACTACCTACCAAGGGGATGATGGGTCGAGTGAGCGCTTCCGGGGCGTGCGGTGCCCGCGGGAGTGCAGCAACGAGGTATCCACAACAATGCAACGTCGCAAGTTCATCGCAGGACTCGGATCGCTCGCTGCCGCCGGGGCAGCAGGAATTGGTACGGGCGCGTTCACGCAAGTGACTGCAACGCGGAACGTGGATGTCGAAGTCGCGGGAGACAATTCGGCGTACCTTCAGCTCAAAGGTCTTGCATCGAGCTCCTCTTACGTGACCGACGACGGCAGCGGTAGCACGCTCTCTATCGACCTGGACTCCGGTAACAGCACGGCGAACGGTGGTGACGGAGTCAACCCCGATGCAGTCACGAAAATCAACCAGGTCTTCAAGATCAAGAACCAGGGGACTCAGGAGGTCGAACTCTCCATCAGTAAAGCGGGAGACAACGACGGCCTAGTCAAGTTCTATCCCAGCACCAGCTACGCCGACTCGATCAGTAGTAACCCACTCACGTTGGCGGCTGGTGGTTCGGAGACCATCAGCATCAAGATCGACACTGAAGGAGAGGGTGTCAGCGACGGCGACGAGCTGCTCGACTCGGTCACCTTCACCGCCGCGGCGACGTCTAGCCCGTAATACGAGGATTGACACATGAACCGGAGACAATTCATAGCTAGCCTGGGGGTGATTGGAAGCGGGGGCGCAGCTGCCATCGGAACGGGTGCATTCAGTAGTACTGAAGCAGAACGGAACATCGACGTAACCGTCGCCAGTGACTCGAATGCGCTTCTAGGAATTCAGCCGACTGATGGCCCCAACGGGAACTACGTCGACACAACCTCGAACGACGCGCTGGCGATTAATCTCACGGGGAGCAACAACAATATTGGTGACGGCCTCCATGGCGGCCAGGGGCTGAACGCCAACGCGATTACCAGCATCGCGAACGTGTTCGAGATCAAGAACCAGCAGGCGCAGACTGTCGAAGTGACGGTCACCCCGCTCGCGTATGGTGACATCGAGGGTTCGGTGTTCCCGCCGGGAGTTGATGGCGCACTCGCAGTTCTGCTCGTTCCAGAGAACCCAGACGACAACGTCGAGGTCGACATTGAATGGGACTATTCGGGATGGTTCCCTGTTCCCGAAGATATCTCATTTATTGGGATTAAGAACCTGGATCCGGGACAAAAACTGACGTTCAATCTCATCGGACTGGTGGTGTCAGCCGAGGCGATAGGCAACGCCAGCATCAGCGACCAAGTCGAGATCCACGCTCGGGAGATGTAAACCATGGCAGATGACCCAACACTGAGCACGTACGGAGAGATGATCAACACCGAGTTCGACCTCTCCGACCAGGACATAAGCCGGGAGGCAATCAACGAAGAGATAGCGGACCTCTTCACAGATAGTACCGAATAGTCTCGTTAACCGAAGACCGCCGGGACAAACCCTGACGGGTCTTGTCCATTTAATTCGACCGCGTACCGCTGCTGGAAGATATCACGTCGAGATTCTGGGGTGAAGCCCCTGCCGGATAATGCCATTTTGACTCCGTTCAGGCTCCCCAATACTACCCGCTAGTGGGTCGTTGTCCCGGGTGACTGGACGGGGGTCGTCCGGCACGAGGCACATGGGTCGACGCACACTCGCACTCGCTGCGGCGTTCGCGCTCGCGGGGACACTCGTCCTCCCGTCGGCAGCCGCGCCGCTGCTGGGCGGTCCCAGCGACGCCGTGGACGCGCGCGGCGAGGTGGAGCTGCTGCCGGCGACCGACAGCGAGTACGCGTCTGTCGGGGCGGACGGCGAGCTGGCGCTGGACCTCGCGCCGGGCGACGCGGGTCTGAACCCGGGTGCGGTGACGGCGTTCGAGGAGGTGTTCTACGTTCGGTACACGGGCGACCGGTACGCGGAGGTCTGGGTGACGGCGGACTCGGCGGCGGTCGCCTTCGAGGTCGACGGCCAGCGGGCGGGCTCGGCGGCGGAGCGCGTGCGCGTCGGTCCCAGCGAGGTCGTGCCGGTGAGCGTCCGAGTGAACACGAGTGCGGGCGACGTGCGCCCCGGCGAACTGACGGTCCACTCGCGCGTGGCCGACGGCGGCGAGCGCGAGACGACGGACGAGCCGGCCACCGACGACACCGAGGTGTCGATTCCGGCGGTCCAGCGCCGGGCGGCGGGCTCGGATTCGGTGTCGTTCACGATGCTGTCACCGACGGCCGGCGATTCGCTCACCCTCGACACGCGACTGGTCGTCGCGGGCGAGGGCGACCGGGCGGCGGTCCTGGAGTCCCTGACAGTGACGCCCGCGTCGAGTGACGCGATGACGGTGGACGTCGAGCGGACCGGGACGGAGCCGGTGCCGAGCGCCGCGGCCGACGAACTGGGCGCGGTCCGGGTCGACGCCAGCGCCGCCGTCGACGCGGCGACGTTCCGGCTGACGGTCGACGACGCGTTCCTCGACGACGTCGCGGTGGCGGACGTCGGCGACCTCTCGTTGTACCGCCAGAGCGACGGCGAGTGGAGCGAGGTCCCGCTGTCGGTCGTCGGCGAGCGCGAGGGCGGCGTGGTCGTCGAGGGGACGGCGGACGACTTCTCGACGTTCGTGCTGGCGGCGGAACGCCCCGACATCGCCGTCAGAGAGGCGTCCGTGTCGCCGTCGTCGATCGGGGCCGACGACTCGGCGACAGTGACGGCGACCGTCGTCAACGACGGCGGCGCGGCGGGCGAGCGGACGGTGCCGGTGACCGTCGACGGTGCGGTGGTCGCGGAGCGCAGCGTGCGTCTCGACGCGGGCGAGACGGCGACCGTGACGGCCCCAGTCGCGCCCGAATCGGGCGAGCACGCGATTGCGGTGGATGGCGTCGACGCCGGCACGCTCGTCGTCGAGGCCGGGGACAGCAGTTCCTCGGACGACGGAACGGACGGCGACGTCTCGGCGGCCGAACCCGCCGACGCCGCGGACGACCCGCTGGCCGAGCCCGCGGGCTTCGACGTCGAGACGCTCGCGGCGGCGGGATTCGCGGTCGTGCTGGTCGTCGTCGGCATCGCCGCGTGGCGTCGGCGGGGCGACGAGGAGTGAGTGGCCGGGGCGGCCGCGCGGCGCAAGCTACTTGAGCGGCTGACACGTCGGTGCGAGCGACCGGATGACGCCACGCCGAGCGCTCACGCTGACCGGAGAGGCGGCGGTGGTGCTGGTGGTCGTGGCGCTGGCCGCCGGCCAGGTGCTCGGCTACCCGGTGTTGCTCGGGTACGTCGAGACCGGGAGCATGTCGCCGACGATGGAGCCGGGCGACGGCTTCGTCTCCGTGCCAGCGCCGCTCGCGGGCGACGCCGAGGAGGGCGACGTGGTCGTCTTCCGCGCGCAGGAACTCCACGGCGGCGGCCTCACCACGCACCGCGTGGTCGGCGAGACCGACCGCGGATTCGTCACCAGGGGTGACGCCAACCCCTTCACCGACCAGGACGGCGACGAGCCGCCGGTGAAACGCGGCCAGATCGTCGCCCACGCGCTCCAGGTGAACGGCGAGGCCGTCGTAATTCCGAGCCTCGGCACGGGCGTGACGGCGATACAGGACGCGTTCTCGAACGCGCAGCGCCGCCTCGCGGCGGCGACCGGGTCGCGGTCGCTGCTCGGCACGCAGGGCCTGACGTACATCCTGTTCGGGCTGTCGGTGCTGCTGTACGTCGTCGACCTGCTGCTGGACGACGGGCCGGGCCGGGACCGCAGCCGGAGCCGCGACCGCGAGAGCGGCGTCTCGCCGGGACTCGTCGTCGCCGCGCTCGCGGCAGTACTCGTCGTGTCGGCGACGGCCGCGATGGTGGTGCCCGCGAGTACGGAACAGTTCGGCGTCGTGAGCGCCGAGTTCAGCTCGGAGAACCCCACCGTCATCAGGCAGGGTGCGTCCTCGACGTTCGACTACGGAGTGGCCAACGGCGGTTTTGTGCCGGTGGTGTCGTACCTCGAACCCGCCAGCGAGGGGGTCGCGGTCGAACCGAACCGCCTCCGGGTGGGGTCGCGCGGCGAGGCGACCGCCCGGCTGACACTGTCAGCCCCCGACGACACGGGCTACTACCGGCGCTACGTGACCGAACACCGCTACCTCCTGTTGCTGCCCGCTCCGCTTCTCGACGCACTCTACGAGCTCCACCCGTGGCTGCCCATCGTCGCCGTCGACAGCGTGCTGGCGTCCGTCGTCGCCGTCCTCGGGCTGGTGTTCCTGCGCGGCCGGCGCGTGCGGGTGCGCCGCCGGGAGAGCCGCCACGGTCGGTCTCTCGCCGGCCGGCTGCGACGACTCCTCCGGTGAGCGTCGGCGGTCGTTTCGCCCGCCACCACCGTTCAACCAATCGACAATTCTTTGTCGGCGGACCAGAGTGTGAGCGCACATGACAGGGGAGACGCGGTGGCTGCGGCTCCGTGCGTTCGCCGGCGAGTGGTTCGTCGTACTCGTCGTCGCGTTCGCGGTGCTGGCGGCCGCAGGGGGGTACGCAGCGGGGACTGCGCACGCCGCACCGGGGACCACGACGGAACGCCAGACCGTCGAACACTGGGCCGTCGGCGGCGAGTTCGGGCACTCCGCGACAGTGACCCGAGAGAATCCGGTGTTCGAGGTGGGGGAGACGCTGGAGGGGCGGTCGACGTACTTCGTCGGCGCGTCGCCGATCCTCGACGGCACCTACAGGGTCTCGTACGCCGACCCGACCGGGGACGCCGAACCGGTCGACGTGACGGCGACGGCGACGCTCGTGCTGTCGTCGACTGGCGAGAGCGCGACGTACTGGACGGACCGCGAGCGCCTGGCGACCACGGACGCGACGCTCGCGCCGGGCGAGACCACGTCGGTCGCCTTCGACGTGAACGCCAGCCGGGTCGACGAACGCGCCACAGACATCCAGCAGGGGCTCGGCGACACCGCCGGCGAGGTGACCGCGACCATCTCGGTCGCAGTCAACGCCACCGGCGCGGTCGCCGGCAGCGAGTACCCGGTCTCGTACACGCAGTCCGTCCCGCTCACTATCGCCGGGTCGACGTACGGCGTCGACGCGCCCGGCCCGACCAGCGAAGCGGCCACCACCCAGCGCACGGTTCAGGTCGCGAAGTCCTACGGGCCCCTGTGGACCGTCGGCGGCCCGCTCCTGCTCCTCGCGGGGCTGGCCGGGCTCGGAGCGCTCGGCGCGGCGTACCGCCGCGACGAGCCGGGGCTGACCGACGCCGAACGCGACTACCTCGCGTTCCGCGACGAGCGCGCCGAGTTCGACGAGTGGGTGGTGCGGGCGCGGCTGCCGGCAACCATCCGCGACCGCGAGTGCGCCGACGCCGAGTCGCTGGCCGACCTCGTGGACTACGCCATCGACGCCGACGTCGGCGTCGTCGAGGACGCCGCCAGCGGCTCGTTCTACGCCGTCACTCGCGACCTCCTCGTCGTCTACGAGCCGCCGGCGGAACCGGACGTGGTGTCGCCGCTCGCGGGCGATTTCGACGCGCTCGGCGTGACGACCGACCGCGACCCCGACGAGGACCTCGTCGAGGGCGTGACCGCCGACTCGGGTCCGGAAGCCGACGACGACGGCAAAGCACCGCCACCGGACTCGCCGACCGTCGAGGCCGAGGACTGACAGCACTCGCCGGCCCGCCCGGTCGGCCCCGGACTCGCCGGCGAACGACCCGCTTATATTCTCACGATATTCTCTAGGGCATATGCCCAAGATAAGCGTCGAAGTGCCGGCCGAACTCCTCGACGACCTGGACGACCACGTCGGGGAGAACGGCAAGTTCGTGAACCGCAGCGAGGCCATCCGGGCGTCGGTTCGGAAGACGCTGGACATCCTCGACGACATCGACGACCGACAGGGCCGACTCGGGGAGGGCGAGGATGGCGAGTAGCGCCAGCGACCGCCTCGCGGGCGGCCAGGTCGCACTCGTCGCGCTGTTCGTCACCGCGCTCGTCACCGCCCAGCTCACCGCCTCGAAGCTCCTGCTGTTCGACATCCCGGTCTCCTTGCCCCACACCGGGAGTTCGCTCGTGCTGCCGGGCGCTGCGCTCGCGTACGCCGTGACGTTCTTCGCCTCCGACTGCTACTCGGAGCTGTACGGCCGGCGGCCCGCGCAGGTGATGGTGAACGTCGGCTTCGCGATGAACTTCGTGTTGCTCGCGCTCGTCTACAGCACCGTCCAGGCCCCCATCGCGCCGTTCTCCGGCGTCGGCCAGAGCGAGTTCTCGTCGGTCCTGCTGTCCTCCGCGAACATCGTCGCCGGCTCGCTGCTGGCGTACGTCGTCAGCCAGAACTGGGACGTGGTGGTGTTCCACGCCATCCGCGACCGCACCGGCGGCGACCACCTCTGGCTGCGCAACGTCGGCTCCACGGCCACGAGTCAGGCCATCGACACCGTCATCTTCGTCACCGTCGCGTTCTGGGCAGCGCCGACGCTGTTCGGCGTCGGACAGGTCTACGAAGTGAGCCAGATTCTCGCGCTCATCGTCGGCCAGTACGTCCTCAAGCTCGGCATCGCCGTCGGCGACACGCCGTTCGTCTACGCCGTCGTCCGGGCCGTCCGCGGCGCTGAACCCGACGCGACGCCCGACCCCGCCGCCGACTGACCCGATACGCGCGCTACTCGTCTCCGTCGCGCAGTTCCGCGAAGCCGTAGTTCGGCTTCAGGTCCGTCACCGTCACGTCGACGGTCTCGCCCTCCGTCGCGCCGTCCACGAACAGCGTATACCCGTCGACGCGCGCGATGCCGTCGCCCTCGTCCCCCTCGTCGGCGATGTCGACGGTGAGCTCGTCGCCCTCCGCGACCGGCGCGACGATGCGGTTCTTCCCGACGACGTACAGCTCCGAGGACGCGTCTCGGGAGGCGTCCGGGCTGTTCGTCGCGACGAACGCGAACTCGTCTTCGACGTCCGCCAGGAAGCCCTGGAAGTCCCGGCCGTCGAACACCTTCACGACGAAGTGACCGCCGGCGTCCAGCAGCTCGCGGGCCGTATCGAGGGCCTGCCGCGCGAGGTGGACCGACCGCGCGTGGTCGAGGTCGTACTCGCCGGTCATGTTCGGTGCCATGTCCGAGATGACGACGTCCGCGCTGCCGTTCGCCGCCGTCCGGACGTGCTCTCTGGTTTCCTCGGTGGTCATGTCGCCGCGCACCGTCTCCAGACCCGCGTCCGTCTCGAAGTGCGAGATGCTCTGGAAGTCCACGCCCACGACCTTCCCGCGAGCGCCGACGCGCTCGGCCGCCACCTGCAGCCAGCCGCCCGGTGCCGCCCCGAGGTCGACGACGGACGCGCCGCCGAACAGGATGTCGAACCGGTCGTCGAGCTGCTGGAGCTTGTACGCGGACCGCGACCGGTACCCCTCCTGCTTCGACTTGTTGTAGTAGTGGTCCTTCCCGTTACCCATGATGCCCGTAGCGAGGGTGCCGGAACGGAAAGTTTCGTCGTTCGGCGGGGCGAGCCGGGCGTCTGCCCGCTCACTCGCCGGCGACGGGAACGCTTGAGGCGCTGGCCGCCCTCCGGTCGCGTATGCGCACCGAGGACGGCGGCTTCTACGACGAGGCGGTCGACGCGCTGGCGGCCCGCGAGTACGGACGCGCCGGCGACGCGTACGCTCGCGCCGGCTGGCGGGTGCTGTCGGCACCCCGCGGCGAACAGGACGTGTCGCCGTTCGACGCCGACGAGCAGGGCTGGGTGGGCGAGGGGCTGGCGCACCTCGCGGCGAGCGCGGCCGCCTACCGGGTGGCCGGCGCGCCGGCTCGCGCGACCGACCGCGCCGTCGAGGGCGTCGCGGTCGCGCGGGACCTCCGGCGGTCGTACGCCGACCGGCACCCCGCGCGGGCAGCGTGTTTCGACGAGTTCGTCGCCGACTTCCGGGCGGTCGGCGGGCTCGACGGCGTCGAGGCGGCCTACGAGGCGGCGGCCGACGCCTACCGCGACGCCGCCGACGCAGTCGACTCGCCGCAGGCGCTGGCGACCACGCCGCTGTTCGAGGCCGCTGCCGACCTCGTCCAGCAGTTCGCGCGCGGGCAGGCGGACGGCGAAATCGCGGTGTCGTGGTCGGACCTCCACGGCCCCGACCCCGGCGACCCGGGCGCGTTCCTCGCACACCGCGCGACGTACAAACGCCAGCGGCTCCCGAGTCTGGTCGCGGCGGCCGTCGAGGACGGCTACCTCGCCGCGCCCCGGGGGACGACGGAGTACGCCACCGACCACCACGAGTGTCCGTCGTGTGGCTCCCGGCACGTCAACTGGGTCGGGGACGACACGCTCTGTCTGGTCTGCTCGCGGCCGACCGAGCCGACCGACGGCTAGCCGAGGCGGTCAGCCGAGGAACTGGCGTTCGCGCGCCCCCCGCCCTATCGCCGACCGGAGCGCGTCGTCGCGGCCGGCCTGAAACGCGTCGATGGCGTCGCCGGTGGCCGCCCGGTGCTCCTCGTTTGGTTCGACGTCCACGTGGTCGACAGCAGCGGCGAGGTCGTCGCTGTCGAGGTCCAGCACGTCCGTACACCGCGGGTCGAAGTAGCGGGCGGCGTCCCGGAGGTGGTCGAAGTACGTCGGGAACGCCTCCCGGACGAACGCGGCGTCCTCGTCGGTGAGCGCGTGCGCGCCGAGCAGCGTCGGCGGACAGCCGACGGCGTACAGCGACGCCGTGTAGCCGATTGCCCGCGGCAGCGCGTTCTCCCCGACCTCCCGCGAGTAACCGAACAGCCCGACGTGGAGTTTGCGGGCGCGGCGGTCCGGCACGAACGACGACAGCCGATTCACCGTCGGCGCGATGGCGTCGACCTGGTCGGCGTACGCGTCGGCGGTGCGGTCGACGACGGCCAGCGCGCGCTCCTCGTCGATGCGGTCGGGCGGCGCACCGAGGTCCGCCTCCCGGAGTGCAGCGACCCCGTCTCGGACGGTCTCCACCGGGTAGTCGTACTTGAACGCCGACTGCACGGTGAACGTCTCCACCTCGCTGTAGGCGTCGGCGGTCTCGGCCGCGCGTTCGGGCGTGAGGTTCCCGCGGAACGGCGCTGACCCCGCGCCGAGAATCGGGTGGACGTCGACGCCGGTCTCCGCGCTCATCTCGTAGAGCCGCTGGAGCGCCACCTTGTTGATAAGGTCGGCGGCCAGACAGCCGTAGTTCAGCGCCGGGTCCGAGCGCGCGAGGAACACCCGGACGCCCTCCCGGTCTTGGGCCGCGGCGTACTCGCGGACCACGTCGTCGGCGGCCAGCATCGCCTCGCGCTCCTCGATGAGCGGGATGACCGCGACGGACTCCGGCTCGAAGCCGCCGACCCAGTCCCCGACGGTGCGGCCGTCCCACACCTCGGCGTCGGCCTTCCCGGTCACGAACCGCTCGTAGTACTCGTGGACGGCGTTCAGCTGGTCGGCGCTCGTCACCATCGGCACGATGACCTCGTGAATCGGCGGAATCACGTCGATGTCGTGCTCGCCGGCGAACCGGCTCGCGGCGTCGAACGACCGCGGCACGCTCTCCAGAATTTCGAGGAGAATCTTCGCCTCCGACGCCTCGAGGTCGGGGTTCGGCCCGCGGACGGTGAGCCTGGTGCCGTTCCCGAGTCGGTTGGCCGCGAAGAAGTCCGGGTACCGCGACAGCAGCTTCTTCACCGCGTACTCGTCGCCCTCCTTCCCCTCGAAGTCCCACATCTGCTCGTCGCAGCCCAGGTGAGAGTACACGTAGTACGCCTCCTGAATCTCGTCCTCGCCCTCGATGACGTCGTCGGCCGCGAAGAACGGGAGCGTCGCGTTGTCCGGGTGCTGCGTGCTCATCACGCGTGGTACGTCCGCCATACACCGTCCATGGCACGAACTCACAAAAAGAAACAGACGGCCGCAAAAACTGGCAGCTCGGGCCGGCTCGCCCCCGCTCGTCAGTTCGCCGCGGCGACCGTCGACGCGTCGACGGTGACGGACTCGCCGTCCGCCGTCACCGTCAGCTCCGAGGCCATCGACACGTCACTCGGGAGGTCGACGGCCAGCTCGCCCTTCTCGTCGGTCTCGCCGACGACCTCACCGTCGAGCTCGACGGTCGCGTCCTCCACGGCCTCGCCGTCGCCGTCGGTGACGGACAGGGTCACCGTCTCGTTCGCCGCGAACGTGCCGTCGTAGGCGACTGCGAGGTCGGCCTCGGCGCTCGCCGACGCGTCGCCGTCGTCGCCGTCACCGGCCTCGGTCTCCTCCGATTCGTTGTCCTCGCTCTCGGACTCGCCGAGCTCCAGTTCGAGCTCGCCCTCGGCCTCCGTCTCGCCGCTCTCGTAGCCGGCTTCGAGTTCGAGTTCGCCGTCTGCGGGCACGGCGACGGTCGCGGTGCCGTTCGCGTCCGTCCGCACCGTCGCGTCGTCGCCGTACTCGACGGTCGCGTTCTCGACCGGCTCACCGCCGCGCGTCACCCGCACGGTCGCGTTCTCGCCGGCGGTCGCGTTCCCGACGACCGAGACGTCGAGTTCGGCCTCACCGCCACGCTCCTCGTCGACGTCCTCGATGGGCACGTCGGTGCCGGACTCGCTGGCGACGGGCTTCAGGATGTACTTCCCGGAGTTCCCGGCCTCGAACACCGTGATGTCGAACACGAAGTCGACGCGCTCGCCGTTCCCCACGGTGAAGTTCTCGTTCAACTGGAGCTTCTGGGACGGCAGCTTCACGTTCACTTCCTCGCCGGTCTTCAGCGTGCCGTTCACCTCGCCGACGTGCACGAAGACCTTCTCGTAGTCGCCCTCGGGCACCGAGATGTTCCCGAGCGCGGTCGCGTTCGCGCCCTGCAGTTCGGTCAGGTCGACGCTGCGCTCGTCCACGTCGCGCTCGACCCAGCCGCCCTCTGACTCGTCCTCGTCGCTGTAGTCGTCTGCCTCGGCGGCCACGGACAGCGAGGCCGACGCCTCGCCGTACGTGCTGTTCTCGGCGGTCTCGACCTCGACCTCGAAGTCACCGAGTGCCTCGGGGATGGGGACGGTCACGGTGCCGTTCGCGTCAGTCTCTACGGTCAGTTCGCGGCCCCCAGCTTCGACGACCGCCGAGACGTTCGCGGCCGACTCACCCTCGTGGGTCACCTGCACCGTCGCGTTCTCGCCGGGCGTCACGTCGCCGACCAACGCGACCGACAGCCCGCCCTCGCTCTCGTTCTCGACCGCGAGTTCGGTCTCGTTCCCGGAGCCAGCGTCGGCCGTGGTCTCGTTCGCGTCCGCGGCACCGGCCGTCGCGAAGCCGACGCTCGTCACGGTCACGTTCAGGTGCTCGAACTGGTCGATGGCGTTGCGCTCGTCGCTCAGGTAGAACTGCACCGTCCCGCTGTCTGTCGCGCTGTCCGTCGAACTGTCGCCCGTGCCGCCGGCGTTCGGGCCCGCGATGCCGCCGGCACACCCGGCGAGCACCACGAGCGCGGCCACCAGCAGCGTCGGTACGATTCGGCTCATCCTGGTCGGGTCCAGACGCCACACGCCCATAAACCGAGAACTCCGTCCAGTCGTCTTGGCTGCTCTCTGTCCGAATTAAGCCGAGTTAAGCGGCTCCGACGGGGACCGAAACCAGTTTGGGCCGGCGCGCCGTCGCAACTCGGCGTGCTCGACGTACTCGGCGCGCTCGCGGTCGCGGCCCTCGCCACTGGCGTCGTCTGGGTCGGCGGCGGCCGCCTCGAAGCCGCCGCGGACGGCCTCGCCACCCACTACCGGCTGCCGCCAGTCGTTCAGGGTGCCGTCGTCGCCGCCGTCGGCTCCAGCTTCCCCGAACTGTCCAGTGTCGTGCTCTCCACGCTGCTGCACGGCGACTTCGACCTCGGCGTCGGCGCAATCGTCGGCTCCGCCATCTTCAACATCCTCGTCGTCCCCGCGGCGTCCACGTTCGCCACCAGCGAGCCCCTGGACTCGAATCGCGACCTCGTCTACAAGGAGGCGCAGTTCTACATGCTGTCGGTCGCCGTCCTCCTGCTCACGTTCGCGTTCGCCGTCATCTACGAACCTCTCGGCGGGCTCTCGGGGACGCTCACGCGCCCGCTCGCCGGCATCCCGCTCGCGCTGTACGGCCTCTACCTCTTCGTCCAGCACCAGGACACCGCCGACCACCGCGCTCAGGCCGTCCCCGCCACGGATGACCTCAACCCGACCCGGCTCTGGCTCCTGCTCGCCGGCAGCCTCGCGCTCATCCTCGTCGGCGTCGAAGCCCTCGTCCGCGCCGCGCTCACGCTCGGGGACGCGCTCGGCACGCCCGCCTTCCTCTGGGGGCTCACGGTCGTCGCCGCCGGCACCAGCCTCCCCGACGCCGTCGTCTCCGTGCGCGCGGCCCGCGACGACAACGCCGAGACCAGCCTCGCGAACGTCCTCGGCAGCAACGTCTTCGACCTCCTCGTCGCCGTGCCAGCCGGCGTCCTCCTCGGCGGCGCGACCGCCATCGACTTCGCGTTCGCCGCGCCGATGATGGGCGTCCTCGTCGCCGCCACCATCGTCCTCTTCACGGTCATCCGGACCGGTCTCGAACTCACCGACCGCGAAGCCCTCGCGCTCCTCGCGCTGTACGCCGCGTTCGTCGCGTGGCTCGCGCTCGAAACCGTCGGCCTCACGGACCTGATTCCCACGTAGGCCTTGCGCGCGCGCCCGTAACGGGGGCTTTTTACGGGCGGCTCGCGTAGCCGCTTCCAATAATGTTCAAGGCGATCGTGAGCGCCGACACGCTCAAGGAGACGCTGGACTCCGTGAGCGTGCTGGTGGACGAGTGCAAGATCCACCTCGACGAAGACGGCCTCTCCATCCGCGCAGTCGACCCCGCGAACGTCGGCATGGTCGATCTCGACCTGGCCGCCGCCGCGTTCGAATCCTACGAAGCCGACGGCGGCCTCATCGGTGTCAACCTCTCCCGGCTCGAAGACATCGCCGGCATGGCCGACGCCGGCCAGCTCGTCCAGCTCGAACTCGACGAGGAGACCCGCAAACTCCACATCCAGATCGACGGCCTCGAGTACACGCTCGCGCTCATCGACCCGGACTCCATCCGCCAGGAGCCCGACATCCCGGACCTCGACCTCCCCGCCCACGTCGTCATCGAGGGCCGCGACATCGACCGCGCCGTCACCGCCGCCGACATGGTCTCCGACCACATCGCGCTCGGCGTCGACGCCGCCGACGAACTGTTCTACGTCGACGCGGAAGGCGACACGGACGACGTCCACCTCGAACTCACCCGCGACCAGCTCATCGACCTCGAATCCGGTGCGGCCCACAGCCTGTTCAGCCTCGACTACCTCAAGGACATGAACAAGGCCATCCCGAAAGACGCGGAGGTCGAACTCGAACTCGGCGACGAGTACCCCGTCAAGATGCACTTCGACATCGCCGAAGCCCAGGGTCAGGTCACCTACATGCTCGCGCCGCGGATTCAGTCTGACTAGGTACCTTTTGCTGCACTCACTCGGGCGCTGACGCGCCCTCGCTCGCTGGCAAAAGCTACGCTAAAAGCACTCCTCCCTCCCGTCGCTCGCTTCGCTCGCGTTAGTCGGTCGTCGGCCGCTGCTCGCGGCTCCGCCGCTCGCAGCGTGAACCGCTTTCGCTCGGGTTCTTCGAACCGCTCGCTCGCGGATGCTGGCGGCTACCGGCTGTTTCATCTGTCGACTCTCGTCTGCTGCGTAGGTTCAAGTGGTAGGCCGAGACCACCCCGCGACGTGACGTAGAACTAGGGCAGGACCGGTCGAGGCGGGAGTGTGGCACACCGGCCTGTCGAGGAACGCGCCGCCTGCTCGACTCTTCTGGACACGCTGCCGCGGGACTACTGAGCTACGCCTCTCCCGCCCACTCGGCCTCGAAGCGCTCCGTGAACTCTTCGAGGAAAGCGTGGCGCTCGGCGGCTATCTCGCGGCCCGTCTCCGTGTTCATGTGCTCGTGGAGCCGCAGCAGCTTCGCGTGGATGTGGTGGTACGTGCTGGCCTGCTCGTCCTCGTGGTCGTCCTTCTCGTAGGCGTCGTCGGCACCGGGTAGCGGCCGCTCCGGGTCCCACATGAGATTGCCGTGAGCGCCGCCGAACTGGAACGTGCGAGCGACGCCGACGGCACCGATGGCGTCGAGGTTGTCGGCGTCCTGCAGGACTTCAGCTTCGACCGTCTCGGCCGTCAGGGGGTCGTCCTCGAAGCTGTACTCCTCGTGAACCGCGACGCAGTGACAGACTGGGTCACGGAGCGTCTCCGGGACGCCGGCGTCGGCGAGAATCTCGCGAATCTCCGGAAGCGTCTCCTCGGGGTGCGTGAAGCCGTCGCCGCGAACCCGGTGGAGGTCGTGGACGAGCGCCGCGACGCCGACCACGTCGGTGTCGGCACCTTCCGCCTCGGCGATGCGAGTCCCCAGCCGCTGCACGCGCCAGAGGTGGTGCATGTCGTGGCCCGAGTCGTCCCCGTCGAGGTGCACGGCCATCTCGTCGGCTACGCGGTCGAAGAGCGCGTCGCTGTCGGTCACGCCTCACGTTCCCCGCCACTTCGGAAAAGTCACTCGTCGTCGGCGAGCACCGTCTCGCCGACTTCGCCGCCACCGAACTCGCTCTCGTCGTACCCGGCCCGGCGAGCCAGCACGGTCTCGCCCGCCTGAACCTTCTCGCCGGACTCCACGGCCACGTCGTCGAGGCCGTACTCCGGCGGTAACACGACGTCCGCCCGGCTGCCGAAGGAGATGTGGCCGAGGCGGTCGCCGCGCGCGAGGTCGTCGCCCGCCTCGACGTAGGGGTGGATACGGCGGGCGAACGCGCCCGCGATGAGCACGAGCGTCCACTCGTCGGTCTCGACGCGGACGCGCTCGTTGTGCTCGGACTCCTTGTCGAAGGCGGGCCGGTGGCCGCCCGGCTCGTGGGTCACGTCCTCGACCGTGCCGTCGAGGGGCGCGCGGTTCACGTGCACGTCGTGGACGTTCATGAACACGCCCACGCGCACTCGGCCGTCGTCCGCCTCCCGAATCACGGACACCTTGCCGTCCGCCGGCGTGACGACGCCGGGGCCGTCCGGGGTGCGGTCGGGGTCGCGGTGGAACCAGGCGACGAATCCGGCGAGCGCGAGCGCGGGGACGCCCCACAGCGAGGAGAGCCCGAGCAGGGCGAGCCCCACGACTGCCGGGGGGAGTGCGTACTGCCACTTCCAGGGGCCGCGCGCGAACACACTCCCACCGTCGGCTGCCAGCGTGGTGAGCGTGTCGGTCCCGCCACTCGGCCAGCTGTCCGGCTGCCGTACCGCCGGCAGCGAGCCGGGGTGTTTATCGGCGTCGGCTCGCAAACAGGGAGCGAATGAACGCCCGCCACGCTCGCTACCCGTTCCTGGGGGACGCCCGAGACGCCGTCGAGGAGGCGGGTGTGGACCTCGCCGACGTGGTCGCTAACGACGACGCCGTCGTGGAGCGCGCACGGGAGCGCGTCACTGGCGCGCTCGCCGACGGGACGGTCGGCGACCGCGCGCGCTCGGACCGCATCGAACTGCTCTCGTACCCCGTCGCGCGCGTCCTCGTGTCGGTCGTCGACGAGAACGTGCTCGTCCGGAAGTACGCGCAGGCCGAGGCTGACGCCGCCTACGACCGGTTCACGGCCGACGAGTCCGACGACAGCGAGCTGAAGAGCGTCGGCGGCGACGACCGGCTGTCGCGGGACGAACTGCTCGCGGAGTTCGACCTCGCTGACCACGTCCACGCCCGCCGGGACGGCTACGACGTCGACGTGCCGACGTACCTCCTGCTGTCGTCGTCGCTCCGGGGCGACGACTGGCGGCTCGTGAACCGGGCGCTCGACGACGGCCGCGTGCCGGTCTCGGAGCCCGAACTCGACACGCTGCTCCGAGAGGCCATTCGGGGCCGCATCGAGGACGGCCTCCCGCTGTCCGTCCCCGACCCCATCGCGGACGCGATGGAGGCACCCGCCGTCGCCGTCCGGGACGTGCTCGCAGACATGGACCTCACGCGCGAAATCGACACCGTCGTCCCGGAGTTGTTCCCGCCGTGCATGCAACACCTCCTCGACCAGGTGCAGCGCGGCGAACACCTCCCGCACCACTCGCGGTTCGCCATCACGTCGTTCCTCGCGAACATCGGGCTCACGACCGACGAAATCGTCGACATCTACAAGGTGAATCCGGGGTTCGGCGAGGAGATGACGCGCTACCAGACGGACCACATTCAGGGCGACTCCAGCCCCACCGAGTACACGGCACCGTCGTGTGCGACGATGAAGGCCTACGGGGACTGCACGAATCCAGACGACCTCTGTGACGCCATCAACCACCCGCTGTCGTACTACGAGGTCAAACTGGACGACGAAGACGACGAGGACCTAGAAGACTGGCGGGAGCGCGACGACGAGACTGCTGCGGACGCGGACGACTGATTACTCCTGTTTGCCGGAGAGCCAGTAGCCGACGCCGGCCATCAGGAGGATGAAGACGACGATGGCCGCGACGACCGCGTACGCGCTGGTCGCGCCGAAGCCGCTGGCTCCCATCGACGCGGCGGCGACGAGGATGCCGATGAACACCAGCACAGCGAGGATTGCGATGCCCGCCTCCACGCGGGCGTCGAGCGCGTCTGACATGGCTGCGGCTTTCTCGGGCCGCCGCAAAAGCGCTTCGAAGCCGTCGGACGCGCTCCCGAGACCCACGCAAATAGGTGTCTGCGCTGCAAGAATCCCTCGGTTTGGCGGGGTTTAGGCGTCTGCGGCGGCTACATCGGTCTGTGATGGCCGCGGAATCCGACGCCGACCGGGCGCGCGCGAGGCGCGCTCGCGACGAACGCATGCGCGTCGAGGCGACCGGGAGCGGCCGCTACGAGGTGACCGGCGAGTCCGGCGCGACCTACGAGGTCGCCCTCGAAGCGGGGCGGTGTGCGTGCCCCGACCACCAGTTCCGGGGCGTGCGCTGCAAGCACCTGCGGCGGGCGGCGATGGAGGTCACGGCCGGTACCGTCCCCGCGCCCGGCGAGCGGGCCACCTCGTGCGCGAACTGCGGCGAGCGACTCCACGTCGACGAGGACGCCGCGGACCCCGTCTACTGCGGGGACTGCACGCTCGACGCCGGCGAGTTCGTCGTCGACCGGGAGACCGACACGCTCGTTGTGGTCGTGGAGACGACGGGCGAGCGCGCTGACGAGGTCGAGATTCCCTCCCGCGGCTGGACGGTCGCCGAGCACTACTCGAACAGGCACTACGACCCCGGGGACGTGGTCGTCGACGTGCTCTATCCGCTGGACCGGGACGCCAGCGCAGCGCAGGTCGCCGCCCGCCCGCCACAGCGCTACGCGTTCCCGAGGGGGCGGCTGCGGCGACCCGGCGAGGGCGAGGCCGACGAGCCCTGAGCTCTCCTACTCCAGCATCGAGGCGGCTTCGTCCAGCGACAGCACGCCCTGGTCGAGCGCCTGCAGGACGTCGTGGACGCTGTGGTCGCCGTCCGCGTCCCCGCTCTCGCCGAGGTCGTCGATGTGTTCGCCGTCCTCGATGGCGGTCTCTTTCTTCACGCGGTAGTTCCCGCCGTCCGTCCTGTAGACGTCCGCGGGGTGGAAGAAGTACCAGTCCTCGCGGTCGAAGCGCACGCCGATTTTGGGGCTCGCGCCGAAGCTCTGTGCGAAGTAGACGAGGGCTTCGACCTCCTCGCCCGTGAGGTAGATCGGGTCGCCGGCGGAGGACTTCGCCTCGACGGCGAAGAACGCGTCGCCGTCGCCCGCCAGCACGTCCGGGAGTTCGCGCTCGGTCGCGGACCCGGACGCCGGCGCGCGCATCACCGCGAACCCGCGCTCGTCCAGTTCGTTCACGAGTTCGCGCTCGCGCCTGTTGCCCTTCGCGTTCGAGTTAGCCATGCTGGCCTCCCTCCGGGGCGTCACCGCGCGTGTCCGTCATGTCCCGCCGTAGGCCGTCGGGCGGTTAGTGCGTTGCGTCCCGGTGCGTTCGCGCCGCCGTCTGGCGTCACTCGCGGACCGCTGGCGGCCGCTCCATCGAGAACAGCTCCTCGAACAGCCGGCGCTGTGCGACCCGGAGGTGGCGGTTCACGGTCGGCTGTGAGACGCCGAGCAGTTCGGCGACGCCCTCACCGGTCGTCTCCCGCGGCCACTCGAAGAACCCGGCGAGGTACGCCGTCCGCAACACCTCTAGCTGGCGTTCGGTGAGCGCGTCGAAGAGGTCCTGCACCAGTTCTTCCCGGGTCCGGGCGCTCCGTTCGACGTCCCGCCGGCCGTCGAGCTCGACCGAGTCGTACCGGCTGCGGAGACTGTCGACGTAGGCGCGGACGTCGCTGTCCGCCGGGACGTCGACGACGACGCTGAGGTCGTCGCTCTCGTCGGCGACAATCGACTGCGGGTTGCCGCCGCTCCGCGCGAGCACCCGGGGTAGGCTGTCGTCCGCGGTCGTCACCTCGAACGCGTGGCGGTCGCCGGCGCTGGCGACGTGCTGGTAGTCGGTGACCCGGGTGCGGTCGGCGAGCGCGTCGGCGACCTCGTCCCGGCTCGCGCCCGCGACCGAGACGAACATGTCGTTGCCGTCGCCGCGGTTGGCCGCCCCCTCGTAGACGACGCGGCCGCCGGTGTCCGCCTGAAGCTGGGCGAGAACGGTGTCGTCGGCCGCGACGGACAGACGCAACTCGGCGTGCGTGTCGGCCTGCAGCGCCTCGCGGGCGGCGACCGCGGCCATCGCGTCGGCGATGGTCTCGCCGAGTTCGCCGAACACGTCGGCTTCCAGGTCGCCGAACGCGCCGGCTTCGTCGGCGTACACGGCGAGTACGCCGTGGCTGTGGCCGTCGACCGACAGCGGCACCGCGAGCGCAGACGCGAACCCGCACGCGGTGGCGTGCTCGCGCCACGCTTCGACGGTCACGCCCTCGGCGACGGTGCCGACGACCGCGGGGACGCCGTCGCGTGCGGCGACGACGGCGGGCTCTCGGCGGTCCGCGCGCAGGGACACGGCGTCGAGGTAGGTCCCGCCGTCGCCGGCCCACGTCCGCGGGCTGAGCCGGCCCTCGTCGGCGTCCCAGCCCCCGACCCACGCGAACTTGATTCCGGTGGCGTCCGCCAGCCCCTGGCAGACGGCGGCCTCGATGGACGCCCGGCTCTCGGCTGCGATCAGCGACCGGTTGACGGTGCGCATGATTTCGGTCACCTGCACGCGGCGCTGCAGGCGGTCGTTGCGCTCCGCGAGTTCGCGCTCGTGGGCGCGCAGGTCGGATTCACTCGCCAGCCGGTCGAACGCCGCTTCGGCGCTCGTCGCGGCGGTCTCCACGAGGTGACGGCGGTCACCGTCGGGCGGGCCGGTCGTCGTCGCCACGACGAACAGGCCGTGGTCGCCGGCGGGAACCAGAACTCCGCCGCTCGCGCCGTTCTCCGGCGTCCAGTCGGCGGCGACGGCTGCGGGGTCGCCGAACGTCCAGATTTCGCCGTCGACGAGGCACTCCCAGGCCGGTGACGCTGCCCCGACACTCAGAGCGGGCGGGTCGCCGGTGGCGAACCCCGGGGTCGTGGCGACCGGGGCGAACTCGCCCGTCGTCGGCCGGAACTGGTAGAACGCCACCACCGCGTCGTCGAGCACATCCTCGACCGTCTCGACGACCGTCTCCGCTGCGGCGTCCACCGACTCGACGCCGAGCAGTTCGACGGTGGCGTCGTGGACCGCCGCCAGCGAGCGCTCGCGGCGAGAGCGCTCCAGTTCGTAACTCACCCACCGCGTCATGAGGTCGACGAGGGCGCGGTCGAGCGCGGTGAAGGGCGCGCTCGCCGGCTGTTCGTCGTAGAAGCAGAGCGTTCCGTAGAGCCTGCCGTCGACCACGACGCGCCCGCCGATGTAGCAGGTGACGCCGCCGTCGGCGTACCCGGGGTCGGCGGCTTCGCCCTCGGCGGGCGCGTCGTGGATCGCGAGGATGTCGTCGCTGTCGACGGTGCGCCGGCAGTACGTCGCGGACAGCGGGAAGCGGTCGCCCGCGCTCACTGGGTCCGGGCCGACGCCCCGCTCGACGCGGTAGTCGTCGGTCGCCTCGTCGATGCGGCTGAGGAGGCCGTTCCCGGTGCCGAACCACTCACAGCCCATCGACAGCAAGCGCTCGACCTTCTCGTCGAGGGACAGCGCCGGGTCGGCGGTGACTTCGTACAGCTGCTGTCGGCGGTCGACCGGCTCGTCCTGAACCGCCGTGGGGTTGTCGAACACGACGTACCCCTCGTCGCCGGTGACCGGGACGAACCGGACGTCGGTGTCGGCGGGGCCGCTCGCCGTGGCGGCACGCAGCGTCGCCTCGACCGGCTCTCCAGCCGCCACTCGGGCGACGACGTCACCGCAGTCCTCGGCGAAGCAGTCCGCGAGCGGCGAACCCGGCGACGCGACGCCCTCGAACGCGGTGTCGAACTCGTCGTTCCCGTCGGCGACCCGTGGCGGGGACGCCCCGGTCACGCGCGCGATGGGGTCGGTGACGTGGTCGAACAGCGCGGCCGCTCGGTCGCGTTCGGCGTCCCGCTCGCGCTGGAGGGAGTCGAGCCGGTCGGCCACGCCGCGGAGGGCTTCCCCGAGGTCGGCTCGGTCGTCGCCGTCGAACGGGTCGACGTCCGTGTCGCCGGCCGCCAGCGCTTCGAGCGAGCGCTGCAGCCGGTCCAGGGAGTCACCACTCATTCCCGACTACTTGGTAGCACGACACAATAACGGTCACGGCCCCGAGCTAGCGCGACGCTATACGTATTGGGTCCGTCGGCGGGTGCCCTTACCAGTATACCAGTCAGGGGGATACTCGGGGAGCCCCTTCGGTACACACGATGTCAGAGGCCTCCACCGAACACCACGTACCCAGTCTCCGCGTCATCCACGCGCTGGCGGACGCGACCGACACCGAACCGCACGAGGTCGACCCGCCGCTCTACGAGTCGGTCGACGGCGACGCCCTCGACGCGCTCGTCGCCAGCGCGACCGACCTCGAAATCAGCTTCGACCACGGCGACCACACTGTCGTCGTTCGGGGCGACGGCACCGTCTCCGTCGACGGCGCGAGTGACGCGCGTGTCCCCGAGGTGACGGACACGTGACTGAGTCACGCCGCCCGGAGCCACCGGTAGACGACGCAGCAATCAGAGACACCTACGAAGAGTACGACCTCGAGGACGCGCGCGTCGCGATGATTGCGGACCCGCACAACGAGCACGCCTGGATTCAGTCCGACGTCACTGTCCCCGTCACGCAGTGACGGCGCGCCCGGCCGGGCACCGGGCACGCCGACGACGCTGCGGGACGCCGGGTGACCTGCGGGCAGCCGCGTCTACGTGCCGTGCTGCCAGGAGTCCATGTACTCGGTCTGTTCGTCCGTGGGCTCGTCGAGTTCGACGCCCTCGGCGTCGAGCTTGATCGCGGCGAGCTGGCGGTCGAGTTCGTCGGGGACGTCGTGGACGCCGGCGTCGTAGTCGTCGCCGTTCTCGACGAGTTCCTTGACACAGACGGCCTGCACGCCGAAGGACTGGTCCATGACTTCGGCGGGGTGACCGAGGCTGACGGGCGCGGCGAGGTTGACGAGGCGGCCCTCGGCGAGGACGTTGATGCGGGTGCCGTCGTCGAGGCGGTACTCGCGGACGCCGTCACGGACCTCGCGCTCGCTGTCGGCCCGCTCGGAGAGCGCGTCGAGGTCGATTTCGATGTCGAAGTGACCGGCGTTCGCGAGGACAGCGCCGTCCTGCATCTGCTCGAAGTGCCGGTCGACGATGACGTCGCGGTTGCCGGTGGTGGTGATGAAGACGTCGCCGATTTCGGCGGCGTCGTCCATCGACATCACGTCGTAGCCCTCCATGTGGGCTTCGAGCGCGCGGCGCTCGTCGATTTCGGTGACGATGACGTTCGCGTTCTGGCCGCTGGCCTTCCGCGCGACGCCCTTCCCGCAGTAGCCGAAGCCGGCGACGACGACGTCCTTGCCGGCCCACGAGAGGTTCGTGGTCATGGCGATGGACGCCAGCGAGGACTCGCCGGTGCCGTGGACGTTGTCGAACAGGCGCTTCATCGGCGTGTCGTTGACGGCGAAGACGGGGTAGTCGAGAGCCTCGTCGTCGTCCATCGAGCGCAGCCGGTGGACGCCGGTGGTGGTCTCCTCGGTGCCGCCGACGATGGTGTCGATGAGTTCCGGGTGTTCCTCGTGGACGCGGAAGACGAGGTCGCCGCCGTCGTCCACGGTCACGGTCGGCTCGTGGGCGAGGACGGCGTCGATGGCCTCGTAGTACTCCTCGTCGTCGACGCCGTGTTCGGCGTACGAGGTGATGTTGTCGTGGGCGTCCAGCGCCGCGCTCACGTCGTCGTGGGTCGACAGCGGGTTGCAGCCCGTGATGGCGACCTCCGCCCCGGCGGCGGCCATCGCCTCGACGAGCGCCGCGGTCTTCGCCTCGACGTGCAGCGCCATGCCGACGGTTTCGCCCGCCAGCGGCTGCTCGGCCTCGAAGTCCTCGCGGAGCGAGGAGAGGATGGGCATGTGTTCGAACGCCCAGTCGATCTTCTTCCGCCCCTCGGCGCGCGCCGACTCGACGTTGTCGAGCCGACCGCTGATGGGTGACGCAGTGGTCATGCAGCAAGCGAGGGGCACCGAACTCAAAACGGTACCGAAGCCGTCGGCGTCGGCCGCGACCGGCGACCTCGGCCGCGGCGAAAATCAGACTCGGCCGACGTTACGGCGGGCCGTTCCCGTTGCCATTGCCGTTCCCGCCGCCGTTGCCGTTGCCGTTGTTGCCCGTGTCGCTGTTGCCCTTCTCGTCGTCACTGTCGTTCCCGTTGCCGTTGTCGTCGTTGCTCTCGCCGTCTGCGTCGGACTCGTCGTCCTCGGGTTCGTCGTCGGCGTCAGCGTCGTCCTCGCTCTCGTCGTTGCCCGCGTCCTCGGGCGGCCCCTGATTCGCGGTGTCCGAGCGGTTGTCGGCCCCGGGGTTGTTCGCGGTGACGAACTCCGCGACGGCCTGTCCGCTCATGTTGCCGTCCAACTGGAGCGCGCGGACGAACGCGGACACCCGTGCTCCGAAGGCGTCCTCGTCGGTCGCGTTCTCGCTGACAGTCAGCGTCGCGGTCGTCGTCGCCGTCTGGTTGTCCGCGTCGGCGGTCACGTCGACGGTGACGTTCTGCTCGGGGGCCGGGAGGCCGACGGTGCCGTTCTCGTCGGCCGCGTAGTTGCCCTCGCCGGCGTAGCTGACGTTGTCCTGTGCGGCGACCGCGACCGAGGCGTTCGGAACGCCCGTCCCGTTCGTCGTCACGGAGACGGCCGCCGACCCGTCGTCGGCCTGCGTGACGCCGACTGCCAGCTCGTCGCTGGTGTCGTCAGTCGATGCCACGAGGTCGAGCGTGGTCGTCGCCGTCGTGTTGTTCGCCTCGGCGGTCACGTCGACGGTGACGTTCTGCTCGGGGGCTGCGAGGTCGACGGTGCCGTTCTCCCCCGTCTCGTAGCTCCCAGCGCCGGCGTACGTGGAGTTGTTCAGTGCCTCGACGGTGACGGACGCGTTCGCCACCGCAGTGCTGTTCTCGGTCACGGTCACGGTGACCGTGCCGTCGTCTGCCTGCTCGCCGGTCACGGCGAGCCCGTCGGCCGCCACCGCCCCGCCCGGGACGACGGCGACCGCCGCGACGAACAGCGCCGCGACCAGTACTGCGTGCCCTGTCTTGCCCATGGTCGTCACTTCGTTACCGCGTTCGTACAATAAGGCTGCTGGCCGTTCTACAGCTCGTATTTCAGGGTTTTGGCCGTCGTGTTGACGGGTCCGTCAGTCGCCGGCGCGCTCGGTGAGCGCCGCGGCGCGCTGCTCGGCACGCTCCCGGACCGCGGTCTCGTCGAACGGCAGCACCTCGCGGTCGCGCATCAGCACCTCGCCGTCACAGACCGTGTGCCGGACGTCCTGCCCGGTCGCGGCGTACGCGAGGTGCGAGACGTGGTCGTGGACGGGCGTTAGGTGCGGGGCCGAGAAGTCGACGACCGCGAGGTCGGCGTTCGCGCCCGCCTCGATTCGGCCGGCGTCGAAGCCGAGGGCGTCCGCGCCGCCCGCGGTCGCCATCTCGACCGCAGCCTCGGCGGGCACGGCGTCGGCCGCGCCGGTCTGGAGTTTCCCGAGCATCGCGGCGTCCCGGAGCTCGTCGAAGACGTCGAGGTCGTTGTTCGACGCCGCGCCGTCCGTGCCGAGCGCGACGGTCACGCCGGCCTCGCGCATCGCCTGCACGGGGGCCATCCCCGAAGCGAGTTTCATGTTCGACGCCGGGCAGTGGACGACGCTCGCGCCCGACTCCGCGAGCAACTCGATTTCGGTCTCGTCGCTGTGGACGCCGTGCGCGAGGAAGTCCCCGTCTTCGAGGAGGCCCACGTCCTCGGCGTACTCCAGCGGGCGGACGCCGCGCTTGTCGACGATTGGCTCGACCTCGTCGGCCGTCTCGTTGGCGTGGAAGTGGACGGGGACGCCGGCCTCGCGGGCCTGAAAGACGAACTCACGGAGGTACTCCTCGCCGACGGTCGTGAGGCTGTGGGGCATGTACGCCGTCCTGATTCGGCCGTCGGCGGTGCCGTCGAACTCGCGGGCGACCTCCAGGCTCTCCTCGTTGTCCGCGATGGCCTGCTCGTCGTCTTTCCCGACCGTGACGACGCCGTGACCGAGCCGGGCCCGCAGGCCCGCCGTCTCGACGGCGTCGACGACCTCGGGGACTTGGAAGTACATGTCCGCGAACGCCGTGGTCCCCGAGCGAATCAGCTCCACGAGCGCGAGTTCGGTGCCGGCGCGGACGTCCCCGGTGTCGAGTTCGGCCTCGGCCGGCCAGATGTCCTCCTGTAGCCACGCGTCCAGCGGCTTGTCGTCGGCGTATCCCCGCAGCAGGGTCATCGCCGCGTGGCAGTGCGCGTTCACCAGCCCGGGCATCACCAGACAGCCCTCGGCGTCCAGCCGCTCGTCGCCGCCCTCGACGTCGCCGACCGCGAGAATCTCGCCCGACTCCCGGTCGACCAGCACGTCGCCCTCGGTCACGGAGAAGTCCGATCGGAGAACCGACCCGCCCGCGATTCGCAGCGTACTCATGGCCCGGACTTCGCCCGACCCGGGCGTGAATCTGTCGGGACGCTACGAGCCCTGTCGGGCGGCCGCTGCGATGCTCGCAGTCTGCCCGACGCCGGTCACGGCGATGCCGGCGAGGACGACCCAGCCCGCCGCTGGCACCCGCGACGCGAGGCCGACGACCGCCAGCGCGGCACCCGCGACGGACGCCACCGCCGCGCCGAGGTAGACGCGAGCGAACGCCGGCCTCGTCGTCCTTCGCGCCGTGTCCGCCAGCCCCCACGCCGGCAGCAGCATCCAGCCGACGACGGCGGCCGCGCGGAGCACGCCCGCGGGCTCCGCTGGCACCCGGAACGACGCGAGTCCGAGCGCCGTCACGCCGACGCCAGCGGTGACGACGGTCCGCCACGCCCGCAGCGCGCCCGCCCGCATCTCCGTCCACGACAGCGCGGCGAACGCGGCCAGCAGGACGACCATGACGACGTGCGCGACGAACAGCGGATGCTCACTGACGTACCCGAGGTGGGCGGCGGCCGCGAACGTCCACGCCAGCGGCACCAGCCCGACCGGTCCGTACTCGCGAGCGCGCTCCAGCATACGCGTCGACTCCGGCCCCCGACCGCTTCAAACCACTGTCGCGGCCGCTGCCGGCGACGCCCGCTTCCCAAAGGTAGTTCTGGACTCCCGGCGAAGCCGACAGCATGCGAATCGCCGTACCCAACAAGGGACGCCTGCACGACCCCACGCTGGAGCTCCTGGACCGGGCCGGCATCGGCGTCGAGAACGGTGCCGACCGCCAGCTGTACGCCGACACCGTCGACCCGGAGATTACCGTGCTGTACGCGCGCGCCGCCGACATCCCGGAGTACGTCGCGGACGGCGCTGCCGACGTCGGCATCACGGGCTACGACCAGGTCCGGGAGTCCGGCGTCGACGACGTCGCCGAACTCCTCGACCTCGACTTCGGGAAGTGCCGGCTCGTGCTCGCTGCCCCGGAGGACGGCGACATCGCCGAGCCCGGCGACCTCGACGGGAAGACGGTCGCCACCGAGTTCCCGACGGTCACCCGGGAGTACTTCGACGGCCTCGGCGTCGACCCCGAAATCGTGGAGGTCACGGGCGCGACCGAGCTCACGCCGCACGTCGAGATGGCCGACGCCATCGTCGACATCACGTCGACGGGCACGACGCTGCGCGTGAACCGGCTCGGAATCGTCGACGAGGTCCTCCAGAGTTCGGTGCGGCTGTTCGCCCGCGAGGACGTCCGCGACGACCCGAAGGTCCGGCAGGTCGAGACCGCGCTCCGGTCGGTGCTGGACGCCAGTGGCAAGCGCTACCTGATGTTGAACGCGCCCGAGGACCGCCTCGACGACGTGAAAGACGTGCTGCCGGGGCTCGGCGGCCCGACGGTCCTGGACGTCGACGAACCCGGGACGGTCGCCGTCCACGCTGTCGTCGAGGAGCGCGCGGTCTTCGAGGCCGTCAACGACCTGAAAGACGTGGGGGCGTCGGGCATCCTCGTCACCGAAATCGAGCGCCTCGTCGAGTAACGCGTCAGTCCGGGCTACTCACTGGTCGCTCGCGTTGCGGAGCTGTCGTCTCGCGCGGGCGGCGATGCGCGCCACTGTCCCCGCCATCGGGTAGGCGACGATGCCCACGACGCTCACTGCCGCGAGGCCGAGCGCGGCGAGCCGCATCTGGTGGGGCGTCTCTGCAGCCAGCGACACGAGGATGCCGGCGGTCGGCGCGACCCAGACGGCGGCCAGCGCGTTCGGTTCGTCGAGGAAGTAGTAGGTCGCGAGCGCCAGCACGGCCGCGATGGCGAAGACGGCGGCGACGTCGGGGCCGGGGTCGTGGACGTAAGCGGCGGCGTACGCCAGGATGGCGGCCGCGAGCGTCAGCGCACTCGCGCGAAGAGCTTGTCTGTCGTACTCGTCCATGTGCGTAGCCACGACACACCCGACAAAAAACGGGGATGGGTGTTCTCTCTGACTGCGACTACCCGGGCGCGGTGCCGAGCAGCGCCAGCAGGTTCGCCCCGAGCAACACGAGCGCCAGCGACACCGTGTAGTGCATCACGACGACGAACGCCGTCGTGCGGTAGCGCACGCGGTACACGGCGTGGACGGCAGCGAAGTCGGCCGCGAGCCCGATTGCGACGATGAGCAGCGGGCTGAAGCGGACGAGCGCGACCGTCACCACGGCGGGCGCGAGGCCGACGAGGAACCCCCGCTTCCAGGGGACGTCCCCGAGGACGAACGTGGCGGCGGCGTGCGCGGTGAACCCGAACAGCAGCCAGCCGCCGACGAACGTCGCGACGTACTGGAGGAGCGTGCCCGTGGCCGGTTCGACGATGGCGTCGGTCGCGGCGACGCCGGCTGTGGCTGCTGCCGCCGGCACCGCTGTGGCTGCTGGGGTCACGGCCGGTTACTCGAGCAGGCCGAGTTCTTCGAGCCGGGACGTGATCTTGTCGACGGCGTGCTCGGCGTCCTTGGGCTTCTTGCCGCCCGTGATGACGAGCTTCCCGGAGCCGAACAGCAGCGCGACGACCTCGGGCTCGTCGAGGCGGTAGACGAGACCGGGGAACTGCTCGGGCTCGTACTCGATGTTCTCGAGGCCGAGGCCGATGGCGATGGCGTTGAGGTTGAGCTGGCGGCCGAGGTCGGCCGAGGTGACGATGTTCTGGACGACGATTTCGGGGTCGTCCTCGACCTTGATGGAGAGCTCGCGGAGCTTGTCGAAGACGATGCGGAGGCTCTCGTGGACGTCGTCGGTCGACTTCGCGCCGGTGCAGACGATCTTGCCGGAGCGGAAGATGAGTGCGGCGCTCTTGGGGTCCTGAGTGCGGTAGACGAGCCCGGGGAACTGCTCGGGGTCGTAGTCCGCGCCCTCGAGGTCCATCGCGACGCTCTGGAGGTCGAGCTCCTGGCCGATTCCGGTGGAGGCGACCACGTTTTCAATGTTGATGGTTTCCTTGGGGTCGGTCATCGTTCGACTTAAACCATGTATTTAAGGTTTATAAAGGTTCGTGGTCCGGGGAGTGGTGCCTCAAATACCTGCAGGCACCGGCAGCCTGATTGCCAGCGGGCGTCCAGTTCACCCGTGTTCGTGCTCGAACTCGGCGGCGACGACGACGCCTTCGCCGCCGCCGAAGCCCGCGCCGCAGCCCCGGACGCCGACGTGGTCGCACCCGGCGTCGCCACCGCGAGCAGCCTCGACGCCGACCGCTTCCGGGGGCTGGCGTACGCGCACCGCGCGGGCGAGCACGTCGCCACCGCGGACGCCGACACCGCCGCCGCCGCGGACGCGCTCCGGGCGGCCATTCAGGACTCGCCCACCGACCGCGACGGCACGGTCGCGGTCCGCGCCCGGAACGTCCGCAACACCACCGACGTCGACACGCAGGCCGCCGAACGCGAACTCGGTGGCGTGCTCGTCGACGCCGGCTTCGCGGTCGACCTCGACGACCCGGACCACGAACTGCGCGCACTATTCTCGGGTGACTCCTGTTTCGTCGCGTGGCTCGCCGCCGAGTCCGTCCGAGACTACGGCGACCGCAAGCCCACCGACCGGCCGTTCTTCCAGCCGGGCAGCATGGACCCGCTGCTCGCGCGCGCCGTCTGCAACCTCGCCCGCGTCGAGGCCGGCGACCGCGTCCTCGACCCGATGTGTGGCACCGGCGGTGTCCTCATCGAAGCAGGACTGCTCGGTGCGCGACCCGTCGGCACCGACGCCCAGGCGAAGATGGTCAGTGGCGCGCGACAGAACCTCGCCCACTTCCTCGACGACTTCGAGGTGGCGCGCGCGGACGCCACCAGCCTCCCGCTCGGAGACGACAGCGTGACTGCTGCAGTCTTCGACGCGCCCTACGGCCGCCAGTCGAAAATCGAGACCCACGACCTCGCAGACCTCGTCGGCGGCGCGCTCGCGGAGGTCCGGCGGGTCGCCGACCGCTGCGTGCTCGTCGCCGACCGCGACTGGCGCGAGGAAGCCGAAGCCGCGGGCTGGACGGTCGAATCACGCTTCGAGCGCCGCGTCCACCGGTCGCTCGTCAGGTACGTCCTCGTGCTCTCGTAGTCAGTCCCGCCACCAGTAGCGCACGCCGGCCGCGAGGAGGTAGGCCGCGACCCCGACCGCGAGCACCGCGAGCCCACCGTCGTCGTCGACGCTCACGCCGGAGACGGCGAGTCCGGCGACGGTCAGGAGGTAGCCGAGCAGGCAGACGAACCACACGTCGTCGTAGTCGAAGCTCGGGCGGTCGTGCGCGAGCGCCCACCCGAGCACGAACGCCGGCGCGAGCACCACGAGCGGCCCCCACCACGGCGTCCCCCGGCTGTCGACGGCGGTCACGAGGATGGAGCCGGGGAGCGCCGACAGCACCATCGTCCCGACGACGACGCCGGCGCGCTCCAGGGAGTCGGCGAGTGACACAGGTGGACTCTGCGACGGGCCGACGAAAAGCTACCGGCCGAGTTCCGCGAGCAGCCGCCCGAGTTGCACGCGGTCGCTGTTGCCTTGTGCGAGGTCGAACTCCACGTCGCCCGCCATCGCGTACAGTTCGGCGAGCTCGTCACCCGAGTACCGGGACCGGGCGACCGACAGCAGGTCGTCCAGCACCTCGCCGCCGCTCATCCCCTCGTCGACGAGCAGGTCGTCGAGCGTCGAGCGCGCGTCCGTGAAGTCGCCGGCTTCCGCGTCGTCGAGCATCGACTCGACGGCGTCGTCGCTGCCGACGTCCTGGAGGGTCTCGTAGGCGGCGTTCGTCGTCACCTCGCCCTCCTGTTCGGCGGTCGTCTGCGCGCTCAACACGGCCTCCCGGAGGTCGCCGTCGGCGTACCCGGCGACGAACTCTACGCCGTCCGCGTCGTAGTCGACGCCCTCGGCTTCGACGATGTCTTCGAGGACGCTCGTCGTCTCGCCGACGGTCGGCGCTCGCACGGAGACCGGGAAACACCGCGACTGAATCGGCGGAATCAGCTTCGAGGGCTGGCGGGTCGCGATGACGAACTGCGTCGCCTCGTGGTGGCGCTCCATCACGCGCCGCAGCGCCTGCTGGAAGTCCTCCCGAATCGCCTCGGCGTTGTCCAGCAGAATCGTGTTGTAGCCGCCGGAGACCGGCGAGTAGCTCGCTGTCTCCTTCAGCACGTGGTTGACGAGGTCGGCCTTCGAGGAGTTCCGGCGGCGCTTCGAGTCGATGAACGGCGCGAACCGCGGGTCCTCGCTGATCTCCTTCTTCGTCATCCCGAAGAAGTCCGCGACGTTCAGCTCCACGAGGTCGTTGTCGGGGTCCTCGTGGGCGGCTTCCGCGAGCGCGCGCACCGCCGCCGTCTTCCCGGCTCCCGGCGGCCCGTACACGACGAGGTTCACGGGCTCGTCGACGGCGTCGCGCAGCCGGTCCCGCACGCTCTCCTGCGGGAGGTCGGCCAGCGACGGCGCGTGCTCGTCGATCCAGAGCGGTTCGTCCATCACTCGCGGGTAGCCGCCACGGGGCAAAGAAAGAGTCGGTTGGGGTGTGTCGCTGCTCGTCAGTTGTCGCTCGCGTCCTCGTCGCCGCCGCTCGGCGCGCCCTCGCCGGTGACAGTGAGGTTCCCGACGGCGACGACGGCTGCATCGTCGACGACGTAGGGACCGTCGTCCTCGCCCTCACTGCTGACGAAGTCGTAGGTCTCGTCGCCAGTGGTCTCCTGGTGGGGCATCGCGACGAGCGTGGTGTTGTCCGCAGCGGCCGCGTCGTCCGCGAACTCCGCGCCCTCGACGCCCTCGTACAGCGTCACCGAGACGTTCTCGTGGACGCCGGCGTCGAGGTACTCGGAGACGCCGACGACGCTGCCGACGGCGTCGCCGTCGAGCAGCGAGTCGTTGTGGACGGCGACGTAGCCGCCCTCGGGCACGTAGACACTCTCGACGGTGACGTTCTCACCGTCGCCTTCCTGGTCGCCGAACGTCACCTGCGCGTCGCCCGTGACCTCGATGGTCGCGAACGCGCTGGAGTTCTCCGTGGTGACGCCGTGGATGTACTCGCCCTCGCCGACGTCCGAGGCGTTCACCTCGAACGTGACGGTCTCGTTCCCGCCGGCGTCGACGCTGACGTCCTGGTGGACGACGACGTCGGCGTCGTCACCCGCCAGCCGGAACGCGACGTCTTCCGTGGCGTCCCCGTCCGCGGTGTTCGAGACGGTGGCGTTCACCGTGATGGTCGCGTTCGGGGCGGCGAGCGCGGGTGCCTCGATGGACTCGACGACGAACGAGCTGCCGGCCTGCATCTCGGTCTCGTTCGTCTCGGTGTCGTCGGGCGCGCCGGCACCCCCGCCGTCGTCAGTCTCCGGTGCCGAGAAATCGACCTCGGCCGAGTCCGTCACGACCGCGCCGTCGACCGTGTACGGGCCGTCTTCCCGGCCGTCGGTCACGACGAAGTCGTAGGTCTGGTTCGCCTGCGTCTGCTGGGCGTTCGCGGTCTGCGTGTCGTTCTCCTCGCTCGTCGTCTCCCCGACGCCGCCGGTGGTGGTTTCGTTGTCACCAGCGCCGGCGGTCGTCGTGGTGTCGTTCGCGCCACCGTCGGTGGTGGTCTCGGTGTCGTTGGCCTCGTCGTCAGTGGTGGTCTCGGTGTCGTTGGCCTCGTCGTCAGTGGTGGTCTCGGTGTCGTTGGTCCCGTCGTCAGTGGTGGTCTCAGTTTCGTTGTCACCGACGCCGTCGCCGGTAGTGGTGGTCGTCTCGTTGTCCGCCATCTGCTCGCTGGTCTCCATGTGCGGCATGGCGAACAGCGTCTCCGTTCCGTTCGGCTGGCTGCCGACCTCGAAGTTCGCACCGCGGACGTCCTCGTACAGCATCACGGTGACGTTCTCGTGCGTACCCGGCTCGAGATACTCGGAGACGCCGACGACACTGCCGGTTGCGTCCCCGTCGCGCAGGGAGTCGTCGTGGATGGTCACGTAGCCGCCGTCGGGCACCGTGACGCTCGCGACTGTCACGGTCCCGTTCTCGGCGGTCTGGTTCTCGAACGTGACCGACGCGTTCTCTTCCTGCTGCTGTTGTACCTGTGCCGTGCTCGCCGTATCGACGGCCCCGCCGCTCGCGGAGAGCGACGTTGTCGCCGCCGCGGCACCCCCCCAGAGGAGGAGTGTCCCCACGACGAGAAGGACGCCGATGGTTCGTGTACGTGCCATGCAGCCCGAACAGTCGGCCGCGACCCGAATAAACCGGACAGATAGTTAATCCAGATTACGAACTATACAGGGTTGCTACTCCCCGAAACCTCGGCGTACGCCGGAGAGGTTTCGCGGTCGAATCGGGGATCGTGGACAGTCCGGGAGCGGTCGCTCGACAAGCCGAACGTACTCGGTGATAGCGTCGGCGTACGCGGACCGAGCGCCGCTCTCGCGGCAGCCCAGCCGGTCCCGGGGCGTTCAGTCGCAGTATCGGTGTCGTTTTGCGCGCGGCCGCCTCAGGAGACCGTATGACTCTCAGTGTCACCTTCCTCGGGACGAGTGGCGCAGTCCCGACGACGGAACGCAACCCCAGTTCGGTGTTCGTGCGCCGGAACGGGGACGCGTTCCTCTTCGACGCCGGGGAGGCGACCCAGCGCCAGATGATGCGGTTCAACACGGGCTTCGACGTCTCGGACGTGTTCGTCACGCACGGCCACGGCGACCACGTCTTCGGGCTGCCGGGGCTCGTCCACACGTGGGATTTCAACGACCGAACGGACCCGCTAACCATCCACGTTCCCCGGGGGCTCGGCGCGGGCGTCGAGGACCTCGTGTTCTCCGTGGGCGGTGACGTCGGCTACCCGGTGCGCGTCAGCGAGGTGAGCGCCGGCGAGACCGTCCTGGACTTCCCGGAGTTCGAGGTGCGGGCGTTCACGACCGACCACCGCACCGCCTCCGTCGGGTACGCGCTCGTCGAGGACGATCGGAAGGGGCGCTTCGACCGGGACCGCGCGGAGGAACTGGGCGTGCCGGTCGGTCCGAAGTTCTCGAAGCTCCACGACGGCCAGCCGGTCGAACTCGACGACGGCACGGTCGTCCGACCCGAGCAGGTCGTCGGCGACCCCCGGCCGGGCCGCAAACTGGTCTACACCGGCGACACGCGGCCCCACGACGCCGTGGTGTCGGCCGCGGAGGACGCGGACCTCCTGATTCACGACGCGACGTTCGCGAACGACGCCAGCGAGCGCGCCGCGGAGACCGGCCACTCGACGGCCGGCGAGGCCGCAGACGTGGCGTCACGGGCTGGCGCGAGGGCGCTCGCGCTCACGCACGTCTCCTCGCGGTACGCGGGCGACGCCAGAGAAATCAGCGAGGGGGCGTCGGGCTTCGGCGGCGACGCGTTCGTCGCCCACGACGGCCTCGAGTACGAGGTCCCGTTCCCGGACGACGAGTAGCCCGTCAGTCCGCGTCCGCGCCCTTGACTTTCTCGACCAGCTCGGTGGCTTCCGTCCGTTTCTCCCCGATGGTGGCACCGGCGAGCGCCCCGATGCCGCCGCCCGTGCTGGCGGCGTTCCGGCTCAGGAGGCCCCCGACGGCGGCCCCGACCGCCGCGCCGACGGCCGCGTACTTCGCTCTCGTGACCGCGGTGGTGACTCGGTTCTTCATATCTGACCTTTCGCAGGCAACTGGTAAAAAGCTGTCTGCAGTTCCGACAGGTCGGACACGCGGTCGGTGTCGCTACGCGCCGGCCGTCACGTCTTCGAGGACGCCCGCGACGAGGTCCGGGTCGTACGTCCACGCGCCCTCGTAGTCGTTCTCGTCGCGCTGCTCGGCGACGAGCGCACACTGGCTGTCGTCGGGCCCGTCGAACGCCACGAACCAGTAGTCGGCAGCGCACTCGCTGTCCTCGTGGACCGTGATGTCGTCCAGGTCGACGCTGTCGCCCGTGAAGTGGACGTGGACGTCGAGGTCGGTCTCGGCGGCGAGCCTGCGGTACAGCGCGCGCTGCGGTTCGAGGGCCTCGGTGGTCTGGAAGCCGACGTGCAGGAGACCGTCGCCCGCCCGCCACGCCCGGTCCTCGAACTCTCTGGTCGTGGCGAGGAGCTGGCGGCGCGAGAGCGACGCGAACACGGTGTCGTCGAGCAGCTCCAGCAGCGCGCCGTACGTGGGCGAGACGTCGTCGTGGTCGAACGCCGATGCGTGCGGGGGCGCGAGCAGGACCTCCAGACTCTCGACGCTGACCGCGCCCTGGAAGTCGTCGTCCTCTCGGACCGTCACGAACGGCCCGGGGCCGCCCGGCGGGAGTTCGCGGAACGTCACGTCGACGTTCCGGGCGACGAACCGCTCGGAGAGGTCGCCGGGGTCGGGCGCGTAGTGCACGAGCGTCTTCCGGCGCTCGATCGCCGCTTCGATGACGCCGCCGGGACTCATCGTCGCCCCGTGAACGCGGCGTCGTACGCACACGCGAAGCGGACCGTGTCCTCGACGACGGGGGCCAGCGGCGTCGCCGCCGCCGTGGTATCGTCGTCGTCGTAGTCGACGAGACCGGCGTCGTTCAGAATCGGGAGGTGGGTGTGGTGGAGCGCGGCGACGACACTGTCGTGTTCGTCGGGGCCGACCGTGTGCTGGTCGCCGAGCCGCCAGCCGGCGAGCACGTCGGCGAGCTCGTCGACGGCGGCCGGCGACTCGTCGAGGAGGTACCAGAGCACGCGGCGTCTCGTGGCGTCTGCGAGCGCACCGAAGAGGGCGTCCGGGGGCGGCGCTACGTCCCCGGAGCCGCTGCTCGGGCGCCAGTCGTCGGCATCCGGGAGCGAGTAGACGGGGCTGTCGTCACCACCCATAGCTGCCGGTACGGTAACGAGGTACATAGTCGTAGTGGCTCTCGTGCAACCCGAACAGGGGGTTCCCCAGCAGCGGTCCGGATGTCGGTGCGTCTGTCGCATCTCCGGGCCGCCATGCACTTATGGTCGGTCGCTCCCTACCTCCGGACGTGAGTACACGCACGAGCGCCCTCGACGCTCTCGTCTTCGGGGTCGACGTGCAGAGCGGCGACGTGCGCGGCGACGCGCCCTCCTACGCGCTGGTCGTCTTCGACGGCGAGACGATAGAGCGCGACGTCGTCACGCGACGCAAGCTGCTGCGGCTGGTCCACGACCGCGAGCCCGCCATTCTCGCGACCGACAACATGTACGAGCTGGCCGCCGACAAGGACCAGCTCGTCCACCTGCTCCGGCGGCTGCCCGAGACGACGAAGCTCGTGCAGGTGACCGGCGACGAGCGCCCCGAACCCCTCTCCCGGGTGGCGAAACGCCACGGCGTCCCGTACGGCAAGCCCGCGATGGAAGAGGCGGAGGCCGCCGCCCGGCTGGCCGCCCGGAACGTCGGCTACGAGGTGTCGGCGTTCACCGACGAGACCGAAATCAAGGTCTCGCGCGGGCGGTCGACGGGCGGCGGTGGCGGCTGGAGCGAGGACCGCTTCACGCGCCGCATCCACGGCGCTGTCAAGCGGGAGTCGCGGAACGTCGAGTCGAAGCTCGACGACGCCGGCCTCGACTACGACCGGGAGGTCACGGAGAAGTACGGCGGGTACGCCAACGCCGTCTTCACCGTGCAGGCGCGCCCCGAGGACATCCCGGTGGGCGAGCACCGCGCCGGCGACACCCGCGTGGAGGTCGAGCCGGTGCGGCGGGACGGCATCGATTTCCGGCCGCTCGCCCGCCGCCGGGACCGCGTGCTCGTCGGCGTCGACCCCGGCACGACGACGGCCGTCGCCCTCGTCGGTCTCGACGGCCACGTGCTCGACGTGATGAGCACCCGGACGGCGGACACCGCCGAGGTCATCGAGTGGATCATCGAGCGCGGCCGTCCCGCGCTCGTCGCGGCCGATGTCACCCCGATGCCGAACACCGTCGAGAAGATCGCGGCGAGCTTCGACGCCCCGGGCTGGGTGCCCGACTCGGACCTCCCGGTCGACGAGAAACAGCACCGCACCCGCGAGGAGGGGTACGACGACGACCACCAGCGGGACGCGATGGCCGCCGCCCTCTACGCCTACGACCACTACCGGGAGACCATCGAGCGCGCCACCCGGGAGACGCCCCACGACCTCGACGAGGGCGAGGTCGCCGCGCGCGTGCTCGCCGGCGAGTCCCTCCAGGGCGTCCTCTCGGACCTCACCGAGACCGACGAGCCCGAGCCCGAGGAGTCCACCCACGAACCCCGCGAACTCACGGACGACGAGCGTCGCATCAGGGACCTCGAAGCGCAGGTCGAACGCCTCCAGACCCACGTCTCCGACCTCGAAGCCGAACTCGACGAGAAAGACGACAAACTCGAAGAGTACGAGGAAGAGCTCTCGGAGGCCCGCCGCGAGGAACGTCAGGAAGCCCGCGAGCGCCGCGAAGTCACCCAACTGGAGTGGGAGAACGACCGACTGGAGACCGAACTCGAAGAGCAGCGCGAGCGCGCCGACAGCCTCGAAGCCAAACTGGAGCGCCTGAAAGACCTCTGGAAGCTCGACCACTCGAACCTCGGCGACGTCGGCGGCGAGGGCCGCGACCTCGTCGCCGTCAAGCCCGTCGACCAGTTCACGGTCGACGCCATCGAGACGGCCGACGACGAGTATGGCATCGCCAGCGGCGACGTCGTCTACCTCCGCGACGCCTCCGGCGCGGGCCGCCGCACTGCCGAACTCCTCGCCGGCTTCGACCCCCGCGTCGTCCTGCGGTCGGGCGGCCTCTCTGACGCCGCCGACGAGGTGCTGTTCGACCACGAGATTCCCGTCGGCCCCGCCGACGCCGTCACCATCCGCGAAGTCGACGAACTCGCCATCGCCAACGAGTCCGAGGTCGAGTCCGTCGTCGAGGACTGGAAGCAGCGGAAGGCCGAGCGCGAACGCGAGCAGAAGGAGACGATGGTCGACTCCATTATCTCTGAACACCGCGCGGATAGGGACTGACTGTCTCGGCTCGACCGCAACGCTCCGCTCACAGACTCACTGCCTGCCTAGTTCTCGGCTCGCCCGTCCAACCGCGTTCTGGAGGCGTTCGGCGTAGAAATCCCGCTCGTACGCGGATAGCTCGTCGAGCGCGAGCATGCCCGCGACGAGTCGAGCGAGCGTCGCCGCCCGGTACAGCGGCTCGCAGCGGTCGAAAGACCCGGCGACCGGCCGCACCGCCCGGTACCCCTCGTAGAATGTCTCCCTGACGCACCAGTCGGCGGTCGGGTCGTGCATCCAGAACGCGTTCGCGGCCGCCGCGAGGTCCCACCCGGCACGACCCGCGTGGGCACGGTCGAAGTCCAGCACTCCGACCACCTCGTCGCCGCGGAACAGCACGTTGTCCGGCGAGAAGTCGCCGTGGCAGAGCACCGGGCCGAACGACTCCGGGAGGCGGTCGGCGAACTCGTCGAGAACGCCCTCCAAGCCGTCGGCAATCGACCCCAGTCCGGCGTCCCTGAGGTGTCCGGCGCTCTCTGAAACCTCGCGCTGGACCCGCTCGCGGAACGTCGCGTCGCCGCACGCTCGGACGGACAGCTTGCTTCCCTCTCCCACCAGCGCGCCGGCGGTGTCGAACGCGGCGTGGTCGTGAACCGTCGCGAGGGTGGCGGCCGCGTTCCGCGTGCGTGCCGGGGAGACGTCCCGCTCGCCGGTCGTCCCCGGAAGCTTCTCGACGAGCACGTACCGCCGGCCGTCGAACTCGGCGACGCGCTCGCTGACCACTCGCGGGACCGGAATATCGGTCTCCCGGAGTGCGACGTACCAGTGGAGTCCACGGGCGAGCGAGTCCACGTCTCGCCCGTCTTCGGACGCCGCGAACTGGAGCACGTAGCCTCGACTGTCGACCGTGAGGACGTACGTCTCGTGCTGGAGGCCTTCGGCGACCGGTGCAACGTCGTCCGGCGGTGCGCCGAGGTCGCGTTCCGCAATCGCAGCGACCGTGTCGTCCATCGGCTCGCGGTTCGGGAACCGACCGGTTACGGCTTTCGGGGGTTCGGTCCACTGCCGTGTCGGGACTCGTCCGTTCGAACCGTTCACAGACTTCCGCACCGCTTAACCCCGCGGCCCGAGTCTCCGGGCGTATGGACGCTTACGAGCGCATCACTCGGAACACGGCGGAGGTCGTGACCGAGGAGGAGGTGCGGGAACTGGCCGAGGACCCCGAGGGCGAGCGGGTGTACGTCGGCTACGAGCCCTCCGGCGTGCTCCACCTCGGACACCTGCTGACGGCGAACAAGCTGATGGACCTCCAGGACGCGGGGATGGAGGTCGTGGTGCTGCTGGCGGACGTCCACGCCTACCTCAACGACAAGGGGAGCTTCGAGGAGATTCGGGCGACGGCCGACCAGATGAAAGAGCAGTTCCTCGCGTACGGCCTCGACGAGGACCAGACCGAGTTCGTCCTCGGGTCGTCGTTCCAGCTCGACGAGGACTACGAACTCGACCTGCACGCGATGCAGGTCGAGACCTCCCTGAAGCGCGCGCAGCGAGCGATGGCCGAGATTCAGAGCGGGGAGACGCCGAAGGTCAGTCACGTCGTCTACCCGCTGATGCAGGCCCTCGACATCGAGTACCTCGACCTCGACCTCGCCATCGGCGGGATGGACCAGCGGAAGGTCCACATGCTCGCCCGCGAGGAGCTGCCGAGCGTCGGCTACGAGAAGCGCCCGGTGTTGCACACGCCCATCATCGGCGACCTGGGCTCCGGCGAGGGGAAGATGAGTTCCAGCGAGGGCGTCACAATCTCCATGGAGGACTCCACCGAGGACCTCGAAGAGAAGGTGAATCAGGCGTTCTGCCCGCCGACTCGCGACCCCGAGGGCGAGAAAGTGCATCCGGTGCTGGAGCTGTTCCAGTACCACGTCTTCCCGCGGTTCGAGGAGGTCGTGGTGGAGCGCCCCGACGAGTACGGCGGCGACCTCGTCTACGAGGCGTACGAGGCGCTGGCCGCGGACCTCGAATCCGGCGAACTCCACCCGGCGGACGCGAAGGGCGCGCTGGCGTCGGCCCTCGACGAACTCATCGAACCGGGTCGCGAGCGACTCCGCGAGATTCGCGGCGAGTGACGACTCCACCGGGGGTGCCGAGACGGCGCTCCGCGTGACCGTCGACGAGGACGGCGAGGTGACGGAGACCGAACGGGTCGCCGCCGCAGACCTGTAAGCAAAACCGGAAAAAGCCATTTGTGCACGGGCCGAGTATTATCAATAACTGAAGCAGCTGTAATTAAATCAGTGCTTTCTTCTAACAGTTTCGTGTAGCTGCTGCTCCGGCTCCGAGCCGGGCGGATTCGAGCGCGGCGAGGTCCGGACGTCACCGTGGTCGCTCCAGACAGCGACGGCGATTGCACTGTCGACTGTCGGTCACCTCGCTGCCGTCCGAGTACCGCCGCTCGACCCACAGACGGCTCTCCGCACCGCTGGCGGCTCCGGAGACTCCGACCACCCATGACTGGCCCTGACTCACTCGTCCACATCGACTCGCTGTCCGACCTCGAATCGCTGCTCGACCATCCCGACCTCGCCGTCGAGACTCGCACCGAACCAATCGACGCTGCGGACTTCGACGCCGCCGAGGCGTGGACCGACCGGGTCGTCGTCGGCGTCGCGGACGGCCGCGGCGTCCTCCTCTACGACGACGGCCACCACGGCTGGACGCCGCCCGCCTTCGAGGTGCCAGACGACGAGGACGCCCTCGCCGTCGCCGACCGCGAGTTCGCGGCACTGACCGGGACACACCTCTCCATCTCGGGCGTCCTGCACGCCCGCCGGCGCACCTTCACCGTCGCCGACGACGACCGCGAGACGGCGGTCTGGAACGTCCTCCTGTGGGCCACTCCCGACACCCGAATCCCGGACGACCCCGAGAGCGAGGCTGACGACGCCGACCTCGCGTGGCGCGACGCCGCGCCAGACGACGCCCCGAGGTCGTCGCAGCCGACATCGAACGCATCGCGGCCACGGCGTCGACTAGCGCCGACCCGACCGAGTCGCTCACCGACCCGGCCGCGTTCGCCGACGCCGAGGGCGTGGACTACCAGGCGGTCGAGGACGACTCGCACTTCGAGATGAACCGTGACCACGCCGGCGTCGCCGCCGTCGCAGTCACGAACGACGACGGCGCGGTCGCGTTCGCCGAGTTCGACCACGGACCGATGCTCCCGTGGTTCCCGGTGGAACCCGACGGCGACTTCGCCGGCGGCGCAAACACCGCCGCGGAGGCGCTGCTCGGTATCGACGTCGAACTCGACGCGCTCGTCCGCATACGCCGGAAAGACTCCACCAGCGACGACGGTGAGCAGGCCGTCGCTTACGACGTTGTGTACGCCGCGTCACCCACCGGGGACGGGACGCTCCCGGCGGAGGTGCCGAACCGCGAGGCCGAGACCGCCGACTGGTACGCGGAGGTCCCCGACGGCGTGACGGATGGGAATATGCGCGCAGACGCCGAACTGTTCCTCGACTAGCGAGACCCGAGCGGTCGCCGACGACTACCTGCGATTGCCGCGCGCTCGCGGCTCGCCGGCCGCGACCGGCGAGCGAGGGGCGCACTTTGCGTCCTGCCGCGGGCCTGCGTTCTCGCTGCGTGCGGCGGACGCGATTACGCCATCCCGAACATGCCCATCACCGACTGCACAGCGCCGCGCGCGACGAGCGCGAGCCCGACGAGGACGGCCGTGAGACCGGCCGCGACGACGGGCGCTTTCCAGGCGACGACGGCGACGCCCGCGACCATCAACACCAGTCCGAAGACTCCCGACAGCCCGAGTTTGTCGAACATACCTCAGGCACGCCCAGCGGCGGTGGTAAGCCTGCTGGTCGGCGGTCGAATGCCGCGGAGTGGTGGGGTTTAAATCACTCGCTGTCCAACCGCGGCCTATGAGCGAGGACGACGGCGGACGCAAGAATCTCCGAATGCCCGAGGACGACGAAGTCTTCGCGGAGGTCACGGACATGCTCGGCGCGAACCGCGTCCAGGTGCGGTGTGCGGACGGAAAGGAGCGGACGGCGCGCATCCCGGGGCGGATGCAGAAGCGAATCTGGATTCGCGAGGACGACGTGGTGCTCGTGGAGCCGTGGGACTGGCAGGACGACAAAGCGGACGTGACGTGGCGCTACGAGAAGAGCGACGCTGACCAGCTCCGCGAAGAAGGCCACATCGAGTAACTTCTAGACGGCGTTTGCGACGGCGACTGCGACGGTCCCCAGTAGCGTCGCCCACGTGAAGTTCGCCAGCGTACCAGTGAGGTAGTACGTGGAGTCCTCCGTGCCGGTGTCCTCGATGCGTACCAGGGACTTCGCGGCGAACAGGACGGCGAGCGCGGTGTAGGCCCCGGCGAAGATGAGTGTGAGCACGAGGACGTTCTCGAGTTTCCCGATGACCGTCCCGGTGTCGCGCCGCCCGTCGTCGTCCTCGAGGGCTTCGTCGGCGTTCGCGTGTTCGAGCGCCCGCTCGACGACCCACGTGCTGGTCGCGAGCGTGAGGACGTACGTGTACCCGTACACCACTGGCGTCCAGAGCCAGAACAGGACCGTTTCGAGCGTCACGAGCCGTCCTCGTAGCCCGCCAGGATTTCGCGCACCGTGTCCTCGGCCTGCGTCACGCGATTCCAGTGGGCGCGCTGGAGCCTGTCCGAGACCGTCTGCTGGCCGATGTCGAGTTGGTCGGCAGCCTCCTGTTGCGAGGACGCGCGTTCTCTGGCCCGGACGGCCTCGAACTGGGGGTCGGTCCAGTCCTCCCGCAGCGTCAGAATCAGGTTGACGGTGCTGGACACGAGTCCGTCCACGGCCGGATACCGTCCCTCGAACGCGAACAGGCTGCCGCGGCGTTCGACCCACTCCAGCAGTTCGTTCGCGTGGTGGAACGCCGGCCCGTCCATCGTCGTGACGTCCGCGCTGTCGGGGTTGACGTCGATTGCGCCGTGAGCGACGCCGAACCGAACCTGGTCGGGGTGTATCTCGTCGTGGACGGTCTTGACGACGCCGTAGACGTCGCGGGGGTGGTCGAGGACACCGGCGACCTCGTCGACGCCTTTCACCGTGACGACGTCGGCGCGCACGCTGCCGGCGTACTGGTGGTTGACGGTCGCGAGCGCGTCGTCGAGCGCTCGACCGAACGTATCCCGGTCGTCGATAGCCCGGGAGCCGACGACGTCGCCGACGACGACGTACGACCCCGATGATTCCGAAGGACTCATATACTATATTCGGGTTCGTACCGTGCTCTGGTACTGTATTCTGAAATACAGTGTCTCAACACTGTGCTCTGTCCGTCGCTGGTATAAATACGTTCGGGACCGAATGCGTCTTTGGGCTGGGGGCCGTTCGCCCGACAAATGAGCGGGGACTACGGGCTGACCGAGGAGACCGAGGGAGCGCCCGGCGACGAGTTCGAGGAGATTGACGTCCGGGACACCGAGGCCGACCGTATCGCCCGCGAGCAGGACCGCGAGTTCGCCGAGTTCCGGAAGCGGCTGAAGGACACCGAACAGTTCAAACTCGACGACGGCGCGTTCGACGACGCGACGTACGCGGCCATCTACAAGCTCGTGCAGGACGGCCACCTGGGAGCGATGGGCGGCCCAATCTCCACGGGGAAGGAGGCGAACGTCTACGAGGCGTTGGACGGCGAGGGCGGCGACGTGGCGACGAAGGTCTACCGCATCAACGCCTCGAACTTCAAGCAGATGCGGGACTATCTGGAGGGCGACCCGCGCTTCGAGGGGCTGCGCGGCGACAAGAAGGCGGTCGTGCTGTCGTGGACGCGCAAGGAGTTCTCGAATCTCCAGCGCGCGAAGACGGCGGGCGTGCGGGTTCCCGAGCCGCTGGCGGTCCAGCGGAACGTCCTCGTGATGGAGCTCATCGGCAGGGAGGGCGACGCCGCGTCGAAGCTCAGCGACGTGACGGTCGAGAACCCCCAGATGGCGTACGAGGTTGTCCGCGAGTACGTGCGGCGGCTGTACGACGCGGGGCTGGTCCACGGCGACCTCTCGGAGTACAACGTCGTCGTCTACGAGGGCGAACTGGTCGTCATCGATGTCGGGCAAGCGGTGACCGTCCACCACCCGAGCAGCGCCGACCTGCTGGAGCGGGACTGCCGGAACGTCGCGAACTTCTTCGCGCGGCAGGGCGCGGACGCCGACCCCGACGACCTCCTGACGTACGTCCGCGAGCACGCGAACCCGCGCTCGGAGGAGGACACGGAGGCCGGCGAACGGGACGGTATGGCACCGGACGACGAGGCCTGACTCGGGCGCGCCGAGCCCCACCGAAACCATTTTTGGCGTGCTGCCCGCAGTCCGGAGTATGCAGACCGCTCCCTGCGGCTGGCGCTGGCGTCCCCGGGGAGCGGACAGTCTCGCCGCCGCGGCCTGACGGGCGTCACCCGCTCGGGCACGGGGCGTGGCTCACTTCGTTCTCTCCGTCTCGCGCACTGTCTTCCGACCACCAGCCACGCCACGACACCCACACATGACAGACGACGACACGGTGACGCCGCACAGCGTCGCGGGCGACCTCGACTACGAGAAGCTGCTCGCCCGCTTCGGCGCGGACGAACTGACCGACGACCAGCGCGCCCGGTTCCCCGACCACCCTCTGGTTCGCCGGGGGCTGTTCTACGCGGGCCGGGGCGTCTCCGACTTCCTCGCGGCCGACACGCAGTCTATCGTGACCGGCGTCGGTCCCTCTGGGCCGATGCACCTCGGGCACGCGATGGTGTTCTACTTCGCGAAACGCCTGCAGGACGACCTCGGCGCGCGGGTCTACATTCCGATCTCCGACGACGAGAAGTACTGGTTCAAAGACCAGACGCCGACGGAGACCGGCGACTACCTCCGGGAGAACCTCCGTGACCTGCTCGCGGTCGGCTTCGACCCCGAACTCACGCGAATTGTCGTCGACACCCGGGACGCCGACGTGGTCTATCCGCTGGCGACGGCGTTCGCGAAGAACGTCACGGGGTCGACGCTGGAGAGCGTCTACGGTGCCCCCGAGAACATCGGGCAGGCGTTCTACCCAGCCGTCCAGACCGCCCACCTCCTGCTCCCGCAGCTGGTCCACGGCGACCACGAGACGCTGGTCCCCATCGCCGTCGACCAGGACCCCCACGTCCGGGTGAGCCGGGACGTGGCAGCGAAGGCCCGCTACCCGGTGGGGAAGCCCGGCGCGCTCCTGATGCAGTTCCTGCCGTCGCTCGCGGGCCCGGGGAAGATGAGTAGCTCCGAGGGCGTCTCGATTCGGCTCACAGACGACCCCGACACCGTCCGCGAGAAGGTCCGGAAGCACGCCTACACGGGCGGCCGCGCGAGCGTCGAGGCACACCGCGAGCAGGGCGGCGTCCCCGAGGAGGACGTGCCATTCCAGTACTTGTCGGCGTTCTTCGAGCCCGACGACGAGGAACTCGCGCGCATCGAATGCGAGTACCGGGCGGGCGAGTTGCTCTCGGGCGAACTCAAGGAACTCGCCGCCGACCGCATCGTCGACTTCCTCGCCGACCACCAGTCCCGTCGCGACGCGCTCGTGGACGTCGACGCGGAACTGGCCCCGTTCCGTCTCACCGACGCCGAGCGCGAGCGCGCCCGCGGGGCCGTCGGGTTCGGGTACTGAGACGGAGACGACGGCCCCACCTCTAAGGCCCCTGCTGCCGACCACGGAGCCATGACCGACGACGCAGAGGAGGCATTCGCTGCGGTCGCGGACGAACTCCGGGTCCGCATCCTCCGCGAACTCTGGGACGCCGACAGCCCGCTGTCGTTCTCGGCGCTCCGGGAGCGCGTCGGCGTTCGGGACTCCGGGCGGTTCAACTACCACCTCGGCGAGCTCCGGGGACGGTTCGTGGAACAAGCCGACGCCGGCGGCTACGACCTCCGGTTCGCGGGCCGGAAACTCGTCGGCAGCCTCCACTCCGGGGTGTACACGGAGGCCGCCGAGTCGGTCGGCCCCCAGCCGGTCGACGGGTCGTGTGTCGCCTGCGGCGGCAGCCTCGAGGCGGTCTACGAGGACGAAGCGGGCAAGGTCGACTGCACGGACTGCGAGGTGACGCTCATCCAGACCGGGGTCCCGCCGGCGTTCGTCGACGGCCGGGAGGACGACCTCGCGGCCGCCATCGACGGCTACGTGCGAACGACGTCCCGGTCGTTCCTCGACGGCTTCTGTCCCACCTGTAGTGGACCGACTACCGGCCGCCTGCGGGACAGCGAGTACGGCCCGCAGGCGGTCGTCGAGTGCGAGCGCTGCGGGGCGACGTTCAACGGACTCGCGGCGTGGGTCGGCGTGGACCACCCCGCCGTCGTCTCGTTCTACGACGACCACGACCGCAGCGTCCGGGACACGGCGCTCTGGCACATCGACTGGCTGGCGGACGCCGAGTGGGTCGGTGACGGGAACGCCGCTGACCGCGCGGCCGTCACCGTCGAACTCGACGACGAGCAGGTCCGGCTAACTGTCGACGCGAACCTCGCTGCCACGGCCGTGGAACGGACGGAGACCGACTGACACAGGTGACGAAGGCTTTTACGCGAGCGACAAGTACATCGCGTCATGAAACACGTGAAGATTCCCAACGACCGAATCGGGGCACTCATCGGCGACGGGGGTGAGACGCTCCGACGCATCGAGGCCGCCGCCGAGGTCGACATCGACGTCGACTCGCAGGACGGCGCGGTCGCCATCGAGCGCACGGGCGACCCCGTGCGGGGGATGAAAGCGCCGGAGATCGTGCAGGCCATCGGTCGCGGCTTCAAGCCCGACGAGGCGCTGACGCTGCTGGACGACGACATGCGGATGTTCGACACCATCGACATCGAGCGCGCCGCCCGCAACGACAACGACCTCCGCCGGAAGAAGGGCCGACTCATCGGCGAGAACGGCCGGACTCGCGAACTGATGGAGGAGCTCACCGGCGCGTCGGTCGTCATCTACGGGTCGACGTTCGGCGTCATCGGGCAGCCGAAGGAAGTCGACATCGCGCGTTCGGCCGCCGAGATGCTGCTGGACGGCGCACCCCACGGCTCCGTCTACTCGTTCCTCGAACGCAAGCGCAGCGAGGAGCTGAAACAGCAGGGCATGGACTACCACGAGTTCCCGGGCTGACGGCTCGGAACCGCTGACGAGCTGATTCTATTGAACTCCGCAGGTAGTTACTGACTCACACTGGTCTGACCGGATGGACTGCCGGTCTTGTGGGACTATCCCGTGTTCCCAGTCAGGATTGGATGGACAGCGACGGCGCAGACGAGGAGGAACGCCGCGAGCAGCACGACGTTCAGACCTTCGTAGTCTCCGCGAACAATCTGGAACAGATTCGCAATCGCGCCGATCGCTCCCGCTGCTGCTGTCACGGCCATCTGCCACCGGCTGACCTCGATCGAATCGGCAATCCCACGTACTGTTTCCCCGCTGTCAGATATGCCTATAGATTAGCTGACTGCGGAACACGCACACCCATCGAGCGACTGTTCCAGCGAGGCGCGTGTTCCCGTAATCGGAGTTCGCCGGAGCCGACGCTCTCGTTTTCGCGGTGTTTCCCTCGCAGCCAGCGGTCGTCGCTGATAGCACCCACTCCGCCGGCATCCGTGACAGCTATTGGCGTATATAAACACTGGCGGTCCGGTTCGCTGTTCTGCCGTGGGCTGGCGGCTCGGCGCGTCTCCTCGGGTGTGTTATTGTCTTGCGCACAAGTTTTAAATAGAATCGCATTCAATCAAAGAGTGATTATGGCGCAGCAGATGGGTAACCAGCCGCTGATTGTACTTTCCGAAGACAGTCAGCGCACTTCCGGAGAGGACGCACAGTCGATGAACATCACCGCCGGCAAGGCCGTCGCGGAGTCCGTCCGTACCACGCTCGGCCCGAAAGGCATGGACAAGATGCTCGTCGACTCGACGGGCGAAGTCGTCGTCACGAACGACGGCGTCACCATCCTCAAGGAGATGGACATCGAGCACCCGGCGGCCAACATGATCGTCGAGGTCGCCGAGACCCAGGAGACCGAAGTCGGCGACGGCACGACCACGTCGGTCGTCGTCTCCGGTGAGCTCCTCTCCGAGGCCGAGGACCTCCTCGAACAGGACATCCACGCGACCACGCTCGCGCAGGGCTACCGACAGGCCGCCGAGAAGGCCAAGGACCTCCTCGACGAGGCCGCCATCGACGTCTCCGCCGACGACGCCGAGACCCTCGAGAAGATCGCCGCGACCGCCATGACCGGCAAGGGCGCGGAGAACGCCAAGGATGTGCTCTCCAGCCTCGTCGTCCGCGCGGTCCAGTCGGTCGCCGACGACGACGGCGTCGACACGGACAACGTCAAGGTCGAGAAGGTCACCGGCGGCGCAATCGAGAACTCCGAACTCATCGAGGGCGTCATCGTGGACAAGGAGCGCGTCAGCGAGAACATGCCCTACGGCGTCGAGGACGCCAAGATCGCGCTCGTCGACGACGGGCTCGAAGTCAAGGAGACCGAGATCGACACCGAGGTCAACGTCACCGACCCCGACCAGCTCCAGGACTTCCTCGACCAGGAGGAAGAGCAGCTCAAGGAGATGGTCGACTCCCTGAAGGAGGCCGGCGCAAACGTCGTCTTCGCCGACTCCGGCATCGACGACATGGCCCAGCACTACCTCGCGAAGGAGGGCATCCTCGCGGTCCGTCGCGCGAAGTCCGACGACTTCACCCGTCTGTCCCGCGCCACCGGCGCGACCCCGGTCTCGAACGTCAACGACATCGAGTCCGAGGACCTCGGTGAGGCCGGCTCGGTCGCCCAGAAGGACATCGGCGGCGACGAGCGCATCTTCGTCGAGGACGTCGAGGAAGCCAAGAGCGTCACTCTCATCCTCCGCGGCGGGACCGAGCACGTCGTCGACGAGGTCGAGCGCGCCATCGAGGACTCCCTCGGCGTCGTGCGCGTCACCCTCGAGGACGGCAAGGTCATGCCCGGCGGCGGTGCCCCGGAGACCGAAATCGCGATGCAGCTCCGCGACTTCGCCGACTCCGTCGGCGGCCGCGAGCAGCTCGCCGTCGAGGCGTTCGCCGACGCGCTCGAGGTCATCCCGCGCACCCTCGCCGAGAACGCGGGCCACGACCCCATCGACTCCCTCGTCGACCTCCGCAGCCAGCACGACGGCGGTGACACCGCCGCGGGCCTCGACGCCTACACCGGCGAAGTCGTCGACATGGAGTCCGACGGCGTCGTCGAGCCGCTCCGCGTGAAGACCCAGGCTATCGAGTCCGCCACCGAAGCGGCGACGATGATCCTGCGCATCGACGACGTCATCGCCGCGGGCGACCTCGCTGGCGGTCAGGTCGGCGACGACGACGGCGACGACGGCCCCGCCGGCGGCCCCGGCGGCATGGGCGGCGGCATGGGCGGCATGGGCGGCATGGGCGGCGCGATGTGACGTCGGCCACGTAACACCAGCCACCCACCCCAGCCGGTCCGCACCGCTCGCTCACCACCCGACGAATTTCTTTCGACGCCGCGCCGACCAGCGGCAGCGCCGCCGTCCCGGTACCGCAGTACGCCCGCCGCCACCGCGGTGATTGATGTGGCTGGGCGTGGACACTCGCCCGTGACCCCTCCAGACGACCGAACGCCCGCCGAGGCCTACGACGAACTGGCGGCGGGCTACGAGGACGTCGAGGCGGGCGCGTACAACGCCCACCTCGAGTTCCCCGGAACGACCAGCCTGCTTCCGGGCGTAGACGGGACGCGCGTGCTCGACGCCGGTTGTGGCGCGGGCCGGTACACCGAGTGGCTGCTCGACCGGGGTGCCGACGTGGTCGGCGTCGACGCCAGCGAGGCGATGCTCGACCGCGCGGCCGACCGCGTCGGCGGCCGGGCGACGCTGCACCGCGGCGACCTCGCGGAGCCGCTGTCGTTCGCGGCCGACAGCGAGTTCGACGGCGTCGTCAGCGCGCTCGCGCTCGACTACGTCGCGGACTGGGAGGCGACGTTCGCGGAGTTCGAGCGCGTCCTCGCACCGGGCGGCTTCCTCGTGTTCTCCGTCCGCCACCCCGTCGACGAGTTCGACCCGGACGGCGACGCGAACTACTTCGAGACCGAGCGCCGGACGGCCGACTGGGCCGCCGACGCACCGTACTACCGGCGGCCGTTCTCGGCGATGTTCGACCCGCTGCTCGACGCCGGCTTCCGAACCGACGCGGTCCACGAGCCCCAGCCGACCGAGGCGTTCGCCGAACAGCGCCCGGAGCGCTACGAGACGGAGTCCCGGGAGCCGGTGTTCCTCTGTGTGCGCGCAGTCGCGCCGTGACCGCTCTGTCCGTCGTCCCGTAAAAGGAGGTTCTAAGTGCCGCGGATGCAAGATTTGCGGCATGGAGACGCTTCTGCTCAACAAGGACGACGTCGACGAGAACACGCCGATGGCCGAACTCATCTCGGCCATCGAGGACGCGTTCGCGGCCTACGAGACCGGCGACGCCCAGATGCCCGCGAAGTCCTACATCGACCTCCCGCAGTACAACGGCGACTTCCGCTCGATGCCCGCGTACATGGACGCCGGCGACTGGGACGCCGCCGGCATCAAGTGGGTGAACGTACACCCCGACAACCCCGAGGACCACGACCTGCCGACCGTCATGGGGACGATGGTGTACTCGGACCCCGAGACCGCGTTCCCGCTCGCGCTCATGGACGGCACCGAACTCACGATGAAGCGCACTGGCGCGGCGGCAGCAGTCGCCACCGACCACCTCGCAGTCGAGGACGCCACCAGCTTCGGCGTCGTCGGCGCTGGTGTTCAGGCCTACACCCAGCTCGAAGCCATCTCGGAGGTCCGCGACATCGAGGAGGTCGTCGTCAGCGACGTCAACGACGACGCCGTCGCCGAGTACGTCGACCACTTCTCGGCCCGCTTCGACGTCCGCGCGGGCTCCATCAGCGAGGCCGGCCACTGTGACATCCTCTCCACGGTCACGCCGGTCGAAGACCCCATCGTCTCCGCCGACGACCTCGCCGACCACACCCACGTCAACGCCATGGGTGCCGACGCCGAAGGCAAACACGAACTCGCCGACGAGATTCTGCTCGCCGGCAAGCTCGTCATCGACGACCACGCCCAGACCACGCACTCCGGCGAAATCAACGTCCCCTACCACGACGGCACCCTGACCGACGACGACATCGACGCCGAAATCGGCCAGATCGTCACCGGGAAGGCCGACGGGCGCACCGACGACGACGGTGTGACGGTCTTCGACTCCACCGGCCTCGCCATTCAGGACGTCGCCGCCGCCCACGTCGTCTACGAACACGCCGACGACCACGACAACGGCTACGAGTTCGACCTGCTCGGCGTCTAGCGAGGACCTTTTGCGCTGCGCTCGCGGCGCTTCGCGCCGCTCGCTCGGCAAAAGCTACGCTAAAAGCACTCCTCCTTCGGTTCGCTCGCTACACTCGCTCCCCTCAGTCGTCGGCCTGCACTCACTCGCTACGCTCGTTCGTGCAGTGAACCGGCGACCTTCCGGGTCCTTCGGACCACTCGGTCGCCGGACGCTCGCTGTCGGTCGTGTTGTTCGCTGACTCCGCCGGCTGCGTCCCGAGTCACATGCCGCCTCTAGTCTGCCGAGTGAGGAACTTCGCGGCCTTCGAGAGCAGCCAGACGGCGGCGATGACGGGCGCGAACGGGACGACGAGGAACAGCAGGGCGACGGCCATCAGCCAGCCGACGGTCGACATCTCGGCGTTGGGGCCGCCCTTCGACGACTTGCTCACGGTGCGGACGAGGCGTTCGACGGGCTCGGGGGCGGAACTCATGGACGAACTACGCGCCGACGGCGAAAAAACGTTCCTGCGGTGACACTCCGGGGGCGGGCGTGTCTCCCGCGGTGAGCGTCTCGACAGCCGGGACTGTCGGAATGAAAGGCATTTGGCCCTCGGTCACGCACTGTCGGCCAAGACCAACGCATGGGCCAGCAAGAAGCCACCTACGACCACCGAGCTATCGAGGAGCGCTGGCAGCGAGAGTGGGACGACGCCGACGTCTTCCGGGTCCCCGACGATGCTGAGGACCCCGAGTACGTGCTGGCGATGTTCCCGTACACGTCCGGCCAGCTCCACATGGGCCACGTCCGGAACTACGCCATCACGGACGCGTTCGCCCGGTATCGCCGGATGGACGGCGAGGAAGTCCTCCACCCGATGGGGTGGGACTCGTTCGGGCTGCCCGCCGAGAACGCCGCCGAGGAGCGCGACACCAACCCCCGGGAGTGGACCGAGCGCTGCATCGAGCAGATGCGCGACCAGTTCGAGTCCCTGGGCTTCGGCTACGACTGGGAGCGCGAGGTCACGACCTGCGACCCCGACTACTACAAGTGGAACCAGTGGCTGTTCACCGAGTTCCGCGAGAACGATCTGGTCGAGCGGCAGGCCGCGACCGTGAACTGGTGTCCGTCCTGCGAGACGGTGCTGGCCGACGAACAGGTCGAGGGCGACGACGAGCTGTGCTGGCGGTGTGACACGCCGGTCACCGAGCGCGACCTCGACCAGTGGTTCTTCAAGACCACCGAGTACGCCGACGACCTGCTGGAGTCCATCGACGACTTGGACGGCTGGCCGACGAACGTCCGGGACATGCAGCGCAACTGGATTGGCCGCACCGACGGCGCGGAGGTGCCGTTCACGCTGCACACGCCCGACGGCGACGAGGACGTGGTCGCGTTCACGACCCGACTGGACACCATCCACGGCGCGACGTACTTCGCGCTGGCTCCCGACCATCCGCTGGCCGAGGCGGCGGCCGAGCGCGACGACGACGTGGCGCACTTCGTCGAGGAGGTCGCGGACCCCGACGGCGACGAGCCACAGGGCGTCCGAACCGACATTACCGCCACCAATCCCGCGACCGGCGAGGAGATTCCCGTCGTCGTCGCGGACTTCGTGCTGTCGGACGTCGGCACGGGCGCGCTGATGGCGGTGCCCGCCCACGACGAGCGCGACCACGAGTTCGCACAGAGCCACGACCTCCCGATTCGGCAGGTCGTCGAGCCCGAGGACGAGGCCGACGCCGACGCGGTCGACGTTCAGGAAGCAGCCTACACCGAGGACGGCGTACTCGTCGACTCCGGCGACTACTCGGGGCTGGACAGCGAAACGGCCCGCGAGGAGCTGACCGCGGACATCGGCGGCGCGGAGTCCGCCGTCCAGTACCAGCTACGGGACTGGGGCGTCTCCCGGCAGCGCTACTGGGGCACGCCGATTCCCATCGTCCACTGCGAGGACTGCGGTCCGGTCTCCGTCCCCGACGAGGACCTGCCCGTCGAACTGCCGGAGTTCGTCCACACGACGGGCAACCCACTGGACGCCGCCGAGGACTGGAAGCACACCGAGTGCCCCGAGTGCGGCGAGCCCGCCGTCCGGGAGACCGACACGATGGACACGTTCGTCGACTCCTCGTGGTACTTCCTGCGGTTCACGTCACCCGACCTCGACGACGCGCCGTTCGACGTCGACCGCGCGAACGACTGGATGCCCGTCGACGAGTACGTCGGCGGCATCGAGCACGCCGTCATGCACCTGCTGTACTCTCGGTTCGTGACGAAGGCGTTCGCGGACCTCGACATGCTCGACCACCGCGAGCCCTTCGAGGCGCTGACCACGCAGGGCATGGTGCTCGGCGAGGACGGCACGAAGATGTCCAAGTCGAAGGGCAACGGCGTCTCCCCCGAGCGCATCACCGAGGAGTACGGTGCCGACACCGCGCGGCTGTTCACGCTGCGCGCGGCCCGCCCGGACAAGGACTTCCCGTGGAGCGAGGAGGGCGTCCGGTCCAGCCGGGCGTTCCTCGAACGCCTGCTGTCGATGGCCCGCGAGGTCGACGCCGGTGCGACCACCAGCGACCTCGACCCCGCCGGCGAGTACGTCGCCCGGGAGACCGCCGCGACCGTCGCGGACGCGACCGAGTACTTCGACGAGATGGAGTTCAACCGCGCGGTGCAGGCGGTCGACGAACTGGTGTCGCTGCTGGTCCGGTACCGCGACCGCGACAGCGTCGACGAGTCGGTCGTCGCCCGCGGCGTCGAGGTCGCCGTGAAGCTGCTGGCTCCCGTCGCTCCCCACGTCACCGAGGAGTGCTGGACGACCATGGGCGGCGACGGCTTCGTCGCGGAGGCCGACTGGCCGACGCCCGACCGCGACGTCAGCGACCACGACAAGGCGACCCGGCTGGTCGAGCAGACCCGCGAGGACGTCCGGGACATCGTCGACACCGCCGGCATCGAGGACCCGACCGGCGTCGACGTCGTCACCGCGCCCGAGTGGATGTACGACGTCCTCGAACTGGCGAAAGACGCCGACGGGAACGTCGTCGGCTCCGTGATGAGCGACGAGAGCCTCCAGCGCCACGGCGAGGACGCCGCCGACTACGCGAAGGACCTCGCCGCGCAGGCACCCGCGTTCCCGGACGTCCTCGGACCGGACGCGGAGCGCGCGACGCTGGAGCGCGCGGCGTGGCTCGTCGAGTCGGAGTTCGACGCGCCGGTCCGCGTGCTCGCCGCCGACGAGGCCGACGACGACGTGGCGAGCAAGGCGGAACCGGGTCGCCCCGCCATCCACGTCCACGAAGGCTGAAGTAGGCCCGGGACTCCGGCAGCTCGTGGGCGCGTTCGCCGACGACCCGGACGCGCCTCTCGTTCTGGTGGAAGTCGAAGTCCGGCGCGCGGACCCCGCGAACAACCCCGTGAAGCTCGCGCGGTACGCCGACGCGGGCGACTTCGACCGGCCCGTGCGGCTCGCGCACGTCTTCACCGACTACTACGACCTCGCCGACGGCGTCTCCTCGAAGCGCGAGAACGCCGAGTTCGTCGGCGACCTCGCGGCGCGCTCGCTCGACGGCTTCGACTACGAGCCGTACTCGCTGCCCGTCTCCCCGCCGAAGCGCGGCAGCGACCCGCCCGAGGGCTGGCGGGACGCCGTCGACGCGCTAGCCGCAGAAATCCCGCGCTGATTACTCCACGTCGATGCTCGTCGACGCCTCGTCGGCGTGGGCCTTCGGCAGCGTCACCGTCAACACGCCGTTCGAGAAGTCCGCCGTCGCCTCGGACTCGTCGACGTCCTCCGGGAGCGTGAGCCCCCGGCTGACCGACCGCTTGTTGCGCTCCTGTCGCACGTAGTCTGCGCCCGTCGCCTCCGCGGACTCCCGGTGGGTCGCGTCGATGCGGACGGTCCGCTCCCGCGCCTCCACCTCGATGTCGTCGCTCTCGTAGCCGGGCAGGTCGACGACCACCTCGAACGACTCGCCAGTGTCTCGAATGTCAGCGTCGGGCTCACCCATGCTCTGTGCGGCGTCTATGCGTTCGAGCAGCGACTCCAGTTCGTCGAAGGGGCTCCGTCGGTCCATATGCGTCCGTTCGGCGGTGACAGAGGAAAAGGCATCGGCCAGCTGAACAGTCGCTCGGTGCGTCGGCGCTCACGGCTCGCTCTGGTCGCCGTTCGCCTTCTCCGAGACGTCTCGCTCGTCTCACGGGTCACTTCGCTCCCCGCTCGACTGTTCGGAGAACCGCCGCTCGCTGTGCTCGCGCCGCTTCTCCTACGCCACGTGCTCGGTGTCGTACGACCCGAGCCGCCGGACCCAGCCCTCCGATGCGATGGCTTCGAGGTCGGCGACGGCCTCCTTCGTGCGCTGCTCGTAGAGCCCGCCCGCGACGTCGATGTGGAAGACGTAGTCGCCGAGGCGCTCGCCGGACGGCCGGGACTCCACGCGCGAGAGGTTGATGTCGCGGTCCGCGAACGGTTCGAGCAGTTCCAGCAGCAGCCCGGGGTAGTTCGCGTTCGGGTAGACGACGAACGACGACTTCCCGCCCGCCTCCGAGCGCTCGCTGGCCGGCGCGACGACGAAAAAGCGCGTCGCGTTGCTCGTTCGGTCCTGAACGCCCTCCGCGAGCACGCGCAGGTCATCGTCCGCATTATCGGGGTGCGCGATGGCCGCCACCGAGCTGTCCTCTCGGGCGAGCTCGACGCCGCGGGCCGTCGACGCGACCGACTTCCGCGTCGCCTCGGGGCGGCGTTCGTCGAGGTACTCCCGGCACTGCGCGAGCGCCTGCGAGTGACTCGCCACCACGTCGAAACTCGACTCTCGGGCGAGCAAGGCGTGCCGAATCGGCGTCACGACCTCGCGGACCACCGCGAGCTCCGTGTCCGCGACCGCGTCCAGTGTCTCCGTCACCGACCCCTCGATGCTGTTCTCGATGGGGACGACGCCCCGGTCGGCGCGACCCTCGGCCACCGCGTCCACGATGCCCCGCACGGACTCCGCGAACGAGATGTCGCCGTCGGCTACTGCCGTCGCCGCCCGGTGCGAGTACGTCCCTGCCGGCCCCAGCGTCACCGTCTCCATGCCACCGGGTACCCGGGGCTGGGGGAAAAGCGCGTCGGGGGTGTGTCAGTCGAACCGGTAGCCGCCGAGCACGAAGCACGTCCCGACCGCGACGAGAGAAAAACGTGAGGGACCGCTTACCGATTCAGCGTGTGGATGGCGTGGCCGAGCGCGTGCTCGGCGGCCTCCATCGTCGCTTCGGCGAGCGTCGGGTGGGTGTGGATGGTGGAGGCGACGTCCTCCAGCGTGGCACCCATCTCGATGGCGAGCCCGAACTCCGCGATGAGTTCGCTCGCTTCCGGGCCGACAATCTGCGCGCCGAGGATGAAGCCGCTCTCCTCGTCGGCGACGACCTGCACGAAGCCGTCGGACTCGCCGGTGGTGAGCGCGCGGCCGCTGGCGTTGAACGGGAACTTCCCGACCGCGGGCTCGAAGCCCTGTTCGGCGGCCTCGTCCTCGGTGAGGCCGACGGTCGCGACCTCGGGGTCGGTGAAGACGGCGGCCGGCACGGCCTGGTAGTCCATCGCGGCGGGCTCGCCGGCGATGACCTCGGCGACGACTTCGCCCTCCTTGCTCGCCTTGTGCGCGAGCATCGGGCCGGGCGCGACGTCACCGATTGCGAAGACGTTCTCCACGTCGGTGCGGCCCTCGTGGTCGGTCTCCAGCCGGCCGTCCTCGTTCGGTTCGAGGTCGACGGCGTCGAGGTTCAGGGTGTCTGTGACTGGCTGACGGCCGACTGCCACGAGTACCTTGTCGGTCTCGAACTCGGTGAGGTCGCCGTCCTCGTCCTCGGCGGCGACGACGATGCCGTCGCCGGACTCCTCCCAGTGGTCGGCGGCGAGGCCGTAGTGGACGTCGATGCCGAGTTCCTCCGCGCGCTTCGCGACCGGGCGCGTGAGGTCGTCGCCGTACTGCGGCAGCATCTCGTCGAGCATCTCGACGACGGTGACGTCGACGCCGAGCTTCGCGAACACGGTCGAGAGCTCCATGCCGATGTAGCCCGCGCCGACGACCACGATGGAGTCGGGCAAGTCGTCCATCGCGAGCGCCTGCCGCGAGTCCAGCACGGGGTCGTCGCCGAAGTCGAAGCCCGGCACCTGAATCGGCCGGGAGCCAGTCGACACGATCGCGTGCTCGTACTCGATGGTCTCCGAGCCCTGGCCGTCACCACCGTGGACGACCCGGAGCTTGTCGCCGCCCGCGAACTCCGCGCGGCCCTCGACGAGGTTCACGCCGTTGGCCTTGCAGAGCTTCTCCACGCCGCCCGTGAGCTGGTCGACGACGCCGTCCTTCCAGTCGACCATCTCCGCCACGTCGACCTCGGGGTCGGCGTACACGCCCATCTCCTCGGCGTTGCCGGCGTCGTGGGCCACGTCGCTGGCCGTGATCATCGCCTTCGACGGGATGCAGCCGTAGTTCAGGCAGGTGCCACCGTAGGCGTCCTTCTCAACGAGCGTCACGTCGAGGCCGAGCTGTCCCGCGCGAATCGCCGCGACGTAGCCACCGGGGCCCGCGCCGACGACCGCGACTTCCGTCCCAGTCGAGATGTCTCCGACAACCATTATTCGAGTAGCAGCAGTTCGGGGTCAGTCAGGTACTCCATGACGCGGTTCGTGAACTGCGCGGCCTCCGCGCCGTCGATGACGCGGTGGTCGATGGACAGCGACAGCGGCATCGTCTCCGCCGCGCGCACGTCGCCGTCCTCCGCGACGGGCCGCTTGTCGATGGCACCCAGCCCGAGAATCGCTGTCTCGGGGTAGTTGATGATGGGCGTCGCGTACTCGCCGCCGATGGCACCGAAGTTCGTGATGGTGAACGTCCCGCCCTGCATCTCCTCGCGGGAGATGGAGCGGTCCCGGGCCTTCTCGACGAGTTCGTTCATCTCCTCGGAGATTTCGAGCATCGACTTCTGGTCGACGTGCTTCACGACGGGGACCATCAGACCAGCGTCGGTCGCGACGGCCACGCCGATGTTGTAGTCCTGCTTCAGCGCGATTTCCTCGTCTTCCTCGCGGAGCTCCGAGTTCAGCACCGGGAACTCCTTCAGCGCCGCGACGACCGCCTTCATCACGAACGGCATGTACGTCAGTTTCACGTCCTCGGCCTCGGCGCGCGCCTTCAGCTTCGAGCGCGTCTCCACGAGGCTGTCGATGACGGCGGTGTCGTGGTGCGTGACGTGCGGGGCCGTGTACTTCGACTCGGCCATCTGCTCGCCGATGGTGCGGCGGATGCCCCGGTAGGGCTCCGTCGTCTCGCCGCCCTCGACGAACTCGCGGCTGGCACCGCCGGCTGCGGCGTCGCCCTGCGCGGCCTGCCCGCCCTCGGCGTACGCCTGCACTGCTTCTGCGGTGACGAACGCCTCGCCGTCGCGCTGCTCGACCGCGGGCACGTCGTCGATGTCGACGCCGAGTTCGCGAGCGACGCCGCGAGTCGCGGGTGCCGCGAGCGTCGTCTCGCGGCCCGCCGGCTCCTGCCCGCCGGCAGCCGCGCCGCCGGCGCTCGCCGGCTCGTCGTCGCTCACGCGCTTCGTCGCGGACTGCGACTCGGTGGCGGGCTCCGCAGCCGCCCCGTCGTCGCCGTCCTCCGCGGCGGCGCGCACGTCGCCCTCGGTGACGCGTCCGGACGGCCCGGTGCCCTCGACGGTGTCGAGGTCGACGTCCAGTTCACGAGCGAGCTTGCGCACGCTCGGCGGCGCGAACGTCCGCCCGCTCGCCTCGCTGGTCGCCGACGCGGCCTCGTCGGTCGCCTCGGCGTCGTCGCCGGCGTCCTCGCTCTCGGGCTCCGGTGCCTCGCCCTCCACGTCGAACGTGACGAAGAGGTCGCCGACCGGCACCACGTCGCCCTCGTCCCAGTGCAGCGTCCGGACCGTGCCGTTCACGGGCGCGGGCACTTCCACCTGGGCCTTGTCCGTCTCGACCTCCGCGACCGGCTGGTCCTCGCCGACGGTGTCGCCCTCGGAGACCAGCCAGCGAACCAGCTCGCCCTCGGCGACGCCCTCGCCGACGTCCGGGAGTTTGAATTCGCGAGCCATCTTAGAAGTCGAACGCCTCCTCGATACCGGCCGCGATGCGCGCGGGCTCCGGCAGGTAGTAGTCTTCGAGCGCCGCCAGCGGGAACGGCACGTCGAACCCGGTGATGCGCTCGATGGGTGCCTCCTGGTAGAGCAGCGCCTCCTCCTGGATGGTCGCCGCAATCTCGGCTCCCAGCCCGCCCGTGTTCGGGGCCTCGTGGACGATGGCCGCCCGGCCCGTCTTCTTGAACGACTCGACGATGGTGTCGAAGTCGATGGGGGACAGCGTCCGCAGGTCCACGACCTCCACGTCGACGCGCTCCATCTGTTCCGCGGCCTCGATGGTCGGCCGCGTCATCGCACCCCACGTGAACACGGAGACGTCGGTGCCCTCCTTCCGGACGGCGGCCTCCCCGAGTTCGACCTCGTAGGGGTCGTCCGGGACCTCCTCGCGGAACGCCCGGTAGATCTTCTTCGGCTCCAGGAACACGACGGGGTCTGGGTCGCGAATCGACGCGATGAGCATCCCCTTCGCGTCGTGGGGCGTGCTCGGCATCGCCACCTTCAGCCCGGCCTCGTGCGCGTAGAACGCCTCCTTCGACTCGGAGTGGTGTTCCGGCGCGCGGATGCCGCCACCCATCGGGGCGCGCAGCACCATCGGCAGCGTGTACCGGCCCCGAGACCGCGTGCGGAGCCGCGACATGTGGCTCACAATCTGGTCGAAGCCCGGGTACATGAACCCGGAGAACTGAATCTCCGGCACCGGCTTCAGGCCGTAGGCGGCCATCCCGACTGCGGAGCCGATGATGCCGGACTCCGCGAGCGGCGTGTCGATGACGCGCTGGTCGCCGAACTCGTCGTGGAGTCCCTCGGTCGCGCGGAACACGCCGCCGTTCTTCCCGACGTCCTGGCCCATCACCAGCACGTCGTCGTCTTCGGCCAACCCTGCTCGGAGGCCGTCCCGTACCGCCTGCACTAGCGTCAGATTCTCGCTCATGTCTTAGTCCTCCAGTAGCGCTTCGTCGCCGTACTCCTCGCGAATCGACTGGAAGTACTCGAGTTGCTGTTCCAGCCGCTTCGGCATCTCCGCGTACACGTTCTCGAACATCGACGCCGGGTCCGGCCGCGGGGTCTCCTCGGCCGCCTCGATGGCGTCGGCGACGTCGTCCTCGACGTCGGCCTCGATGGCCTCGATGTCGTCGTCGTCCAGCCTGTCGGTGTTCTTGAGGAACGCCTCCAGGCGCGGAATCGGGTCCTTGGCCTTCCACTTCTCGACCTCCGCCTCGTCGCGGTAGACCGAGGGGTCGTCCGCCGTCGTGTGCGCGCCGAAGCGGTACTGCACCGCTTCGATCATCGTCGGCCGCAGCTCGTCCTCGTCGGGGTCCTTGGCCTTCTCGATGGCGTCTCTCGTCACTTGGTAGACGGCCAGCGGGTCCATGCCGTCGACCTGGACGCCCTCGAAGCCGTACGCCTCGGCCTTCTGGGCGAGCGTCGCGGAGGCGGTCTGGCGCTCGCGGGGCACCGAAATCGCCCACTGGTTGTTGTTACAGAAGAAGACGTTCGGCGTGTCGAAGACGCCAGCGAAGTTCATGCCCTCGTGGAAGTCACCCTCCGAGGTCGCGCCGTCGCCGAAGTAACAGAGGAACGCCTTGTCCTGTTCGTCTTTGAGCTTCGACGCCCACGCCATCCCGGTCGCGTGCGGGAGCTGACTGGCGATGGGGACGGCGACCGTGAAGATGTTCTCGTCTTCCGGAATCTGGTTGCCGCGCTCGTCGCCCATCCAGTACAGCAGGGTGTCTTTCAGCGGGAGGCCGCGGACGAGGCCGGCACCGTGCTCTCGGTAGCTCGGCACCATCCAGTCGTCCTCGTCGAGCGCCATCGCGGAGCCGATTTGCGCTCCTTCCTGCCCGGACAGCGGCGGGTAGGTCCCGATGCGGCCCTGGCGCTGGAGGCTCACCGCGCGCTCGTCGAAGCGCCGCGCGAGCTTCATGTGGCGGTACATCTCGACGAACTCGTCGTCGGAGAGGTCCGGTACCTCTGCGCCGTCGACCAGCTCGCCGTCCTCGTCGAGGACCCGATACATGTCGTCGGGTTCTCGGTGAACGGTCTCGGTCACGGGTACCCCCGTCCTGACATGTGCGAACCGTCTACCCCGGCGACTATATGGTTTTCGTAACAATCTTTGCCAAGGGTCTGCGAGGCAACGAATTCCCGGACTCACGTCCAGAATCGGGCCGGTAAACCGAGCAAGCGACCAGCGAGACGCCGACGAAAACTCGGAAACGAAATAAACACCGAGTGAAACAGGCCGGTGTTGGACGCCCGTCCACCCCACCCGCCGGCGGTAGGCCATCCGAACTTTTAGGTGCTGGCGACCGCTGCGACGGCGCTCAGCGAACTGCGCGCTCGCTCAGTCCGAGGCGCTCCGCTGTCGCGCCTCGCTGCGCGCCTCTTCGACGCTCTTGCCCTCCCGCAGCACGGCGTCGACGAACAGCTCGCCCGCCTTGTACGACGACCGGACCATCGGCCCGGACGCACAGTACAGGAAGTCGAACTCCTCCTCCGCGACCCGCCGCCACGTCTCGAACTTCTGCGGGTGGACGTAGTCGTCGACGTTCAGGTGCGAGCGCGACGGCTGGAGGTACTGACCGAGCGTCACCACGTCGACGCCGACCTCCCGGAGGTCACCGAGCGTCTGGTAGACCTCGTGGTCGTACTCCCCCACCCCGAGCATCAGACTCGTCTTCGTGTAGATGTCGGACTCCCGGTTCACCTGGTCGAGCACCGAGAGGGACTGCTCGTAGCCCGCGCGGCGGTCCCGCACCGGGAACTGCCGGCGTTCGACGGTCTCCACGTTGTGCGCGATGACGTCCGGTCCTGCGTCGATGATCTTCCGCACCAGGTCCTCCTCGCCCTGGAAGTCCGGAATCAGGACCTCCACGAGGATGCCGGGGTCGCGGTCCTTGATCTCCCGAATCGTCTGCGCGAAGTGTTCGGCTCCCTGGTCGTCGAGGTCGTCGCGGTCGACCGACGTGAGCACCACGTAGTCCAGGCCGATTTTGGCGACCGAATCGGCCACGTTCGCCGGCTCGTCGGGGTCCAGAGGCTCCATGCCTCCGGTCTCGACGTCACAGAAGTTACAGCCGCGCGAGCACCGGTGCCCCATCAGCATGAACGTCGCCGTCCCCGGGCCGTTCCGGCCGCTCCAGCACTCCCCCATGTTCGGACAGGACGCCTCCTCGCAGACCGTGTTGAGGTCGTGCTCGCGGAGCGTCTCCTTGATGTCCGCGAACCGCTCCCCGGACGGCGGCCGCATCTTCAGCCAATCCGGCTTCCGGCGGCTACTCATAGACGGTCCTTCGGAAGCCAGCGCAAAAACGGTGCGGATTGCGGCCCCCGACCGGACTCGCGCCCCGCCGAGAGACGCGCGCCAATGTACCCCGTATGTTAAAGAGGGGCGAGTAAATAATTAACGAGACAACAACTGAGAAAATGTTTGACGTGTCCAGCGAGGAGATAACCGAAGGGCCGCTTTCCCGGGCGCTGCTGTTCCTCAGCACCCCGCTCGTCGTTCAGCAGTACGTCGTAGTCCTCCAGCAGATTGTAGACGTGTTCTGGCTCGGCCGCGTCAGCGGTGACGCCGTCGCCGCGGTCGGTCTCGTCGCACCGCTTGTCGGTCTGCTTGGGCTCGTGACACACGCCGGCGTCATCGGCGGCCGGGTGCTCGTCGCGCAGAACGTCGGCGCCGACGACGAAGCCGAAGCGCGACGGGCCGGGTTCCACGCGACGGCGCTGGTCGGTGTCGCGAACACAGTTCTCGCGGTGCTCGTCTACTTCCTCGCAGCCGACGTCATCGGTCTCCTGAACCCCGGTCAGGCCGTACTCCCGCTGGCCGCCACCTACCTCACGGTGACCACGTTCGGCCGCATCTTCGGCGGCATGAGCGACGCCATCGAGTCCGGCTTCGTCGGCTGGGGTGACTCCCGCGCCTCGATGGTCATCAATGTCGCCGCCGTCCTCACGAATGTCGTCCTTGACCCCTTCCTCGTGGTGGGCTGGGGCATCTCCGGCTTCACCGGGTACGGTATCTTCGGCGCCGCGGCCGCGACCGCAATCGGCTACGTCGTCGGGTTCGGCGTCGCGGTCGCCGGCTTGCGCGTCGCCCGCACGAGCTTCACCATCCACTGGCGGGACGTGGGGTTCGACCCCGACACCGCCCGCAGTCTCCTCGAAGTCGGCGTGCCGAAAGTCGGCCAGGAGGGCGGGCGGCAGGTCGCACGCCTCGTCATCATCGCCATCGTCACTGCCGTCGGTGGCAGCGCCGGGCTGGCTGCCTACACCGTCGGTGCCCGCATCTCGACGGTGGCGTTCGTGCCCGCCGCCGCCGTCGGGAGCGCGGTATCCAGCATCGTTGGGCAGAACGTCGGCGCCGGGAAGGCGTCGCGTGCGACCCGCGCGACGTGGCTGGCGACAGCCGCCACGACTGGTGGCATGGTCGTTCTCGGGGTCGTCCAGTTCTTCGTGCCGGGCGTCATCGTCGACGTGTTCGCGCCGACGCTCACCCGGGACGCGTTCGCGTACACGGTCACGTACCTCGAAATCCTCGCCCTCGGGTACTGGGCGTTCGGCGTCATCTATCCGGTGCAGGGCGGATTCAACGGCGCTGGGAAGACGCAGGTGTCGATGGTCGCGACGCTCCTCCAGTACTGGACGGTGCGGCTCCCCATCGCCGTGCTGGGCGCGTTCGTCTTCGTGCTCGCGGTCCCGGTCCACGCCGTGTTCTGGGCCATCACGCTCTCGAACGTCGTCGCGGCGGTCGGCGTCGCGGCCTACTTCTGGTACGAGACCAGCGGCAGCGGCGGCCTCATCGAGCGCGCGGCGACGGCGGCCGCAGCGGACTGACTGTCACCGTTCCGTGGTCCACCGACAGTCAGCCACGCGGCTCGCGGCGCGATAGCGCCGCTCGCACCTCCGTGGCTCTCGCTCACTTCGTTCGCTCGCGGGTCGCTCCGCTCCTCACGGTTCGCACTGCTCATCGTTCTGACAATCGTGCTCTCCCGCTGGTCGAGCACGCGCTCCCCGCTCGCAGTTCCGTGGGTCTCACTCGTTCACTCAGTTCACTCGCTCCGACCCACGCACTCGCTCCGACCCACGCGGACTAGAAACGCCTATCCGGACTCCACCCCTCGCACCGCTCGATGGAAGTCGCCGAGGTCGTTCCCGAGTTCGCCGAGGCGTTTCCCTTCGACGAGTTCAACGAGATGCAGCGCGAGGCGGTGCCCGCGCTGCTGGAGTCGGACGCGAACGTCGTGGCGTCCGCGCCGACCGGCAGCGGAAAGACCGCGCTCGCGGAGCTCGCAATCTGTCAGACGCTCGAAGCCGGCGGCACGGCACTGTTCGTCGCGCCGCTGCGCGCGCTCACCAACGAGAAAGAGGACGAGTGGGAGCGCTTCGAGGACCTCGGGTACTCCGTGTACGTCGTGACCGGCGAGCGCGACCTGAACCCCCGGCGCGCCGAGCGCGCGGACGTGCTCGTGATGACGCCGGAGAAGGCGGACTCCGCGACGCGGAAACACGACTCGCCGCGGTACTCGTTCGTCACCGACGTGGACTGCGTGGTCATCGACGAGGTCCACCTGCTGGACTCCGAGAAGCGCGGGAGCGTCCTCGAAGTCGTGGTCTCGCGGCTGCGGCGGCTCTGTGACCCCCGCGTGGTCGCGCTGTCCGCGACGATGCCGAACATCGAGGACGTGGCGGACTGGCTGGACGCCACGCCCGAGACCACCTTCGAATTCGGCGACGAGTACCGGCCCGTGGACCTCCACGCGGGCGTGCGGACGTACACGCACGGCGACAATCCGTTCGCCGACAAGTACCGGCGGCTGTTCACCGCGCTCGACCTGGCGGAACCCCACCTTCGCGAGGACGGCCAGTCCCTCGTCTTCGTCTCCTCGCGGCAGGACACCGTGCAGGCCGCGAAGAAGACCAGAGACGAGATTGCCGAGCGGGACATCCCGGTGAGCTCCCGGGGCGACTACGAGTTCCACACGGCCGCCGAGGAACTCGACAACGCGACCCTCCGCAAGTCGGTGCTGGACGGCGTGGCGTTCCACCACGCCGGGCTCTCGACGCACGACAAGAACCGCGTCGAGCAGTGGTTCCGCGAGGGCAAGATTCGCGTGCTGTTCTCCACGTCGACGCTCGCGTGGGGCGTCAATCTGCCGGCGCGCTGCGTCGTCATCCGGGACACGAAGCTCCACGACCCGCTGGAGGGCGAGGTCGACATGAGTCCGCTGGACGTCCTCCAGATGCTCGGGCGGGCGGGCCGCCCGGGCTACGACGACGTGGGCTACGGCTGGGTCGTCTGTGACACGTCTGACGCCGACAAGTACCGCAGCCTGCTCGACGAGGGCCACGAAATCGAGAGCCGGCTGGCGGGCAACCTCGCCGAACACCTGAACGCCGAAATCGCGATGGGCACCATCCGCGGGCTCGGGGACGTGATGGACTGGCTGGAGACGACGTTCTACTACCGGCGCGCGCAGTCCGCGCCCGAGGACTACGACTTCCCGAACGTCCGCGACCGCGTCCGAGACACCCTAGACCACCTCGTCGAAGAGGGATTCGTGGAGACCGACGAGGACCTCGGGCTCTCCGCGACCCGGCTGGGCGTGCTCGCGTCGACGTACTACCTCCGGCTGGACACGGCCCGGGAGTTCCGGGACGTCGCCGAGGGAGACCTCGACGACCGCGAGATTCTGCGTGCGGTCGCCAGCGCGGGCGAGTTCGACTCCGTGAGCGCCCGGCAGTCCGAGCAGGACGCCATCCAGAAAGTGCTCGAACACAGCGGCGACGAGATGGAGGACGGTCCGCGGAAGGTGTACGCCATCCTCCGCGCGGGCATGCGAGGCGCTGTCCCGACTGAACTCCGGTCGGACGCGTGGGTCATCAAGCAGAACGCGCTCCGCCTGCTCGCCGCGCTCGGCGCGTTCTTCGACCGCTACGACGACCCGGCTGGCGCGAACGCCGCCGCTCGGCTGGAAGCCCGCATCGACACCGGCGTCCCGGAGTCCGCGGTCGGCCTCACCGCCATCGACGGGGTCGCCGCCGGCCGCGCCCACAAACTCCACGAGGAGGGCATCAGCACCCCCGAGGACGTCCGGGCGGCCGGTGTCTCGGGACTCGCGGACGCCGGCCTCTCCGAGGGCGTCGCCGAGAGCGTCCACGAGCAGGCCGACGGCCTCCCGGACGTGACCGTCGACTGGGGCGACTTCCCGGACGCGATTCCCGCCGGGGACAACCAGATGTGCGAGGTCACGGTCGAAAACGACGGCGGGAGCGCCAAGGTCGGCGTCGACGTGACTGTCAACGGCGTCGAGATGAGCGAGGAGACCGGCTACCTCGGCGGCGACGGCGTCACCGTCCCGGTCGGCGTCTTCGGTGCCGACGCCGACGACCTCACCTACGAGGTCACCGTGACGTTCGCGGACCTCCCGCTGCTCCCCGTGACGGAGACGCGGACCGTCGACGTATCGTAGGGGGGCCGGTCACCGGAGCGACCGGAACTGCATCGCGACGTCCGGGAACACGTCCCGGCCGACGACGACGATTGCGATGAGGAGAATGGGACCGAGGAAGACGCCGTACCAGCCGAAAGCGATGGACCCGACGATGTACGCGAACAGCACCAGCCCCAAGTGGAGGGCGCCCGCCGAGAAGTACGACCGCAGAAAGATGTCGGGAATTACGTCGACGACAATCTGGGTGACGGCGACGAAGAACACGGGGAACCACAGGGGCGCGTCGGTGGTGAGGCCGACGGCGAACAGGAACAGCGTCAGGGGGTAGTAGACGATTTTGATGCCGACACCGGGGACGATAGTTCCGACGCCGGTCAGCAGACCGAGCAGGAACGGGTACGGGATGGAGTAGACGGCGGGCGCGAAGTAGTCCATGCCGTTGTAGACGGTGACGGCGAACACCGAGAGGACGAGGATGCTGACCACGTTCCCGACGAAGACGGTCTCGAGGTGGTCGTCGATGTCGTCGAGGACCGCCACCACGCGGGCGTCTCCGCCGATGCTCCCGCGGAACCAGCCTGCGAGCTTGTGGTCGTCCCGCAGCAGGTAGAACACGAACACGAGCATCAGGAACACGCGGACGAGAACCGAGAAGACGAACCCGGCGGCGGTCGTGACCCGGCCGAACGCGCCCGACAGCAGATTCCGGAGCTGCTGGTCGAACGCCTCCTGTGGGTTCTGTCGGAGCTGCTCGACGATGGGGCCCGGCCCCATCTCCGAGATGTCGACGTACGGCCGCAGAATCGACTGGTACTGTTCGAGGTCCGAGTGCGCGAGCACGTCGCTGATCTCCTTGATAGCCGTCCACGCGGCGAACCCGACGACTAGCAGTATCGGCAACAACACGAGCAGGACCGTCACCGTCGCCGCGACGTTCGGGTGGCCGATGGCGTCGACCACCCGGCGATGCACTCGCCGCGTCGCGTAGTACACCCAGATGGCGAACACGAGCGAGCCGAACACGGGCTGCACCGCCACAGCGAGAACGACGATAGCCGCGACGACGACGGCGATCCAGCCGGCTGTCCGCCACTCCTCGGACCACGGCAGATTCATGTCGGAACGTGGACGCGTATCTGTAAAAGGCCCGGGCTGGCCGTGGCCAAGGGTTGAAACCGGAGCGCGGGACCAACCGCCGGTATGCAGGACGCGATACGCGTGCTGGCCGGCGAGTGCGCCGTGCGCTACGAGAGCGACGGGACGACCGAGCGAGTGCTGCGGGGGGACGTGGTGGTCGTCGTGAAACCCGACGACACCGTGCTCGTCCACGACGCTGACGGCTACCAGCCGGCGGCGTGGCTCACCAGACCCGGGGTCGTCCGGTACACTCGGGACGCGGGCGGCTTCCGAATCGACGCGGCCGACGGCGACGAACGACTCGTCGTGGAGAGCGCGACCGAACACGGGGACGCCCACTACCCGGCGTCGCCCGCTGGCCCGCCGGTCGGCACCTGTGACTGCGGCGGCGCGTTCGTGCGGGACGGTGGCCGCGTGGTCTGCGTGGACTGCCGCGCCCAGTACGCCGTCCCGCGGGACGCCGCCGTCATCGACGAGACCTGCGGGGACTGCGGGCTGCCCCGCATCCGCGTCGAGCGCGGCGTCGTCGTGACCGCCTGCCTCGACCGGGACTGCGAGCCCCTCGCCGAGGTCGCTCGCGCGGCGCTCGACTGGACGTGCCGGTGCGGAGACGCGCTGACCGTCGAAGCCGAACGCGGCCTGCACGCCGTCTGCGAGGGCTGTGGGAGCCGATTCCGGCTCCCGGTCGGGACTCGGGACGGCGACTGCGACTGCGGGCTGCCGGCCGTCCGGACCACGGAGGGTCGGCGGTGTCTGGACGCCGACTGCGAGCGCGCACCGCAGTCGCTTTGAGTGTCCGCGCGCGTCGGTGACGTATGAACGGCGACCTTCGCGGGGACGAGGTGCACGTCGGCGGGGACGCCCGCCAGCGGTTCCACGACGCCCGCGGGTACGGCTACCCGCTGGGCGGCAACGACATCGCGCTGTCGCTCGTGGAGGCCGCCCACCTCCTGTTCCGCGGGGACCTCGAGGCGGTCGACGGTCAGGGGTTCCGTGCGTTCCTCGCGGACCGCGAGGCGGGGTTCGTCGCGCGCTTCCTCGTCTACGTCGACCTCCGTGACCGGGGGTTCTACCTCGTGCCCGACCAGAAGCCGTGGTGGCACGAACCGGGCGACGGCGACTTCGTGGTGTTCCCGCGCGGGAACACGCGACGGGACGGCGTCGTGAAACACCGGATTCGCGTGGTCGACGAACGGACGACGCTGCCCGCCAGCGGCCTCACCGACGAGGTGCTGGCGGTCGTCGACGAGGAGAGCGAACTCACGTACCTCGATGTCTCCCCCGAGACCCCCGAGGGCGACACGGAGTTCGACCGGCCCGCAGACGTGCCGGCCGTGCTGTTCGACGACCGCGTGCTCGTCTGGGAGCCGCCCGCGGAACTCCACGAGTCCGGGTTCTACGGCCAGCCGCTGGGCGGCCGCGCCGCCGACCACGACGCCCTCCAGCTGTCCCTGCTCGAAGCGGCCTACCTCACGGACGCCGGCGTGCTGTCGTTCGCGGACGCCGGCGTCGCGGACGTGCTGGCCCGCGGCCGCGTCGGCGAGGGCGAGCGGTTCGACCGCCGGCTGGCGGTCTACCGCGCGCTCCGGGACGCCGCCATGGTCCCGAAGACCGGGTTCAAGTTCGGTGCCGACTTCCGGGTGTACTCCGGCGTGGAGTCGGTCGACGACCTCGGGCACTCCGAACTCCTGGTTCGGGTCGTCGAGACGGACCACGACTTCGTCCCACGGGACCTCTCGCTGGACGTGCGGCTGGCGCACGGCGTCCGCAAGCGAATGGTTTTTGCAATCACCGACGACACGAATGACACGATTCGCTGGCTCTCCGTCAGTCGACTGACGCCATGACCGACGACAACACATCCACGGCCGGTGCGGACGACCTGGCACTCGACCCCTGGGGTTCGACGACCGTCTCCGACTACCGCAAACTCTTCGAGGAGTTCGGTATCGAAGCCTTCGAGGACGTTCTCGACGAGGTGCCCGCGCCCCACTACCTGATGCGGCGCGCCATCATCTTCGGCCACCGCGATTACCGCCGGGTGGCGTCGGCGATGCGCAACGACGAGCCGTTCGCTGCGCTCTCCGGGTTCATGCCGACCGGCGACCCGCACATCGGCCACAAGATGGTGTTCGACGAGATCATCTGGCACCAGCAGCAGGGCGGCGACGCGTACGCGCTCATCGCCGACCTCGAAGCCCACTCCGCTCGCGGTCTGGACTGGGACGAAATCGACGAGCACGCCAAAGACTACTTGCTCTCGCTGCTCGCGCTCGGCTTCGACGCCGAGGCGGGCGAGCTCTATCGGCAGTCCACGAACCGCGAACTCCAGGACCTCGCGTTCGAACTCGGTATCGAGGCGAACTTCTCGGAGTTCGAGGCCATCTACGGGTTCGGTGGCGACACCGACGTGTCCCACATGCAGAGTGTCGTCACCCAGATGGCGGACATTCTCTACCCCCAGCTGGACGAGCCGAAGCCGACCGTCATCCCGGTCGGCCCCGACCAGGACCCCCACGTGCGGTTCGCTCGCGACCTCGCAGAGCGCACGCGGTACTTCAAGGTCACAGAGGCGTTCGCGAGCGTCGCGTTCGACGACGACGAGCGCCCGCTCGTCCGCGCGGCCTACGACGCCCGCGGCGAGTACGCGGAAGACGCCGACCAGCCCCGGTGCACGGAGGCCGCCGACTGGCTCGAAGCGGGGCCGGAGGCGGCTGCGGGCTTCGACGCCGAGACCGTAGACGCGGTCGTCCAGAAACTGGAGAACGCCGGGATGGAGCCGCTCCGCCCGCGGATTCGGTTCTTCGACCGGCAGGCGACCGACGAGGCCTTCGAAGCCCTGATAGGCGAGATTGCCGGCGAGAAGCGCGTCTTCGACGGCCACGTCGACGCCTTCGACATGGAGATGGAGACCGCCGAGGACCTCGCGCTCGCCGTCGAGGTCGACCACGGCGGCTACGGCTTCGTCCCGCCGTCGTCGGTCTACCACCGCTTCATGACCGGGCTGACGGGTGGGAAGATGTCCTCCTCGATTCCCGCGAGTCACATCAGCCTGCTCGACGACCCCGAGGACGGCTACGACAAGGTCAAGTCCGCGACGACCGGCGGCCGCGAGACCGCCGAGAAGCAGCGCGAACTCGGCGGTGAGGCCGACGAGTGCCCGGTCTACGAGCTGTACGCCTACCTGCTCGCGGGCGACGACGACGGGCTCGCCGAAGACGTGTACTCGGAGTGCGTGAACGGCGAACGGCTCTGTGGCGGCTGCAAGGAGCAGGCCGCCGAACTGATGCAGGAGTTCCTCGAAGACCATCAGAAGAAACGTGAGGAAGCCCGCGAGGTGCTCGCCGACCTCGACATCGAGCTGGACGCGGCGGGCTCTCGGGCCTGACCACGGCGAGCAACAGTCGGCGGCGCTACACTTTTTGCGGTGTGTGGTCTCTGTCTGGCGGATGGACCTCGACCGGTTCGAGTTCTACACGGCGTGGCACGAGTTCGTCAACGAACGTCGGTACGACGCACCCGCGGACCCGTACCGGCTCGTTCACGTCGACCCCGGAGATGTCCAGTACTACCACTCGGGGCTGCGGCTGAACTGGGGGCTCGGTCGCGTCCGCGGCGGGGACTGGGACCGGTCCGAGGACCTCGACCGGCTCCGGGAAACGACGACGTACCGGGGGCTCCATCAGCGATTCGTCGACGGCCGCGACTGGGAGGACACGACACTCTTCGAGCGTGTGCGCTCCCAGTTCGAGACCTGCGAGACGGTCCGCGGGTACGGCAGTCCAGCGGCGTTCCGGGACGTCCGATTGTCACACGTCGACGACCTCTACGAGTCGATTCGCGACAACGGCTACCGACCGAACCGGGACGCAGGCCACGACCCGCCGACCGAGGAGAACGCCTTCGAGACGGCGTACGCGAACCGCCTCGAACCGCTCGTCGCCATCACTCGACGCGGTGAAGTCGTCTGGCTGGAAGGCTTCCATCGGTTCTCGATTGCGGACATCCTCGGTATCGACAGTATTCCGGTCCAGATTCTCGTCCGGCACGCAGAGTGGCAAGCAATCCGGGACCAGTTCGCGGATCCCCGGCCGGACCCTGACGACTACCGCGAACACCCCGACGTGCAGGACCTCGCCGCGTAACTCCGGCCGCTCGTCGGCCGGTACGGAGATGGAACACTCGTGGCTCACCGTCTCGATTCCCGCAGTCCGACAGAAGGCCTATGCGGGTGTCCGACCACCCTTGTCGTATGTCCGACGCGCAGGCCGGTCAGGTCCGCGACCGCGACCCCGACGCGCTCGTCGCCGCGCTCCGAGACGCCCGCGAGGCCGTCGGCGACGCCGAGGCCGCCGTCGACGAGCACGGCGCGGACAGCCTGGAGGCGCTCCGGGCGGCGCTCCGCGACCTCGACGTCCTGTTCGAGCAGTACGAGGACGACGCCACGGGCACTGGCGACTTCCAGGCCTACCTCTCCTTTCAGGACGATATCGTGGCGCTCGTCGAGGGCTTCGACGACGACCTGCCCGAGCGCGACGCCTTCGAGTCGCTGCTCGACCTGTTCAAGCAACGCCGGCTCTCGGAGGCGGACTTCGACGAGGCGCGTGACCGCCTCCGGGACGCCCGAGACCTCGTCGAGCGCCTCGACACCCTCGACGAAGCACGCGAGGAGTACCGGCAGACCCGCAGCCGCGTCGCCGACGCCGCAGACGAGTACGCCGACGAAGTCGCGTCCCTCGAACGCCTCCAGCGCCTCGGGAACGCCGACCTGGATGCGCCGGTCGCGGACCTCCGGGACCCCATCGAGGCGTACGACGACGCTGTGACCGACGCCTTCGAGACGTTCCGGCGAGAGGCCCCCGCCCGCGAGTTCCTGGACTTCGTCGAGACGACGGAAGCCTACCCGCTCGTCGGCTTCGAACCGGTACCCGAGGACCTCGCGGACTTCGTCGCGAATCAGCCGGCCGGCGAAGAGCCGATTCCGACGCTCCTCGATTATGCCGAGTACTCGCCGTCGAAACTGGAGCACTACGTCGACGCGCCGCGGACCCTGAAGCGCGCTGTCAGCGGCAACCGCACGTACCTCGACCGCCTCGACGCCGACCCGCTGACCGTGGGCTGGCCGCCCGCGCCCGCCGAGGAACTCGCCTACCGGCTGGACGAACTCGTCTCGGTCGCCGCGCGGTTCGCGGGCGACGATGTCCTCGAACCCCTCCACGCGGTCCGGCGGTGGGTGCGCAGCGACGACTACGACCGGCTGCGGGACGCCGCCGTCGCCACGCACGAACTCACCGACGCGGAGAAACGTCGCATCGAGGCCGGCGTCGAGGACGACCTGCAGCGCGCACGGGAAAACGAGCAGCGGCTGCGGGACGCGCTCGACGAGAACTAACTGCTCCGGCGTCGCGCTGTCGGTCCCGAGCCGTCAGCAGTCAGCGGCCTCGGCGTCCATCGGCACGTCGACGGTGCCGTCCGAGCGCACCCGAACGACGACGCCGTAACACCCGGACCCGCGGTTCGGAATCGTTCGCGTGACGGTCTCGTCCATCGTCGACGCGTCGACAGTGAGCTCGTACTGTCCCTGTTCGGCCATCCACGGTTCGTCGACGAGCTCCCCGGTCCCGGACTCGGCTCCGGTGTCGGGTTCGAAGGCGTACGTCTCGTCCAGCAGGACCTCGCCGCCACTGGCAATCTGGACGTCCAGCGTCACCGGTTCGTCAGATATCGACAGAACGGTGAGGTCGGCGATGCGCGCACTCGAATCCGAACTGCTGGGAGAAAGGCATCCCCCGAGTCCGACTGTCGCGAGCGCGACCCCCGACAGCACGCGTCGTCGTGTCGGCATGGCCTCCGTTCGTTCGCTTCGCTGATAACTCTCGTGGCCTGCCCGGGATTCGAACGCTGCCGGCTGGTGGTGTCGCGGAGTCCAGCGAGTCCCGTTACGCGTTCGCTCGCGCGGCGCGCAGGTCGGCGGCGAACGCCTCGGCGAGTTCCTGTGCGTGCTCGTGGTCGGTGGACTCCGCGTAGATGCGGACGACCGGCTCCGTGCCCGACGGCCGAACGAGCACCCAGGCGTCGCCGTAGTCGAGCCGGTAGCCGTCGATGGTAGTGCGGTTCGCGTCCGCGTCCAGCGCCCGGGTCTCGGCCGCTTCGAGGAGCGCGTCGCGCTCGGCGTCGTCCTCGTAGCCGACGTTCACGCGGACGTTGTGGTAGTCGCTGTAGGGCGCGACGACCTCGCTGGCGGACTGGTCGCTGTCCGCGAGCAGTTCGAGGAAGCGAGCGCCCGTGTACGCGCCGTCTCGCGTGGTGCGGTAGCCCGGGAAGATGATGCCGCCGTTGCCCTCGCCGGCGACCGGGACGTGCTCGCCCTCGGCTTCGAGCTGACGGATGCGGGTCATAATCTGCGTGGAGCCGATGGGCGTCAGTTCGAGTTCCGCGCCCGTGCGCTCGCAGACGTCCACGAGGCGCTGGCTGACGTTCACCGCGGAGACGGTGGTGTCGCCCTCGCCGAGTTCGGCCTCCGCGAGCGCGGCGAGTGCGGCGTCGCCCTCGACGTACTCGCCGGTCTCGTCGAAGAAGATGGCGCGGTCGGCGTCGCCGTCGTGGGCGATGCCGACGTCGGCGTCCGCCGCCTCGACGAGGCCGCCGAGGTCTTCGAGGTGCTCGCGGACGGGCTCGGGCTCTCGGCCGGGGAAGTGGCCGTCTGGCTGGCTGTTCACGGTGACGACCTCGCAGCCGAGTTCGCGGTAGAACTCCGGGCTCGTCAGAGAGCCAGCGCCGTGGCCGGGGTCGAGGGCGACGGTGAGGCCGGCGTCAGCGACGGCGTCGCGGTCGACGGCGTCGTAGAGCTGGTCGAGGTAGGTGCGAGCAGCGGACTCGACGGCCCGGTCGTCGCCGGTCCCGTCCCAGGCCGCGTCGCTGAACTGTTCGGTGGAGAACTTCCGCTCGACGCGCTCCAGGTCGTCGACGGCGAGCTCCACGCCGTCGCTGCCGACGAGCTTGACGCCGTTGTACTCGGCGGGGTTGTGGCTCGCCGTCACCATCAGCGCCGGCACCCCCTCACGCTCGGCGTACGCCTGCGTCCCCGGCGTCGGGAGCGCGCCGAGCCGGTCCACGTCCGCGCCGACGCTCTGCAGGCCCGCGACCGCGGCGTTCTCCAGCATCCGGCCCGTGGTCCGGGTGTCGCGAGCGACGGCGACGCGGTCGGCGCGCCACACCGACCCCGCCGCCTTCGCCACCCGCAACACGAACCCCGGTGTGAGCTCCTCGTTGGCCACGCCCCGCGTCCCACTCGACCCGAAGACCTTCATGAGCGTGTGTCGGGGTGGACGCCCCTAATCGCTTCCGAACCGGTGGTCGTGCCCGGGAACAGCGACTCGCTGCCGTCGGTCACCTCCACCACGAACGCCGTGTCGTCGTAGTGGTAGACGCCGCCGACCGCGCTGCAGTGCCCGTGGAGGTCCGACGCGAGCGCTCGCCCGGTCTCCGGGTCGACGTCCTCGGTCACCCACTCGTCGCGGGGCGCGTTCGCCGCCGCCGACGCCACGCGCTCCAGCGTCGGGTGGTCGGTCACGAACCCATCGCCGAGCGCGCACTGGTGGTCCGCGTCGGCGGCGTCCCCCTCCGGTGGCCGTTTCACCCGAACGCGGACGGTCTCGTCGGCGAGGAGCCTGAAACAGCCCGCAGTCGAGGCCAGTCCGGCGACCCCAGCGAGCACCGTCCGTCGTCGCATACCGTACACGTTCGACGCTCGCGGCAAAGTGTTTTCGAGAGAACCACAACCCCTTAGCCGAGCGCCACCCGCTCTCTACGTATGCCCACCGTCCGTGAAGACCGCGTGTTCGTCGAACAGGGCGAGACTCTCGTGGCGTACGTCGCCGCCGGTCTCGGCGTCACCGCCGCCCACATCTCGGGCAGCAAGGTCGGCGAGTTCGCGCTCGAAGTCCGCTGTGACGCTCGCGACGTCGCCGCGACCGGCGAGGGCGTCGCGGTCGCCACCGCCGAGGACGTTTTGCTCTCGGACGGCGGCGACTTCGCCGAGACCGGCTTCGGCCCCGCGGTCGCCGTCACTGGCTTCGACGGCGGCGTGCTCGCGGCCGGCGAGGACGGCACTATCGCCCACTACGACGGCGACTGGACCGACCGCGGCAGCGTCGACGCCGACGTCCGCGCGCTCGACGCCGACCTCGTCGCCGCCGGCGACGGCGTCCACCGCCTCACCGACGACGGCGTCACGCACGCCGGCCTCGACGACGCCCGCGATGTCGCCGCCCCCGGCGTCCCGCAGGCCGCCACCGCCGACGGCCTCTTCTCGCTCGGCAACGGCTGGCTGGAGGATGTCGCTGGTGACTTCCGCGCCGTTGCCGCCGACCCCGCCACCGCCACGCCCGGTGAGGTCGGCCTCGCTCACGCCGCCACACCCGAGGCCTGCTTCGAGCACGCTGACGGCGTCTGGACCGACCGAACCCTCCCGGTCGACGAACCCATCGTCGACGCCACCCACGCCGTCGACACCACCATCCTCCTCACCGCCACCGGCACCCTCGTCGTCGACAGCGACGACGGCGACACCCGCCACCGCAGCCTCGGCCTCCCCGACGCCGCAGCAATCACCGTCGTCGGCGGCGAACACGTCGACGCCGCGTGACGGGGCTGCCGCTGGCCCGTGGTCAGCGATACCCCCACACGACCAGCGCGAGTCCGAACAGCACGCCGACAGCGACGAACACCCCGCCGCTCAACCCGTAGAGCTCCGCCGTCGAGTACGAGAACTGGTCGCCGTACCGAGTGATGGCCGCGGAGAGCAGCAGTGTCAACCCCGACCCGGTCAGCACGGTCGCCACGTCGAATCCAGCAGGGTTCCCGATGTCTGGCATGCAACTATCGTCCCGATGTAGCCTGATAGGTACTCACGTTGCCCGAGCAAGCCCCTCTGGACCCCATCACGCGGCTCGCTCGGCTCGCCGTTCGACCAGCCGTGCTCTCCCGCTGGTCGAGCACGCGCTCTCCGCTCACAACAACGTCGTTCTCACTCGCTGCGCTCGCTCCGAACCGCGCACTCCCTCCGAACCACGCGCGCTGCTCGCGCATCGCTACGCTCCGCGCTCGCCCTGACGTGGTCTCGCTTCGCTCGACCACGCTGTTCGCGGCTCCCGCCGGTCGCCGCTCACGTTCCCCGTGGCTCTCGCTCACTCCGTTCGCTCACGGGTCGCTTCACTCCCCGTTCGCATCTGCGGTTCTCACTCGCTGCGCTCGTTCCGAACCGCGCACTCCCTCCGAGCCACGCAAAGGAAACGCGTAAGCCGCCGGCCCGAGTCCACTCGCGTATGTTACTCAGCGGGTCCTCGAGTCAGGCGCTCGCGGCCGCGCTCGCCGCCGAGACCGGCGAGCGACTCGGCCGGGTGACCTACGACTCGTTCCCGGACGGCGAGCAGCTGGTCACCGTTCCCGAGGGCGTGGCGGGCGAGCGAGCGGTCGTGGTGGCGTCGACGCCGACGAGCGACGCGCACGTCGAAGTGCTCCAGCTTCAGGACGCCGCCCGCGAGGCCGGCGCGAGCGAGGTCGTTACCGTCCTCCCCTACATGGGGTACGCCCGCCAGGACGAGGCCTTCGAGGCGGGCCAGCCGGTGTCGGCGCGCGCCGTCGCTCGCGCCATCTCCGCGAGCACTGACCGCGTGATTACGGTCAACCCCCACGAGGACGGCGTGCTCGACTTCTTCGACGTGCCCGCGGTCGGCGTCGACGCCGCGCCACAGCTCGCCGACCCGCTCCCGGCGGACCTCGCGGACCCGGTCTTCCTCGGGCCAGACCACGGCGCGACCGCGCTCGCCGAGAGCGTCCGGGACGCCTACGGCTCGGGGGTCACCGACCACTTCGAGAAGGTCCGGCACTCCGGCAGCGAGGTGACCGTCGAACCGAGCGAGATCGAGACCGCCGGCCGGGACGTCGTCGTCACGGACGACATCGTCGCCACCGGCACCACGATGAGCGAGGCCATCGCCGCGCTCGACGACCCGAGCCGGGTGTTCGTCGCCACCGTCCACCCGCTGCTCGCGGGCAACGCCCGGCTGAAGCTCGCGGACGCCGGCGTCGACGCCGTCTACGGCACAGACACCATCGAGCGCGCCGTCTCCGGGGTGTCGGCCGCGTCCGCCGTCGCCGACGAACTCTGAGTCCGCGTCCCTTCTCAGCGAAGCCGCGCCAGGAGCGCCGCGTCCGGCCGCCACGCGAGCAGCCCGACGGCCAGCAGGAACACGGCCGTCGAGAGGTCGTAGGACAGCGCGGTCGCCGACCCGAACGCGACCGCGCCGCCCGCCAGCGAGGAGACGACCGCCGCGAGCAGCGGGAGCGTGCAGCTCACGCAGGCGAACAGTCCGACGAACCCGCCCGCGAGCGACGTCTCTGCGTCGACGAGCGTGGCGTACACGAGGTAGGCGAGCGCGAGGTAGCCGACGACCCGGTAGGGCGCGGCGGCGACCCGGACGGGGCCGACGTGGGCGAGCACCATCGGCCCCCAGCCCGGCGGGAGCGCCCAGTGGACGGTGACGCCGCTACCCGTCGACGCCGCGAGCACGCCGCCGACGGCCGCGAGCACGAGGAAGTACGCGACGCCGACGCCCGCGGCGAGCCACCGCCGGCGGCCGCTGGCCGGTCGGGGTGTGACCCGCCAGACTGCGAGCGCGCTGGCGTTCAGCCAGACGAACGGGTAGACGACGTACCGGGGTTCCGTGACCGCCACCGGCATCGCCGTGAGGTAGACGGCGAGCACGGCGAGTTCGGCGAGCGTGAGCGTGGCGAGCACGCCGACAGTCTCGCGCCGGGGCCGGAGCCGGGCGAGCGCCGCGCTCACGCGTTCTCCACCTCCCCGTGTCCGGGCCCGTCCCAGTCCACCAGCGACCGCGCCGAGTTCCCGACGACGAGCAGGCTGGAGGCCGTCATCGCGGCCGCCGCGAACAGCGGATTCAGCGCGCCCGCGACGGCCAGCGGCACCGCGACGGCGTTGTAGCAGAACGCCCACACGAGGTTCTGTCGGATGCGGCCGTTCGTCGCCGCCGTCAGGTCGAACACGCGCGGCACGGCGGCGAGGTCGTCGGTGGTGACGACCGCGTCGGCGGCGTCCGCTGCGAGCGCGGCGTGGTCGAGCGCCACGCCGATGTCGGCCGCAGCGAGCGCGGGCGCGTCGTTCACGCCGTCGCCGACCATCGCGACGGTGCCCTCGCCCCGAAGCGACCGCACGACCTCGGTCTTCCCCTCGGGCGGCACGCCCGCGAACACGTCCGAGACGGCGTCGTGGTCGCGGAAGCGCTCGGCGGCCTCGGGGTCGTCGCCGGTCAGCACGACCACGTCGCGGCCGTCGGCGGCGAGGTCGGAGACCACGGACTGCCACTCCTCGCGGGGCCGGTCACCGGCGACGACCACCCCGCGGGCTTCGCCGTCCCAGCCGACGAGCACCGGGACGTTCCCGTTCGCTCGCGCGCCGCTCGCCCGCTCGGCGTACTCGTCGGGGACCCGGTAGCCGCGGGCCGCGAACAGCTCGCGGTTCCCGGCGAGCACCTCCACTCCGGCGGATTCGGGTGATTCGGCCGTCCGCGCTCCGTCGGCTCGGAGGGTGAGCGTGCCGGCGACCCCTCGGCCGGGTTCGCGCTCGAAGTCGGCGATATCGCCCGCGGGCGTCGCTCCGTCGGTGATGGCGGCGGCGACCGGGTGGTCGGCGTACTGCTCGACGGCGGCCGCCCGGGCGAGCACGCGGTCGTCACCCGCGATGTCCAGCACGCGCATCTCGCCGGTGGTGAGCGTCCCGGTCTTGTCGAAGACGACGGTGTCGGCCTCCGGCGCGGCCTCGAACGTCGACGCGTCGGTGACGACGACGCCGGCGTCCAGCGCCTCGCGGACGCCCCGAGCGGTCGCCAGCGGGGTCGCCAGCCCGAGCGCGCACGGACACGACACGACCAGCACCGAGAGCCCGACCAACAGCGCCTCCCGCGCTCCAGCGCCCGTGACGAAGTGCCCGCCCGCAGCCAGCGCTGCGAGCACGAACACGAGCGGGACGAACACGGCGGCGATGCGGTCGACGAGCCGCTGGACGCCGGGTCGTGCGCTCTGCACGTCCCACAGCACCTCGACGACGCGGTCGAGCGTGCTCGCGGCGTCCTCACCGACTTCGACGACGAGTCGACCGTCCGTGACGACCGCGCCGCCGACGGCGTCGTCGCCCGGCTCCTTCCCGACGGGCGTGGACTCGCCCGTGACGAGTGATTCGTCGACGGTCGCCGCGCCCTCGACGACCGGACCGTTGACCGGGACGCGCTCGCCGGCGGTGACCACCACCTCGTCACCGGGCCGGAGGTCCTCGACCGCGACCGATTCGAGGCCGTCGCCGGTGCGCTGCGTCGCCTCGTCGACGCGCTCCTCGGTGAGGTCGGCGAGCCGGCCGGCCGCCGCGCGTTTCACGCGGCCCTCGTAGTAGTCGCCGACGGTGACCGCGAGCACGACGACGATGGCGACGTCGAAGTACACCTCGCGGCCGCCGGTCAGCACGACGAACGTGCTGAAGAGGTAGGCCGCGCCCGCCGCGATGCCCACCAGGAGGTCCATGTTCGGGTGGCCGGCGCGCAGACTCACGTACGCGCCCCGGAACAGCGGGTAGCCGGTGTACGCCAGCACGACGGTCGCCATCAGCCAGACGTTCGCCAGCAGGTAGCTGCCCGCGAGGCCGCCGAGGTCCAGCAGCTGGGCGGCCGACGGCAGGTCGAGGTACGCCGGGTAGAGGAAGAGGACGTACCACAGCATCGTCATCATCCCGAAGAAGCCGCCGACGAGCAGCCGCCCGACCTCGGACTGGTCGTCCTCGTCGTCGGCGTCCCGCGCGCTCGCGGAGTACCCCAAGCCCTCGACGGCGTCCACGAGGTCCCCGCGGTCGGCGACCTCGGCGTCGTAGGTGACTTTCAGCGTCTCCGTCGGGTAGCTCGCGGCGGCCGCCTTGACGCCGTCGGCGTCGGTCGCCTGCGCTTCCACGAACGCCTCGCAGGTCGCGCAGTGCATCCCCGACACGGAGAGGTACGCCGTGTCGCCGTCCACGTCCTCGTCGTCGGGGCCGGTGTCGAGGTCGTCGACCGGGTCCGCGTCCGCGCTCTCCGGGTCGTCGAGCGTGCGCGCGACCTCCAGACAGCCCCGGCAGCAGTACGTCCCCTCGACGCCGTCGCTGGCGACGGGCGGGTCCGGCGTCGGCAGGCCACAGAGTGTGCAGTCGTCGGTCATGTCAGCCTGGCATCGGTGGCATCGGCAGCGGCAGGTGCGGGACCGGGTACCCGAGCGCGGTCGCGCCCTTCGCCAGCGGGACGGTGCCCGCGACGACGAACGCGACGCCGAGCGCGCGGTGGACGCGCCGGCGGGTCGTCGCGCTCACCGCGTCCACGGCGGTGCCGTACGCGAACAGCGTCGGGAACGTCCCGAGACCGAGCGCGCCCAGCGCCAGCCCGCCCTCCACTGGCGACCCGGTCGCGAGCGCGTACACGTAGCCCGGGTACAGTAGCGGACACGGCATGACGCCGTGGGCCGCGCCGAGCACGACGATGCCGGGGCCGGTCGCCCAGTCGTCGGCCCGCGACGCGACCTGTTCGGTGAGGACGCCGAACGCTCGCCCGAGCCCGGGGACCGCGCCCGCGGCGACCCGCGACTGGCCGCCCGCGGCGTAGCCGACGCCCGCCGCAACGATGACGACGCCAGCGACGACGCCCGCGACGCCCCGGACGAGGTGGCTCGCTTCGAGGACGCCGCCGGCGTCGACGAGGACGGCACCCACCGCGCCCATCAGCGCGCCGCCGACGGCGTAGCTGACGGTGCGACCCGCGTTGAAGAGCGCGTGCTGGCGGAGCGCGCGCGTCGACGGGCCGCGCGCGTCGTCGCCGATGCGGTCGGCGTACATCGTCACGAGCGGGCCGCACATGCCGAGACAGTGCGCGCCCCCGAGGAGACCGACCACGAAGAACGCGACGACGCCGGCGTCGGACGCGCTCGCGGCTGCTGTGGTGACGCCGGACGCTGCGAGCGACACGCCTGATGTGACCATCGCGCGACTAGTGCGCGACGGCGTGCTCGTCGCCCTCCGCCTCCGAGAACATGTAGTAGAGGCAGCCGGCGATGATGAGGACGTTCCCGAGCGCGATGGCTGCGATGGCCTTCTGTCCGTTGGCGTACAGCGCGACCGGCACCAGCGCCAGCAGCGGCATGATGGTCGCGACGACCTGTGGACGCACGTTCATACCCGGCGGTTGGCCGGTTTCCGCCTAAACCTTTTGACGGATTCCTACAGGCTTGGAATCAGCGAGGATAGCTATAGGACATCTCGAAAACACGGAGGTGTGAACGGCTACGGGCCCCGCTCCGGCACACCGGCGGGCCCGTACCGGCTTCACTCGCAGTGCCGCCTTCGGGCGGCAACGAGACCGAAGTGAGGTGTACACGATGACCAGATTGGACACGAACACACTATCGCGCCGCGGTGTCCTCCGCGCCGCTGCCGGGTCCGCGACCGCGGTCGCGGCCGGCGCGGCGGCGACCGGCACGGCCGCGGCCCAGGACTACGGCGGCTGGTTCACCGGCGACGCCAAGGGTGGCGGCGTCGGCAACTACGACGGGACGACTGTCGACCAGACGGGACAGGACGAAGTGACTGTGGAGGTCGGCGTGGACGCGAACGGCGGGTCGTTCGGGTTCGGGCCGGCAGCCGTCCGCGTTTCACCCGGGACGACGGTGACGTTCGAGTGGGTGTCGAACACCCACAACGTCATCGTCGAGGACCAGCCGGAGGGAGCGGACTGGGGCGGCGAGGAGGAGATCAACAACGAGGGCTACTCGTTCTCGCACACGTTCGAGACCGAGGGCACCTACACGTACTACTGCAAGCCCCACCTCACGGCGGGGATGAAAGGCGCAATCGTCGTCGGCGGTGGCGGCGGTGGCGGCAGCGACGCGCCGACCGTCGAGGCCGACTACGGTAACTGGTTCACCGGTGACGCCGACGGTGGCGCGACCGGCAACTTCGACGGGTCGACCGTCGACCAGACGGGACAGGACGAGGTCACCGTCGAGGTCGGCGCGAACGCGAACGGCGGGTCATTCGGGTTCGGGCCGGCAGCCGTCCGCGTTTCACCCGGGACGACGGTGACATTCGAGTGGGTGTCGAACACGCACAACGTCGTCGTCCAGAGCCAGCCCGAGGGGGCGGACTGGAGCGGCGAGGAGGAGATCAACAACGAGGGCTACTCGTTCTCGCACACGTTCGAGACGCCGGGCGTCTACACGTACTACTGCAAGCCCCACCTCACGGCGGGGATGAAAGGCGCAATCGTCGTCGGCGCGGCACCCGGCGGCAGCGGCGGCGGGGACGACGGCGGCACGGGTCAGCGCGCGATTCCCGGCAGTACGCTCTGGACGTCCGTGTTCGCCGGCGGCGTCCTGCTCGCGATGCTCGCGCCCATCCTCTCGAACTACTACCGGAACCGCCCGCCGGCCGGCGACTCCCACTCCGGGGACGCCGGCGGCGAGACAATGGACGAAATCCCCGAGGCCGACGAGTTCGAGCCGGAGACCGAGATCGGGCACGACGACTACGACCCGGTCGGCACGCTCTCGCTCGTCGCCATCTACTTCCTCATCCTGGTCGGGATGTGGGCGCTCACGTACTTCGTCGAGTTCCTCGGGAACGGACCGACCATCGTGGGGTGACCAAGCATGCGGATACACAGATTCGAGAAACTCTGGCTCGCCGCGGCGTTCGTACTCATCGCCGCGTTCATCGCCACCATCGTCTACGGCTCGCTCGGCGCGGGCGTCGCGATGGTCGGAGACGAAGGCGGAACGGTCGACCCGGGCGACCCGACCGCCTCGGACAACTTCCGGGAGCCCGGCGTCTACCAGACCGGTGACGGCGAGTACGCGGTCTACGTCGAAGCCCGGCAGTTCGCGTTCGCGCCCGGCACGAACGAGCCGATTCGCGTGCCCGCCGACGCGGAAGTGACGTTCCACGTGACGAGCGGTGACGTGACACACGGCTTCGAGCTCGTCGGCACGAACGTGAACACGATGGTGATTCCCGGGCAGGTCGCCGAACTCACAGTCGAGTTCGACGAAGCCCGCACGCACCACATCGTCTGCCACGAGTACTGCGGCTCCGCCCACCACGCGATGGAGGGCACCGTCGAGGTCGTCCCGCAGGACGAGTTCGCATCGCAGGACGTTCCGGAGGTGAGTGACTAATGGCGTTCGTCGACAAGTTCCCCGAGGAAGCGAAGCTCGTCAGATACCACTTCGGCGTCGGGTTCGTCGCGCTCGCGCTCGGCGGCCTGTTCGGCCTCGTGCAGGCGCTGTACCGGACCGGCTACTTCCGTGACGCGCTCCCGATCGACGCCTCACAGTACTACACGGTGCTGACGGGCCACGGCGTCCTGCTCGCGCTCGTGTTCACGACGTTCCTCATCTGTGGGTTCTTCGTGTGGGCGGTCACGCGCAGCCTCGACCGTCCGCTCGCCCACCAGCGGGTCGCCTGGGCGGGCTTCCTGTCGATGCTCGTCGGCACGGCGCTGGCCGCGCTCACCATCCTGAACGGCTTCGCGCCCGAACTGCCGTTCGGGTCCGCGGACGTCCTCTACACGTTCTACGCGCCCCTGCAGGCCCACCCGGCGTTCTACGTCGGCGCGGCGCTGCTCGTCGTCGGGTCGTGGGTCGTCGGCGCGGAGTACTTCCTCACGTACCGGCAGTGGCGCGCCGACAATCCCGACGAACGCATCCCCCTGCAGACGTTCATGGTGCTGGCGACGTTCGTGATGTGGTACCTCTCCTCGCTCGGCGTCGCCGTCGAGGTGGTCGCGTTCCTCATCCCGTGGTCGCTGGGCTGGATCAGCCAGGTCGACCCGCTGCTGACGCGGACGCTGTTCTGGTACTTCGGCCACCCGGTCGTGTACTTCTGGCTGCTGCCCGCCTACCTCGCGTGGTACACAATCCTCCCGAAGCTCGCGGGCGGCAAACTGTTCAGCGACCCGCTGGCCCGCATCGTCTTCGTGCTGTTCGTGCTGCTGTCGACGCCGGTCGGCTTCCACCACCAGTACACCGACCCCGGCGTCGCTGAAGGGTTCAAGTTCATCGCGATGACGAACACCTTCATGCTGCTGTTGCCGTCGCTGCTGACCGCGTTCACCGTCGTGGCGTCGCTCGAACACGGCGCGCGGCAGCGCGGCGGCACGGGCTACTTCGGCTGGCTGCGCGCGCTCCCGTGGGGGAACCCCGCGTTCTCCGCGATGGCGCTGGCCGGCCTCGTGTTCGCCGCCGGTGGGTTCTCCGGCATGATCAACGCCGGGATGAACATCAATTACCTCATTCACAACACCATCTGGGTGCCCGGTCACTTCCACCTCACCGTCGGCACCGCGTTCGCGCTGACGATGATGGGTGTGTCCTACTGGCTCGTCCCCCAGATTACGGGCAAACAGCTCCAGCACAAGACCATCGCCGCCGTCCAGCCGTTCGTCTGGGTCATCGGCATGACCCTGATGTCGAATGCGATGCACCGCGGCGGCCTCGCCGGCCTGCCGCGCCGCACCGCGAAGCCGCTGTTCCGCGGCGAGGGCGCAGCGCCGTTCGACCCCGTGGTGGGCAGCATCTCCGAGATGCAGCTCCAGATTGCGGTCGGCGGCACGCTGCTGTTCGTCGCGCTCGCGATGTTCCTCGTCGTGATGACGGGGACGTGGCTGTCGCGGTCGGGCGTCGGCCAGCTCTCGGTCAACGGCACGATTCCCGCGCCGCTGTCCGGGCCGGCCGACAGCCCCCGCATCCTCGACAACCTCAAGGTCTGGACCGCCATCGCCGTCGTGCTGGTCATCATCGCGTACGGCCTCCCGCTGTACAGCATGCTGGCCGACGGCATCCTCGGTCCCGGTAGCGGCGGCTTCCCGGTGTAACGCCCACTAATCACCCGCTCGCGTTCGCTCCGCGCAGCAACTGACACACTCCCCACGCTCATGCCCGACTCAGACGCCGACGAGACGACCGCGACCGCCGCCAGCGACGACGACAGCGACGTGACGCGTCGCTGGCTGATTCGCGCGGTCGTCGGGCTCGGGCTCGGCATCCCGGTCGTCGTCGAGGGCGCGACGCTCGTCGGCCTCGTGGAGTCGTGGCTGTTCGGCGACGGCGAGGGCGACGACGCGGCGGCGTCGACGACCACGGCATCCGAGCCGGCGACGGTCGTCGGCGACGACCTGCTGCCGACGACCGACCGCGCCGAGACGCTCGCGGACGCGACCGTCTACGCCCGGGACGACGGCTGGCGGTTCGAACTCGCCGTCGACGTCGAGAACTCCGGCGACCGGCCGTACGAACTCCGACTGGGCACCGTCACGACGCAGGACGGCGCGCGCGTCGACGGCGACGCGGCGACCGACCGGCTCGCCGTCGGCGAGTCCGCGACGCTGTCGGCGAGCTACGACCTGCCGGACGGCGAGACGCCCGCGACGATGGCCGTCGTCGGCGTCGAGTACGTGGACGGCGGCGGCGAGCGGTTCTTCCAGCAGACCGTCCGATTCGGCAACATCCCCGTACGGGGGTAGGCGACCTGTCGGCGGTCCCGTAGCTCTCTGTCGTCACGCTGCCTGTCGCCGCCCCGCTCGCCACCCTTCCGCGAACAGCGCTGCGACCAGCGCGACGGCGACGGCGGCGGCCGCGGCCGCCGCGAACGTCAGCGCGTAGCGACCGTCGGGGAGCGCGCGAACCGCGACGCCGTAGCTCTGCAGCCCCAGAAACGCGAGCAGTACCCCGAGCACGACCCGCTGGAGGGTTCGGAGAGCCGACTCGAGCGTCGACACTGCGGACATACGTCCAGTGCGGCCGGCGATAATAAAGAATGCCCGTAGCGCTCGCAGGCGCTGCGAAGTCTCAGCGAGCCGGCGGCGAGCCGGCCTTACAGCTCCTCGATTTCGAGGGCGACCGTGGTGCCCTCGACATCCCACTCCTCGCGGTAGCCGTCCTCGACCTCGCCGAGGTCTCGGGCGCGAGTCTCCTCCTTGACGAGGTCCTCGTGGCGCGCGACGAGTTCGCCGACGCGCTCGTCGAACACGAGCACGTCCAGCCGAATCTCGGCGTCCATCTCGAGGTCCATGTCCTTGCGCATCTCCTGAACGCGGCGCACGACCTCGCGGGCGTACCCCTCGCTCTCCACGTCCTCGTTCAGTTCGGTGTCGACGTACACCGTCCCGGACTCGAAGTCCGCGCCGGCGACGTGCTCGGGGGTCTCCTCGACGAACTCGACCATCTCGTCGGTGAGTTCGACGTCCATTCCGAGGTCCTCGGAGACCTGGTCGGCGAGCGCGTCGAGGTCCGTGTCGGTGACGTGGGCGTCGTTGAGCGCGTTCATCACCGCGCCGGCGTCGTCGCCGAACGCGGGGCCGAGTTCGCTCATGTCGGCGCGGGCGCTGTACGCGAGTTCGCCCCAGGACTCGCCGGGGTCGACGACCTCGACACTGCGGGTGTTGAGGCGGTCGGCGAGCAGGTCGCCGTGGGCGTCGAGTGCGTCGACGACCGCGTCGTCGTCGGCGTCGACGACGATTCGCGTGACCGGCCACCGGAGCTTCCGGCCGGCCTGCTGGCGGGCGTGGCTGCCCGCCTCCTCGGCGGCGCGCAGCACGGCGACGTGGGCCTCCAGTCCGGGCTGCCGCAGGGACTCCTCGACCTCGGGCCAGTCACACATGTGGACGGTGTCGTGGCCGGTGTCGCCCGTGAGGTGGGCGTACAGCTCCTCCGTGACGAAGGGCGCGAACGGCGCGAGCAGCGCGGTGACTTCGAGGAGGACGCGCTGCATCGTGGCGTAGGCCGCCGTCTTGGACGCCGATTCGCCGTCCTCCCACATGCGCTCGCGGACGACCTGCACGTAGTACCGGGAGAGGTCCTCGACGACGAACTCGAGGACCGCGTCGAGCGCGCGGTGCTGCTCGTAGTCCTCCCAGTGCTCGGTGGCGTCGGCCTTCACGGACTGGAGCGTGGACAGCAGCCACTCGTCGACAGCCTCCAGGTCGACGTCCTCGACGGCGACGCCGCTGCCCTCGCCGCCGAAGGCCTCGGGGACGTTCGCGTCGAAGTCGTCGAGGGCCATGTACGGCCGCGGGAACCGGAAGACGTTCCAGAGGATGTTCAGGTCGGCCTGCATGTTCCCGGTCTCGTCCCAGGAGAAGCTCATGTCCTCGCCCTGCGGCGTGACCGACAGCAGGAACAGCCGCATCGGGTCCGCGCCGTACTCGTCGATGACCTCGTGGGGCTCGATGGTGATGCCCTTCGACTTCGACATGCCGCGGCCGTCGGGCATGTTCGCGTAGCCGTGCATCAGGACCTCCCGGTACGGCACCTCGCCGAGCGCCGCGGTCCCCATCCCGAGCTGGCTCCAGAACCAGCCGCGGGTCTGGTCGTGGGCCTCCATGATGAGGTCGGCCGGCCACAGCTCCTCGAAGTCGTCCTCCTGCTCGGGGTAGTTCAGGGTGCCCCAGGACGCCACGGAGGAGTCCAGCCAGACGTCGAAGACGTCCGGCACGCGCGTGTACTCGGTGCCGTCGACGGTGATGGTGATGTCGTCGACGGTCGGCTTGTGGATGTCGACGGACTCGGGGTCGACGTCCTGGTCGGCGAGCTCCGCGAGCTCCTCGCGGGTGCCGACCACCAGCACGTCCTCGACGTCGCCGCTCCAGTCCTCGGGCGTCCAGATGGGGACGGGGATGCCCCAGTAGCGCTGCCGGCTGACGTTCCAGTCCGGCGCGTTCTCCACGAAGTCCCGGAAGCGGTTGTCCCGCGCCCACTGCGGGTGCCACTCGGACTCGTCCATGTTCGACAGCAGCTCGTCTTTGACGTCCGTGATGGTGATGAACCACTGGTCGGTGACAATCTGGACGATGCCGGTATCACACCGCCAGCAGTGCCCGTAGCTGTGGTCGACGGTCTCGCTGGCGAGCAGCGCGCCGTGCCCCTCCAGGTCCGAGATGATGCCGTCGTTCGCGTCCCGGACGAACTCGCCCTCGTACTCGCCGGCCTCCTCGGTGTAGACGCCGTCGCCGCCGACCGGGCAGAACACGGGCAGCCCGAGTTCCTCGCCGCGCTCGAAGTCCTCCTCGCCGTGCCCGGGCGCGGAGTGCACGAGGCCGGTGCGGTCGGCCTCCACCCAGTCGCCGTGGTAGACCTCGTGGGTGCCGTCGGCGTCCGTCGGGTTCGCGGGCACCTCCTCGGTCAGCGGCGGCGTGTACGACCAGCCGACGAGGTCCGAGCCGGTGAGGTCGGCCTCGACCTCGTAGTCGTCGTAGCGGCCCGCCGACAGCACGCCGTCGACGCACTCGCTGGCGACGTACAGGACCTCTTCCTCGCCGTCCTCCGTGGTGGCGCGGACCTGCTGGTAGTCGCCGTCCTCGTCGACCGCGACGAACTCGTTCGCGGGAATCGTCCACGGGGTCGTCGTCCAGACGACGAGACTGCCCTCGCGGTCGTCGAGGTCGAACTTGACGTAGATGGACGGGTCGCTGACGTCCTCGTACTCGACCTCGTTGTTCGCGATGGCGGTCTCACAGCGCGGACACTGGCTGATGGAGCGCTTCCCGCGCTCCACGAGCCCGTTGTCGTGGACCTCGCTGAACGCCCACCACGCCGCCTCCATGTACGACGGGTCGACGGTCTTGTAGGGGTTGTCCCAGTCCATCCAGACGCCGAAGCTCTGGAAGTCCGACTGGAGGCCGTCGAGGTTGTCGTCGGCGAACCGCTTGCACTCCTCGATGAAGGCGTCCTCGCCGAACTCCTGGATGTCCTTCTTGGACTCGAAGCCGAGTTCCTCCTCGACTTTCGTCTCGATGGGGAGCCCGTGCATGTCGTAGCCCGGGCGGTCCGTGACGTCGTAGCCCTGCATCCGGAGGTAGCGGATGTAGGCGTCTTTGAGCGTCTTGTTCCACGTCGTCCCCATGTGGGCCGCGCCGCTCGTGTACGGCGGGCCGTCGACGAAGAAGAAGTCCTCGCCGTCGGCCCGGTGCTCGACCGTCTGCTCGTAGGCGTCGACGTCGTCCCAGTACGAGAACACCCGGTCCTCGACGTCCTCGGGGTCGTACTGGTCGGGCACGTCGCCGAATCCACTCATACGGGTACCGTCCCGCTCACACCTCAAAGGATAATCGGTTGTACAGCCGGCGACCGGGCTACGCTAGCCGTCCGGCGAGCGCGTCGGTGAACACCTTCACGCCCATCGCCACCGCTGCCGCGCCCATCACGGCCAGCCACACGCCCCAGACGAGGTCGCCGCCGCCGCCGAGCGACGAGTAGCTCTGCAGCTCGGCGAACAGGCCGCCGCCGACGAGCGTCGCGCCGACGACCGCCAGCAGCGGCGTCAGTAGGGCGTCGAACAGTTCCGGCAGGGATTCGAGCATACACCCCGTCAGTCTCCTCTCCGTTGTAGGCTTTGCGTTCGCCACGGTCTCGACACAGAAGATTTACGACGAGGCACGGGCCACCGCCGGTATGGCACGCGCCGCGAACCTCGACTACCCAGACCTCGCGAAGTACGGGACGCTCGCCAGCCTCGCGCTCCTCCTCGTCGGTGCCGCCGGCACGACCCTCGGGTCCGGCCGGCTGCCGGGCTGGGAGCTGACGGTGCTGCTCGACCTCGAAATCATCGGCGTCCTCGGCATCGTCGTCTGTCCGTTCCTCTTCGGTATCGCGCTCCCACTCGTCGAGTGAGATGCCCTGCGGCTCCGCTGCCGCGCTCATGATGCTCCTGGTCGGCGTCTCCGTCGCCGCGACCGGCGTCTACGTCAGGCTCCGTGCGGACCCGTCGCTGCTCGCGAACTACACCGGAGCCACCGACCCCGAGTACGCAGCAGAACACGGCGGGAACGCCGCCGCAGCCACCGGCCTCGTGGTCGCCGTCTACGGCGCTGCCGACCTCGTCTGGTCGCTCCCGGCGTGGACCGTCGCCGCCGTCGTCGGCGCTGGCACCGTCGGCGCGTTCTGGGCGGCGGTCAGGGCGCAGGGCGTGTGACGCCGACAGGACTAACTCGCGGTCCACCGTCTCCCCGTCCATGCCCGAGGACGCCTTCGAGGCGCTCGCGGACGCCGACGTGCGCAACGACGCGACGTTCACGCTCGACGCCGAACACGCCACGCCCGTGTTCGGCCGGCAGGAGGACCCGCCCAGTGCCCCCGCTGCGACCGACGTCGACCCCGGCGAGACCGTCGACGTGCTCGGCACCTCCCACCTGCTCGCGCAGTTCGGTGCCGTCGCCCGCGAGGCGCTCCGCGGCCACCTCCCCGAGGGGTACGGAGCCGTCGAACGCGGAGCCTCCATCTCCCACCTCGCTCCGGTCGGCGTCGACGGCGACGTGACGGTGTCTGCGACGCTCGTTCGCGTCAGCCGACCGGACGTCCGGTTCGCCGTCCGCGCCGAGCGCGAGTCCGACGGTGCGGCGGTCGCCACCGGTGACCTGACCTTCCGCGTCGTCGACCGCGACCGCTTCCGGGGCTCGGTCCCCGAGTAGGCTTAAGGGCGCGCCGTGCGTCCCCTTACCCATGAGCGAGGACTGCATCTTCTGCCAGATTGTCGACGGCGAGATTCCCGGCCGCGTCGTCTACGAGGACGACGACGTGCTCGCGTTCCTCGACGCGAACCCGATGGCACCCGGCCACACGCTCGTCGTTCCGAAAGCCCACCACGAGACGCTCGGCGACCTCCCGGAGGCCGACGGTAGCGCCGTGTTCGCGGCGCTCCACCGGCTCGCCCCGCTCGTCGAGGACGCCGTCGACGCCGACGCCAGCACCGTCGCGTTCAACAACGGCGAGGCCGCCGGCCAGGAGATTCCCCACGTCCACGGTCACGTCATCCCGCGCTTCGAGGGCGACGGCGGCGGCCCCATCCACGTCGTCGCGGGCAGCCGCCCCGACCTCTCCGACGACGAGCTCGACGCCATCGCCGAGGACGTCGCGAACCGAGTGGAGTGACCGAGTCGGCGGCGGCTCGCTCGGGTGAGCGCGCGTGGCCGTAGACCCCGTACTCGCCGCTTACGTCGCCGCGTTCTCGCTCGCGGCGGCGGGCTGCTTCGTCAGCCTCTGGCGCGTCGACCGCATCGACAGCGCGGACACCCGCCGCGGGCTCGCCGCGCTGCTCGTCACCAGCGGCATCTGGGCGGCCGCCGGCGTCGGCTTCCTGCTCGCGCCGACTGCCGAGTGGGCCCACGCCTTCCACATCGCGGGCCTCGTCGCCGGGTTCAGCACGCCCGGTGCCTGGCTGTACTTCTGTTCGGCGTACACCGGCCGCACGTTCCACCAGGACCCGCGGTACCGGCGGTTCGCGCTCGCCGTCTTCGTCATCGTCGTCGCCGTGAAAGTCACGAACCCCGTCCACGGCGTCTACTTCACGATGGTCGCCGAACCCACGCCGTTCCCTCACCTCGCCGTCCAGAGCGGGGCGCTGCACTGGGTCATCGCGGGCGTCGCGTACGCGGTTTCCGCCGTCGGCTACTTCATGCTGCTCGAACTGTTCGACCAGACCAGCCTCGACACCCGGCCGCTCGTCGTGCTGGCGTCGCTCACCGCGCTCCCCGTCGCCGCCACCGTCGCCGGCGCTCGCGTGCCGTGGCTCGTCGACATGTCCTACGAGCCGCTCGGGGTCGCGACGTTCGCGGTCGGCGCGCTCTCGCTGTTCACGGGGACCTTCGAGCGCGTCCGCGTCACCGGCCAAATCGACAACCCGGTGGTGTTCGTCAGCGGCGAGGGCGACCTCCGGGACTTCAACGACGCGGCCCGCCAGCTGTTCCCCGAACTCGACGGCGCGACCGGCCGGCCGTTCGCCGACGTGCTGCCCGGGGTCGCAGACGCCGTCGCGGACGAGGGGACCGTGCTGGAGCGCGAGGTCGACGGGGAGACGCGGTCGCTGCTCGTGAGCGCCAACCAGTTCGCGGTCGGCCGCACCGAAATCGGCCGGCTGCTGCTGTTCTCGGACGTCACGGAGAGCGAGCGCCACCGCCGCGAACTCGAACGCCAGAACGAACGGCTCGAACAGTTCGCGAGCGTCGTCAGCCACGACCTCCGGAACCCACTGAACGTCGCGCAGGGCCGCCTCGACATCGCGCGGGACGGCCGCGAGGGCGACGGGAACCTCGCCACGGTCGCCGGCGCACTCGACCGCATGGAGGCGCTCGTCGACGACCTGCTCGCGCTCGCGCGCCAGGGCGAAGTCATCGGCGACACCGAGCCCTGTGACCTGCGCGCCGTCTCCGAGGCGGCGTGGGAGAACGTCGACACCGATAGCGCCACCCTCCGGGTCGCCGGTGACCGGACGCTCGCCGCCGACCGCACCCGCCTCGTCCAGCTGTTCGAGAACGTCTTCCGGAATGCAGTCGAACACGTGGGCCCGGACGTGACCGTCACCGTCGGTGCGACCGGGGACGGCTTCTTCGTGGCGGACGACGGTCCCGGCATCCCCGACGGCGAGCGCGCCGAGGTCTTCGAGCCCGGCGTGACGACGACCGACACCGGCACGGGGTTCGGGCTCGCTATCGTCGCGAGCATCGCCAGCGCACACGACTGGTCGATTCGCGCCACGGACGGCGAGGACGGCGGCGCGCGCTTCGAAGTCAGCGGCGTCGAGCCGGCCGAACACCACGACTGAAACGCCTAAATTTTAGTATCAGAACGAGCCGAATCTGTGGTATGGAGACGACCACAGCCGCGCTCGTCGGCGTCGCCGGCGGCGCGGGCGCTACCCGGCTCGCTACCGAGACTGCTGCCGTCCTCGCGCGCGACGGAGCCAGCGTCGGCGTGTTCGACGCCGCGTTCGCGACGCAGGGGCTCTCTCAGCACGTCGCTGGCCGCATCGACCCGGACGCCACCGCGGTCCTTGCCGGGGACACCAACCCCAGTGCGTCTCGCCACGACCTCGCGTCCGACGCGGCCGGCGATCTCGCCGTCTACCCGGCGTTTGCGCCCTTCACGCGTCTCGCCGAGGCGAAGACGACCGGTGCGGCCCGGCGCTTCGAGACGGTCCTCGACGACCTCGCTGCCGAACACGACTACGTGCTCGTGGACACGCCACCGGTCGCAGCCAACCAGGCCGTCGCCGCGGTCACCGCCAGCGACGCCGTCGCCGCAGTCGTCCCGCCGGGCGACCGCGGCGTCGACAGCCTCCAGCGCGTCCGCGGCCGCCTCGCGGACGTCGGCGCGGACTGCGACCTCGTCGTCGCCAACCGCCACTCCGAGACGCCACCGGACGCCGACCTCGCCGTCCCCGCCCACGACGAGACCGGAATCCCGGACGCGCCGGTCGCACTCGACGGCACCGGCGCGTTCACCGAGGCGGTCGCGGCGCTCGCCGAGTCGCTGTTCGACGAGTCCATCGGCGTCGACTTCGATGACGATTCGGTGCTCGACGCCGCCCGCGAGAAACTAGCCTGACTCCGGCAGCGTCGCCGCCAGCGCGTCCCGCTTCGCGACCATCGCGTCCTCGCCGTTCGACAGCGCGCTCTCGACCGCTTCGGCCGCTTCGGGCAGCCGGTCGTGGGTCGCGACGTACGCCGCGAGCGCGAACTCGCGCTCGCTCACGGCCGTCAACTCCAGGGCCTCCGTCCGGGAGAGCCGCGCGTCCAGCCAGTCCGCCAGAATATCGCGCTGCAGGGGCGAGAGCGGCGTCAGCCCCTCGAAGCCGAGGCGGTGCAGGCACTTCGCGGCGGTCGTCGGCGCAACTCCGACTGCCTCGGCGGCGTCGCCGACGCTCCCGCCGCTCGCGTACGCCTCCGCCAGCTCGGCCGCTGTCCCCGGCCCGCAGGGGAGGTCGTCGGCGTGCGCCGCCAGCCGGTCGGCGAGCGGCGCGGCGGTGCGGTCGACGCTCGCCACCCCGCGCTCGCGCTGGCGTGTCGTGACCTCCACCCCCGCTGCGATGTCTGACAACCCCATGCTCGGGACTTGCTCCCGGCGAGACTTAAAATTACACTGATTAGAGGCGAACTGAACGGCGGTACCGCCCGCGAACCGACCGGTCACCGGTAGGTTCTCACGGGCCGAAGCGGCCGATATCCGGCGATTCGTCCTCCGTTTAAATACTGCTTCGGGGCCTACGTTCAGGTAGGATGAGTCAGACACACTGCTGCCCCGAGTGCGAGGGCACCGTCCGCGACCGAGACACCGAACGCGTCTGTACTGAGTGCGGCCTCGTCGTCGATGAAGACCGCATCGACCGCGGCCCCGAGTGGCGCACCTTCGGCAGCGACTCCGAGCGCAGCCCAGAACGAACGGGCGCACCGCTCACGCGCTCCCGCCACGACCGCGGCCTCTCCACGGAAATCGGTCGCTCGACGCGGCTGAAGGGCCGCAAGCGCCGGAAGTTCGCGCGACTCCGCCGCCAGCACAAGCGCGCCAACATCTCCTCGAAAGCCGACCGCAACCAGGTGTACGGCTTCACCGAGATTCGGCGGCTCGTCAGCACGCTCGGTCTCCCGCGGAGCGTCCGCGACCAGGCCTGCGCGCTGTTCGACTCCGCGCAGAGCGAGGGCCTGCTGCAGGGCCGGACCATCGAGGGCTTCGCCGCCGCCGGCGTCTACGCCGTCTGCCGGACGAACGGCGTCACCCGAACGCTCGGCGAGGTCGCGGCGGCCGCCCGCGCCGACGAGAACGAACTCACCGCCGCCTACGACGCGATGAACCGCGACCTCGGTTTACCGACGGGCCCCATCGACCCCCGGGACTACCTCCCGCGGTACGCCGACAGGCTCGACCTCCCGAGCGGCGTCGAACGCCGCGCCCGCGAGTTCGTCGACGACCTCGAAGCCGACGGCGGTGTCAGCGGCCGCAACCCCAGCGGGGTCGCCGCCGCGTGTCTGTACACGGCCGCCGCGGACACCGAGCACGCAGTCACGCAGGCCGACGCCGCCGACGTCGCGGACGTGACGCCCGTCACGCTCCGGACGACCCACTACGAGCTACAGGACTGAACCAGCGCCCCGAGGTCTGCGAACCGCGCCGCAGCCGTCGACTCCGCCGCCACTGCTCGCACCGGCAGCCCCGCCGCCAGCGCGCGCTCGACTCCCTCGGCGTCCGGCACCGCGACCGTCGGCGCGCCGAGCGCGTCGGCCACCCGCTCGCTGCCCGAGTCCGCCCTGTTGTACGCGACGGCTGCGAGCCCGGCGTCGAGTTCCCGGGCGAGCGACCGCACGCGCACGGCGTCCGCAACCGCAGCGCGGTCCGGCGTCGTCACCACGACGGCCGCGTCAGCCGCGAGCAGCGGCACTCCGACGTCCGCCTGCAGGCCCGCTGGACAGTCCACGACGACCGTCCCGAACTCGCGCTCGACCGCTTCCAGCACGCTCGCCAGCTCCCGCGGGTCGCCCTCGCGGGCACCGGCGAGCGTCCGGCCGCAGGGCAGCACCGACACGGGACCGTCTCCCTGAACGGCTTCACAGGGCGCGGCACGGCCGGCGAGTACGTCGTGGAGGTCTGGCCCCCTTCCGGCCGGCACGTCCGCCATCCCGAGGTCGGCGTCCACGAGGACGGCGTCCTCAGACCGCGCTGCGTTCTGATGGGTTGCGGAAGACGACTGTGTCGTCTTCCGAGCTCCGAGTTCGGCCGCGAGGTTCAGCGCGACGGTCGTCTTCCCCACGCCGCCCTTCCCGCCGGCGACGGCGAGAATCACTCGTCCACCCGCTCTCGGAGCACACTCGCGCGCGCCGCCAGCGCCGACACCGCTTCCCGGTCCTCCGGCGTCTCTCCGTCCTCGCTCGCCCGCGACGAAACGTCACCGAGCCAGTCACGGACGGCGTCGGGGAGCGCGGTGTCGGGCTCCGGCACAGCGTCGCGGGGCGGCCGCGGGTCGCCGAACTCCGCGACCGCCGCGCTGGCGTCGGGCGGCCCCGCTGCCGCGCGCTCGGTCCACGCCACCGACACCGGCGGGTCCCGCGGCTCGCCCGGTGTGGCGTACCCGAGCGGCGTCCGATCGCCCGGGTCGAGGACGCCCTCCCAGCCGCCGTCGTCCCAGCCCGGAGCCGGCAGTCCGTTCTCGCGGGGCGGCCACACCGGGCCCGCGCACTCGTTCGCCAGTCGGACGCGCTGGCGCTGCTCGCCGTCGTGTTCGACGCGCACCGCCACCAGCGTGACGCCGTTCCGGCGGTGTGTCTCGGTCGCTACGCGCATGCCGGCGGTGGCCCCGCTCCCGGCCTTAAACTTCGACCAGCACCACCGGCGCGCCCAGCGCGGCGCTCGCTCTCGTCGCATTCGCGAACAGGTCGTCGGCCACCACGAGTGGCGCGCCGGGAGCGGCGAGTCGGGCGGCCGCACAGCCGGCCGTCCACGCCGGGCCGTCGAACTCGCTGGGCGGCGCAGGGTCGCCGCGGAACGGGAGCGCGTCGACCGCGCGCTCGAAGCGCGCACTCCAGCGCTCGGCCAGTGCGCCCCTGGCGTCCCGGCGCAGATTCGCCAGCCGGTCCTCGACTTCGAGGCGTCGCTCCCGGGCGTCGCGGGCCTCGCGCGCTCGCCGCCTGGCTCGCTCCAGAGACTCCCGGGCGGCGTGGTGTTCGGTCTCGGCCGCCGCCAGCTCCCGGGTCGCCTCGCCGAGCGCGGCCTCGGCCGACTCGGCGTCCCCGTCCTCGCGGCGCGCCTCGACGCGCCCGCTCGCTCGCGCCACCCGCTCGCGCAGCCGCTCGACGTCCGCGGCCGTCGTCGAGACGCGCTCCCGTGCCCCTTCCAGATCGACGTCCGGTGCGTCGAGGTCCGCGAGCGCCGTCCGGCACGCCCTGAGGTCGTCGTCGTGGCGCGTGCCCGCACCCCGGCTTCGGGCCGCCGCGGCGACGGCCGCCCGCAGCGAGACCGACACGCGCCGGTGGAGCACACCGACGCGCTCGTGGACGCGCCGGGGCGGCTGGCAGCGGACGCACTCGTCCTCGGGGTCGCGAATCGCGTCGACGACCGCGCCCGACTCGACATCGGCGTCTCGAAGGTCGAGCGCCCGCCCGCGGCGCTCGACACCAGCGAGTGAGACTCTCATAGCTCGCTGTCGCGCATCGTCTCCGGAGCAGGGTGCTCCCGGCCGGCCGCGAACTTCGCGTACGGCGTGCTCGCTGCCTCCCGGTCCTCGTAGGCCTGGGCCGCCTCCCGGACGCGGTCGGGGGCGTCCGCGAACTCGTTGAACGCCGCCGTGCGCTCCACCTGGACGTCGCCGCCGTGTTTCTCCCGCAGGCGGAGCGCCTGGAACGCCCCGAACTCCGTCTCCCGAAGCAGCGCGGCGCGGCCGAACCGCCGGACGACGCAGTCCTCGTGCGCGTCACAGACGTTCCGCAGGCTCTGTCTCGCGGCCCGCGCGTACGTCACCACCAGTAGCACTACCCGAGCGTTCGCAGCGACGAAAATATTAGTTTCGAACTACCCGAATCAAACGACTTCTGCGACCTCGAACTCGGGGACGCGACCGTCGACTCGGGCCGCGACCCGCTCCCGGGCGGTCTCGGCGTCCGGTGCGACGACGACCGTCCCCTCGACGACCGGGTCGCCCGTGGCGCGGTACGCGGTCACGCCCGCCTCGTCGAACTCGGTCGCGTACGTCCGCAGTACGCCCAGCACGCGGTCCTCGACATCGCCGAGGCTCGCGTCCCCGTCCTCGAAGTCCGCCAGGGCCTCCTCGACGTTCCGGAGCGCGCTGATTCGGTCCATCAGATGGAGCGCAAGTGGTCCTTGTTCGGCTGGTAGAGCTCCCCTTTCTCTTTGAGCTTCTCGATCTCGTGTTCGGCCTTCCCGGCGTCCATCCCGATCTCCTCCGCGCGGTCCAGGACCTCCTCGACCGGCGCGCCCTCGTCGAACTCGTCCTCGATTTCGCCGATGAGCGCCTTCACGTTCTTCACGCGGTCGCGCTGGGTCTTCGACTGGCCGGTCTCCACCACGTCGGCGTCGAACTCCCCGGTCTCCGGGTCGACGCCGATGTCCTGCAGGCAAGACTGGACGATGGCGATGACGCGGTCGGCGTCCTCCTGCTCGACCGTGTCGGAGAGCCGCAGCCGCGCCGACGCCTCCGCCAGCCGCACGATGGCTTCGAGCTGACGGGCCGTCACCGGAACGGGGGCGTCCTCGTCCGCGCCCTTCGACCGCAGGTCCACGTAGAAGTCCTCGATGGCTTGCTTCGCCTCCGCGGTCATCGTCGGGAAACACGTCCGCCGGGCGTACGCGATGTACTTCCGGAGCAACTCGGGCTCGATGGCGGGTGCCACCTCCTCGGTCTGGCTGTCGATTTCCTCCTCCGTGTAGTTCGCGTTCGCGAGCTGCTCGTTCTGCGTGTTCAGCTCGCCCGCGTAGTTCGTCTGGAGGATGTGCTCCGCGAGCGCCGCGTCCTCCTCGGGGTCCGGCGAGTCCGTCACCGTGAAGATCAAATCGAACCGCGAAATCAGGGCGGGCTCCAGGTCGATCTGCTCGCCGATCGGCTCGTACTGGTCGAAGCGGCCGTACTTCGGGTTCGCCGCGCCCAGCAGCGAACACCGCGCCTTCAGCGTCGCGTTGATGCCCGCCTTCGAGATACTGATCTTCTGCTGTTCGAGCGCCTCGTGCATCGCCGACCGGTCGTCGTCGGCCATCTTGTCCAGTTCGTCGACCGCGGCCACGCCGTTGTCCGCGAGCACGAGCGCGCCCGCCTCCAGCGTCCACTGCTGGCCATCACCGAAGTCGTCCCGGACGGCGGCGGCCGTCAGCCCGGCCGCGGACGACCCCTTCCCGGAGGTGTAGACGGAGCGAGGCGCGATGTTCTGGACGTACGAAATCATCTGGGAGTTGTGCGAGACCACACCGTCGGTGAGGTAGCTGTGCGTCCCCTCGACTTCGAGGTCGTACACCCAGTCCTCGTCTGTCTCGACTTCCTCGATGGTGTCGATGCGGTCCCAGGCGATGTCGTCCGTCGCTGCAGCTTCCACGGCACCGACTCTCGCTGTCACGTCGGTTCCACCGTCAGCGGCGACAGTCTCGTCGACCGCATTGGAGAATGCCGTCGCGACCGCCGAGAGACTCTCCCGACTCGGGTTCCGGCTGCCGCGCTCGTAGTGCTGGTACGTCGAGCGAGGAATCCCGCAATCGGCCTGCGTCAGCCCGAGCTCGTTCCTGAGCGACCGGAGTTCGTCGCCGCCGACCGGGACAACGTCCGTGTTCGTGTTCCCGTCTGTCTCCTCGAACGCCGCTGCAGCGTCGGACTTCCGGTCGGTGACGAACCCGACCTCGGTGACGTATCGCTTGAACATGCCGCCGCTGATGCGAAGCCGATAGCTCCCGTTCTCTCGGGGATGGAGCTGGCTGGTGATACCGAGTGAGAGCAGCAGCGACCGCACGTCATCGAGTAGTTCGCGGCTCGTCGAGGCGACGGAAATCTCGCGCTCCGTAGCGGACACGTGCCCCTCACCTTCCACGAATGCAGCGAGGAATGCGCGCTTGGTTCCGTCGGACGCTCGTTTCACGGCGTTCGGGACGCGCTTCTTGGCCGAGCCGTCGAGCAGGCCCGCGTCGAGTTCGGCGAGGAAACTCACAAACTCTCCCGACCCACAGATGACCTCGCGAGCGGACTTTCCCTCGTGTGGCTCGCGCTGGTGGTGGTTCGCGCCAATTGCGTCGAGTGCCCCCTTCACTTCGTCTAGCACAGCCTCGTCGTTGTTGGTCACCGAGACGTAGCCCGTGTTGTCGTCGCGCTGCTCGACGTACCCCTCTGCGACGACGTACCCGATGAGCCGCGCGAGAGTAGGGGACCACTCGTCCGGCAGGTCGATGTGGACGGCGTTGTACGACCGGGACTCGCGGTAAGAAACGTCGAGCGTGTCGTCTCCGTTCGTCTCCAGCTGTCTCGGTGTAGCCACGAACTGCCCAGAATCGAGGTCTTCGGCCCGTACAGCTTCTGGGCCCTGCAAGCCCGGAACGAACAGCGGGTGGCTCGGCGTGACGGTGACCTCGTGGCCGTTCGCAGTCCGGACGCGGTACATCGTCTCCGGTGCTTCGCGCTTCCAGACTTTCGTCGCGCGGCGCTGCACGAGCGTGCCGTCTGGTGCGAGCGACGGGACCGCTATGTCTGCGTCGTCCCAGACGCCGTCGTCGACTGGCTTCGGGTCGTCGAGGTTCGACTCCACGAGCTCTCGAATCTCGTGCTCGCTGCCGTCGGCGAGGGTCACGGTGGTGTCGCCGCGCACGCACTTCCCCGTACCCGGGTCCCCTATCAGCAGCATGTGGAGGTCGCCGCGGATGCGGGACTCGTCGGGGAGGTGCTTGGTGACGCCGGAGAACAGCTGGAGCATCATCGCGAGCTTGGCCTGGCGGTGGCCGTAGATAGCGGGGGCCATGGAGTCGACCATCTCTTCGTAGATGTCCTCGTGGTCGGAGAGCTCGATGATCTCCTGTTTGTCCTCCTCCGTGATGTTCATCTCCTCGAACTCGGCGTCCTCGACGACGACCGAGGACCCCTCCATGTAGTGGTCGAAGACGGGGGAGTCGGTGGAGTCCTCGCTCTGGTCGAGTCTGAGGACGCCCGTGACGGTGACGTGGTCGCCGGGCGTGACTTCGCCGGTGGCGTCGTCCTCGATGTGGATGTCGATGGCTTGCGGGGTTTCGCCGCCCGCGAGGCCCTCGGGAGACTCCTGCACGCGGAGCTTCTGGGAGTCCACGAACTCCGAGCGGTCGGGGTCGAGCTTGAACGGGCCCTGGCGCTCACAGGACTCGCACTGGTAGGGCTCCTGAAAGCCGGCGTCGCCCTGCGGGACTTCGGTCTCGGCACCGCAGCGCTGGCAGACGAACACCGCGCGCTCGATTTTCGGCATCACGTCGGTCGCTTTCCGAACCATCCCCTGGACGGAGACGAGCGTGTTGAGGTGTTCCGCCCGAATCGCCCGGATTTCGGTGTGTTCGGTGAGGCCCTGCACGCGGACGTGGGCCTGCCCGAGGCTGACGTCGACGGGGAGGTCGTAGAGCCGCAGGGCCTCCTCGGCGGCCTCCTGGAGCTGGTCGGGGTGGTTGATGTAGTCGTCGGCCAGGTCGGGGTCCATCTGGTAGAGGTCCCGCCAGTCCAGTTCGAGGGACTTCGACTCGCGCGGGTACTCGCGGGCGAGCTCCGCGACGTCGTCGCTGTAGTATCGGCGGTAGAACTCCTCGAATCGGTCGACGAGCTCCTGGTTGGCGGCCTGGGCCATTCTGTCCTTCCGGGATAGTGCTCGCTCGCGTAAGAAGGTTCGCAAACGGGGGTGAACGTGGACGGCTGCCGGCCCGTCAAGTGGCCGTGCACCCGAGTGGAGCGTGCCTCCGTCCGGTGGTCGTTCCGGCCCGGTTAGTCCGCAGTGGGGTCTGGCGTCTCGGCCGCAGCGTCGTCTCCGGCCGGCTCGGTGTCGTCGCCGGTCGAGTCGGTGTCCGCGGTCTCGCCGTCGGTGTCGCCGCCGGGGACGGACTCCTGCCCGTCGAGCCCGACTTCCTCGGCGACCGTCGCGCGGTTCACCTCGCCGATGCGGTCGGCGGTGGCGTCCACGAACTCGAAGAGGTCCTCGCGGACGTCGCTGTCCTCCTCGCGGATGGTTGGCCCCGCCATGTCGCCGCTGTCGAAGTCCGGATGGACGGGGAGTTCGGCGAGCACGGGGACGCCGTAGTCCTCGCGAATCTCGTCGCCGCCGCCCTCGCCGAACACGCGGTGGGTGTCCCCGCAGTCCGGACACTGGAACGCGGCCATGTTCTCGACGACGCCGAGGATGGGAGCGTCGTGCTTCTCGAAGAGCTTGAGGCCCTTCCGGGCGTCCGCGACCGCCATCTCCTGTGGCGTGGTGACGACCACGACGCCCGCCAGCGGGAGCGTCTGCAGGAGGTTCAGCGAGGCGTCGCCGGTGCCCGGCGGCAGGTCCACGACGAGGTAGTCCAGCCGCCCCCACTCGACCTCGTTGATGAACTTCATCATCACGTTGTTCACCATCGGGCCGCGCAGGACGGCGGGGTCGTCGCCGTCTGGCATCATGTGGTCGGTGCTCATCACGCGCACGCCGTCGCTCGCCGGCGGCACGATTTCCTCGTTCGGGGTGACGCCGGGCTCGTTCTCCGTCGGCAGCAGCCGGGGAACGTTCGGTCCGTGGACGTCGGCGTCGAGGATGCCGACGCGCGCCCCGCGGTCGTTCAGGCCGGCGGCGAGGTTCGCGGCGACGGTCGTCTTCCCGACGCCGCCTTTCCCGGACGCGACGGCGACGACGTTCTTCACGCCGGGCAGCACCTCCTCGTCGAAGCCCTGGTCTTCGCCGACGCTCGCCCGCAGGTCCGGCTCCAGGCCGGCGTCCGCGACGACATCCCGAATCTCGTTGCCGATGTCCATCTCGGTCGGCGAGTACGGCGCGTTGAACGCCAGGCTCACCCTGGCCTCGTCCTCGCCGACGGAGACGTCGTTCACGAGCCCCATCGAGACGATGTCGTCGCCGTTGTCGGGGTCCTCTACGCTCCTGAGTCGCTCCTCCAGTTCGGATGCAGTGAGTGTCATGGTGTGGTGCCGGGGTCGAGTCGCGTGCCGAGTCGAGTCGAGTCGAGGTCGATTCGGTCGCCTGTGCAGTCGAGGGTCGTTGGGAGCCGTGCTCAGAAGAACACGACGTCGATGACCATCGTGGCGACGAACAGGCTCCCCCACAGCGTCGTCGTCAGGCCGACGAGGTAGCCGACGCCGAGCGCGACGCGTTTGGCGTCACTCGGCCGGCCGAGCACCCACGCCGCCAGCATCAGGTAGACGGGCAGCAACACGATGCCGAAGATGAGGTACGTGCCCGGCCCGACGAACGGGTTCATGAACGGCGGGAGCGAGAGCGGGAGCGTCATCAGTCACTCACCTCCGTTGGCTCCGCGTCGTCGTGGTGGTCCTGAATGGCGTGCAGTTCGACGACCGGGATGACTTTCGAGACGACGAGGAAGAACGCCACCACGATGCCGACCGCGCCGAGGATGGACGACAGCTCCACCGGCGACGGGACGTAGTTGCCCGGGACGCCGTCGTAGAGCTGGAAGTGCGCGTGCTGGAGGCCCTCGACGACGAACAGCGTCTTCTCGACGAGCGTCCCGCCGAGGATGGCGAACGACACCGCGACGATGCGCGGAATCGAGAACAGCGACGCCTTCAGCGCCGACGCGAAGATGTACGCCAGCCCGAGGCCGACGAGCCCGATGGCGACCCAGTAGGCGGGCGTCGAGAGCTTCACTTCGGTGGCGTGCTGGAGCGTCGTCGGCGCGGCGAAGATGCCCGTCATCACCTGCTGGAGCTGCAGCCAGAGGAAGATGAGGGCGAAGAAGCCCAGCCACTTCGACAGCCCGTAGAACACCTGGTCGGGGATGAGTTCCTCCCAGTCGTACGTGTAGCGGAACGCGGCGGCGATGATGATGATGCCGCTGACCGCGGACGTGAGCGCGATGGAGAGGAACGACGGTCCCTGAACGCCGCCGTGCCAGCCCGCCATCGACGGCAGCAGCGAGAACAGCCACGGGATGACGCCGCCGTGGAGCAGCAGGGGTGCCATGATGATGATGGCGAACGCGAGCCACCACACCATGCGCTCGACGATTTTGTCCTCCTTCTCGCTGTAGCCGACCATCAGCGCCTTGTACAGCGGCTCGAAGGTGTCCGGCAGCCGGTCGCGCAGCCGGTGGATGTCGTACCGAATGGTGAGCAGGAGGTACGTCGCCGTCAGCACGAAGTACGCCGTGATGACGGTCACGTCCCAGACGAGCGGCGACCACTGGACGCGCCACGGCCACGCGGGCAGCACGCTCGTCACGAGGCGGTCCGGCCGACCGACGTGAATCAGGATGTAGAGGCCGGCACAGCTCAGCGCGGCGATGGTGAGCAGTTCGGCCATCCGCGCGACCGGCTGGTAGGTGTCCATGCCGAGCAGCCGGACCGCGGCGGAGAGGATGATGCCGCCGTGGGCGATGCCGACCCACCAGATGAACGCCCCGATGTACATCCCCCACGGGACGCCGCCGGCGGACCCCCAGTCAGCGAGGTGCGTGACGATGAGGCCGTTCGAGAGCTGCCGGTAGTAGAAGAACAGCCAGACGGCGATGCCTGCGAGCGCGGCGAGCAGCGCGCCGACGTAGCGTTTCGACGGCGACCGAATCGGTCGTGTCAGGGTTTCACGCCCGACGTCGGTGCTCATGCCTCTTCACCCCCGTCTTGGTTGGCCATCGCGCCGTTGTCGAGGACTTCCTCCTTGCGGTTGTCGACGAGCCCGACGTCCTCGTAGGAGACGGGGCCCTCGACCTGTTCGGCGTGCGGCGACGGCTCGTTGCCGACGTACCGGACGTTCGGCTTCGTGCCGCGCTCCTCCATGAGGTTGAAGGTGGACACCGTGTGCTCCTTGCGGTCCTTGAACTTCGACAGGTCGTTGCTCTGCTCGTCTCTGTACTGTTCGAGGTGCGTGTTCGGGTCGCTTTCGGGGTCGTTGAGGTCGCCGAAGTGGATGGCGTCCATCGCGCACGCCTCCTCGCAGGCGGTCGTGCCGATTTTCTCTTCGCCCATCTCGCCGTCCTGCCGGTCGACGCAGAACGTGCACTTCCCCATCACGCCCTCGGGCGGTCGAGCGCCGACCCAGCGCCCGCGGTCGTCGTGGGCCTGACTCTCGGGAATCTCGGACTGCGGGTGGTCGGGTTCGCCCCACTGGAAGTAGTTGACGCCGTACGGACACGAGACCTCGCAGTACCGGCAGCCGATGCAGATCTCGTAGTCCGTGAGCACGAGGCCGTCCTGTTCGCGGGTGTGGCGAGCGCCCACCGGACACACCTTCGTACACGGCGACTCCGTGCAGTGCTGGCACGGCCGCACGAGGAAGTTCTCGTCGTCCTGGTGGTCGTCCTCGTACGTGAAGACGTACATCCAGTTCGCGCCGCCCGAGAGCTTGTGCTCCTGGTCGCAGGCGACCATGCACGCCAGACACCCGTCGCAGTTGTTGAGGTTGATTGTCATCCCCCACCGGGTGCCGTCGTACTCGTCGCCGCCCTCCTCCCCCTCGGCGGCGGCAGCGCGGTTCTCGCCGGCGCTCGCGAAGATGCTGAGCGCGGCGACGGCCGCACCGCCTTTCTTCATCACTTCGCGCCGCGACACGTCTTTCTCCTCGGCGAGCGCCTGGAGTTTATCCGCGACGCCCTCGCCGTCGCCCGCGTCGACGTTGCCGACGTCGTCGAGCAGCCCGGTGAGTTCGCGGTCGTCCTCGCCGAATTCCTCGAGGATGTCCTCGTGGTACCGGCGGTAGAACTCCGCCTCTTCGAGTTCGCCGGCCGCGACGCGCTGGGCGTCTTTGGCCATCTCGACGCCGAGTTCGGTGTCGTACTCGGTGTCGTCGAGTACGCGTTCCATGCGCCTCGTTTCGTCTTCGTCGAAGTCTGGTGACTCGTCCTCGTCGTGCATTCGTATCTCCTCCGGGCGGGGAGCGACCCGGCGGCCCAGCCAGCCGCCGGCACAGTCGCCGCTCCACCGATACCCGCCTGTATCCGGCCGTTGCGACAGCGCAGCCAAGAACAGTCCACCCCGTTTTCACGAACTGGGCACCAGCCCGAATATGTTAGAAACGGGGTGCGCGGGGGGTGGTCGTCGGCCGAGCAGCGGAGTAACTGGCGACGAAGCCAACGCTTAGTACTCTCCGGCCCTCTGTGAGGCACGTGACGGAGGACCAGCAGTGACGAGTTCGCCGCTCGGAATCGCGGCAATCGACCTCGCGTACGCCGGGCTGTTCGCGCTGGCTGCCGTCGTGTCGGCGGCCAGCACCTGGCGAGCCAGACGCGTCGAGGACCGAGAGACCCGCCACGGACTCCTCGTGTTGCTCGGTACAGCCAGTGGCTGGTCCGCCACGCACGTCGTTACGCTGCTCGCGCCGTCCGAACTGGTCGCCGATTCCGCGTACCTCGTCGGCCTCGTTCTCGGCTTCTCCACCGTGTGGGCGTGGCTGTACTTCTGTTCGGCGTACACCGGCCGCGTCCTCCACCGCGACACCTGGGTGGTCACGGGGAGCATTGTCACCTATCTGGCTGTCGTCGCGGTGAAACTCACGAACTCGTTTCACCACCTCTACTACCGCGCGACCTACCAGCCTGACGAGTTCCCCTTCTTCGTGGTCGAACACGGCGTCTTCCACTGGGGCATCACCGGCCTGTCGTACGCCCTGGCGGCCATCGGGATGTTCATGCTGTTCGAGATGTTCCGCGAGGCGGACTACGGCACGCGCCCGCTGGCCGTCCTCGTCGGCATCATGGCGGTGCCGGCGGTGCTCGACGTCTACAGCTTCGCCAGCCCGGCGCTCATCGACATCATCCACTCGCCGCTCGGCGTCGCCGTCTTCGCCGTCGGCGTCCTGTTCCTCCACGAGGACCGCTTTCTCGCCGTCCAGCTCACCGGCGACATCGACGACCCCGTCGTGTTGCTCGACGACGACGGCCGCGTCCGAGCGGTCAACGACAACGCCCGCGAGCGGTTCCCCGGGCTCGACGGCAACACGGGCACCGCCCTCTCCGAGATCGCGCCGGACGTCGCCGCCCACCTCGACGGCGGCGACGACGTCCTCGCGGTGCGCCGCGACGGCGACACCGAGTACTACCTCGTCGCCGACTCGTCGTTCTCGCTGGGGGCCAGCAGCCTCGGCCGCGTCCTCGTGTTCACCGAAATCACGGAGACCGAACGCCACCGCCGCGAGGTCGAACGACACAACGCCCAGCTAGAGGGGTTCGCGGCCGGCGTCAATCACGAACTCCGGAACGCCATTCAGGTCGCCACCGGCTTCGCGTCCCAGGCCGCGAGCGCCCTCGAAGACGAGGATGTCACCGAAGCCCGCCAGTCGCTGGAGCGCGTCTCCGACGCCGTCGACCGCATGGAGGACCGCGTCAGCGACCTCTCGACGCTCGCCCGCCACGGCCGCACGCTCCGCGACACCGACCAGGTCGACGTCCGCGAGGCGGCGCAGGCCGGCTGGCGGGCCGCGGACACGGGCGACCTCGCCCTCACCGTCGACGGCGATGGCACTCTCGACGCGGACCGCGTCCGCCTCGAGGACCTCTTCGAGGCGGCGTTCGCGTTCGCGCTGGACAACGGCGCGAGCCGGGTCGTCGTCGACATCCACGAGGGCGGTTTCGCCATCGAGGACGACGGTGCGGCTCCGAGCGTCGGCGACACCGAACGCTTCTTCGACTACGGGGACGCGGCTCCGACGACAGAAGCCGGGATGCACCTCCCGAACGTCCGCACGCTCGCGCGCGTCCACGGCTGGACGGCGACCGTCGACACGGAGTACCAGAACGGCGTCCGCATCGAGGTCACTGTCGACCCCACGCCGCTCGCGTTCACCGGCCCCGACGAGTGACTGACCGCTAGCGGGCCGCCGCTCGTCTCGTGGGCCGACCCGACGCGGCCGGGTGCGTCACTCCAGTTCGACTTCCTGCTCCTCGATGACGCGGTCGGTCTCGTTGTTCACGGCGCGCACGATGAGCATCGTCTCCCCGCTGCGGCCGACGTCCCGCGGGAGTTCGACCGTCCCCTCGACCTCCTCGATGGTAGCGTTGCCGAGCGAGTTGCTGGTCGTCACCTCGATGTACTCTGCGTTCCCCGCCTCGGTCCACAGCACGGTCGCTTCGCCGTTCGACGCCGCGATCTGGACGCCGGCGGTCACGGTCTCGTCGTTCAGGAACACGCCGACACCGACCGCCCCCGCCACCAGCACTGCGATGACGAACAGCAACGCGACCCCGATTGCGGGGGAGGTCGCGCGCTCGTCCGACGGAGCCGGAATCATGCCCACCTGTATCCACGTCCCACGTATATGTGTACTCCCCCGAGCATCGGAGCCGAGACCGACTGGTTCGCCGGCCGACGCAACACTCAACTCCGGGGCGGCCGGACTCACGGGCGTGCCCGAGACGCTGACTGCCGACGTCGTCCACGCCCTCGCGCCCGACGAACTCGAGGAGGCCGACCTCCAGCCCGAACTCGAAACGCTCGCCGCGGGCCGCCACGTGCTCGTCTGCCGGAAGGGCGGGACGCCGTCGTGGCCCGAGCGGATTCTGGCGTTCCTCCGACGCAGCCCCATCGAGGCCGTCACCGTCGTGACGGACGAGGGCGTCCCGGAGGGCGAGGAGTTCACCGCACAGGTCGCCGAGACCGACCTCGCCGGCGTGTACGAGGTCGTCAGCGGTGGTGACGCAGTCGACCGCTCGTAGCCGCAGGCGGCGCGGGGATTTACAACGCGACGCGTCCCCAGGCCGAACGTGACACCGAACGGCCGCGGCGTCGGCATCACCGAGTGGCTCCACGGCGGCGCGGAGTGGCCGGTCGTCGTGCTGTTCGCGCTCGTGACGCAGCTCGGCGACGTCTGGTTCCTCTTTCTGGCGGGCACTGCGCTGTACGTCGCTGGCGACCGGCTCCCGCATCTCGGCGTCGACCGCCGGCGCGGGCTGTTCGTGCTCGCGCTCGCGCTCGCCTACGTCGCGCTCGTCGGCGCGCTCAAGACCGCGTTCGTGCTGCCGCGCCCGCCCGGCGCGGCCCAGGCACCCGTCGTCCCGGGGCTGCCCGCGGCGGTCGAACCCCTGTACACCGACATCGCCACCGGCCACGGGCCGGGGTTCCCGAGCGGGCACGCGCTCGGCACGACGATGGTCTGGGGTGGTGCCGCCCTCGTCCTCGACGCGAGCGAGCGCCGAACTCGACTCGCTGCCGCGGGCGGGGTCGTCGCCCTCGTCTCGCTCTCCCGGCTCGTGCTCGGCGTCCACTACGCCGTCGACGTGGTCGTCGGGGCCGCCGTTGGCGTCGTCGTCGTCGCCGCGCTCTCCCGGGTCAGCGACGCCGGCACGCGCCCGGAGCCGGTGTTCTGGTTCGCGGCTGCGGCCGGCGTCGCCGGCGTCCTCCAGGCAGTCACGTTCGACAGCGTGACGGCCCTCGGCGCTGCGCTCGGCGGCTGGCTCGCGTGGCGCGCCGTCGCCGAGCGGACGACGCCTCGGCCGTCCAGCAGGCGTGCCGCGACCGCCGCCGTCGCCGCCGTCGCCGCGGCGGCCGTCCTCTTCGGCGCTGCCTACGCGGCCACACCGCCGCTCGCCGTCTCCTTCCTCGCGGCGGCCACCGCCACCGCCATCGTCGTCGCCGCGCCGGCTCTCGCCGAGGCGTCCGCCTGACCGCAGCGCCGCGCTCGTGGAAACCGGTATGCAGGTGCCAGCACGCAGCCTTTCCGACTGAGTGCCGTCCCAGTCCGCATGGTAGACGTCCTCGGCCACCTCGGGATGGCGCTGCTGTGGCTCGCACCCGTCTGGTACTTCGTCGACCACCGCGAGACGGGGCTCTTCGTCCTCCTCGGTGGCTTCTGGTTCGGGATGCTGCCGGACGTCGACCTCGTCCTCTCGAACTGGCTCTCCGGCGTCCACCACCACGGCGTCGTCCACACCGTCCTCGCCGTCACGGCGTTCGCGGCCGTCCTCGGGCCGCTGGTCGGGTGGGCGTTCGCGCGCATCGGCCGGGCGACGGGCTGGTTCGACGCGCGAGCGCGAGCCCACGCGACGGCCGTCGGCGTCATCGTCGTCTGGGTCACGGGCGTCTCGCACCTCTTCGCCGACGTCCTGTCGGCTCCCGACGCGTCGACGCGAATCGAACCGCTCTGGCCGCTCGTCAAAGGTCCGGTGGTCATGCTGGACGTGCTCTGGTACCAGTCGTTCTGGGCGACCTGGGGGCTGTTCATCCTCGGCGTCGCGGCCAATCTGGTGGCGTGGTACCTGACACGCGGCCGGCGACAGCCCACCGAATCGCACGCCGCGGCGTAACTGTCCGCGCTGTCGAACGCTTGTCAGCCCCCGGCTCCGTCGACCACCCCTAATTACTAAGGCAGTTAACCTATCAATGGGACTGAAGTACGGGGAGTATGAACGACTCGCACTCGAAATCGCAAGAGGCCCACGCCCTCGACGAGAGCGCGCTCCACGACCTCCTCTCCAGTGAGCGCCGCCGCCACGCGCTCGACTGCCTGACCGAGCACGGGCCGATGGCGCTTCCGGACCTCGCCGACGAGGTTGCGGACCGCGAACACGACGAACCACTCCCTCAGGTCCCCGAAGACGCAGTGCTGACTATCTACCTCTCCCTGTACCACACCCACGTCCCGAAACTCCAGACCGCAGGCGTCGTCGACTACGACCAGGACCGCGACCTCGTCGCGCTCGCGGACGACGCCGGCACGCTCGACGCGTACGCTGCCCGGGACAGCGTCGTCGGGGCCGACTAGATGTCCGGCTCTCAGCAGCCCGCGACCGACGACCACGGCATCACGGACGCCGACCGCGCCCGGATCGCGGCCTACCTCCGGACGCCCGCCCACCGCCGGAGCGTCGACGACCTCCGACGCCAGTCCGAATGATGGCTCCCGAGCCGTAGCCGCCGTCGGACCGACCCGTCCACCGCCCGACCGCTCGGGTGCTCACGTCGACGAGCGGCCGGCACGGAGCGGTCGGCGTTCCGCCAGCGGGCCGAACCCGCCGTATCGCTTTGAGCGGAGTTTCCGCCTACCCGAAGCGACTGGCTGGCGCTGGAGCGAAGCAGTTTTTCGCACCCCGAGTACAGATGTGCCATGGTCTCTCGTCGTCGCGTCCTCCAGACGGGCGGAGCGGCTCTCCTCAGTTGCGTCGCCGGCTGTTCTGCGCTTCCGGGCAGCGAGTCGTCCACGGAAATCGGAGAAGTGCAAGTGGTGAACCACGTGACCGAACCCACGACGGTCCAGGTACTCGTCCGCGACAGCGGCGACCCCGTCTACTGGTCGGCAAAACGCGTCACAGCCGCCGAGAACGACCAGGAGGTCGGTGGTGCGTCCTTCGAGGGACCCGCTGGCGAGTCAGGCCAGTACACGCTCCACGCGAAGACCACCGCGCAGTCGTCCGACGAGTGGACAACTGCCGACCTCAGCTCAGAGGACGCCGCGTGCTCTACATACATGGTCGTGATCGGTTCCCACGTATCGGACAGCGGGCTCGACGAAGTCTCGATCATGGTCTCGCACGACAATTCGTACTGCGAACAGGAGGCGGAGAACTGAACGACCTCCCGCACGTGGCTGCGTGGCCGACTCATCGGATTGCCAGTCCGCTGGGACTTCAGTACTGACAGATTGCTCGCTCGTCGGTGGAGTCGGCGGGTACACTCATACCGACCACTCCCGTCGAGAGTCGGCGCTACTCGGGTTCGCGGAACGGCCGAGAACCGGCAACAAAAGCCGGCTCTGTGTTAAATAGTATGGGACCGCCCGAATTTGAATCGGGGTCACGGGCACCCAAGGCCCGAAGGATACCAAGCTACCCTACGGTCCCACACCCCTCCGTACCGCGGCCTCACGCCTAAGCGTTTCGTTCGGGACGCCCCAAGGGTTTTCGCGGTCGGGTGTTTCGACTGCGCTATGGCTGCCCTCGAACTCGCGCTGGTCGCGCTGGTGCTCGCGGCGGTGTTCGGCGCGTATTGGGTGATTCGGGCCGTGAAGCCGTTCGTCGTGAACGCCGTCGTGGGGCTGGTGGTGATACTGCTCGCGCAGGCGCTGGGCGCGGAGGTGGCGGTGACGCCGCTGGCGCTGCTCGCGGTCGCCGTCGCGGGGTTCCCGGGCGCGCTGCTCGTGATACTGCTGGCGTACGCGGGCGTGGCGTTCGCACCGGCCGTCGTGACGCTGCCGCTGGTCGTCCCGCTGTAGTCAGAGAACCGCTCTCACGCCCGTTACTCGTCGTCCTGCAGTTCGAGGTCGGCGATAATGCCGTAGGGGTCTCGGCCCTTCCGGACGCCGTCGAGGATGCGGAACGCGGAGTCGGGGTCGAGGAAGTGCGTGGTGACCGCGCGCCCGAGGTCCGTCGGCTGGAGGCCGTCGACGAACTCGTACTCCAGAAGCTTGCCGAGGGCGTGCTTGGTCGGAACGTCCCCGACCATGCGGTCGTTGAGGCGCTTGGCGGCCTTCCCGCCGACGGTGACGTTCGCGAGCGTCTCCTCGACGGCGGCGTCCTCGTCGTAGTGCGTGACGACGTCCTCCATGTCGCCTTTGAGGAGCGTGAACGCGATCTCCTCCTCGGTGCCCTCCATCGAGGAGTGGTAGGAGGCGTCGGGTTCGACGAGGACGTACACCTTCCCGCGGTCGTGGTAGTCCGGCCGCCCCGCGCGGCCGAGCATCTGCTCGAACTCCTGGACGGAGAGCCACTCGATGCCCATCGCGAGCGTGTCGAAGATGACCTGATTCGCGGGGAAGTCGACACCCGCCGCGAGCGCCGCGGTCGTCACCACGGCCGCGAGGTCCTGGTCGCCGAACTGGCGCTCGACGGACTTGCGCTCGCCGTAGTCGAGGCCGGCGTGGTACGGCCGGGAGGGGTAGTCGAGCTTTCTCGATATCTCGTTGCAGCGCCGCCGGGAGTTCGTGAAGATGATGGTCTGGCCGCGGTACCCCATCGAGGACTCCTGGTCGAACTCCCGGCGGACGAGCTTGTTCTCGATGTCGGGTTTCTCGGAGCCGTCGGCGAACGTGACGTGGCGCTCGATGGGGACGGGGCGCTCCTCGAACTCGACGAGGTTCGCGCGCAGCTTCTTGGCGAGTTCGCCGGGGTTGCCGACGGTCGCGGAGAGGTACACCCACTGCGCGCCGTCGTAGCCCGACCGCTCCTGCTGGCGCTGCTCGCAGTAGTACTTCAACCGCGAAATGAGGCCGTCGAGGCGGTGGCCGCGCTCGTCCTCTTTCAGCGTGTGCACCTCGTCGATGACGACGGTCCCGATGTCGCCGAGGTTCCGGCCCGTCCGGAGCGCGTGGTCGATGCCCTCGTAGGTGCCGACGATGATGTCCGCCGACGGGTCGAAGGCGTGGCCGTCGTCCCGAATCCGAGACGAGCCCACCCGGATGGTGACGTTCGCGAGGTCGCCGTACTCGTCTTCGAAGTCCTCGTGTTTCTGGTTCGCGAGCGCCACCAGCGGGACGAGGAACAGCATCTTGCCGTTCCCAGACTGTAGCCGGTGGAGCCCCGCAATCTCGCCGACGAGCGTCTTCCCGGTCGCCGTCGCGGACACCACCATCTGGTCGTCGCCCTCCACGAGCCCGTTCTCGACGGCGAGGCTCTGGACGGGCAGCAGCTCCTCGAAGCGGTCCTCGAAGAGGCCCTGGACGTCCGGGTGGAGGTCGAGTTCGGAGACCTTCACGGGGTCGACCTCGTCCGTGGTCGCGGACACCTCGTCGTACTTCGTCAGGTCGGGGTCGAGGTTCCCGCTCAACAGTCCCGTAACCTTCGCGAGGTCCTGTTCCTCGAACAGCAGTTCTTCGAGGCGGTCCTGTGCCGCGCCCGACACCGACCCCGAGAACGAGAGTTCGCGCTCAAGTTCGCGCACCGCGCAGTCCCGGCAGATGTGCTCGCCGTCGGCCTCGATGGCCGTCTCCGACGTGAGCGGCGAGTATCGCCCCTTCCCCGCGCAGTACCGGCAGGTCCGCACGACCTTCGCGTCGAGCTGGTAGGCCGAGAGCATGTCCCGGAGCTCGTCGCGCCCCGTTTGGCTGGTCTGCTGGCTGATGCGGATGCGGCCGGCTCGTCGCGCGATGGCGACGAACTCGTCGGGGTTCCGCGGCTCTTCGCCCCCGCTCGTCTTCCGGCGGAACCGGCCGGGTCGGGGCCCCGCGCTCTTCTCCGCGACCTCCAGTTTCGCGCGGAACAGCCGGTCGCCGTCGCGGTTGGCGACGGCGAGGTAGTCGTCCCCCGTCTCGTGGAGGAACAGCGTGTCCACGCGCTGGACCTGCTCAGACACGCCCAGTCATACAGGACGCCGGTATTTCAGCGGTTCGCTTGGCTGGCAGTCGTTCTCGTGGCCGCCACCAGCGCGCCGTGGTACATCCCCGCACGCCACCGGGAATGGTTTCATGACGGCCTCCCACTCCCCGACGATGACCGCCGACGCCCTCCCGCTCGCCGACCTCGAAACGTACTTCGCCGACGAACTCGGCGAGCGCGTGACCGACACCGAGGTGCTGGACGGCGCGCTGAACACGATGGTCGCCGTTTCCACCGAGTCCACGGAGCACGCCTACGTGGTTCGCCGGGCCAGCGAGATGCGGGACAGCGACCTGTTCGTGGGCCTCGACCGCGAGTACCGCGTGCTGTCGGCGCTGGCGGACACCGACGTCCCCGCCCCCGAGCCGGTCGCGTACTGCGAGGACGCGTCCGTCCTCGGCGACCCGTTCGCTGTGACGACGTACCGCGAGGGCGAACCGGTGCCGGTCGGGTCGCCGCTCCCCGAGCGCTTCCAGACGCCGGCCAACCGGCGGGCCGTCGGCGAGGCGCTCGTCGACACCCTCGCCGACGTGCACTCGGTCCCTACCGAGCCCTTCGAGGGCGTCTGCGAGCGCTACGAGCCACTGGAGCAGGTCGAGCGGTTCGCCGACCGCCTCGACCGCGCGACCGACGCTAGCGGCCGCGACGTGCCCGAACTCCGGCGCGCCGCCGACTGGCTCCGCGAGCACGCTCCGCCCGAGCACGAAACCCGGCTCACGCACGGCGACTTCAAGTCCGGGAACGTCTGCTTCGGCCCGGGCACGCCGCCCGAGATAACGGGTGTCCTCGACTGGGAGACGGCGACCCTCGCCGAGCCGCGGACGGAACTCGGCTACCTGCTGTTCTACTGGCGGGACGACGGCGACCCCACGCCGGGTCTCGACGCAATCCGCGACCGCTACGGTGACGACTACCCAGAGGCCGTCGCAGAAGTGGCGGAGGCGGCCGAACACGGGTTCTACCGGTACGCGAACCGGCCCGGCAGCCCCAGCCGCCGCGAATTGGTCGAGCGCTACGAAGCACAGACGGACCTCTCGTTCGACCACGAGCGCTTCTACCGGACGCACGCCGCGCTCGGCCTCGCGACCGTCTGGGAGGACATCCACGCCCGCCGGGTCGCGGCCGGTGAGGACTCGGACTGGGAGCCGCTGCTGGACTACACGGCCGCGGTCACGAGAAGCATCGTCGACGGCGAGTTCGCGCTCTGACTCCCTACTCGTCGACCAGCTGGATGTCGTCGTCACCGTTCGGCACGACACAGATGAACGCGCCCGTCTCGTCGCTGTCGTTCTCGTACCAGTGGACGGCACCGGCCGGAATCAGGAGGCTGTCGCCCGCCTCCACCTCGTAGGTGTCGCCCTCGATGCCGACGGTGTAGCTGCCGGCGAGGACGTACTGCTCGTGTTCGACCTCGTTCGTGTGCTCGGGGACGCTCGCGCCCGCCGCGAGTTCGAACCGGCGCATCGCGAAGTTCGGCGCGCCGTCCGATTCGTCCAGCAGGACGCCCTTCTGCATCCCGTCGGCCGCTCCGACGGCCTCGTACTCGGCGTCCTCTGCGTGCTTCACGACGTGTGTGGGCTCGCTCATGGTCGACCGTTCGCAGGCCCGGGACTTATGGGTAGCCGTCCCGGTCACTCGGGGCGTCCGCCCAGCCCGAGAATTTCGCGGGCCTCGTCGGGCGTCGCCACGGGCCGGCCGAGTTCCCGCGCCAGCCCCGCGACGCGCTCGACGAGCTGGGCGTTGCTCTCGGCGAGTTCGCCCGCCTCGTAGTAGACGTTGTCCTCCAAGCCGACGCGCACGTGCCCGCCGAACAGTACGCCCATCGCGGCGAACGGGAGCTGGTGGCGGCCGAACCCGAGCGTGTTGAACGCCGCGCCGTCGGGGAGGTTCGAAATCAGGTTCAGGAAGTTCCGGGGCCGAGGACGGGTGAGCGTGCCGGGGCCGCAGATGAGCGTGGCGTACACCGGGTCGGCGAGGTCGCGGCGGTCGAGGAGGCCGTGGACCTCGTTCACGTGGCCGTCGTTGAACACTTCGAGTTCGGGCTTGATGCCGCGCTCGACCATCTCGGCGTGCAGCGAGTCGACGAGCCCGCGGGTGTTCTCGCTGGTGAGGTGGTCGTAGCGGTTCAGTGGCCCCATGTCGAGGCTCGCCATCTCGGGCGCGGGGTCCGTCCTGAGGGGCTGGTGGCGCAGGTCGTCGGGCGCGCCAGTCCCGCCCGTCGAGTGCTGGATGACGACGTCATCGGCGTGCTCGCGGATGGCGTCGTCGATGGCCTGGAAGCGCTCGGTGGCGAACGAGCGTTCGCCGCTGTCCTCGCGGGCGTGAACGTGGACGACCGCCGCGCCCGCGTCCTCCGCTGCGGCCGCCGCGCACCCAATCTCCTCGGGGGTCTCCGGGAGGTTCGGGTTCGCTTCCTTGCCGTGGACGCCGCCGGTCAGCGCCGCGGTGAGAATCACGGGCTCGCCGGCGAGGTAGTCCGCGTACGTCACGACTCTCCACCCGCCGCGTCCTCGGCTGGAGTCGCGCCCTCTCCCTCGTGGGCCAGGAATATCTCGCAGTCCGTCGCGTGGTCGAGGTCGTAGCGGTCGTTGCAGACGTCGGCGCGCATCGCCTGCACGAACTGGTCGGCCGCCCCGCAGTAGGCTCGCGGCGCGTCGAAGCGGCCGTCGTCGTCGCGGTACTCCAGGTGGGGACAGGTCATGGCTGTGCTTCGCCGGCTGGTGTGTTAACGATTCGCTGGCCCCGGCGTCCGGTGGTAACCCGGCTGTCACCCGGTAACCCACCCGTCCGGGAGGACATAGGAGGCTGGGGTTCCTACGTCGAGTATGCCGACTACTGCCGGACTCCACCACGTCACGGCCATCGCGGGCGACCCACAGGCCAACGCCGACTTCTACGTCGAGACCCTCGGCCTGCGGTTCGTCAAGCGCACCGTGAACCACGACGACACGGGCACCTACCACTTCTACTTCGGCGACCACGAGGGAACGCCGGGCACCAACATCACGTTCTTCCCGTGGGGCGAGCGCGGCCGCGACGGCGAGTTCGGGGCGGGCCAGACCAGCCACACCGCGTACCTGATTCGCCCGGACTCGCTGGGCTTCTGGCGGGACCGCCTCGACGAGGCGGGCGTCGCGGTCGAGGAGACCGAGCGGTTCGGCGAGCCCGTCCTCCAGTTCAGTGACCCGGACGGCATCGGGCTCGAACTCGTCGCGAGCGAGTCCGCCGCCGACGCCGACACCGTGGCGTGGCAGGACGGCCCGGTGCCCGCCGAGCACCGGCTTCGGGGCTTCCACAGCGTCACGCTCGCGGTCGCCGAGTTCGGGCCGACCGCGGAGATTCTCACGGACGTCCTCGGCTACGAGCACGTCGGCGACGAGGACGGCCGCCGGCGCTTCCGCGCGCCCGGCGAGGGCCCGCACTCCCGACTCGACCTCGTGGAGACCGACCAGCCCCGCGGCCAGATGGGCATCGGGACCGTCCACCACGTCGCGTTCCAGGCCGCGGACACCGACGAGGAGGAGCAGTACCGCGAGGCCTACCGGGCCCACGGCCTCCAGCCCAGCGGCGTCATCGACCGGACGTACTTCCAGTCGGTCTACACCCGGGAGCCCGGCGGCGTGCTGTTCGAGATTGCGACCAACGGGCCCGGGTTCGACGCGGACGAGGCCGTCGAGGACCTCGGCTCCAGTCTGGTCCTCCCCGACTGGCTGGAGGACGAGCGGGCGCGCATCGAGGTCGAACTGCCCGCGTTCGACGCGCCGAGCCACGGAGACGACTGATGGACGCGACCGCAGACGACCGTGCCGGGGACCCGTTCCGCTTCGACTACGAGTCGCCGGTCCTCCGCTTCGGCGCGGGGAGCACGCGGGACCTCGGCGACGAACTCGCCGCCCACGGCCTCGACAGCGCGCTCGTCGTCACCGGTTCGACGGTCGGCAGCACGGCCGCCGTGATGGACCCCGTCCGGGAGGGCTTGGGCGACCGGCTCGCTGGCGTGTTCGCCGAGACCACGCCCGACAAACGGCTCGCTACGGCGTTCGACGCCGCCGACAGACTCGCCGAGACCGGTGCCGACGCGCTCGTCGCCGTGGGCGGCGGCAGCAGCATCGACGTGGCGAAGGTCGCCAGCGCCCTCGCCGCCTCCGAAGAGCCGAGAGAATCCGTCTTCCGGGCGTTCGACGACACGGGAACGATTCCGGTCCCGGACGGCGACCTGCCGCCCGTCGTGGCGGTCCCGACGACGCTCGCGGGGGCCGACGTCTCGCAGGTCGCGGGCATCACCGCCGGCCCCGGCTCCGGCTTCGTCGACGAGGAATCGGGGGGCGGCGTCGGCGACCGCCGCCTGCTGCCGGCCGCCGTCGTCGCCGACCCCGAACTCGCCGCGACAACTCCGGAGTCCGTACTCGCCGGCTCCGCGATGAACGGCTTCGACAAGGGCATCGAGACGCTGTACGCCGCGAACGCCACCCCGGTCACGGACGCCACGGCGAGCCGGGGGCTCGGGCTGCTCGCCGACGGCCTCCGGGAACTCGGTGCGACCGGTCCGACTCCCGAGACCATGGAACCAGTGCTGGAGGGGCTGTTGCTCGTCCAGTACGGCATCTCCCGGCCCGACGGCTCCACGCTCTCCCTGATTCACGCCTTCGGCCACGGTCTCACGCGAACGGGCACCCTACAGCAGGGCGTCGCGCACGCAATCGTCGCCCCGCACGTCCTCGACTACCTCTTCGGCGAGGTGGACGGCCGCCGAGACCTGCTCGCGGAGGCGCTCGGTGTAGGCGACACCGACGACCCCGCGGCGGCCGTCGTTGAGGAAGTCGAAGCCGTCCGCGATTCGCTTGGATTGCCGAGCCGGCTCCGGGACGTCGACGGCCCCGAGCCCACAGACTTCCGGGCCATCGCCGAAGCGACGGTCGCCGACGCCTTCGTCGCGAACGCGCCGACCGACCTCGACGTCACCACCGAGGACGCCGAAGCCGTCCTCGACGCCGCCTGGTAGCGGTTCCGGGGACGCACCCGGCTCGCCGACGCCCCCGGAGTTAAGACGGGTCGACCGATAGCTACCGGCATGCGCAGCTTCCGCATCGGGAGCGCCTTCGGGATTCCCATCAAGCTCGACGCCACGTTCCTGCTCGTGCTGCCGGTGTTCGCCTACCTCATCGGCACCCAGGTCGACATGTGGATATCGCTGCTGAACGACGCGCCGTTCGACGCCGCGCTGAACGGCGACGCACTGACCGCCGGCAACGGTCAGTGGCTGCTCGGCGCTGTCGCCGCCGTTGGACTGTTCGCAGGCGTCGTCCTCCACGAACTCGGACACTCCGTCGTCGCGATGCGGTATGGGTTCACCATCGACTCCATCACGCTGTGGATTCTCGGCGGCATCGCCAGCCTCAGCGACCAGCCCGAGGAGTGGAACCAGGAGTTCTACATCGCGCTCGCCGGCCCCGCAGTGAGCGTCGCGCTCGCCGCGGGCAGCTACGTCGCGCTCCAGGTGCTGCCCTCGTCGCTGGACTTCGCGCGGTTCGTCTTCGGCTACCTCGCGCTCATGAACCTCGCGCTCGCCGCGTTCAACCTCCTGCCGGGCTTCCCGATGGACGGCGGCCGAGTCCTCCGCGCGCTGCTCGCCCGGAACCGCCCGTACGCCCGCGCCACCCAGCTCGCCGCCGAAGTCGGGAAGCTGTTCGCGCTCGTCATGGGTCTCGTCGGCATCCTCACGCTGAACCTCCTGCTCATCGGCGTCGCGTTCTTCATCTACGTCGGCGCGTCCGGCGAAGCCCAGCGCACCGTGATGAACGCGGCCTTCGAGGGCGTCACCGTCGCGGACGTGATGACGCACGGCGACGACGTCCACACCGTCGACGCCGGGGACTCCATCGCCACCCTCATGGACCGCATGTTCCAGGAGCGCCACACCGGCTACCCCGTGATGCGTCACGGCGAGGTCGTCGGCATGGTCACGCTGGACGACGCCCGCAGCGTCAAGGCCGTCGAGCGCGACGCCATGCGCGTCGAGGACGTGATGACCGACGAGGTGTACACCGTCCCGATCTACGCGAACGCCACGGACGCCCTCGACGCCCTCCAGCGCCACGGCGTCGGCCGCCTCGTGGTCGTCGACGCCGACGGCGAGATGACGGGGCTCATCACGCGCACCGACCTCGTCAACGCCTTCGACATCATCCAGTCCACCGACTTCCAGGCGACGCGGCAGGACCTCGACCTCTCCGGGCGCTGAGCCGGGACCGGCACCCTCTTTTCGGTCCGCGGGCTACCTCGTCGTCCGATGACCGACGGCGACACTCCGGACGTCACGCCCCTCTACGAGGAGTGGTCGCTGCACGGGGCCGGCCGGTACGCGACGGACGACCTCCGGGCGCTCAGCCGCTACCTCGGCCTCGAACACGACGACCTCCGCGCGTGCCTGACGAACGCGGCCGGCGTGGTCGACGTGCCCGACGAGGACGGCCGGGGACAGGTGGTCCCGCTGCACGCCGCGGACGGCCCCGAGCCCACCGACGAGTACGTCGTCTGGGACGCGGACAGCGACGCCGTCGGCTACTTCGACGAGAGCTTCGGTATCAGCGGCGCGGACAGCCGCGCCCCCCTCGACGACGTGGTCGCCACCGAAATCGCCCACCGGGTGCGGTTCTGGCACCCAGACCACGCACCCGACGCGGGCGACGACGGCGACGCGCTCGCGGACGTCGACGTTCCGTCCGCCGTCGCCGCCGAGGCCCCGCTCGCGGGCGAGCAGCGCCGCGCGTTCTTCGACGACCTCCGGGAGACGGTCCGGGGCGAGCGGGCGGCCGAGCGCGAGGGGACCCGCGAGGCCCACGCCGACGCCGACCTCGGACAGCTAATCGGCGAGCGCGCGGTCGACGGGCCGTTCGTGCTCGTCGGCACGACCGCGCACTCGGACCGGCCGGCGGACGTGCGCGTCCAGTACGCGCCCGAGGACGGCGTGCCGGCGGACATCGACTTGGTGTCGGCGTTCGACCTCTACCCGGACAACCACGTCCTGCTGGACGCCTTCGAGGACGCGCTGCCGCTCCCCGCGAGGGTCGCGAGCGTCGACGGCCCGGTCGTCACGCTGCGGCCGGCCTGGGAGCGCACCGACGACCCCGAGCGCGCCGCAGCGGCCCTGGAGGACGCCGACCCGTTCTGGCTGCGCGGCCTGCTCAACCCCGTCCCCTACGCCCGCCGGCTCGACGCCCTCGACGCAGTCTGGGAGACGCCCGAGAAGCGCCGGCTGCTCACGGGCGAGCGCGACCTCTCGGTCTCCCGGCCGCCCAGCCGCCGGCGCGCCGACCTCGCGCTCGACGACCACCAGTCACGCGCGCTCGCGCTCGCCGTCGCCGCCGACGACGTGCTCTGCATCCACGGACCGCCGGGAACCGGGAAGACGCGCACCCTCGCGGCCGTCGTCGCCGAGTCCGTCGCCCGGGGCGAGCGCGTCCTCGTCACCGCCCACTCGAACCAGGCCGTCGACAACCTCCTCGTCGGCGACAGCACGCCCGACGACCCCGACGAGGCGTCCCTGCACGGCGTACTCGGTGACGACCAGAGCGTCGACGTCGCGCGGTACGGCCGGCACTCCCGGAACCGCGTCGTCGACGAGCACTACCGGCAGCGCGGCGTCGCGACCGCGGACGTGGTCGCGGCGACGACGAACGGCGCTGCCACCTTCGACCAGGACGCCTTCGACGTCGCCGTCGTCGACGAGGCGACCCAGGCGTCTCGGGCGGCCACCGCCATCGCCGTGAACGCCGCGGAGAAGCTCGTGCTCGCCGGCGACCACCGACAGCTCCCGCCGTACGGCGTCCGCGAGGGCGGCGCGGGAGAGATGCGACCGTCGCTGTTCGAGACCATCCTGGACCGCTACGGCGACGACGTGGCCGTGTTGCTCGCGCGCCAGTACCGGATGCACGACGCCATCGCCGCCTTCCCGAACGAGGCGTTCTACGGCGGCCGACTGGAGACCGCCGACGAGGCCGCCGACCGCACCGTCGACGGCCTCCCGGCGGTCGAACTGTTCGACGTGGCCGGCGCGGAGCGCCGGGAGGAGCGCGGCGCGAGCGTCCGGAACGCCGCCGAAGCCGGCGTCGCGGCCGAGCGCGCCGCGGCGATTCTGGACGCCGGCGTCGACCCGGGCGACGTGGGCGTCATCGCGGCCTACAGCGGGCAGGTCTCGGAGATACGGCGCGCGCTCGCCGACCGCGGCCTCGACCGCTCCGCCCTCACCGTCGACACCGTCGACTCGTTTCAGGGCGGCGAGCGCGAGGCCGTCGTCGTCTCGTTCGCGCGCAGCAACGACGCCCACGACGCCGGATTCCTCGAACACCCCGAGGAGGGCCCGCGCCGCCTGAACGTCGCGCTCACCCGCGCCCGCCGACACCTCTCGCTGGTCGGCGACTGGGAGACCCTTACCAAGCCGGCCGGCCACCGCGACTCCGAGGACTCCTGTGCCGGCGTCTACGCCGCCCTCTACGACGCGCTCGCGGACCTCGACGCGGCCCGGCTCACCAGCCGATAGCGCCTGGCAGGCCGCCCCGAGGCCGCAACACTCCCTGCCACACCCACAGCCAAGACCCCGGGCGGCCTACCGACGCACGTGACTCTGCTCGTCTACGGTGCCTACGGCTACACCGGCGAACTCGTCGCCGAGGAACTCGCCGACCGCGGCCGCGACCCCGTGCTCGCCGGCCGGAACGACGTGAAACTCGGCCGAATCGGCACCCGGCTCGGCTGCGAGACCCGGGCACTCCCCGTCGGGGACGCCGACGCCCACCTCGACGATGTCGATGTCGTCCTGAACTGTGCGGGCCCGTTCGTCGAGACGGCCGAACCGCTGGTCGAGGCCTGCCTCGCCGCCGGCGTCGACTACCTCGACGTCACGGGCGAGATTCCCGTCTTCGAGACGCTCGCCCGCCGCGACGACGACGCCGCGGACGCGGGCGTGACCCTCCTCCCCGGCGTCGGCTTCGACGTCGTGCCGACGGACTGCCTCGCCGCCCACCTCGCCGACCGGCTGCCAGACGCCACCCACCTCTCGCTCGGCTTCGAGCCCCACGGCGGGCTCTCGCCCGGCACCGCCGCCACCGCGCTCGGCCAGTTCGCCGACGACGGCGCGGTGCGGCGGGACGGCCGACTCGTCGCAGTGCCCCCCGGCCACCGGGAGCGCCGCATCGACTTCGGGAACGGTGTCCGGACCGGCGTCACCATCCCCTGGGGCGACGTGTCGACGGCGTACCACTCCACGGGCATCCCGAACGTCGACGTCTACGTCCCGATGCCGAAGGCCGCCCGCCGCCTGCTCTCAGCCTCCCGCCACCTCCGCCCCGTGCTCGGCGCGGAGCCGGTCAGCGACGCGCTCCAGTCGCTCGCCCGGCGGTTCGTCGACGGCCCCGACGAGACCGAACGCGAGTCCGGCCGCGCCTACGTCTGGGGCGAAGCCCGGAACGAGGCGACCGGTGAGACAGCCGTCTCGCGGCTCGTCACGCCAGAAACCTACGCGCTCACGGTCGATGCCGCCAGCACCGCCGCCGAGCGCGCGCTCGACGGCGACGCCCCCGACGGCTATCAGACGCCGTCGACGGCCTACGGTCCGGACTTCGTCACCGACCTCGACGGCGTCACCCGGACCGACGACGCCTAGAGCGCGTCGAACTCGACGTCTCCGTTGTCCGACTCCGCCACCACCTCGTGCGTGCCGTCGCCGAGCACGCCACGCACCGTCCCGTCGTCGGAGCGCAGGTCCGACAGTTCGAGGCCGTCGATGCTCGCCTCGCCGTTGTCCGTCCGCGCCACCACCTCGGCGTCGACGTCCGGAGACAGTGACACGCCCACGTCGCCGTTGTCCGACGCGACGGTCACGTCGCCCGGCAGCGTCGCTGGCAGGTCGACGCCGACCTCGCCGTTGTTGGTCTCCGCCGTCGACACCGGGCCGGCCGACCGCACCGTCACGTCGCCGTTCTCGGAGACCGCGGACTCGACGCCCGCCACGTCCCGCACTTCCACGTCGCCGTTGTCCGTCTCGAGTTCGCCGACCGCGGTCCCGGCCGGCACCTGCACGTCGAAGCCGGCGCTCACCCGGTCGGTGGTCCCTTCGAGCGCGACCGACACGTCGCCGTCCCCGGTCGGCCCGGCGACCTCGACGCCGTCGACGCGCTCCTCGCTCGGCCCCGACAGCCGCGCGGTCACCGCCACCCGCTCGCCGTCGTGGGTCGAGACGTCCACGTCGCCGTTCTCGCTGTGCACGCTCACCACTGCGTCCTCGCCGGGCAGGTCGAACTCGACCTCTCTCGTCTCCTCGTACTGGTCGCCGAACAGACCGCTCACACAGCCAGTCAGTGACGCTGCCGCTGCGGCTGCGACGCCGCCGAGGAGGGCTCGTCGTTGCATACGCCATGCTCTCGCCCGGCGTTCCTAATCACTTACTGCGTGTTGCTCGCGGTGAAACAGTGCCCAGCGACCGGACGAGCGACACAGCAAGCTGGTCGCTCGCGGTTCGAGTGTGTTGAGAAGGTCCAGGGGCGAGAATCGAACCCGCGTCTCAGCCTCCACAAGGCTGAAGGATAGTCCACTACCCTACCCCGGACACTGCACTCGGTCGTAGCGCGCTCGCAGACAAATACGTTACGACCTCGGGCAGACGATACGCTTTTCCACGAACCGGGCGTATCGAGGGGTGACTGTGGCCGTCACGGACAAAATCTACGTGAAGAACCACCGGCAGATCGCGTCCCAGCTCGACACCCGGTTCCCGAAGTCGGCGTTCAGCGGCGCGACCCTCGACATCCTGTTCACCGGGGACCTCTCCGAGTTGAACGACGCGACCCGGGACTCAGTTCTGGAGTTCGCCGAGGACTTCCTAGACTGCGACTGCGACTCGAACCCCTACTGCGGGCACCCCGAGGAGAAGTTCGTCGAGTACCTGCTGGACCTCCGCGCGCAGGGCCTCGACCCCGAGTCGATGGTGGACGTGATGACCGACGACTACATGGTGTACGCGTACCCCGGCGACCTCTACTCGTTCCTCGACGACGCCATCCGCACGCTGGAGGCCGTCGAGGAGCTCGCCGACGTGGACGGCCGTCCAGAGGAGGCCGACCGCGCCAGCCGGAAGAAACGCGAACTCAGCCGATAGCGCCGCTCCCGCATCCGCTCTCCTCCTCCTCCTCCTCACCGGCGGCGAAACGCTCGACGCACTCGGCGACCGCCTCGACGGCCAGCTCCTCCGTTCCCGTTTCGGTCTCCACGTCGACGACACCGTCCTCGCGATACGTGTTCCCGACCACGACCGTGGCGGGGATACCGAGCAGGTCGCTCTCGGCGAAGCGCTCCCCGACGCTCAGGTCGTCGTACAGCAACACGTCGTCGCGGCCGCAGTCGTCGTGGATGCGCTCGGCGACATTCAGTACCTCGCCCTCGCCAACGGGAATCACGGCGGCGCGGTAGGGCGCGGCGCTCCCCCAGTCTGTGACGGGCCACGCGAGACTGTCGCTGTCGCCGTGCTGCTGGGCGAGCGTCTGGAGCAGGCGGTCGACGCCCAGCCCGTAGCTCCCCATCTCGACGCGGCGCTCGCTGCCGTCGTCGGTGTCGACGGTGAAATCCATCGCTTCGGAGTACCGGGTACCGAGTTTGAACACGTGGGCGACCTCGATGCCGTCGCTCGCCGCGAGGTCGCCACCGCACTCGGGGCAGGCGTCTCCGGTCGCGTGCGCGTCGGAGCCGTCGTGTTCGTCGGTGACGCCGAACCGACAGCCGTCGGCCGTGCAGTAGACGAGCCGGTCGCTGTCGCCGCCGGCGTCTGAGACGGGCGCGACGAACTCCTCGGAGGCCGCGCCGCCAATCACGCCCGCGTCGGCCTCGACGATAGCGTACTCCAGACCGACGTCGTCGAGGACGCGCTCGTAGGCCGCCCGGACCTCGCGGTAGGTCTCTCGGAGCCCAGGTTCGTCGACGTGGACGCTGTACGCGTCCTGCATCGTGAACTCTTTCGTGCGCACGAGCCCGTTCCTCGCGTGGTCGTCGCGGAACTTCGACTCGACCTGATAGACGAGCAGCGGGAGGTCGGCGTGGCTGCGCACCCGGCCGTCGAGCAGGTGGACGACACCCTCCTCGTGGCTGGGTGCGAGACACATCGCCTGCCCGTCGCGGTTCTCCAGCGTGAACATCTCGTCCTCGAAGCCACCCCAGCGCCCGCTCTCGCGCCAGCGGTCGGCGTACTGGAGGCCGGGCAGTCGGACGCGCTGCCCGCCGATGGCGTCCATCGCCGCGACCACGCGCTCGGTGAGCTTCTCCCGGACCCGCTGGCCGGCGGGTGTCACCGCCCACAGCCCGCTGCCGAAGTTCCGAATCAGGCCCGTGCGGACCAGGAGCTTCGCCGCATCGGACCCCGCACCGGGCGTCTCCCGGGTCGCGGGCAGGAACAGGTCGCTACGCCGCACGCCGACCACCTCCGTTCGCGGCGTCGCGGTCGCTGGTGGTCGTCGTCGCTCGCATCTGCTGCGAGAATCCGCTATGCGCCTGCCGGAACGCGTCCACGGGCCCGACCGGACCCCTGGCGTGACTCGATTATCACAGCTGGTCGTTCACGACCCGCCACAAAAAGGCTACCCCGGCCGTGGGAACGACTCGCTATCCGAGCTGGTAGGGTTCGTCGTCGTCGTCGAGCTCTTCGAGGTGGACGACCTCCTCGATGTCGTCCTCGCCCTCCAGCCGGTTCCGCAGGTGGTCGATGTACGCCTTGTGCTCGTCGAGCTGCTCGCGCAGGTGCTCGGCCTCCAGTTCGAGGCGTTCGTGTTCGCGCACGAAGCTCTTCGACACCTCGACGCTCGGCGGGAACTCGTCGTCGTCGTCCGCGGTGTTGTCCTCGGGGACGAGTCGGACCTGGCCGTCGTGGGCGACCAGCGAGTCGACGTAGTCCCGGAACACCGCGGACAGCGAGAGGTCGCGCTCCTCGGCGATGTCGCGGAGCGCGTCGAACGTGTCCTCGTTCACGCGGAACGAGATGGTCTTGTTCTTGTTCCCCATTTGGCAGAGACTGTCGGCCGGAACTGCTTAAGGGTTTGTCAGACGGTCACGCGTCGGCCGGAACGTCGGCCTCCGCGTCGAAGTCCTCGAGCGCGTCGAGGACCGCCTGCCGGTACGCCGAGAGGTCTTCGCCGTACTCGGCGCGGGCGCGCTCGGCGTACTCGTTGCCCTCCTCGTCGAACGCCTCGACGCGGTCGAGCGTGCGCTCGGCCGCCTCCACGACCCAGCGGTCGCGGACGGCCTCGTCGACCATCGTGATGGACTCCGGCCGCAGGGAGACGTTCACGGACCCGTCGTCGGTCTCGAAGGTCCGCGGCTTCCCGACCACGGCGACGTACGTCGGTGTCTCGGCGTCGCGGAGCGTGGACGCCGCTTCCGGCTGGTACTGGCCGGCGTAGACGAAGAACGTTCCCGTCGGGTCGACGACGCGGCCGCGCCAGTACTCCGAGTCCTCGCCGATGTCCTCGGTCTCGGTGAGTGTCCCCGAGACGAACACGCGGTTCGCGCGCTCGCCGGTCGGGAGCAGCGCGTACAGCGGCGCGCGCTCGTCGTCGGACTCCTTGAAGGTGAACGTTGCATCGTTGAACTCGGCTGCGAAGACGCGTCGCGCGACCTCGCGGGTAGGTGCTCCACTCATCTACATCGACCTCGCTCGAATCAGCACGGATTCAGGGTCTGGCTGGTCGTCCAGCAGCTCCGTCTCGTTCGCGAGCACGTAGCGGCCGAACGTCGGCCCCGTGACCCGGTAGTACTTCCCGAGAATCTTCGCCTTCATCTCGTCGGCGACGACGGTCGTGTCGAGGGCGTCCTTGGCCATCTGCTTGGCCTCCTCCAGGCCGATGCCCGTGAGGGCTTCCGTGGCCTCCTCGTCGAAGATGACCTCGTGGACGTCGGTGCCGTCGTCGAGCACGCCCTTGATGCGGAGGTCGAACTCGCCCTCGACCTCGCCGTGCTCGTTGCAGCGGCCGTTCTGGAGGACGCGCGTGCAGTCCTCCTCCGGGCAGCGCTTGATGAGGCCGCTCCCGGACTGGACGTCCACGAGCGCGCCCTCGACTTCGTCTTCGTTGTCGCCGACTTCGAACTCCTCGTCGACCTCCTCGATGGTCGTCGTCTTGTTCAGTTTCACCGAGTACCGGCCCTGGTACTCGTCGGTGACGACGTTCCCGAGGCGGTAGGTCTTCCCTTCTTCGAGGTTCGCGAGGTCGGATTTGGCCCACTTGGTGAACTTGATGGTGCCGGTCGGGTCGCCGAGCAGGCCGACCTGCCCGACGGAGTCCGAGCGGGGCTCCCAGAGCTCCACGACTTTCGCCGTGATGTCCACCCACTGCTCGGCCTCGTCGACGTCCTCGACTTCGACGGTGTCGTTGCCGCCCCCGCCGGCGAGGTCGTCGCGGTCGAGGCCGGCCTCGTCGAGGTAGTGGTTCTCGACGCTGCGGCGGGCCTCGTCTACCGGGACCTTGTACTCCGTAACCAGTTTCTCCAGCCGTGCTTCCACGTCGTCGACGGTGGCGTCGACGTGCTCCGAGAGGTCGTCGTGAACCTCCTGAGCAGTGTCTGAAAGGTCGCTCATGGTCGTGTGTCCGTCTCCGCGTGTGTTTCGATGGGAGACGTATCGGGATTGGCTCCCGACTACCTTTAAACTCTCGGCACCGGGGTGAAAGTGATATGTACTCGGCCGGAGACAGGCATTTGGGACGCCGCGCCGAAGCGCGCCTATGCAGCACTCTTCGCGGGTGAGCGCGCCGTGACGCGCACCGTCGCCGTCCTGCTCGCGGGCGGCACCGGCACCCGGCTCTACCCGGCGAGCCGGAGCCACCGCCCGAAGCAGTTCCTCGCGCTCGGCGACGACGACCGCAGCCTCCTCCGCCGCACCGCCGACCGCGCGGAGTTCGCTGACGACCTCCTCGCTGTCACTCGCGGCGAGTACGCCGACCGCGTCCGCGAGGAAGTGCCGGAGGCCACCGTCCTCGTCGAGCCGGCGGGGAAAGACACGGGGCCGGCGCTCGCGTACGCCGCCAGCGAAGTGCGGGAGCGCTTCGGGGGCGACGCGGCGATGCTCTGCCTGCCGAGCGACCACGTCGTCGGTGACGGCTTCCGGGACACGGCCGAGACGGCCGTGGATGTCGCCGTACGCACCGACGCGCTGGTCACGCTCGGAATCGAGCCGGACCGCCCTGCGACTGGCTACGGCTACATCGAGCCGGGCGCGGACCGCGGCGACCACAGCGAGGTGGCGGTCTTCCGGGAGAAGCCGGACGCCGAGACGGCCCAGCGGCTCGTCGACCGTAGCTGTCTCTGGAACGCCGGGATGTTCGCGTGGACGCCCGCGGCGTTCCTCGACGCCGCCAGCGACGGACCGCTCGGTCCGCTCGCGGACGCACTCGAATTCGGAGCCGACCCCGCCGCTGCCTTCGAGCGCGTCGACCCCGTGAGCGTCGACTACGCAGTCCTCGAACGCGCCGCCGACGTCCGGGTCGTGCCGGCGGCCTTCGACTGGGACGATGTCGGCGCGTGGGACGCGCTCGGCCGCCTACTGGACGGCGAGAACGCTGTCCTCGGCGACGCCACGGTCGTCGATGCGAGCGGGAACGTCATCGCCAGTGACGACAAACACGTCTCGGTGGTCGGCGTCGACGACCTCGTGGTCGCCGCCTACGACGACCGCGTCCTCGTCGTCCCCCGGGAGGACGCCCAGCGCGTCCGCGAGGCCGTCGCGGCACTGGACGAGGACGGCCTGTTTTAGGTCAGGTCGCCGTTCCGCGCCTGTCCCCGACGATGTCCCGGCACGCCTCGACGAACTCGATGAGGTCACGACCCGCCTCCCGCGAGACGCTGATGAGAATCGTCTCCGACGCCGAGTACGGGAACTGTATCACGCACGCGTTCTCGTGGTAGTCGATGAGCGCGCGCCGCTCCCCGACCGGCGAGTCGGCGAGTTCCTCCGAGAGAAACGGACTCTCGAGGCGGAACGTGTCCACGACTTCGTCGTAGGTCTCGTTGGTGTACTCCCGCCGCAGTTCGTCACTGAGGTAGTGGATCGCGTAGTCGCCGTCTCTGACGATGACTACCGTCCGGAGCCCGTCACCGACCTGGCTGTACAGGTACTCGGTGAGGCGCTCAGCCGTCTCTTCGACCATATCGGTGTGTACACCACCGAGGGAGATAAGCGCAGCCCAGCGGTGTCACGCCCCCGTAACTCGAGTCCGAGCCCGACCTCGGGGCTGTCACAGGCCACCCACTAGCCGCGCAGGCGGCCGCCGTCGACGGGGAGGCTGACACCGTTCACGAAGCTCGCGCGGTCGCTCGCGAGGAACGCGACGACGTCCCCGAACTCCGCGGGGTCGCCGACGCGGCCCAGCGGGATGTCGTCGCTCCACGCCGCCAGCCCCTCCTCGTAGCTGTCGTACTCGCCGCGCGCCACCGAAGCGTCGACGAGTTCCTCGATTCGCGGCGTCTCGTGGGCACCGGGCTGGACGACGTTCGCCCGGACCTCGGGAGCCCACTCGCGGGCGACGGTCTTCGCGAGGCCGACGACGCCCCGCCGGACGGCGTTCGACAGCACGAGCCCCTCGAGGGGCTCGCTGACGCTCGTCGACGTGACGCAGGTGACGGTGCCGCCGCCGTCCACGAGGTGCTCGTGGGCCGCGTCGAGGGTGCGCACGACGCTCATCACGAGCAGGTCGTAGGCGTCGTACCAGTCTCGGTCGCTCGTGTCGAGGAACGGCCCGCTTGGCACGCCGCCCGCCGACGTGACGACGTGGTCGAGGCGGCCGAACTCGTCGACGGTCGCGTCCACGACTGCCTCCACGTCGTCGGGGTCGGTGATGTCCGTCGGGACGGTCAGGACGTCGCCGGCCGCGTCCGACCGCACGTCCTCGGCCGCGGCGTCGAGGCGGTCCTCGCTGCGGGAGCAGAGCATGACGTCGGCACCCTCGCGGGCGAGCGCCGCCGCACTCGCCTTCCCGAGGCCGCTGGACGATGCCGTCACGAGCGCCGCGTCGCCGTCGAGTGCCAGGTCCATGCGACTGACTGGTCCGGCCAGGGGTTAAGTCGCTTCGCAGCCGGCAACCGCGCCAGCCGAGCGCGCTCCGAGTACTGAAACGCTTATCAGCGGTGCGTCCTGAGGGGGGAGCAATCGGCTGACCGGCCGACAAGGGCACTGTGACGATTCAGTTCGATGTCGAGGACGAGGGGCACACGCTTCGGGTGCGAGACACCGCGGAGAGCGAGCGCTTCGACCTCCGGTTCGACAGCCGAATCGACCCCGAGGAGGCGTCCGTCGACGAGTTCACGAACCCGGTCGACGCCGCCGTGGCGTTCGAGACGGCCGAACTCCACTACCCGCTCCGCAGACCCGCGGTGTTCTTCCGGGACGGCGAGATGGCCCACCGAACGGAGGACGCCGCGTCGAGCGAATGGCTCGACGCTGGAACGTACGAGATAGACGCGTCGCCGCCGGGGGCGAAGACGTACGTGAAAGTGTGTGGCGCGGCCGTCCGGGCGCGGTTCGAGGACAACCACACCGTGCTGGACGCCGACCCGGTGGCTCGCGTCGTCGTCGGCGTGCGCTCCCACCACGAGCAGCCCGCGGGCACCGTGACGACGACGGAGGACCCGCGGGACGTGATGGCGGCGGTGTCGACGTTCGGGTCGGCGCTGAAGACGGAGTTGCCGGACCGGTCGTGGCCGTCCCTCCGCGGCCACCCGCCAGCCGTCGAACTCGGGACGAGTCTGGACGTTCCGAGCCACGTCGAGCCGCCGGAGACCGGAATCACCGTCGAGGTGCCGCCGGACTACGGCGCGATTTTCACGGTGGCGCCGCTGGCGTACTACCTCGGCGCCACCGTCGAACCGGGGAACGAGTCGGCGCTGCACGCCGCCGGACGGACGGTACACTTCGACCGGGACGCCCTCGCGGCCGACGTCCGGGACTGCCTGGAGCACTGCCTCGTGCTGGACGGGGCCGTCCGGACGGTCGGCGCGTTCCCGTTCTGGACCGAGCAGACAGACGCCGTCGACGACCGCGTGGACCTGGACTACGAAGCGCTGTTCGACCTCCCACTGGACGAGCGCACCGCGGCCTACCTGGAGGTGCCGCGGTCGGCGACGACGGGACTGGTGGACTGGCACCTCACCGCAGACGTCGCCCCCGAACCCCGGTACGCTCCGGCACTGCCGTATCTCGCGTCGGAACTCGCTGCGGTGCGGAGCCCGCCGCCCGGGCCGACGCGAGTCGATCGGTCGCCGGTGCCCGACGCGCTCGCGCGGTCGCTCGACCAGCCGTCGAGAGCGGCGTCCGGAGTCGTCCGCCCGGCACCGACTGACACACCCGGCCACGTCTGGGCCGGAGAGGGCTTCGCGGTCGACGCGGCGAACCCCACCGTGGGGTCGTTCCGTCGGGGGTTCGACTGGCCGTCCGGAGCGGGGCCGCTGGACGTCCACGTCGTCTACAACGACGAACGCCTCGCAGCGCCGGACGAACTCGCGTACGACGTCCACGAGACCGGGGACACCGACGTTCGCGTGTCGCACTCGCTGACGACGGCGGAGTTACAGGAGGCGCTGCTGTCGGAGACGGACTTCCTGCACTTCGTGGGGCACGTCACCGAACGGGGGATGGTGTGTCCGGACGGGGAACTGGACGTCCGCACGCTCCCGATGACCGGCGTGGGCGCGTTCTTCTTGAACGGGTGTCGGTCCTACGAGCAGGGGTTCGCGCTGCTGACGGCCGGGGCGGCGGGCGGTATCGTCACCGTCGACGACGTCGAAGACGGAGTGGCGGGTACAGTCGGCCGGGACGCGGCGATGCTGCTGGACGCCGGCTTCCCGCTGTACGGCGTGCTGGACGCGCTCGGCCAGACGGGGACGGACACGAGTCGGTACACTGCCCTCGGCGACCCGACGCTCACACTTCGCCGGAGCACGTCGGGTGCGGCAGGCCTCTGGAGCGCGACGACGGCCGAGCAACCCGGCGCGAACGGCGTGCCTCGGACGATAGCATGGTACCCGAACGGCGAGAACGGTATCGGTTCCATGGCCAGCATGAACTACGGACCGCCCGAGCGACACTTCCTGTCGGCCCAGCCGACCACGTGCTCGCTGTCCCGAGACACGCTCGCCGACATGCTGGCCACCGAAACCGGCCCGCTGCTCGTCGACGGCCGACTCCGGCGACCAGAAACGCTCTCGCCCGACGACTTCGCGTAGCCTGGCCGGGACACACCTAACAACGCTTATACGTTCGACGGCGACTACTCCCGAGAGAGTCGCCCACGGAGACATCGTGACGATACAGTTCGCAACAGTCGACGGCCGCAGTCTGCGCGTTCGAGATACGACCGAGAGCGAGCAGTTCACGCTGCGCGCCGACCGCGAACTCGCTCCCGAGGAGGCGTCCGTCGACGAGTTCACCAGCCCCGTCGACGCCGCCGTCGCCATCGACGCCGGCGAGCTCCATTTCCCCGTCTACCGTCCGGCCGTCTTCCTCGAAGACGGAGAAGTCGTCCACCGAACGGAGGACGGTGGGTCGAGCGAGTGGCTCGACTCGGGGACGTACGAGATAGACGCGTCGCCGCCGGGCGCGAAGACGTACGTGAAAGTGCACGACGCCGCTGTCCGCGGTCGATTCGAGGACGACCACACTGTGCTGGATATCGACCCCGCGGCGCGATTGGTGGTGGGCGTGCGTTCACACCACGAGCGGCCCGCGGCGACGGTGCGGACGACGGAGGACCCGCGGGACGTGATGGCGGCGGTGTCGACGTTCGGGTCGGCGCTGAAGACGCAGTCGCCGGACCGGTCGTGGCCGACGCTCCGCGGCCATCCACCGGCAATCGAACTCGGGACGAGTCTGGCTGTGCCCGACGCAGTAGCACCACCGGAGACTGGCGTCACCATCGAGGTGCCGCCGGAGTACGGTCCGATTTTCACGGTGGCGCCGCTGGCGTACTACCTCGGTGCCACCGTCGAACCCGGAGCCGAGCCGCGGCTGCGGGCGGCCGGCGCGACCCGCGAGTTCGACCCGGACGCCCTCGCCAGCGAGGTGGCAGCGTGCCTGGAGCACTGCTTCGTCCTCGACGGCGTCGTCCGGACAGTCGGCGTCTACCCGTTCCGCCACGAGCAGGCCGAACAGCTGGAGAAGCGCGTGGACCTGGACCACGAGGCGCTGTTCGACCGCCCGCTCGACGAGCGCACCGCGGCCTATCTGGACGTACCACGGTCGGCGACGACTGGGCTGGTGGGCTGGCACCTCACCGCAGACGTCGCGCCCGAACCCCGGTACGCCACGTCGCTCCCCTACCTCGTCGACGAACTCGCCATCGTTCGAAGTCCACCGCCGACACCCGAACCAGCCCAACGAGCGCCGGACCCGGACGCCCTCGCCCGCTCGCTCGGACAGACCACGGAAGCGACGGCGGACGTCGTCGTCCCCGACCCCGTCGACACGCCGGGGCACGCGTGGGTCGGCGAGGGGTTCGCGGTGGAGGCTGCAAACCCCACTGTGGGGTCGTTCCGGCGGGGATTCGAGTGGCCGTCTGGCGACGCGCCTCTCGACGTCCACGTCGTCTACAACGACCAGCGCATCGACGCACCGGACGAACTCGCGTACGGGAACCACCCGACGGCCGAGACGAACGTTCGAGTGTCGCACTCGCTGACGACGGCGGAGTTACAGGAGGCGCTGCTGTCGGAGACGGACTTCCTGCACTTCGTGGGCCACGTCACGGAGCGGGGGATGGTGTGTCCGGACGGGGAACTGGACGTGCGGACGCTGCCGACGACGGGCGTGGGCGCGTTCTTCCTGAACGGGTGTCGGTCCTACGAGCAGGGGTTCGCACTGCTGACGGCCGGCGCGGCCGGAGGTATCGTCACGGTCGACGACGTCGACGACGAGAACGCCGGCCGGATCGGACAGCAGGCGACGATGCTGCTAGACACCGGCGTCCCACTGTACGGTGTCCTCGATACGCTGGACCGAACTGGAACCGACACTAGTCGGTACACGGTGCTCGGCGACCCAATGCTCACACTCCGCCGTTCGACCTCCAGTTTCGGACTCGTCAATTCGTTCGACGTCGACAGGGGAACAGCGAGTGTTGATTCGTTCCCGAGCACGGCGTACGCGTACCCTTCTGGCGAGAACAGTCTTGGCGGACACATGACGCTCCACCATCCAGAAACCGGAAATCACCTGCTCTCGGCGAGAGGAGTCTCCGCCGACTTCTCGCGAGAGCAGCTCGCTCTCCACTTCGAAGAAGATACAGTGGCTACCCTACTCGACGGTAGCCTCGTTCTCAATACGGACCTCTCACTCGACGACTTCGACGCCTAGTTGCCCCAGAAGTTATCGCGGCTGCCGAGCCGCTCCATTCCGCCTTCGTCGTCCTCATCGTCCTCGTCGCTTTCCGCCTCCTCGTCCGCCTCCTCGGCGTCCTCCTCGTCTTCCTCGTCGTCCTTCTCGGGGAGTTTCTCGATGAGGTCGGCGCGGGCGTAGTTCGGCTTCACCTTCGAAATCTCGGCTTTCACGCGAGCCGGCGGCAGCACGCCGTCGACCATCACGATGAACCCGGAGTCCTCCTGCCGGCCGACGCCCGCACCGCTCTCGTGCATGTCGTCGACCTCGATGACTACCTCCTGACCGGGCACCACGGGAGCCGTCTTCAGGTCGGAGATGGGCTGGCTGTAGTGCTGGCACCACTCCATCCCACCGCGGTCGCCGTAGTGCTGGCACCCCATTCCCTCTATCTGTTCCTGGAAGCTGGGGCACTCGTCGGCGAGGGGGCAGTCGGCCATACGTCACGTTGCTGGCCACCCGTCTAAACCCTTGCGGCACGCCCACTCCCGCGGGTTCCCTGCCAGCAGCCGAGCCGGCTATCACCGTCGGTGTCGGCCGCTCACCGGAGCGACGCGGTTCACGCCGAGCGTCGCTGCCAGCGGGAACGCGACGACGGCGCGTTCCTGCGAGCCCGACTGTGGATAGCACTCAGCAGGGCACTGCCGACCGGTAGAACACGAACGCGCCACGCCAGCGGCGTGCGTTCGACGACCTGACGCGTGTACCTTTTCGGGGCGCTCACTTCGTTCGCGCCGCAAAATCTACGCCGAGAGAGCTACGCTCTCCCGAGCCCTGCCTCGCGGTGCTCGGCAGGACGCTAAAAACCGCTACGCCAGCGGCGTGCGTTCGACGACCTGGCCGTCGTACGTCGGGTACTGTTCGACGATCTCGCCCTCGCCGATGTCGCCGTCCTCGACCATCTCCTCGAGGAGCCACCACGCCACCTCGACGTGCTCTGACTTCACGGTGTAGAACTCCTCGGGGACGCCGAGCGCGCGGAAGCGCTCCGGTTCGACGGTGGTCTTCCCGTAGACGAGCGTACCGTCGTCCGTGATTTCGTCGAACTCCCGGCGGACGTTCCGCGCCATCCGCTTCAGCCGCGAGCGGTGCTGGGCGGCGTCCTTGAAGACGCTCGTACAGAAGTACACCTTCTCGTGGTCGGCCATTTCTTCGAGGATGGCCTCCTTCGAGCCGTCGACGGCGCTCATGTGGTCCTCCTGCAGTTCGTAGCCGGCCTCCTGCATGCGCTCGTAGTTCCCGTCGCTCATCTCGAACTCGTTGACGTTGCAGAAGTCCGCCGCGCCCTCGTCGAGGAAGTCGAGGAACTCCTGCTCGGCGCGGATGCCCGGAATCTCGAACGCCGGGGTGAGACCTTCCTCGCGTGCGATGTACAGAATTTCCTCCCACTCGGTGCCGTGCATGTCGCCCCACAGCTCGTACGGCGGGTGGAAGCGAATCTCGTCGAGGCCGGCCTCGCTCAGCCGCCGCATGTTCTCGCGGCCGCCCGTGATGCCCGTGTAGAGATGTGTGTGGTGGTCCTCGCCGAACTCGTCTTTCAGCCTGCGGAGGTACCGACACGTCCGGTCGAGTACCTCCTGGGGCTCGCCGCCCGTGATGGAGGTCCCGAGCGCGTCCATCAGCTTCGCCTCCTTCACGATGTCGTCCTCGGACTCGACGGGGCGCTCGTTGGCGTACACCTGGTGGACGTTCTTCCGGTTCTCGCCGAGCGGACAGTAGAAGCAGTCACGCTGGTCGCAGTACCCGTAGACGAAGAGGACCATCTTCCCCCCTTCCGCGCACTGCTCGCAGCCCTTGGAGATCATTCGTTGAACAACTGGTACTGCTCGCAGACTCAAAAAGCGTGCGAAAGGGGTCGGCAGGCCGCCGAGCGCGCTGCTCGCGGGTCGCGACCGCGCGGAGTGCTCCGAAAGTCGGGCTTACTCGGCCTGCGGTCGCGCAGTCCGGTCGAAGGCATCGGCTTCCACTGTCTGCCGCCGGAACGTCGCGAGCTCCTGACGCGTCACGACGACCGAGGCCGCGAGCATCACGAGCACGAACGCCGACCCGTACGCCAGTGAGAGGTCGTTGACGACGACGTTCACCGACTGGAAGACGGCGACCAGAACCGGGACGACCGACAGTACGAGAGTGCGCCGCGGGAACGCGCGGAACATCGCCGCGAACGACGGGGAACGAGTCACACTACCCGGTAGTGGACGAGCCCCTAATGACCGTTACGGCGACCCGAGGAGCCGGTAAGCCGGTGCTACCCCGACCCCTCCCCCCCGACGACGTGCGGGCTCCCGAAAGCAAATATACCACTGTCGCCTACGTGCCGACAGATGCTGCTGGTCCTCTGCGTGGACCTCGACGACGACCTCGGGCGGAAAACCGGCGTGCCGACGCCCGTGGTCGGCCGCAACGAGGTCGAACACGCTGCGGTGTCGCTGGCCGAAGCCGACCCCGAAGACAGCGACGTGAACGTCCTCTTCGAGGGCGTCCACCTCTACGACCAGTACAGCACCGAGGAGGACGTAGAGGTGGCGGCGGTGACGGGCGTCGAACGCGGCGACGTCGCCGCCAACCGCAAGGTCGGCCGGGAGGTCGACGAGGTGCTCGCCGGGCTGTCGACGGACGACCCCGTGAATGCGGTGGTCGTGACGGACGGCGCACAGGACGAGTCCGTGGTGCCCGTCATCCGCTCGCGGGTCCCAATCGAGGCGGTCAAGCGCGTCGTCGTCCGGCAGGCACAGGACCTGGAGTCGATGTACTACACGCTCAAGCAGGTGATGAACGACCCCGAGACGCGGGGAACGATTCTGGTGCCGCTTGGCATCCTCCTGCTCATCTACCCGCTGGCGGTGCTCGCGGACGTGCTCGGACTACCCGGGGCCGTCCTCGGCGTCTCCTCCGCGGCGGTCGGGCTCTACGCGCTCTTCCGGGGACTGGGCCTGGAGCGCGTCGTCGACCAGGCCGTCGGCCGGGTGCGGGAGAGCCTCTACACGGGCCGCGTGACTCTCATCACGTACGTCGTCGCGGCCGCGCTGCTCGTCATCGGCGGCGTCGAGGGCGTCGGCCAACTGGAGGCCGTGCGCGCCCAGACCGGCGTCGACCTCGGCCCGTCGACGGTCGTGGCGGCGCTCACGTACGGCGCAGTCCGGTGGTTCGCGGCCGCCGGCCTCACCACCAGCCTCGGCCAGGTGACGGACGAGTACCTCGCCGAACGCTTCCGGTGGCGGTACCTGAACGCGCCGTTCTACGTGCTCTCCATCGCCGCAGTCCTGCACATGCTGTCGGCGTTCTTCCTCGACTACGTCACGCTCACCGAACTCGCCGCGGTGCTGACGGCCGGCACGCTGGTGAGCGTGCTGTCGACGCTCGCGTTCGCCGTCGTCGAGTCGTGGCGTGGCGGCTCAGACGCGGACGCCGACGCCGCCTGACTCAGGCGTCCCGCTCGACGACGAACTCCGCGAGGTACTCCAGGTAGTCTTTGGCTTCGCCCGCCGGCAGGTCGAGGTCAGCGAGCGCAGCGAGCGCGCGGTCCGACTCTTCGCGCGCCAATCCGTTCAGTTCCTCGGGTGACCGGTCGGTGACGCGCACGATGCTCGGCCGGTCCATCTCCTCGTCGATGCCCGCCGGCTTCCCGAGCGCCTCGCTGTCGGCGGTCGCGTCCAGCACGTCGTCCCGAATCTGGAAGGCGACTCCGACGCGTTCGGCGTACTCGCCGAGGGTCTCGACGGTGCGTCCGTCGGCGTCCGCGGCGATAGCGCCGAGCTCTGCGGCCGCGCGGAACAGCGCGCCGGTCTTCCGTCGCGCGAGCTCCATGTACTCTCGCTCGTTCTCCGGCCGGTCGACGAGTTCGATGGCTTCGCCCTCGCCGAGTTCCACCAGCGAGTCCGTGACACACTCCATCGCCCGGGGGTCCCGGGAGAACAGCGCGAACGCCTCGCCGAGCAGGCCGTCGGAGGCGACCAGCCCCGGCCCGTAGCCGTACTCCGCCCACGCGCTCGCCGAGCCCCGGCGGACCTCTGACTGGTCGATGATGTCGTCGACGACCAGCGAGGCGTTGTGGACGAGCTCGATGCCGACGGCGTAGTCCAGAGCGTCCTCGCCGTCCGCCGCCAGCACCGGCTGCTGGCTCGCGTCGGCGTCGTCGCCGCCCTCCCAGACGTCGCCCCCGGCGGCCTCGCAGACGAGGACGGTGAGCGTCGGTCGGACGCGCTTCCCGCCCGCGAGCACCACGTGTTCGAGCTGGTCGCCGAGTTCGGTCGGCTCGACGGTGCCGACCGCCTCGGCGATGCGGTCCTCGATGGCGGCCCGGCGCGCCTCGACGTACTCCATCACACCCGATTCGGGGTTTCCCGGTCAAGTACCTGACGGGACACGCTGGTTCCGCCGGTGGTTGCCCTCACATTCATCGACCACGAGCACGAAGTACCGCGTATGGCGAACCGTTCGACCCGCCGCTACGTGCTGTCGGTCGCCGGCAGCGCAGCCGTCGTTCTCGCCGCCGGTTGCAGCGACCTCGGCGGGTACACCGGTGGTGGCGACGGAGGCGACACCGCCCCGAAATCGACCACGAACACTGGCGAGAACTCGGACGAAGCGACCGAGGAGAACCCGGTGGTCGGCGACGCCGAGCAGGTCGGGGACCTCGCGCTGTCCAGCCCGGCGTTCGACGACGGCCAGCCCATCCCCCGGACGTACGGGCGGGACGACGCCGACGTCAATCCGCCGCTGTCAGTCTCCGGTGTGCCCGACGGCGCGGAGACGCTCGTGCTCGTCGTCGACGACCCCGACGCCGTCGAACCGGCCGGCGAGGTGTGGCTGCACTGGCTCGTCTGGAACGTGCCCGCGACGCGGACCGAGATACCCGAGGACTGGACCCCCGAGCAGGCCACAGAGGGGGTCAACGACTTCGGCGAGCGCGGGTACGGCGGGCCCGCGCCGCCGGACGGGGAACACAAGTACCGCTTCAAACTGTACGCGCTCGACACCAGCCTCGACATCCCCACGGACGCCTCGAAGCGCGATGTCGGTGACGCCATGCGGGACCACGTGCTCGCGTCGACCCAACTGGTGGGGATGTACGCGCCCTAGAAGTCTGTGACCTCGGCCTGCACGCGGCCGTCCTCGACACCGTCGGCCCGGGACTCACCGAGCAGGTCCGCGAGTTCGTCGCGTGTCACGTCGTCGCTCTCGTAGAGGTAGGCTATCTCGGGCAGCGACAGCGACTCCCCGGAATCGACCTTTTCCCGGAGGTGGTCGGCGTCGAGCGCGTGGAACGTCACGTCGTAGTCGATTGTGGCGGCTCGGTCGTTGCCCGCCTCCGCGAGGTTCACGCCCTCTCGGAGCACTGTCTCGAAATCCAGGTCGGTCTCCTCGACGCCGCGGTAGAGGAACGCCAGCGTCGACACGAACGCGTCGAACGCCTCCGTGCCGTCGGCGTCGCTCGCGCGCTTCCCGAACACCAGTTCGCGGTCCCGGTCTTCGAGGTGTTCGACCAGCAGTTCGAAGTCCAGCAGGGCGTCGTAGACGCGTTCCCTGATGCGCGCTCGGGCGTTCCGTTCGGCCTGTACGCTGGACAGGTCGCGCTCGCCACGCAGGTACTCGCGGTCCGCCGGCGACAGCACGCCCCGACCGCGCTCTCCCGACCCTGGCATAACTAGTTCTGGATTACGATTACAAAAACAGAAATATATAGATAACTCAATTCCGATTATTTTTCCGATTCACCGGGGCAACGCTTATCGGTGTGTTCCGGCTGGCGGTTGGCACGAGCGAGCCCGGCCCCGGCCGGCCGCCACCCCACCATGACCCAGCAGACCACCACCGACGACACGACCCGACGTGTACAGCCACCCCGCGACCCCGCCGTCTCGGTGGTCGCCGACCCGGACGTCCTCACGACGGCGCTCGACGCGCTCGGCGCCATCGTCGACGAGTGTGTCCTCGCCGTCGGCGAAGACGGCGTCAGCGTCGAGGCGATGGACCCCGCGACCGTCGCGATGGTCTCCCTGGACCTCGACGCCGACGCCTTCGACGCCTTCGACGTCGACACGGACCGACGCCTCGGCGTTCCACTGGAGCGCCTTCGGGACGTCGTCGGCATCGCCGACGCGGGCCAGCCGGTCGAACTCGCGTTCGACGCCGAGACCCGCCACCTCCACGTGCAGGTCGGCGAGCTCGCCTACTCGCTCGCGCTCGTCGACCCCGAGGCCATCCGGTCGCCGCCGGACCGCGTCGATCTGGCCGACCAGTACGCGTCGTCGGCAACACTAGACGGTGCCAGCCTCGCCCGCGCCGTCGACGCCGCCGACATGGTCGCCGACCACCTCGCGCTCGGAGCCGAGGACGACCACCTCCACGTCCGCGCCGACGGCGACACCGACTCGGTCGAAATCGAGTTCCCGGCGGCGGACTGCGCAGCACTCGACGCCCCAGAGCCCGTCGAGTCACTGTTCTCGCTGCAGTACCTCGCGTCGGTCACCAGTGCCACGCCCGGCGACCGACCCGTCGACCTCCGGTTCGGTGACGAAGCACCCATCGAGGCCGCCTTCGACGTCGCCGACGGCGACGGCCGCGTCGCGTTCGTCGTCTCCCCGCGGATGACGCGCGCCTGAGCAGGCGCTGCTCGGCTGGAAAAACGAGAGAACGGTGTTCCGTACGCCTCAGATGCTCGGCGGTTCGCCGCCGAACTCCTGCGAGTACCTTTTTCGGCCTCGGGTGCGCTCCGCGCACCGCTCGGCGCAAAAAGCTACGCTAAAAACTCCTCGCCCTCGCAGTGCTCACGGTTTCACCGTTCGCGTCTTCCGAGGTCCTCCGGACCTCGCCGCTCGGGCGAGTGAACCGCGGCCTGCGGCCGCGGATGCAATCTTCCTCAGACGCTCGGCGGTTCGCCGCCGAACTCCTCGATGAGCGCGGGCACGACGTCGAAGAGGTCGCCGACGATGCCGTAGTCGGCGATGTCGTAGATGGGCGCGTTCGGGTCCGTGTTGATGGCGATGATGGTGTCGGCACCCTTCATCCCGGCGACGTGCTGGACCGCGCCAGAGATGCCGATGGCGAGGTAGACGTCCGGCGTCACCTGCTTGCCGGACTGACCGACCTGCCGGTTCTTCGGGAGCCAGCCGTTGTCCACGATGGGACGCGAGGACGAGAGGGTCGCGCCAGTCGTCTCGGCGAGCGCCTCGACCAGTTCGAGGTTCTCCTCCTCCTCGATGCCGCGGCCGATGGAGACGAGGAAGTTCGCGTCGGCGATGTCGACGTCGCCGCCGCCGACCTCCTCGAAGCCCTTCACGGTGGAGCCGACGGCGTCTTCGTCGACGTCGACGTCGAACGTCGAGACCTCGGCGTCGCCGACGCCCTCGGCGGCCGGCCACTCGGCCCCTCGAATGGAGACGACGAACGGCCCGTCAGTGACCTCGACGGTCGTCTCGACCTTCGAGCCGTACATCTCGCGCGTGACTTCCAGCGCGCCGTCGTACGCCAGGTCGATGGCGTCCGAGACGTACGTCCGGCCGGTCCGGGTGGCGACGGCCGGCGCGTAATCCAGGCCGTTCACGCTGTTCGGCACGAGGACGAACTCGGCGTCGAGGTCGTCTGCGAGCGCCTCGACGGCCTGCGCGTAGACGTCGTGGTTGAACTCCTCACCGTGCTCGACGGCGTGCACGTGGTCGACGCCCTCGCGGTTCAGGTCCTCGGCGAACGACTCCGTGTCCCCGGAGACAACGGCCGCGTGCAGGTCGGTGCCGGCGGCGTCCGCGAGTTCGCGGCCCGCGGTCAGCAGCTCGAAGCTCACGTCGCGGAGGTCACCGCGGCGGTGGTCGGCGACGGCGAGTACGGTCATTCGCCGACCACCCCCTTGTCGCGGAGCACGTCAGCGAGCTGCCCGGCCTGCTCGCCGGCGTCGCCCTCGATGTACTCGGCGTCGCTCTCGGTCTCCGGCTCGTACATCGCCGTCACGTCGAGACTGGACTCGACGACGCCCGCGTCCAGCCCGAGGTCGTCGAGGCTCTTCGGCGCAATCTCCTTCGACTGCGCCTGCCGGATGCCCCGCAGGCTCGCGTACCGGGGCTCGTTGATGCCCGTCTGGATAGTGAGCACGGCCGGGAGCTCCACGTCGGTGAGCTCCTCGACACCGCCCTCGAGTTCGCGGCGCACGGACGCGACGCCCTCGTCGAGGACCTTCTCGGTGTCCAGCGCGTTCACGACCGCCGCCCACTGGAAGTCGAGCTCCTCGGCGAGCGCCACGCCGGTCGCACCGAAGCTGTCGTCGTTTGCCTGCACCCCGGAGAGTACGATATCGGGGTCCTCCTCCTCGACGACGGCCGCCAGCAGCTGGGCCTTCGTCTCCACATCCAGGAGTTCGACATCCTCGATGGCGTCGTCCCAGACTCGGACCGCGCGGTCGGCACCCTTCGCGAGCGCCATCCGGATGGTCTCCTCGGAGCGCTCCGGGCCGATGGTGACCGCGACGACCTCCACGTCGTCGCCGGCCTCCGCCAGCTGGACGCCCTCCTCGACGGCGTAGTCGTCCCACTCGTTGAGGTCGTAGTCGAGGTACGTGCTCTCGATCTCGGTCCCCGAGATCTCGAAGTCGTCCTCCACTGCGGCCACCTCTTTGACGGTGACGAGAACCTTCATCACCCCGAAAATCGCGCTTCCCGGGGGTAAACGTTTTCGGAACAGATGGCGGACCGCCCGGAGTTTTATTCGTCCTCGAAGCCCTCTCCCGGCAGCGAGATGAGATTCTCGCGGCCGATGCGGAGCTTCTCGACCCGGTCGGCCTCGTCCATCGAGGACAGCAACTGGGAGACCTTCGCCGTCGACCATCGGGTCTCCTCGACGATCTTCGACTGCTTCATCCGGCCGCCGTTCTCCGCCAGCAGGCGCTCGACGCGCTCCTCGTCGCTCAACAGCTCCGGGTCGACGCCGCCGGCCGCCGACTCAGTGTCCGAGCCATCTGCGTCCGCTCCGGCAGCCGAGCCACCGCTTGTACTGGCGGCCGACTCGTCGACGGGGTCCGTCGACGGCTTCGGCTCGCGCTCTGTTTCGCGCTCCGGGTTCGGGACCTTGCTATCGGGCTCGCCGTCACTGGCCGGTTCGCCGTCGCGCCGAAGGTACCTCCAGACTACGACCACGCCGACGACAGCCAAGAGGCCTCCCACGGCGACCACAGGGAAGTCGTCGCCACCGATGGTCGGCCCAGTGGTGAACACGAGTGACGGCTGCCCGCGCTCGAACGTCTTCGGTCCCTCCCACTGGTAGGCACCGCCGACGACGTTCGTCTCCGGGCTGACGTTCTCCGTGCCGTAGCCGTCGGGCTGCCGGATGCTCAATGTCTGGCCGTCTCGGAGGTCCCCGAACCACCCGCCGGAGAAGCCGTCCACGGCCAGCGTCTCGTTGTTCACCGCCGCGAAGTCCGTCCACGTGAACTGCAGGGAGAGTACGCCAGTAGAGTTGTTTCCGTGGTCTACCGTCGTGGCCGTCCGCCGCGCGTCAGTCACTTCCATCGACCGGTCGACACGGTCGCTCACTTCCGGCGCTGCCGCCCGGAACACGTCCACCGAGAAGTCGCCGTCCGTCTCACCGGCCTTGAACGCCGCCGCGAGGCGGTCGAAGGCAGCGGTGTCGTTCTCGGTCTCCAAGTGGTACGTCGCAGAGACGTTCCACCTGGCGTCACCGTCCTCCTCGAGCTGGACGGCGAAGTGGACGCCCTCCTCTTCGAGCGCGCGGTCCTGGAGCTGTGGCTCCGGACTGTCCGCAACGGTAGCGGGCGTCGCGGGAGCCCCCGCGCTGGGCGCGACCGCCTGACCGACAGCGCCGGCACCGGCGAGCGGCGCGACGACCAGACACGCGAGGGCGACGAGGAGGGCGGCCTGCCGCATACACCGTGACTGAACGACGCTCGGGCAAAGTACTTTCCATCCGAGCGACACGCCTGGCTCGAACACGGCGAGAGAACGCTCCACATCGTTTTTGACCACCCCTCCCGAACGGTCGCCCATGTCCCGCGTCCGCCCTGCCCTCGCCGCCCTCGTGCTCGTCGTCGCCACCGCGGCGACCGGGCTCGCCGCGACGGGCGCGCTCTCCGCACCGGCCCAGCCCGGCGACGACCCGACCGTTGGCGTCTCCGAGAACACGAGCCGTGTCCTCCTCCTCACGCGCGCCGACGCCGCCGGCTTCGACAGCCCCAACCTGACCGTCACGCAGTCGGTCGACGCCGGTCACCAGGGACTGACGACCACCTACCGGCTGGAACGCCTCGAGAGCCAACTCGAGGGCGTCGACTCCGGAGCGAAGCGCAGCGCCCTCATCCAGCGGGAGGTCGAGTGGGCCACGAACCGGACGACCGCCCTCATCGAGCGCGAGCGGGAGGCCCGGAACGCGTACGCGGCCGGCGACATCACCGGGAGCGAGTACCTCACCACGGTCGGCGCGGTCCACGCAGCCGCGAGCAGCCTGGAGCGGTACCTCGGCGACAAGTCCAGCCAGCGCGCGCTGTACACGCTAGCCGACCAGAAGAGTCCCATCAGTCGAACGCGCGCCCGCCTGCAGTCCGTGCTCGGTCCGGTCCGGGAGCGCGCCACCGCAGCCGTGCAGGGCGACCGCGAGCGCGCAAGAATCCACGTGACCGTCGGCGACGGCGTGATGCTGTCGACACTGAACGGCACCACGTACGTCCGGGAGACGTACCGCCCCGACAACCTCGACGAGGAACTGGCGGCCTACGGCGACCCGATCGCCTTCATCCAGGAGACCTACCCCTGGGTGGCGAACAACTCTCAGGGGGCGTCGTACACGACGATGGGGAACTACGCGGTCCTGTTCTCCACGGGCCACAGCCACGGTGAACTGGAGGTCTACAGCGATGTCTCGACAGACCGCGTCTACGTCGAGCGTCAACGGAAGCGCCTCGACCGGATGCCCGTGTCCTACGAGTCCTCGACGAGCGGGAACAACGCCACGCTGCTGGTCTCCCGGACGTACACTGGCGGCCCGGTGAACGTCCGCGTGGAGAACGCAACCGGCGGCGGCATCGCGGCGCCCGTCACCCTCGCCGGGTCCGAGGTCGGTGCGACCGGCGAGGACGGCGAGCTGTGGGCCATCAGCCCCGGCGGCGAGTACGAGGTGTCCGTCGAGGTCGACGGGGAGACGCTGAACGCCACCGTCGTCGCGAACCCGCAGCCGCCCACCGAGCAGACGACCGGGAACGTGACCGTCGGCGAGACGTAACCTCGCCGCGGCCGCCTGCGACTGCCCGCCACGGTCCGAGAGTTCTTGACCGAAGCCGGAACCACAGCGGCCCGTGGCTCGCGCCTACGCTCCGGTCGCGGCCGTTCTGCTGGTCGCCGTCACCGTCGTCGCCGCTGCCGGCGTCTTCGCGTTCGTCCCGTCGCTGCCCGGTGAGCCGCCGGAGCGCCGCGGTGTCACAGCAACCGCGTCCAGCGACGGCACGGTCGCGCTGACGCTGCTGTCGGGGCCACCGGTCGACCCCGACTCGCTCGACGTCCGAATCGCGGTCGACGGGGAGCCACTCGCCCGCCAGCCGCCGGTGCCGTTCTTCTCCGCGTCGGGGTTCGTTAGCGGTCCGACCGGCGCGTTCAACGCCGCGAGCAGCGCGGACTGGCGGGTCGGCGAGACCGTGACCGTCCGAATCGCGGGCACGAACGACCCAGTTCCGGCCGCCGGAGAGACGGTTCGCGTCGAACTCAGAGTGCGCGGTCAGCTGCTCGGCGCGGCCGAAACGACCGTCGAAGCCGAACAGAGCACCGGCGAGTAGCGGTCAGCCCTCGTCGCGCTCCGGCGCTCGCGCGACCGAGACGATTGCAGGCGGACTGCTCTCGTTCTTCCGGAGCACGCGGTGCTCGATGTCCTCGAAGCCGGCCTCGCGGAACATCCGGTCGGCCTCCGCCTCGTCGTAGAACAGCATGATCGCGTCGGCGAGCTTCTGGAAGACGGTCGATGTCGGATAGTCCGGGCCGACCACGAGGACCTGGCTGCCCGGCTTCGCCACGCGCCGAATCTCCCGCAGGCCCTCGACGGGATGCGGCCAGTACTCGATGGACCCCGACGACCACACGAGGTCGAAGCTGTCGTCCTTGAACGGCAGCCGCTCGGCGTCTCCGAAGTGGAAAGCGACGGGGTCGCGTTTGCCGAGTTTCGCCCACGCTTTCTCCAGCTGGTGAGGGCTCTGGTCGAGCCCGTAGACGTGCTCGGTGTGCTGGAGTAGCCCCTCGGTCCCGAAGCCCGTGCCGCAGCCCACGTCCAGCACGCGGTCGTCGGCGTCGATGTCCAGCATCGACAGCGCCTCGGCGCGCATCTCCTCGGTCCAGATGAACGTGTTGACGCGGTCGTACACCTTCGAGAGGTACTTGTAGAACGTCCGGGCCCGCGACTTGTCTTCGAGGACTCCCATCGGCCGAATGTTGGCCTGAACACGCATAATAGCTTCCGATGGCCCCGGAACTTCGCAACTACCATATAGCCCGTAGGCTAACTCCCGGCTGGTTAGAGCGTATGCCAAGGCCAGAGGTTCTCGACGACATCAAATCGGCAGAGTCTGACGCCGACGACATCGTGGCCGAGGCGGAGGAGGACCGCGAGCAGCGGCTCTCCGAAGCCCGGTCGCGGGCCGATGAAATCCGCAGCGAGGCGGAGCAGGAGGCCCGCGAACTGAGAGACGAACGACTCGAGACGGCTCGAGAAGACATCGAGGCCGAGCGCAGCGACCTCCTCGAGGACGGCGAGGCGGAACGCGAGGAACTCGTCGCCGAAGCCGAAGCCAGCGAGGACGAGGCGGTCGAGTTCGCGCTCGAACGGTTCACGGAGGCGGTACATGCTCAGACCTGAGCAGATGAGCAAGGTCTCGGTGGCGGGCTCCCAGCGCGTGCTGGGCGATGTCATCGAGGCCATCCACGACCTCGACCTCGTCCACCTCTCGGACTACGACGGCGGCATCGAGGGGTTCGACAACGGCGACCCCCTCGAGGGTGCCGACGAGGCCGCGGAGAAACTCGTCACCGTCCGCTCCCTGAAATCCATCCTCGAAGTCTCCGGAGACGACGCGGGCCCGACCCGCATCGTCACCGACGAGGCACTCGAGGAGGAACTCGAGGAGATTCGCGTCGAGGCGAACGAACTCGACGACCGGCGGGGCGACCTCGAAGACGAGCTCCGCGACGTCGAGGAGCGCATCGACGAGGTCGAGCCGTTCGCGGACCTCGGCGTCGACCTCGACCTGCTGCAGGGCTACGAGACCCTTCAGGTCGCCGTCGGAACGGGTAACGGAGACAGCGTTCGCGCCGCTCTCGCGGAGTCCGAACGCGTCGACGCGTTCGAGGTCTTCGCGGGCGACGACACGCTCGCCGCCTTCGTCTACCCCGATGGCGACGACGACACGGCGCTCGACGACGCGCTCGTCGGCGTCGACTTCACGCGCATCGAAGTGCCCGAGGACGCCGAGGCGAGTCCGGGCGAGTACGTCGCGAAGCTCCGAGACGAACGGAACACCATCGAGACGAAACTCGACCGCGTCGAAGCCGAGCTCGCGGAGTTCCGTCAGGAGCACGCGGGCTTCCTGCTCGCTGCCGAGGAGAAACTCGCCATCGACGTCCAGAAGGCCGAGGTGCCGCTGCAGTTCGCCAGCACCGAGCGCGCGTTCGTCGCCGAGGGCTGGATTCCGTCCGACGAGTACGACGCGTTCGACGAGTCGGTGCGGGCGGCCGTCGGCGAGCACGCCGCGGTCGAGGAACTGGAGCGAGCGGACTACGAGCCCGCGGGCCACGGCCAGCACGCGCCGGCCGAGGACCACGACGCCGAGGCCGCCACCGACGGCGGCACGAGCGCCGAGTTCGACGAGAGCGACAGTCCGCCCGTCGTTCAGGACAACCCCGGCCCGGTGACGCCGTTCGAGTCGCTCACCGAGGTCATCAACCGGCCGAAGTACACGGAGCTCGACCCGACGGTCATCCTGTTCCTGACGTTCCCGGCGTTCTACGGGTTCATGATCGGGGACCTCGGGTACGGTATCCTGTACACGGCAATCGGCTTCTGGCTGTACCGCAGCTTCGACAGCGAGATGATCACGAAGCTCGGCGGCGTCGCGATGTGGGCCGGCGGCTTCACGGCGCTGTTCGGCGTGCTGTACGGCGAGATATTCGGACTCCATCTGGTCACGGAGTACCTCTGGCACGGTGCGCTCGGACTGGCCGACGCGCCCCTGAAGAAGGGGCTGCACGTCGGCGCGTTCGCCGAACTCTGGCTCGCGGCGAGTCTCGTGTTCGGTATCGTGCACCTCGCCATCGGGTACGTGTTCGGGCTCGTCAACGAGTCCCGCTCGCACGGCGTGAAGACCGCCATCACCGAGAGCGGCGGCCAGATGCTGCTGATGCTGGGTGTCGGTACCTGGCTGTTCAGCACGCACATGCAGTCCGGTGGCGGCCCGCGCCCCGAACTGCTGTACCGCGTCGTCGACCTCGTGCCCGGCATCGCCGGCGGGCTGCCGCCGATTGTCGGCAAGGTCGCTCTGGTCGCGGCGCTCGCTGGACTGGTGCTGGTCACCATCGGCGAGGGCGCAGCCGGGTTCCTCGAGAGCCCGACCTACGCGCTCGTCAACACCGTCTCCTACACGCGTATCGCCGCGGTCCTGCTCGCGAAGGCGGGGATGGCGTACGTCGTGAACCTCCTCGTGTTCGGTGCGTACGAGACGCACCTGGAGAACCCCGAGACTATCGACTACATGTTCGGGCTGTTCACCACCACAATCGAACACGAGACGCACTTCATGGTATTCAGTGGCGCACACGGACACGAGCCGCTGTTCCCCGGCCTGATTCACATGGGCTGGGGCGGCGTCCTCGCCGGTGTCGTCGTGCTGGTCCTCGGGCACCTTCTGGTGCTGGCGCTCGGGGTCACATCGGCCGGCTTACAGACGCTACGCCTCGAATACGTGGAGTTCTTTAACAAGTTTTATGAAGGCGGTGGCGAGAAGTACAACCCGTTCGGTTACACACGCAACTACACCACTGAGGACTAAGTAAAATTAAAAATGTTCGAAACTTTGTCGACGATCCTGACCCAGACCGGAGGTAACATGCCCGCAATCACGCCGAAGTCCGCGGCCGCTCTCGCAGTGGGCCTCGCCGCGCTCGCCGCCGGGTACGCGGAGCGAGGTATCGGTTCCGCCGCAGTCGGCGCAATCGCCGAGGACCAGGACCTCTTCGGTACGGGCCTCATCCTGACGGTCCTCCCGGAGACGCTCGTCATCCTCGCGCTGGTCGTCGTCTTCGTCGTCCCGACCCCGTTCTAACCACCCCCGCAGTCTCCACTTATGAGTCTGGAAACAGTAGTTGAGGATATCCGAGACGAGGCCCGCGAGCGCGCGAAGGAGATTCGTGCAGACGCCGAAGAGCGCGCCGACGACATCGTGGCAGAGGCGGAAGCCGACGCCGACGAGATCGTCGCCGAAGCCGAGGCTGACGTCGAGGCCGAGATCGAGCAGGAGCGCGAGCAGAAGCTCTCCAGCGCGAAACTCGAGGCCAAGCAGATGCGCCTCGAAGCGCGCCGAGACGCGCTCCAGTCGGTCCGGTCGACCGTCGAAGACCGCATCGCGGCCATCGACGGCGACGAGCGCGAGGAGCTCACCCGCGAGCTGCTCGACGCCGCCAGCACGGAGTTCGGCGACGAGGACGTCCGCGTGTTCGGTCGCGCGGACGACGAGGCTCTCCTCTCCGACATCCTCGACGACTACGACGGCTACGAGTACGCCGGCGAGTACGACTGTCTCGGCGGCGTGGTCGTAGAGAGTGACGCGTCCCGGGTCCGGGTGAACAACACGTTCGACTCGGTCCTCGAGGACGTCTGGGAGAACAACCTGAAAGCAATCAGCGCCCGCCTGTTCGACGAGGAGCAATGAGCGCGTCCGGACCGGCCAACTACGAGTACGTGGTCGCCCGGGTCCGCCACCGCCGAGCCAGCCTGTTCGGCGACGACGAGTACCGGAAGCTCCTGCGCATGGGCACCGGCGAAATTGCGCGGTTCATGGAGGACACCGCGTACGAGGAGTCCGTGAACCGCCTCGGTTCCCGGTACAGCGGCGTCGACCTCGTGGAGTACGCGCTCAACGACACGCTGGCGCTCGAGTTCGACTCGCTGCTCCGCTGGAGCGACGGCCGGCTGTACGAGCAGGTCGTGAAGTACCTCCGGAAGTTCGACGCGTGGAACGTGAAGACGGTGTTCCGCGGGCTGTACTCCGATTCGAGCCCCGAGGAGATCCGTACTGACTTCGTCGACGCCGGCGAGTTCAGCGACGACCTCCTCGACCGTCTGGTCGCCGCCGACTCCATCGAGACGGTCGTCGAGACCCTCGACGGGACGCTGTTCGAGCCGTACCTCGAGTCCGCGTTCGCGGACTACGAGGAGACCGGGACGCTCGTCCCGCTGGAGAACGCCGTCGACCGCGCGTACTACGAGAACCTCGTGCCCAAGCGGGTCACGAATCAGGACAGTCCGCAGGCGCTGTACGCGGAGTTCCTGACCGCCGAGATCGACTTCCGGAACGTTCGGAACGCGCTGCGGCTGGCGCGCTCGGGGGCGTCCGTCGACCCCGAGGAGTACTTCATCGAGGGCGGGACGCTGTTCGACGCGTCCGAACTCGGCGCGCTCGTCGAGCGGAAGTCCGACCTCGTCGACCGCGTCCGGGACAGCCGGTACGGCGACGAGCTCTCGGCCGCGCTCACCGACCTCGAGGAGGCAGACAGCCTCATCGGGTTCGAGCACGCGCTCGACCGCGCGCTCTTGGAGTACTCGGACCACCTCTCGTACGTCTACCCGCTGTCGGTCTGTCCGGTACTGGCGTACGTGCTCGCGAAGGAACGGGAAGTAGACAACATTCGCGCCATCGCTCGCGGTCGGGAGGCCGGCCTGAGCGAGGACGAGATTCAGGAGGAGCTGGTCATCCTATGAGCCAGGAGATCGCCGTGGTCGGCAGCCCGGAGTTCACCACCGGGTTCCGACTGGCGGGCGTTCGGAAGTTCGAGAACGTCCCGCAGGACGAGAAAGACGAACAGCTGGACGGTGCCGTGGAGGCGGTTCTCGAGGACGACGACGTCGGCATCGCCGTGATGCACGACGACGACCTCGACCACCTCTCGCGGACCGTCCGGCAGTCCGTCGAGACCAGCGTGGAACCGACGTTCGTGACCATCGGCGGCGGAGCCGCCGGCGGCAGCGGACTTCGAGACCAGATCAAGCGCGCCATCGGGATCGACCTGATGGGCGACGAGGAGGAAGGTGAGTAACTTCGAATGAGTCAAGCAGAGACAATCACCGACACCGGCGAGATCGAGAGCGTGAGCGGTCCGGTCGTGACCGCCACGGACCTCGACGCCCAGATGAACGACGTCGTCTACGTGGGCGACGAGGGTCTGATGGGCGAGGTCATCGAGATAGAGGGCGACGTAACCACCATCCAGGTGTACGAGGAGACGTCCGGCATCGGGCCGGGCGAGCCCGTCGAGAACACGGGCGAGCCGCTCACCGTGGACCTGGGTCCGGGCATGCTGGACTCCATCTACGACGGCGTCCAGCGCCCGCTGGACGTCCTCGAAGACGAGATGGGGGCGTTCCTCGACCGCGGCGTCGACGCGCCCGGCATCGACCTGGAGAAGGAGTGGGACTTCGAGCCCGCCGTCGAGGAGGGCGACGAGGTCGAGGCCGGCGACGTCGTCGGCAGCGTCGACGAGACCGTCAGCATCGAGCACAAGGTCCTCGTCCCGCCCCGAAGCGAGGGCGGCGAGGTCGTGAGCGTCGAGTCCGGGTCGTTCACCGTCGAGGAGACGGTCGTCGAGCTGGACACCGGCGAGGAGATCGCGATGCACCAGGAGTGGCCGGTGCGCCGCCAGCGGCCGACCGTCGAGAAGCAGACGCCGACGGAGCCGCTGGTGTCCGGCCAGCGCATCCTCGACGGCCTGTTCCCGCTCGCGAAGGGCGGGACGGCCGCGATTCCGGGGCCGTTCGGCTCCGGGAAGACGGTCACCCAGCAGTCCCTGGCAAAGTTCGCGGACGCGGACATCGTCGTCTACATCGGCTGCGGTGAGCGCGGCAACGAGATGACCGAGGTCATCGAGGACTTCCCGGAGCTGCCCGACCCGCAGACCGGGAACCCGCTGATGGCTCGGACGTGTCTCATTGCGAACACGTCCAACATGCCGGTCGCGGCCCGCGAGTCCTGCATCTACACGGGTATCACCATCGGCGAGTACTACCGCGACATGGGGTACGACGTGGCCCTGATGGCCGACTCCACCTCGCGGTGGGCCGAGGCGATGCGCGAGATCTCCTCCCGGCTCGAAGAGATGCCCGGCGAGGAGGGCTACCCGGCCTACCTGGCCGCGCGGCTCTCGCAGTTCTACGAGCGCGCCGGCTACTTCGAGAACCAGAACGGCACCGAGGGCTCCATCTCCGTCATCGGCGCGGTCAGCCCGCCGGGCGGTGACTTCTCCGAGCCCGTCACCCAGAACACGCTGCGTATCGTGAAGACGTTCTGGGCGCTGGACTCCGACCTGGCAGAGCGCCGGCACTTCCCGGCGATCAACTGGGACGAGTCCTACAGCCTGTACAAGGACCAGCTCGACCCGCACTTCGAGGAGAACGTCGTCAGCGACTGGTCGGAGCAGCGCCAGTGGGCCGTCGACATCCTCGACGAGGAGTCCGAACTGGAGGAGATCGTGCAGCTCGTCGGCAAGGACGCGCTGCCGGAAGACCAGCAGCTCACCCTCGAGGTCGCACGCTACATCCGCGAGGCGTGGCTCCAGCAGAACGCGCTCCACGACGTGGACCGCTACTGCCCGCCGGAGAAGACGTACGCCATCCTCTCGGGTATCAAGTCGTTCCACGACGAGGCCTTCGAGGCGCTGGAGGCCGGCGTCCCGGTCGACGAGATTACGGCCATCGACGCCGCGCCCCGCCTGAACCGCCTCGGCACGACGCCCGACGACGAGTACGAGGCGGAGGTCGAGGAGATCGAACAGCAGATTAGCGAACAGCTCCGGGAGCTCTACTGACAATGAAAGAGTACCAGACGATCACCGAAGTCAGCGGCCCGCTGGTGTACGTCGAGACCGACGAGCCAATCGGGTACGACGAGATCGTCGAGATCGAGACGCCGGACGGCGAAGTCAAGCGCGGACAGGTGCTGGAGTCCAGTCAGGGCTTCGTCGCCATCCAGGTCTTCGAGGGCACCGAGGGCATCGGGCAGGACGCCTCGGTGCGGTTCCTCGGCGAGACCCTGAAGATGCCCGTGACCGAGGACCTCCTCGGGCGCGTGCTGGACGGGTCCGGCAACCCCATCGACGGCGGTCCCGACATCGTCCCCGACGAGCGACTCGACATCGTCGGCGAAGCAATCAACCCGCACGCTCGCGAGTACCCCGAGGAGTTCATCCAGACCGGCGTGTCCGCCATCGACGGCATGAACACGCTGGTCCGCGGGCAGAAACTCCCCATCTTCTCCGGGTCCGGGCTGCCGCACAGCGACCTCGCGCTCCAGATTGCGCGACAGGCGTCCGTGCCGGAGGAGGAAGAAGAGGGCGGCGAGGGCAGTGAGTTCGCCGTCGTCTTCGGCGCGATGGGTATCACGGCGGAGGAAGCCAACGAGTTCATGGAGGACTTCGAGCGCACCGGTGCGCTGGAGCGCTCCGTGGTCTTCATGAACCTCGCTGACGACCCGGCCGTCGAGCGGACGGTCACGCCGCGGATGGCGCTGACCACGGCGGAGTACCTCGCGTTCGAGAAGGACTACCACGTCCTCGTCATCCTGACGGACATGACGAACTACTGCGAGGCGCTCCGCGAGATCGGCGCGGCGCGCGAGGAGGTGCCGGGTCGACGTGGCTACCCCGGCTACATGTACACGGACCTGGCGCAGCTCTACGAGCGCGCCGGCCGCATCGAGGGCGAGGAGGGGTCTGTCACCCAGATTCCCATCCTCACGATGCCGGGTGACGACGACACGCACCCGATTCCGGACCTCACCGGGTACATCACCGAGGGTCAGATTATGATGAACCGCGACCTGAACAGCCAGGGCGTGACGCCGCCCGTGAACGTCCTGCCGAGCCTCTCCCGCCTGATGGACGACGGTATCGGCGAGGGGCTGACGCGGGACGACCACGGCGACGTCTCCGACCAGCTGTACGCGGCGTACGCGGAGGGCGAGGAGCTCCGCGACCTCGTGAACATCGTCGGCCGCGAGGCCCTGAGCGAGCGGGACAACCGCTACCTGGACTTCGCGGATCGCTTCGAGGCGGAGTTCGTCGACCAGGGCTTCAAGACGAGCCGCGACATCGAGGAGACGCTGGACCTCGGCTGGGAGCTGCTGTCGATGTTCCCGAAGGCCGAGCTGAACCGCGTCGACGAGGACCTCATCGACGAGTACTACGTCGAGGACGAGACCGAGGAAGCCGCGACCGCCGACTGACTGCGGCACCCGACGTTCTCTCAGTTCTCTCTTTCGGTCCGCCGCGGAGCGACGCGTCGGCCAAACGCACTTGTCGCTTCGCTTCTAACGTGAGTCAGTGACACGCACGGCTGTGGGTCGTCGAGCGCGGTTCCGGGTGGTGGCGTGACCGAGCCCGAGTCGGTTCGCGAGGCTGCACGCGCTGTCGACGTAGACGAATCGCTGAAGGAGCGCGCGATGGACGAAGCACCGGTCGGCATCACCATCTCGGACCCGTCGCTGCCGGACAATCCGCTGGTGTACGTCAACGACGCCTACGAGCGGTTGACGGGGTACAGCCGCGAGGAGGTCATCGGGCGGAACTGCCGCTTGCTTCAGGGGCCGGACACCCGCGAGGAGCCGGTGGCGGAGATGCGGCGCGCCATCGACGCCGGCGAGCGCGTCTCCGTGGAACTCCGGAACTACCGGAAGGACGGCACGGAGTTCTGGAACCGGGTGGAGGTCGCGCCCATCTACGAGGACGGCGCGGTGACGAACTACGTCGGGTTCCAGACAGACGTGACTCGCCGGGTGCTCGCCGAGCGCGCCGCCCGCGAGCGGGCGCACGGCCTGCGTGACGAGCGCGCGACCCTGGCGCGCGTTCTCGACCGCGTGAACGGCCTGCTGGGGGATGTGACGACGGCGCTCGTTCAGGCGACCACGCGAGAGGGTCTCCAGCGGGCGGTCTGCCGGCGCGTCAGCAGCGGCGATTCGTACGCGTTCGCGTGGATCGGCGAGTACGACTACGCGTCGGAGGCCGTGAAGCCGGCCGTCGCGGTGGCCGGGGACGGCACGGAGTTGACGGACTTCGAGGTGTCGCTCGGCGACGACGACCCGGCGGTGCGCGCCGTCGAGACCGACACCGTCCAGGTGGTCGACGCGTCGACGGGCGGCGGGCTTCCCGGAGTGGCGCTGCCGAGTCGGTTCGAGTCGATGGCGGTCGTCCCGCTGACGTACCACGACTCGACCTACGGCGTGCTCTGTATCTGTGCCACCACCGAGGCGTTCGACGACCACGAGCGCGTGGTGTTGCGCGCCATCGGCCGCGCGACCGCCACTGGCATCAACGCGGTGGAGAGCCACCGGCGCGTGGAGACCGACGAGCGCACGGAACTCACCTACGACCTCTCGTCCGCGACGTGGTTCGTCACCGACCTGGCGGCGGCCGCCGACTGCGACTTGGAGTACGTCGGTGCCGAGCGGACCGACGGCTCGCTCACGCTCCTGTTCGACGCCTCGGCGTTCGACGGGGACCCGGGTGGACTCGCGGACGAGGTCGACGGCGTCCGCGCGTCGTCGCTGGTCGCCGACCACTCCAACGGCACGCTGCTGGCGTTCGAGGTGCTGGACTCGTCGCTGGTCGCGGCGCTGGCCGAGCGCGGCGTCGACGTCGACGCCATCGAGGCGACCCCCGACGATGCGGAGCTGGTTCTGGACGCGCCCGGAGACGCCGACCCGCGGTCGCTCACCGACGTCGTCGAGGACCGCTGTCCGGGTGCGGAGCTCGCCGCCATCCAGGAGCACGCCTCACCGCCGTCCAGCGAGCGCGCAGCGCTGGCGTCGGTCGCCGACGACCTGACCGAGCGCCAGCGCGTGGTCCTCAAGCGGGCGTACGCCGCGGGGTTCTTCGATTCGACCCGGGACGTCTCCGGAGCCGAGCTAGCGGACTCGATGGGGCTGTCGCCGTCGACGTTCCACCAGCACCGGCGGGCGGCGCTCCGGAAGCTCGTCGGTGCCGCCATCGAGTGCGACGACCTCGACGACACCCTCACTTGAAGCAACCGCGGCGATACCGGAAATTTGGGCTGTCACGCTTACGACGTGTTCATCCCAACTACCGGTTGGACCATGGCAGCACCAGGCACTGAATCGACGTGGCTGTGGCTCGGGACGGCTGGAATGTTCCTCGGGATGGTGTACTTCATCGCCCGAGGGTGGGGTATCGAGAACGAACGACGACAGAAGTTCTACATCGCCACGATCTTCATCACGGCAATCGCGTTCGCGAACTATCTGGCGATGGCGCTCGGATACGGCTTGACAACCGTGACAGTCGCCGGGGAGGAACTCCCCATCTACTGGGCGCGGTACACGGACTGGCTGTTCACTACCCCGCTGTTGCTGTACGACCTCGGCCTGCTCGCGGGCGCAGACCGGAACACCATCGCGACCCTCGTCGGCCTCGACGTGCTGATGATCGGGACCGGTGCCGTCGCGACGCTGACCGGTGCCGGAACCGACGCAATCGGGACCGAGGGCGCGCGCCTCGTCTGGTGGGGCATCAGCACGGGCTTCCTGCTGGTGCTACTGTACATCCTGTTCGGGTCGCTGACCTCGCAGGCGAAGTCGCTGTCGAGTGACGCCCGGGGAACGTTCGGGACGCTCAGAAACATGATTCTCGTGCTGTGGCTGGTCTACCCGGTGTGGTGGCTGGTCGGCACCGAGGGCCTCTCCGCCGTCGGCATCGGCGTCGAGACGGCCGGCTTCATGGTGCTGGACCTCACCGCGAAGGTCGGGTTCGGCTACATCCTGCTGCGCAGTCACAGCATCCTCGACGCGGCCGAGACTCGTCGGGAGGCACCCACCGGCGGCCAGCCCGCGGACGCCTGACGTGCCCCGGCGAGGGTCGAGTGGACTCGCCAATCTTTTCGACGTGCGCGCGAAACACGAGCCGACAGTGACACGAACCGCCGCCGCTCGCACCGTGACCCGCTCCGGGAGCCGGTCTCTTCGGGAGACGCCCGGCGGACAGCACCGGAGGCGTGGCCGGTGACGACGACGTACGTGGCGTTCCTCGCGGCGTTCGTTCTGCCGCCGCTCGCGGTGCTCGCCGCGCTCCGCGTCGCTCGCTGGGACGGTGACTACCGCCGCCTGGGCGGCATCGGGGTGCTGGTCGTGCTCGCGATGGTGTACACGACGCCCTGGGACAACTACCTCGTCGCGCGCGGCGTCTGGTGGTACGGCGACGGCACCGTGGCGGCGTCGCTCTGGCACGCGCCCGTCGAGGAGTACATCTTCGTCGCCGCGCAGACGCTACTGACGGGACTCTGGGTGCAGTCGCTGCCGGTCCGCGACGACCCCGACTTCCTGCCGACGCGCCGCGACGCCGCTGCCGGCCTGCTCGCCGGCGTCCTCGTCGCCGCCGTCGGCGTCGCGTTCCTCGCTCGTGACGCCACGTTCTATCTGGGTGCCATCCTCGCGTGGGCCGCGCCCGTGCTCGCGCTCCAGTGGGCGGTCGGCTGGCGGTACCTCTGGGCGCGCCGCCGGCTGTACGGCGTCGCCGTCGCCGTCCCGACCCTCTACCTGTCCACCATCGACCAGTGGGCCATCGCGGACGGCATCTGGGTGCTCGCCGACCAGTACACGACCGGCCTGTCCGTCCTCGGGCTGCCGGTCGAGGAGGGCGCGTTCTTCCTCGTGACGAACGTCTTCGTGACACAGGGGCTGGTTCTCTACGCGTGGGTGGTCGCGCGGTGGCGCTGACCGCCCTCGGCTCCCGGGAGCGAGCCACGCTCGCGGGCCCGGCGCTCGCTGTCGGCTGGCTCGCCGTCGCGCTCACCGCAGTGCCTGTGCTCGCGGGCGTCGAGCTGTCGCCGACGGTCCGGTACGCGCCGCTGGTGGCGAGCGCGGTGCTGTTCGGGATGCCCCACGGTGCCATCGACTACGTCGCGCTCCCGCGAGCCGTCGACGGCGAGGTGTCGGGCCGCTGGCTCGCGGCCGTCGGCGTTCTCTACCTCGTCCTCGGCGGCGCGTACGCCGCGACGTGGTTCGCGTTCCCGGTGGCCGCCGCGCTCGCGTTCGTCGCAATCACGTGGCTGCACTGGGGACAGGGCGACCTCTACCCGCTGCTGGAGTTCCTGGATACGGACTACCTCGACACGCGCACGCGACGCGCGGGGACGCTGCTCGTGCGCGGCGGCCTCCCGATGCTCGTCCCGCTGCTCGGCCACCCCGAGCGCTACCGGGCGGTCGTCGCGGCGTTCGCGGCTCCGTTCGGTGCGAGCGCCGACGACGTCGCCGCGCTCGCGCTGTTCGACCCGGCGGTCCGACTCGGGCTCGGCGTCGGATTCGCCGCGCTCACCGTCGGCGTACTCGCAGTTGGGCGACGGCGCACCCGGAATCCGCGGGCGTGGCGCGTGGACGCCGCCGAGACGCTGGCGCTGTGGGCGTTCTTCTACGTCGTCCCGCCGGTGTTCGCGGTCGGCGTCTACTTCTGCGTCTGGCACTCGGTGCGGCACGCCGCGCGCGCCATCGCCGTCGACGACTCGGTGCGGCCGTCGCTGCGTGCGGGCGACGTGCTCGGGCCGCTCGCGCGCTTCGGGAAAGAGGCGGCTCCCCTGACGGCGGTCGCGCTCGCACTCGTCGGTGGACTCTGGGTCGCGGTGCCGGACCCTCCGACCACGCTGGAGGGCGGTGCCGCGCTCTACCTCGTCCTGATTGCGGTGCTGACGCTCCCGCACGTCGTCGTGGTGACGTTGATGGACCGCGCGCAGGGCGTGCTCTGAAGCGGGACTGAAAACGTTTACCTCCCCGCAGGGCGAACACCGCTCCAAGAGACCAGTATGGCCCAGGACATCAAGCCCACCCGGAAGAACCTCATGGAGATCGAGGACCGCATCGAACTCTCCGAGCGAGGCCACGACACGCTCGAACAGAAGCGCGACGGCCTCATCATGGAGTTCATGGACATCCTCGACCAGGCACAGGACGTCCGGGAGGACCTCGAGGGCGACTACCAGACGGCCCAGAAGAAGATCAACATGGCGCGCGCGATGGAGGGCGACATCGCCGTCCGCGGCGCTGCCGCCGCCCTCGAAGAGCACCCCGAAATCACCGTCGAGTCCCGGAACATCATGGGCGTCGTCGTCCCTCAGATCGAGTCCACGAAGGTCAGCAAGAGCCTCGACGAGCGCGGCTACGGCATTCTCGGGACGAGCGCCCGCATCGACGAGGCCGCCGAGGCCTACGAGGACCTGCTGGAGTCCATCGTGCTCGCGGCGGAGGTCGAGACCGCGATGAAGAAGATGCTCACGGAAATCGAGACGACCAAGCGCCGCGTGAACGCTCTGGAGTTCAAGCTCCTGCCCGAACTGTACGACGGCCAGGAGTACATCGAGCAGAAACTCGAGGAGCAGGAACGCGAGGAGATCTTCCGCATGAAGAAGGTCAAAGCGAAGAAAGAGGAGGACGAGGAAGAGGAAGACGAGGCGGCCGACGCCTACTACCTCGGCGAGGAAGACGCGCCGGCCGACGACTAGTACCACTCGCTGCACTCGCCCGGCCCGTTCGAGTTGCTTTCTGGAACTCTCTCCGTCTGCTGCAGTCGAAACCAGCTGGTTCGTGTCGACGTGGCCGCGAGCAGCGACCGCCGACCACCACGTCGGCCCGCGCCACTTAGGGGCCCGCCGGCCGTCGTGCGAGCCATGGACTGTCCGAACTGCGGCGCTGACCTCCTGGCGTTCCCCGTTCCCGACGCTGTCCGCGAGCACCTGCCCGACGACCGGGCGAGCGCCACCGTCTGCACGCACTGTCTCCGGGTCGCGCCGAGCGACGACACCGTCGCCGAGTACCCCGACTTCTCCCGCGCGAGCGAGGCGTTCCCCGACGACGGCGAGACGGCCGCCGTGCTGGCGAGCCTGCTCGCGCTCCTCGACCGGCTCGTGCTCCACCGGCAGGACGCCGATGCCGTCGCCGACATCGCGGAGCGCCGGGGCGTCGACGTTCTCCTCTTCTTGGACCGGGTCGCCGCGGACGACACAGTCGACCCGGAACTCGACGTGACTCGACGCCGCACGCAACTCGAACAGCTCATCTGAGTGCCGGCAGGCCAGCAGTTAGGGGGCTGGCCGCCGACCGTCAGTACATGGACACTGAGTGGGCTGACGCCGACCGGCTGGCCGGCTTGCGCGACGACCTCGTCGTCACTGGGGACCGCGCCAGTATCTCGGTCGAAGCACCGTACACGGGCGATGAACTCGCGGAGATTCCCGCGGGCACCGAGGCGGACATCGAGGCCGCGGTCGAGCGCGTCGAGACGGCGCAGGAGGCGTGGGCCGAGCGACCCGTCGAGGAGCGGACCGCCGTCCTCGACCGGTACGCCGACCGGGTGCTCGACGCTCAGGCCGACGTGCTGGACCTCGCGCAACTGGAGGCCGGGAAGTCCCGGCGGGACGCCTTCGAGGAGGTGCTGGACGTGGCGGCGACCGCCGACCACTACGCGACCGTCGCCGACGACCTGCTCGCCAGCGAGGGCCGCCGCGGCGTGCTTCCGGGGCTCACGAAGGCGACCGTCCACCGCCACCCGAAGGGCGTCGTGGGCATCATCTCGCCGTGGAACTACCCCGTCACGCTCGCCATCTCGGACGCGCTGCCCGCGCTGGCGGCCGGCAACGGCGTCGTGCTCAAGCCCGCCGAGCAGACAACGCACGTCGCGCTGCTGGCCCGCCGACTGCTCGTGGACGCGGGCCTGCCGCCCGAGCTGTTCCAGGTCGTCTCCGGGGAGGGCGAGCGCGTCGGCGCGGCGCTCGTCGACCACGTCGACTACGTGGCGTTCACGGGGTCGACGCGCGCAGGCCGGGAAGTCGCGGCCGCTGCGGGCCGGAATCTCGTGGACTGCTCGCTGGAACTCGGCGGGAAGAACCCCCTGCTCGTCCTCGACGACGCCGACCCCGAGAAGGCGGCGAGGGGCGCGGCCCGGGCCTGCTACGCGAACGCGGGCCAGCTCTGCATCAGCACCGAACGCCTCTACGTCCACGACGACATCTACGACGAGTTCCGGGACGCGTTCGTCGCGGCCGCCCGCGACCTCCGGCTCGGCGGCGGGTTCTCGTACGGCCCCGAGGTCGGCAGCCTCCAGAACGAGGCGCAGTTGCGGAAGACCGTCGAGCACGTCGAGGACGCCGTCGAGAAGGGCGCTGACGTGCTCGCCGGTGGCCGTGAGCGCCCCGACCTCGGCCCGTACTTCTACGAACCCACCGTACTGGAGGGGGTCACGCCGGAGATGACTGCCTTCGACGAGGAGACGTTCGGGCCCGTCGCCTCGCTGTACCGGGTTGACAGCACGGAGGCGGCAATCGAGCGCGCGAACGACTCGGAGTACGGCCTGAACGCGTCCGTCTGGACGAGCGACCCCGAGCGCGGCGCGGCGGTGGGCCAGCGAATCGACTGCGGGACAGTGAACGTCAACGAGGGGTACGCGGCCGCGTGGGCGTCTATCGACGCTCCGATGGGCGGGATGGGCGACTCCGGGGTCGGCCGGCGGCACGGCGACGAGGGCCTGCTGCGGTTCACGGAAGCCCAGACCGTCGCGGTCCAGCGCGGCCTCCGCATCGACCCCGGGCCGCTTCCGCAGGCGCTCTGGGCGAAGGCGATGTCCGGCGGGCTACGGCTGCTCGGGCGGCTCCCGGGGTGGGCGCGGTGAGCGTCTTCCTCACCGGCTTCCCGGGCTTTCTGGGGTCGGCGCTCGTCGACCGGCTGCTCGACCGCCGGGAGACGGTCCGCTGTCTCGTCCAGCCGAAGTTCCGGGACGCCGCGGAATCCCGGGCGGCAGAGATCGCGGGCGACGACTGGCAGGACGCCATCGAACTCTACGAGGGCGACATCACGGAGCCCGGGCTCGGCCTCTCCGACGACGCCCGCGAGACGATTCTGGCGGAGACTGACGAGCTGTTCCACCTCGCGGCCGTCTACGACCTGGCGGTCGACCGCGCGGTCGGCGAAGCCGTCAACGTCGACGGCACCAGACACGTCCTCGACGTCGCCGAGAACTGCGACCTCGACCGCCTGCACTACGTCAGCACCTGCTACGTCAGCGGCCGCCACGACGGCGTCTTCGGGCCAGACGACCTCGACGTCGGGCAGTCGTTCAACAACCACTACGAGGCGACGAAGTTCGAGGCCGAGGTGCTCGTGCAGGACCGGATGGCCGACGGCCTGCCGGCGACCGTCTACCGGCCCGCCATCACGGTCGGAGACAGCGAGACCGGCGAGACCCAGAAGTACGACGGGCCGTACTTCGTCATGCGGTGGCTCCAGCGCTGCCCCGGCGTCGCGCCGCTCCCGGCGTTCCCGGGGCGGGCCGGCACCGAACTGAACGTCGTCCCCCGGAACTTCGTCGTCGACGCCATCGACCACCTCAGCGAGCACGGCGACGCGGACACCGTCTACCAGCTCTGCGACGCGAACCCGCCGACGATTCCCGAACTCACGCGGGTGCTCGCCGACGTCACCGACACCCGGGTGCTCCCGATTCCGGCCACGCTCGACCTCGCGAAGCGCCTCCTCGGGACCGAGTTCGGGCGCTCGCTGGCCGGCATCCCCCCGGAGGCCCTCGACTACTTCACGCACCCGACGACGTACGTCGCGCCGAACACCCGCCGCGACCTCGCCGGGTCCGGCGTCTCGTGTCCGGCCTTCGAGAGCTACGTCGACGTGCTCGCGGCGTACGCCCGCGAGCACCCCGAGGTCGGCAGCGCGGCGATGACGTAGCGACGACTCCGGCGACGCCAGCCCCAGCGGTGACGCTTATCCGGCTCTGCACCCAATCCCGACTGTGGACTCCCCGTTCGAGATTCTCGGCGTCGACCCGGACGCCGACGACGAGGCGGTCGAGCGAGCGTACCGCCGCCGCGTGATGGAGACCCACCCCGACCAGGGCGGGTCGCTGGAGGCCTTCCAGGTCGTCAGGGCCGCCTACGAGTCCATCGAGTCCGGCGACGCCGAGACGTTCGCTGAGAGCGACGTAGAGACCGACCCCGAGTCCGACGGCTTCGACCGGCGGCCCGAGTCCGCCGAGACGCGCGTCGAGTACTTGAACTACGACGCGCTCGCCGACGCCGGCTGGAGTCTCGGCGACGCCGACCTCTTCGAGAAGGCGGCGGCCGCCGACCTCGACCCCATCGACCACGGCGAGTTCACGGTCGAACCCGGCGAGTCACTGCTGGAGGCCGCCGAGCGCCGCGGCTGGGCGTGGCCGTACGCGTGCCGCGGCGGCGCGTGCGCGAACTGCGCGGTCGCGGTCACCGCCGGCGAACTCTCGATGCCGACCGACCACATCCTCACCGAGGACCTCACCGGACAGGGGTTCCGGCTGTCCTGCAACGGCGTCCCGCTGTCCAGTGACCTCCGGGTCGTCTACAACGTCAAACACCTCCCGGGGCTCGACGAACTCCGGCTCCCGCCGTACCCCTTCGAGCAAGCGCACGCCGACGACTGAGTCAGCACTGCGTGAACCGGAACTCGACGCCTTCGCCGCCAACCGCGACGCTCACGTGGTTCGAACAGGGGGTCACGTCCCAGTCGGTCTCGCCGGCGACGCCGTCGTTCGCCTCGACGGCCAGCGTGTAGTCGTCGTCGGGCTCTTGGACCTCGAATTCGGCCGTCTCGTAGTCCCCGAGTTCGTAGGTCTCCTCGAGGTCGGCCCCGCCGCCGCTCGTCACGAGCCGGGCCGTGACCGTCCGCTGTTCCGTCGCGTCGTTGGTCACCTTCCCGGAGACGGAGTCGGCGCGGCCGCGGTGAGCGGACCCGAACAGGCACCCCGAGCCGGCGGTCAACGCGGTGCCGGCCGCCGCCACCACCGCACGACGTGATACCTCGTTCACAATTATCTCGGCGCTCGGCTCGGTAATGTGTCTTGTGTCGGCGTCGAAGCGTCGCTCGCGGTCAGTTCGCAGCGAGGTGGAAAGAGACGGGGTCGCCGTCCTTACACGCCGGTCCGGTACCGGAGGAGGCCCGCGTAGCCGCCGAACGCCGTCAGGAGCTGTTCGCCCTTCTCGAAGTCCGTGGAGATGAAGTGGGTCTCCGTGCCGCGCTGGTCGGCGATCTCCATCAGGTGGTCGATGGCGTCCTCGCGCTCGACTTCCTCGGCGTCCTCGCCGCACTCCGTGCAGGTGTGGTCGGGACTGGAGTTCCGGCGGTCGACGGTCTCGTACTCCTCGTGTTCGTTCGGGCACTCGTAGACGACGACGTCCTCGCGGAGGTCCTCGGAGACGAGCAGCCGGTCGACCGAGCCCATGATGAGGTTCTCGCGGGTCGGCTCGAAGCCGTACGTGGCCTGGTCGCCGCCGTTGAGCTCCTCGAAGAACTCCTCCATGTCGGACTTGTCGTCCATCAGGTCGGCTTCCGCGAGCGCGTCCTGCCCGGCGTCGACGAGGTCCGACAGCCCGGACTCGTCGGTGTAGGAGACGTCGAACTTCCCGAGGACTTTGTCCCGGAGTTCGTGGTGGAGGTAGTCGCCGTCGAGGAACTCGTCTTTCGTCGGCGAGGGACCGCCGACGAGGATGCCGTCGAGTTCGTGGCGCTTGGCGACGAAGAGATCGTCGGCCATCCCCGCGACCTCCTGATAGAAGTTGTCGATGGCCTCCAGCCGCAGGCGGGCGAACCGCTGTGCGGACTGGCCACCCTTCCGCTGCTTGCCGGGGACCAGCGACTCGGCGGACTTCACGGGGACGACGCGCTTGCCCTTCAGCCAGCCGACGTTCGCCTCGCGGCGGTCGAGGACGATGAGGCCGTACAGCCCCTTGTCCCCGAGCATCTCTTCGAGGGGTTCGGTGAGGAACGCCGAGTCGCAGTGGTAGCGGAACGACTCGATGGGCTGGGGCGGCGATTCGAGGACTTCGGTGACCATGTCGGTCTGACCGCCGCCGGAGTCGACCGCGCCGGAGAAGATGACCATGCCGTTGTCCGGCGGGAACGTGTCGTAGTACCGCAGCCGGTCCTTGATGGACGTCAGCGCGTCCTGGACCGCCGTCCGCGTCTGCTTGGACTTGATGTTGGAGGCTTCCGAGTGCTCCTGGGTGACGTGTGCGACGACGTCGGAGACCTGCCGCTCCGGAGGAATGTAGATGGTGACCAGTTGGGTGCCGCTGCCCTCGTAGTCCTTGAGCTCCTCGATGACCTTCCGGAACTCGTACTTGCGTCGGTCCTCGGACGGTACCTCCTCTTGCTCGCTCATTGCACTAAAGTAGCCGACCAGCCGGTAAGTAAGCTTTGACCCTCCGAGGCCGGCGGTGCCGGGTGCCAGCAGCGGGGGCGCTACTCTCCGTCGGTCGATTCTCTCTATCGAATCCCTGCGGGCGAACTGACCTGTCTCTATCAATATGTATAATTGGAGATAACGTTTATCACTCGGAATCTGATTGCTCGGGCTGCATGTCAGAAACGGCGACGACGAACGAACAGACGACGCATCAGGCGGACACGGACGGCATCGACCTGATGCAAGACGAATCGGTGTTACAGAATCGTCGGCCGGGCTGGTCGCTTTGGCTGAAAGAGATAGTCCTCGCGGCGCTCGTGTTGCTATTCGGCGTGGCGGGCGACGCGGCAGCCGGTGGCTTCCTCATCGCGGCGGTCATCTTCGGGTACGTGGTGCTTTCCCGGATGCAGTCGCGGTACCTCGTCACCGACGAGCGCGTGAAGATGAAACTTGGTCTCCTGTCCAAGAAGGGCCGTGAGTACCGCATCTCCGACCTCAACAGCATCACGACGACCCAATCGCTGTTCGAGCGGCTCCTCGGTCACGGCTCCATCACGCTCCGAACCGCCAGCAACGACGAGATTACCTGGCACGGCGTCCCCGACTACAAAGACGTCTCCCACTCGATTCGGGAGGAACAGCGGAAGTACGACCAACAGTGAGCGACGACAGCCCGTCCATTATCGTCCGCGCGATCTGGTTCGTCGCGGTCGGCTGGTGGCTCACTGGCCTGCTGCTCTCCGCGGCGTGGGCGATCAGTCTCACCATCGTGGGGCTGCCTGTCGGCGTCAAGCTCGTGAACTACGTCCCGAAGGCGCTGACGCTGAAGTCGTCCGAGGACAGCGACGTGAACCGAATCGAGGTCGGCAGGAGCAGTGGTAGCTCCCCCGGGCTCCTGGTCCGCGGCGCGTACTTCGTGTTCGTCGGCTGGTGGGCGAGTCTGGCGTGGACGGTGGTGGCGTACGTCCTCTGCCTGAGCGTACTCGGGCTCCCGGTCGGCATCAAGATGTTCAACAAGCTCCCGAAGGTCCTCTCGCTCTACGAGGAGTAACCCCGAACGCCCTCCTGCGGTTCTTCATAGCGTTCGACGTGCAGCGCCGTCGCTGATTGTCGCAGTACGGCCAAGGGTAACTTAGCGCCCGATTTGTCGGTCACCGCCAAACGCTTTATGTGACGGTGTGCGAAGATGTAGCCATGAGTGGCCGTGTGTTCGCCGTCGCCTCGGGGAAAGGCGGCGTCGGGAAGACGACGACCGCCGTAAACGTGGCTGCGGCGATGGCGGAGGCGGACCGGTCGGTGGTGCTCGTCGACTACGACCTGGGGATGGCGAACGTCGGCCAGGTGCTGGACGTCGAGGCCGCCGACGCGACCCTCCACGACGTGCTGGCGGGGGACGCGAAGCCGCTGGACGCCGTGGCGTCGGTGCCCAGCGGATTCGACGTGGTGGTCGGCGGCACCGCAATCGAGGACTTCGGGCGGGCAGACCCCTCGAAACTCCGGGGCGTAGCGGACGCGCTGCGGTCGGAGTACGACGTGACCATCGTCGACACCGGCGGCGGGCTGAGCCACGACACGACTGTGCCGCTGGGGCTGGCCGACGAGACGGTGCTGGTGTCGACGCGGCAGGCGGCGGCCCTGGAGAACACGGCGAAGACCCGGGACCTCGTGGAGCGCGTCGGCGGCAGCGTGACGGGGCTGGTCGTCACGCGCGTCTCCGGCAGCGACGTGGCGGACGACGACGAGGTGGCGGCCCTCGACGTGAAGATTCTGGGGTCGATTCCCGAGGACAGCACGGTCGCCGACAGCGAGCGCGCGGGCGAACCGCTCGTGGCGTTCGCGCCCGAGAGTCCGGCCGGGCAGTCGTACCGCGAACTCGGCTACGAACTGCTCGGCGAGTCGCCGCCGCTGTCGTTCCGGGACGGCGACGGGGACGCTGAACCCGGAGCGGCGATGGCGGAGATGATGACCGAGGACGTCGAGGGGACGGAGAGCCGGTCGCTGCTATCGCGGGTGACCGGCGGCCTCCTCGGGTCGAACGGGAAGGATTAAGCGAGAGCGCACTCCGAGAGACGCGTATGGCAACTGAGAGCGACTCGATGTCGACCGGCTGGCTGCTGTTCTACGTCCTGCTAGCAATCGGTATCACGTACGGTGCCCTCGCGTACGTCGGCGCACCGATCTAGACGCCTCTTCTACATCGATTCGGGCGCGTCGATGCCGAGCGCGTCGAGCGCGTTCGCGAGTGTCTGGCGCGCCGCGTCGACGAGCGCGAGCCGCGCCGCCCGGACCTCGGGCGCGACGTCGTCGGCGAGCACCGGGCACTCCCGGTAGAACGCGTTGAAGTCGTCGGCGAACTCCCGCGTGTACGTCGCGACCTGGTGGGGTTCGAGGTCCTCGGCGGCCGCCTCGACGACGAGCGGGAACCGCGCGACCGAGGCGAGCAGCGCGCGCTCGGCGTCCTCGTCCAGCACGTCGGCGTCCAGTTCGGGCTCGACGTCGCCGGCCTCGTCGAGGATGCCGCAGGCGCGGGCGTGGGCGTACTGGACGAACGGCGCGCTCTGCCCCTCGAAATCCAGCGCGTCCTCCCAGTCGAACGTGATGGCTTTCGTCGGCTGCTTGGAGACGATGTCGTAGCGGACTGCACCGATGCCGACCTGCTCGGCGATGCGGTCGACGTCGTCGTCGGAGAGGCCGTCGCCGCGCACGCGGTCGCCCATCCGGGAGCGGACGGCCTCTTCCGCCCGCGAGACCGCTTCGTCCAGCAGGTCGTCCATGTCGACGCCGGTGCCCTGGCGGGTGCTCATGGACTCGCCGCCGGGGAGGTTCACCCACGCGTAGAACTGCTCTTCGAGGCGGTCGGTGTCGTTGCCGAGGATGTCGAGGGCGGCGTTGAGCTTGTTCGCGTGCAGTTCCTGGTCCTCGCCGAGGACGGTGATGGCGCGGTCGAACGCCTCGAACTTCCACTCGTGGTGGGCCAAATCGCGGGTCGTGTAGAGGGTGGTGTCGTCCGAGCGCAGGAAGACGAACGACTGTTCGATGTCCCAGTTGTCGAGGTCGAGCTGCCACGCGCCCTCCTCCTCGTAGGCGTACTCGGAGTCCTTCAGCCGGTCGACGACCTCGTGCGTCGAGCCGTCGCGGAGGAACTCGGTCTCCTTGACGAACTCGTCGAACTCGGCCGGCAGCCGCCCGAGGGTCTCCTGCATCCCGCCGAGGACGGTGTCGACGACTTCCTCGACGCGTTCGTAGGTGTCCTCGTCGCCACGATCGAGCCCCTCGATGATGGCCGCAATCTCGGCCTCGGCGGCGTCGACTTCTTCCCCGGGGCCCTCTTCGAGGAATTCGTTGCCCTTCCGGTAGTACCGAACGAGGTCGTAGTCGGGCTTCTCGCGGCCCGGCTCCGGCAGGTCGCTCTCGTCGAACGTCTCGTAGGCCCACGTGAACACCGCCATCTGGCGGCCGGCGTCGTTCACGTAGTACTCGCGGGTCACGTCGTTGCCCGCGTACTCCAGGACGCGAGCGAGCGCGTCCCCCAGAATCGGGTTCCGGGCGCGGCCGACGTGGACCGGCCCCGTCGGGTTCGCGCTCGTGTGCTCGACGACGACGGACTCGCCGGTGTCTTCGAGATGCCCCCAGTCGTCGTTCTGGGCCGCGGCGAGCGTGTCCGCGAAGTACGCGTCGCTCGGCGCGAAGTTCACGTACGGGCCCTGCGAGCGCGCGTCGGCGACGTACTCCGCGTCCGAAACGTCGATAGCGTCGGCGAGTTCGCCGGCGACCTGGGGCGGCGGCGCACCCGCCTCGCTGGCGAGCCGGAACGCCGCGCTCGACGCGAGCACGGCGGGCACGTCACCTGGCGGTTCCTCGATGCCGAGGTCCCCGGTCGGGTAGCCGAGGTCGTCGAGGGCCGCCTCGACGGCGGCCTCGACTTCCCGGCGGAAAGCGATGAACATGCCCGTGTGGTGGACGCCGCCGACAAAAGGTGTTCTGAAGCGCGGCCGGCGTGGCTCGCGCGGCTGTGTCGCTGACGCCACGCTTTTCCCCGCGAGCGCCGAACTCGGTGCCATGCCGAAGCAGGTGGACGACCCGGACTACCACCACGAGAACCACACGGCCGCCCAGACGTGTGGCTGGACCGCGAACGCGATGCGCGGCGAGGGCACCTGCTACAAGCACGCCTTATAGTCGTACCAAACTGCTATAAGCACGGCGCGTATTGGTATGCGTAGAACTCAGTATGTCCTCGATAGACGACCCCGAACGCCGCTACCAGCTTTCACGGGACCGACTGAAAGACGCCGACCTCCACCCCGACGACATAGACGCCGCGCTCGAATTCCTAGACGCAATCAATCCCGACATATCCACAGTCAATTTCACGGGTGAAAACGGGGAACGCGAGACGAAAGCCTACGGGACGCTCGCAGCGTACGCGCAAGCCCTGAAACGCGTTGGCGAACTGGCGAACACGCCGCTTGTTGAGATGCCGGACACGCGCGCTGTCAACGCGTTCTTTGACGAGATTGGTAGTGGCACCCACCCAGACGTGAAGGAGGGCGGCTACGCCAAGAGCACGCTCTCACAGTGGCAGAGCGGCGTTACAAAGTTCTACGAATACCACGACGACCTCGGGATTAACCACACTGAAGTTGTGGTGAAACGCCAGCCGAAGTCGTCAGTGGACGAACGCGATATGTACACTCGGGAGGAAATTCAGGAACTCCGGGACGCCGTGAACAACACACGGGATCGGTGTGTGCTTGAGCTCTTATTGAATACGGGCCAGCGGATTCGAGCAATTCAGACGCTCCGCGTGAAGGACGTCGACACTGACGAGGGGGTTTACTACTTGAACACGGACGAAGCCGGGTTGAAGGGCGCGGACAAGAACGGCTCGAAGCGTCCACTCCTCGGCGCGGCCCGGCCCGTCTATGACTGGTTGAAAGACCATCCCACGGGGGAGCCCGACGACTATCTGATTACGTGCCTCCCGACCGCGCAGCGTGGGACAGCCGGGGAGAAACTGTCACAGTCAACGATTCGCTCGCAACTCAAGAAGGTAGCCAAGAACGCGGGAGTGGACAAACCACCAAACCCTCACAACTTCCGGCATTACTTCGTCACAGCGTGTAAGCGCGACTACGGCATGGACGAATCGACGATTAAGCACCTAATCGGACACGGCCCGAACAGTAAGGTAATGGAAACGACCTACCAGCACCTGACTGACGACGACCATATTCGCGCGGCGGAAGTCGCAGCGGACATGCGGGAGCCTGAAGAGGAAAGTCCGTTGACGCCGCAGGTGTGTCCGACGTGTGGCGAACAGTTAGAGCCGGAGGCGAAGGCGTGTCCGGGGTGTGGGACGGTGTTCGCGCCGGACGCGAAGGCGGCCGAGGACCAAATACAGGACGACATGAAACAGTCCTATGCGGAGACGGACCCGGAGGATTCGGATACGCAGGAGAAGCTGGATACGCTCGATGAGATTCTTGATGACCCGGAGGTGAAGGCGGCGCTCGCGGAGAAACTTGGCGAGGACTAATTCCTTCCGTCACGGGCCAAAAACCGGGCTATTGCGGATTCAGCCTCTTTGGGGTCAAAGGAACTAGAGCCCTCAATAATGGTTGCGCTTTCCCCCTCTTCCCCTTCAGGCGAGGATGGCTCCCAGTCTGTCTGACGGGAGTACGCTTTGATTTTCTCCGCGTTCTTTTCTTCGGACCAAGACCGTACATCCACCAATCGATTTTCTTCTGTTGGGTGCGTCCGATAGTATCGCTCAACTCCACGCTCAATCAGGTCGTGGATGTCTAACTCTCCGGCTTCGGCAGCCCGGCATAGGAACCCAATACAATCAATCAGTGTCTTCTGCATCTCCGGGGTCGCTTTGTTTGACTGCTTGAGTTCTTCGCGGTACCGCTCATACGGTATTTTGGCGTCGGGGTTTTGGTCCGGGGGCCAAATCCTCCCGTCTTGGTCCCGTTGTTTCGTGAAGAACTCCCTGGCATTGTCCCATTCGAGATCGGCCAAGTCCATATCTCGACTATCATGGGCCACAGGTCCGTCTTCGGAATCCGCTTCTCCACCGATGATATCCGCTAAGTCTTCTTGGTCTACGTGGTTGAAGAGGAATTGGTAGTCTTGGAGCCCTAATTGGGTGTTTTCTTCAATCGCGTCTTTATGGTCCTGTTCTGCCTGCCTGCTAGGTCTGTCGTAGTCACCCTGGAGTACGTCCCGGCGCGTTGACGTGAGAATCGGGCCATTTGCTCGCTCTCCCATGTAAAGTGAATATACTTGCGTTTATGTAAAGGTTTGTACGCCCGTTACACCCTGTGTATGCCAAAGGCGAACACCCGACTCCCGTGCTCCCGGCAAACACGGGACAATATCCTGTACCCACTCAAGCAGCCACAGGAGAGTTACGACGACCTGCTGCGGCGGTTAGCAGAAGAATACGAGGGAGAACCATGATCGACGCGGTCGAAGAACACCGCGAGGACCTCGCCGACCTCACGGACACCGACCTTCCCGCAGCCGGCCTCGCGGAGGCACTCCTCGAACTATCCGAACAGGAGGCTGAAGCGTAATGTACGGAAACGAGACGGCCGTTGGCGCGGCCGCCACTGCGACGATGGGGATGACGACGAACACCGAGTGGGTGATTCGCCTGTGACTGACTACAGAAGCCAGCCACAAAGTCGTTACGGAAAACAATTCTGTGGCGGATGCTGGGAACCCGCGCACACCGAAATTGACGGAACGCCAGTGTGTGAATCGCACGCCCGCGCCTACGGGGTGATTCGGTGAGCATTCAAAAACCCCCACGCCCAGAGCCATTAGATGTAACCCCCAGCGCAATCCCCGACACACTCACCAATCAGGATGCGTGGGTGTGCTGGCGGTACGAATGGGACGCCGACCGCGAAGATTGGACGAAACTCCCCGTCGACGTCAACACCGGAGGGATTGCCAAATCCACGGACGGCGAAACGTGGACGTCGTTCGAGGACGCGGTCAGCTACCACGCCAAGCAAACCACGGACACGGATGGGATCGGATTCGTTCTTCACGACGAGGCTACCATTCTGGGCCTTGACCTTGATGATTGCCGCGACCCCGAAACAGGCGACCGCGAGGCATGGGCCGACCACGTGCTTGAGAAGGTCCCCACGTATGCGGAGGTATCCCCGTCCGGAACCGGATTGCGGTTACTCGGCCTGGGGTTCGTCCCTGAGGGAGGGAACCGCGCGGACGTCGAGGATGAACCCGGCCACATTGAGATGTACGATACCGGCCGATATCTGACTGTGACCGGCCACCGGATTGAGGACACGCCGGCGGACGTGACGCAAGTCCATCAAGCAGTGAAGGACGTCCACGGTGAGTATATCGCTAGTGACGCTGAATCCGCCGGCTCGGAGGATGGACCTGGCGGCGTGAACCCCACCCCTAAGGCCGGCAAGACCGGGTCGGTCCCCCTATCGGACGCCGACCTTATCGAGAAGGCGAAGAACGCCGAGAACGGTGAGAAGTTCCGCCGGCTGTGGAACGGAGATACGGCGGGGTATCCGTCACAGAGCGAAGCGGATCAGGCGCTCGTGAATCTGCTGGCGTTCTGGACGGGCGGTGACCGTTCGAGGATTGACAGTCTGTTCCGCGAATCCGGTTTGTACCGGGAGAAGTGGGATGCCGACCGTGGCGACCGGACGTATGGGGAGCGAACGATACGGACGGCGCTAGAGGGTCAAACTGAGTTCTACGACCCGGACGCCACAGAGAACACTTCCCCGGAGCGTGACGCCGGCGAGAACGTCACAGACGGCGACAAGCGAACCGGCACGCACGACGTGACGTGGTCGGACGTATACGAGCGGTATCAGAACGCGGAGAACAGCGACGGGAAGAACGCCGCACGGTATGACGCCGCCGAAGTTCTCCTACAAAACCACTATTGGCGGACCTTCGAGGAAGACGATACGCTATGGTGGTACGATCCGAACGACGGGATTTACCGGCAAACCGGAGAGTCACAAGCCCGCCAAATCGTCCGTGACCGCCTGCGTGACAAGTACGCGCGTAACGAGGTCCGCGAGGTCTTATCCCACCTTCGAGCGGCTACGACAGTCACACAAGACGATATGGGTGGGCCTGCAGAGAAAGTTGCCGTGGCCAACGGCGTGTTGGACGTATCCGACCGTGAGTTATCCGACCACGACCCCGAGTATAATTTCTTGAGCCGTCTCGGAACGGAATACGATCCGGACGCGGATTGTCCCCGGTTCAAACAATTCCTTGACGAAGTGGTGTCCGACGAAACAGCCAAGAAGAAACTGCAGGAGTTCGCGGGCTTCACGCTAATGCACTGGCGGCTAAAGTGGCATAAGAGCCTCTTCATCGTCGGTCCACGGAATAGCGGGAAATCCACGTTTGCCGATACGATACGCGCTCTTCACGGTGAGGACACCGTGGCTAGTCTCTCCCCACAGGAAATGACCCAACGGTTCGGCGGCGCGGAACTGTACGGGAAGTGGGTGAATATCCGGAACGATATTCCCGCGAGCGCGGTGAAGAAAACCGGGACGTTCAAAGAGATTATCGCGGGCGACCCCATCAAGGCTGAGCGGAAGGGCAAAGACCCGTTCATGTTCACGCCAACCGCGAAACACATTTTCGCAGCGAACCAGCTCCCCGATACGGAGAACGACGACGGGGCGTTCTATCGCCGGATTCTCCTCGCGGCATTTCCTCGAACAATCCCACAGGACGACCGCGACGGTGATTTAGACGAGAAACTCGAATCGGAGCTTCCCGGTATCTTAAACTGGGCGCTTGACGGCCTGCAGCGGCTTCGGGAACAGGGTGGCTTCACGGGTGACTTGACGCCGTCCCTAACAGCCGAGAAGTGGGATAAATGGGGGAGTACAGTGGACCGATTCGCGTCTACGTGCCTTGACGTGGGTGACGTAGGTAACACCGAACCGATTCCGAAAAAGACCGTGCATCAAGTGTATAAGAACTTCTGCGAGCAAGAGTCCATGCCGGCGGAAATGCAGAGTGAAATGACCACGCGGCTGAAAACAGACCACAACGTGAGTGACGGCCGTGCGACTGTGAACGGAACACAGAAACGGTGTTTTCTGAATGTCTCGTTCACGGCGCGAGCAGACGCCTATCGGTCGGACACAGACGCAGGTGGCCGGTCATCCAGTGGCTTCGGCGGCTTCGAGTAGCCCCGAATTGTTTATTTCACTTCTTTTCCTTACCCTGGTGAAAGTATAACTTGCCGGATCCAGGCATCACACACCACAGTACGCCAATATAAGTATTTTAACTAGACAACCCCCGGCATATCTACGCGCGTATGCGTATGCATGCCCGCCCGCCTGTGTGGTTCATCGGGGTTTGTCTAGTCAACTAGATTATATTGGCGGAAGCGTGGTTATACTCTCTGTATTACGGTGGTAACACTTTCACCACGGTGCAGACCACGGCCGATGACCCTTGTAACGGCCGAGTACCAACAACGGTTGTGGGCTGGATGATAACATTTCTATCTATTTATTGATGTATATTCCATTTCCATTCAAAGTGACTCATAGTAACTCCCTGTGCTCGGAAGGTCGCGTTTCCGTTCTGAACTACATGCCCTTATACCACTATCCTGACACAGAAATATAAGTGTATATCACACATATGTCTGCGTATGGATCGAACCTCAATCCCCCTGGGGACGTCGACCCGTGACGACCTCAAGGCGTACAAAGAACAGCACGACCTCCGGAACTACAACCGCGCCATACAGTCACTACTCGCGGACCAGGAGGAACCGGCAGAGAACGACGGCCGTGGCCGTGCGTGAAATAGCCCTCCTACAACTCCCTCAAATCACATGACTGCGTCTAATCAAACGGTTGTAAACGGTGGTAGTGAACCCGACTATTCCAACGTGGAAATCCCAGCGAAGCCACCCGAGGAGTTCACGTACCAAGAGCGGCGGGCGGACCTACTCTCACAGATTGAGGACCTCGGCCATCCGAAACTCCTCAATCAGTCGGAGCAAGCCGAGCGATTCGGCGTTAGTCAGACGCAGATTCACAAGGACTTAGACCGAATCGCTGAATCCAGCCGCGAGCACGTTGCGGACCGCGACCGCCGGGCGCTCACCGTGGAGAGTGTCGTGAACCGCGCGGTGATTGGGTTGCTGCGCGAGGAGAAATACCGGAAGGCCGCTCGCACGGTCATGGAGTTCGACGAGTGGTGCCAGGAGTTCCAGGAGCTCGAGGAGTTGGCGGCCCGTATCTCGGCGCTTGAAGAAGCGCAAGGAGGTGGCCGATAATGCGGCACTCCAAGCGGGAGCTCGAGCGCGCGGTCGATGACTTGGACCCCACGGCCGACTACGACGGGCCGTCGAAGATCGTGATAAACGACTACGTGGTTCCGACGGACTGGGACGGCGGGGAGAGCGACGACGGCGAGAAGCGGCTGGCATCCCGGACGCGGATCACCCGCGACGCCGTCGGCGACTGGCACACCGAACGGGAGGACTTCGACTCATGACTCGGCACTCAAAGCGCGAGCTAGAACGCGCGCTTGATGACCTCACGACTGAGGCCACGACTCCCGGGGACGTCCCCGACCGCGTCCGTGAGGCGTTTCGCGCAGCGCTCGCGTATCGGTATGCGAACTATGGGAGTGTCGCCGGCGACCCGGACGGCGACAGCGAGGAGATGGGCGCGTTCCTTCGGGACGCCAGTGACCACGTTGAGGAGCCGTACGCGACGGCGCTCCGGGAACTGATTGACGCGAGGCGGTCGACATGACGCGCCGGTCGAAGCGTGAGATTGCGCGGAAGGTCGACAGCCTAGAGACGCCGTCTGACGCGACGACGCCACACCACGGAATTGTCTATACTGACGGCGACGGGGACGGGTACGTGACGCCGGACGGCGACCGCGTGCCAGCCGACGCGGCGGGGAACCCCGACCTCTCCCATAGTGGGCCGACGGTGGTTCTTCGCGGGGAGTACGCCGAGAACGCGCCGCGTGTTCCGGAGGACGTCGACGAATGACTTGGTCCGTGATGACCCCCCGGGTTCGCCGGCACCCGGGGGCGAGCATCCACGCCGGCCGTCGGACGTCGTCGTTTCGGTCATGGATCCAGTACCCCGTTCGTGTGTCACAGCACGGCGGGGCATGCGACGACCCCGAGGTTTCGGCACTCTCGGGCGAGCCACCGCGCCGACCCAATTCGACTATGAACGATTCGAATCGAACGACCACGCTAGTACAGTCCCATGAACACACGCCGACCCTATTCGGTGGTCAGAATGAGTGACGAATACCTGTTCGCGCTCCGCGAGGGCCATCCGGGGATCAAATTCCATCGGGGCGTAAGTTTCGACTACGGCCGCACGGGCGGCGACCCGATTCAGTTCATCGATGACGAGGACACCGTCAACCGTCTCAAGAACAAGACCGACAAGTCCGGGAACCACGTGTTCCGGTGGGTGGCAACCTCGGAGCTTGAGGCGGTCCTCGATGCAGCGGACGACGCGGCTGCGGCGATTGAAGCGGGCGAGCATGACGCAATTCTCGACCTGCTGCTGGCGGCCGAGCAAAAGCGGTACGGCCCCCGCGTCACCGTCCTCGACGCGATAGGGGAGCGGTCCCGCCAAATCGAGGCTGAATCGAACCCGGACGACCTCGCCGATTCGGTGACGGTGGCGGACGTCCGCGCGAGCATCCAGTAACCCGATGAGTGTTGGCGAGGACCCATTCCCGGACCTGGACCCCTATCCGGAGGGGTTGGATTTCTGGGAGCGCGACCACCTCGGCGGCCTGTTCTCCCAGGCCGCGCACGGTGATTGCGCGTCCCACGTAGCCATGCCCCGGCCGAATTCCAGTGAGATTGCTGGCGCGCAGGACCTCCCGAGTGAAGCCACCCCGGACGATACCGAGCGACAGTATTTCTGGGCGGGAGATAGCAGCTGGAATAGAGACGGCGACCGGTTTGACGCGCCCGCATTAGGCGACCGGCTCGCCGACACCGTCGCCGACGTGAATAACCCGTTACTGGATGATAGCACAGTGGCGTTCGACATCTTCCCGACCCAAACGGGCGGCGACTACACTAGTCGCGTGATCGTCGAGAACGGCAAGGTGACGGACTACACTGTGGCGCTCCCGTTCTTCCCGATTGAGGACTACGTTGGGAAGTACAAGTTCATCCAACTCCGGTATCTCCTCAAGCGGGACGCCCCACTCCTCCGGCCGCATAACACGGCCACCATTCGCGGAGGCGTTCCGTATCTCTACTATGGCCGCGACAGTACCCCGAGTGCTCCCTCGGGTGCGCTCGCCGGCTTGGTGGCGGATATTGTAGAGGCGTACGTGGGAGAGTCGACGGGGGACACCCTGGATGGCTACCCCGAGGACTACTAGTCGGGGGAACCAATCCGTAGTTATTTTCGTATTGATGAGAACGACTGGGATATGAACCGACGGCGATTCCTTGCTACTGCAGCTACAATCGGTGCGGCAGGACTCGCTGGTTGTACCAGTAGTGGCGACTCGGCGAATCCAGCAACCGCGTCACAAACATCGATTGGGCAACAGACAACCTCGACATCTACTGACTCACAGACGCAAACCTCCTCAACCTCGGTTGAGGCGAGTGTGACCTCGGCGGAGTACCGAGTCCAATCACCAAACGGCTACGAGGAAGGCGCGATTGTGGGGCACGTCAAGAATACGGGCACTAAACGGCTGAGGTCGGTCGCTGTCACTGGGAAATTCTACGACGGGCAGGACAACCTATTGACCACGCGCGTGGTAAAAATCAGTGACCTAGCTCCTGGCGAAGTATGGGACGCCTTCGTCATATACGTTGACAACCCCTCAAAGGTTGAGCGAGGCGAGCTTGTAATCACTCAAGCGACTACAACGCCACGCACCTATTTCCCCGATGGATTTAGCGTCACTGAGTCAGGTATGGAGGTGCCACAGGACGACAATCGCCCTATCATCTCAGCAACGGTCGAGAATACAAGCGGTGTTGACGATGCTTTCCTAATGGCTGTCCCGAAGGTGTATGCAGAAAACGGGAACGTCCTCGGAACTGCCATCACGTCAAAGAGTGGTCTGTCTGACGGTAAAACTTGGAACTTCAATAGCCGCGTTCGGATTCTAAACGGTGAATGGACAGATAGGGCCGCCGATCACGAGGTTGTTCTTCTCCAATAACGCTTGGCCATCCCCGATACTTGGAGGGCATGACCGTTCTGGGTGGGATGGACGGGCTTTTTGCCGTTCCCACGCTTGCCTCCCTGTATGAGCGAGGGCGAGTCCGGACCGAAGCAAGTCGATGATCCGGACTACCATAGCGTGAATCACACGGCGGCCCAGGCCTGCGGATGGACGAAGAATGCACTTACAGAAGGTCGGTCGTGTTACAAGCACGCCTTCTACGGCATCCGCTCGCACCGCTGCATCCAGATGACGCCGGTGGTGCGGTGCAACGAGCGCTGCGTGTTCTGCTGGCGGGACCACTCCGGGCACACGTACGAACTCGACGGCGTCGAGTGGGACGACCCGGAGGCCGTCGTCGACGCCTCGATTCGCCTCCAGCGGAAGCTGCTGTCGGGGTTCGGCGGGAACGACGAGGTTCCCAGAGAGCGCTTCGAGGAGGCGCTGGAGCCCCGGCACGTCGCCATCTCTCTGGACGGCGAGCCGACGCTCTACCCGCACCTCCCGGAACTCATCGAGGCGTTCCACGACCGCGGGCTGACGACGTTCCTCGTGTCGAACGGCACTCGGCCGGAGGTGTTGCGGGAGTGCGACCCGACGCAGCTCTACGTCTCCGTGGACGCGCCGGAGCGCGCGACGTTCGACGACGTGGTCGGGGCTCAGGAGGACGACGCGTGGGAGAAGCTCGTGGACACGATGGACGTGCTCTACGAGAAAGACGAGACGCGGACGGTGCTGCGGACGACGCTCGTTGGCGGCGAGAACATGGCGAACCCGGACTGGTACGCGGGGTTCTTCGAGCGCGCGGACCCGGACTTCGTGGAGCTGAAGGCGTACATGCACGTCGGCGACAGCCGGGACCGCCTCGGCCGGGAGGCGATGCCGAGCCCCGAGCGCGTCACGGCGTTCGCCGAGACGGTGCAGGAGCACATGTCGAGTCTCCCGGTGCTGAAGACCGACGAGTCTTCGCGAATCGCGTTGCTGGCGCGCGACGAGGACACGTGGGTGCCGGAACTGGAACACGGCTCCGAGTTCTGGGCGGAGGGCGCGCAGGCTGACTGAGGGAAGCCTAGCCAAAAAACCATTTTCGCGGAAAGCAAACCCATATAGTGGCAATGAAGATTGGTCCCCGAACAGCGTGCGTGCTCCTCATCGTCGTCTCCGCGGGTTGTCTCGGTACAACCGGGGGCGGCACCGATTCGAACGGGGGGCAACTGACTCCGCCACTAGAACAGCCACAGGAACTCAACAACTCTTCCGTGAAATCGTACGCGCTGGAGTACGAGCAACAGTTCTTGGAGCAACACCTCGAAGACCGCTACGAGGAGGGGAAGTACGGCGTCGGATGCTGCACGACGACGAGAGACGCCGTCGTCGTGGCCGAAGACCGAGGTACATACTACGCTCAGGTCCGATACCCGTACTATTACTCGACGAGCGGCGGGGAGACTGACGCCGCATCGATGGCTATCTACGGTGTTTCGCGGGAAACGACGACTCGAATCGAACTGAGCCACCACACCGTGACGGCCGAAGACCCGTACAGTGGGCCGAACCAGTCGACAAACGCGGCTCCGCCGACGATATGGGTCGTAAATACGGGGAGTGAAAACCAGGAGTTCTCGTTGTCGATGCGGCACGAGGGCCAAGACGAACTCGCGTACGATTATCGCAGGGCACTGTCCGGCAACGAAAGCGTGGAGTTCAGTCAGGTCGTGTCCCGAACCGGGGCGTACCAATTGACAGCCTCTGTCGGGGCCGAGCGGAGAACGACCACCTACACGAATGAAGACGCTGATTACACCGATGTGGCCGCTGCCCCCGACCACGTAGTCGTCCTGGTCACGGACCAGGGGTTGATCATCCACGAAGTTCCTCGGAACCTCTGAGGGGGTCGTGAGCGCCCGCCCGAGCGCCGACTAGCTCAATTCCGAGACGCGTTCCACATCCGGTATCCTTATGCGGGCCGCGGGCCAACGCCGAGACATGTCAGGAGCCACGGGCACCGGCGACGTCGGCTACGACGAACTCGCCGTGCTCAAACTGCTCGCGCTCGACGGCGGCCACCGCGGCGAGGTGAAGGTGTCGTGTGGCGACCTCGCCGGCCGCCTCGACGCCTCCAACCAGACCGCCTCCCGCCGCCTCCAGGCGCTGGAGGACGCCGACTACGTCACCCGCGACCTCGTCAGCGACGGCCAGTGGGTCGCACTCACCGAGGCCGGCGAGCGCGCGCTCGAACGAGAGTACGAGGACTACCGCCGCATCTTCGACGACCCCGGCGAACTCGACCTCACCGGCGTCGTCACCAGCGGCATGGGCGAGGGCCGACACTACATCAGTCTCCCCGGCTACAACCGCCAGTTCGTCGACAAGCTCGGCTACGACCCCTACCCGGGCACGCTGAACGTCGACCTCGACGCCGAGAGCCAGCGCGCCCGCTCCGCGATGGAGTCACTCGGCGGCGTCCCCATCGACGGCTGGGAGGACGAGGAGCGCACGTACGGGTCCGCGACCTGCTACCGCTGTACGGTCGTCGTCCGCGAGGACCACCCGGACGCCCCCGCCGGCGAGTTCGACGGCGCGCACGTCATCGTCCCGGACCGCACGCACCACGACGAGAGCCAACTCGAGGTCATCGCCCCGGAGAAGCTCCGCGACGAACTCGGCCTCCTGGACGACGACGAGGTGACCATCCGTGTCGAAGAGCAGTAACGCCACCGCCGTCGCCAGCGCGGTCGCCGCGTTCCGCGACGGCGACCCCGTACTGGTTCACGACGCCGCCGACCGCGAGGGCGAGGTCGACCTCGTCTACCCGGCTGCGTCCGTCGAGCCCGCTGACGTCGCCCGGATGCGCAACGACGCGGGCGGCCTCGTCTGCGTCGCGCTCGCCGAGCCGGTCGCCGACGCGTTCGAGCTGCCGTTCGTGGTGGACGAACTCGACCACCCGGCAGCCGACCACGGCCACCTCGGCTACGACGACCGGTCGTCGTTCTCGCTGACCGTGAACCACCGCGACACCTACACCGGCATCACGGACGACGACCGCGCGCTCACCATCTCGGAACTCGGCCGCGCGGCCGCAGACCCCGACGCCGTCGCGTTCGCCGACGCGTTCCGCGCGCCCGGCCACGTCCACGTCCTCCGCGCCGCCCCGTCGCTGGCCGACCGGCAGGGCCACACCGAACTCGGCGTCGCGCTCGCCCGCGAGGCCGGCGTCCCGCCCGCCGTCGTCGTCTGCGAGATGCTCGACGACGAGACCGGCGGCGCGCTCTCCGTCGACGACGCGAAGGCGTACGCCGACCGCCACGACTTCGCGTACGTCGAAGGCAGCGAGCTGCTCGACGCACTCCAGTAAGGGTTGCCACTGGTATTTTCCGGGTAGCAAGTGTTGTGTACCGTATGGTTACTCCCGAGGTTCCTCCAGAGAGGGTGGAGCGAAAAATCGAGGACTGGAAAGAACGCTACTCTGTGGAAAACTTGGAGGAGTTGCCTGCCTCCGAGATTACTTCTGTACGGCTGGAGTTCACGAATGAGGTTCGGGAACTCAAAAGGAAGTACAATCGTGGAAGACTCGTAACTCCAGAGATGGCCGAAGTTGCTGGAAAGGAGCCGTACACTCACTCTCAACTCCAAGAGATTCGTCGCCACATCCGTGACGAGGCAGACAACATCAGGATAAACTTCAGACGCGCCCGAGGACGTATTGAGCGCGAAAAATCAGATAGACGCTCACGAACGATAGTTAGCGGCGTTAGAGCGGCGGCTGAGGGACTGACTGGAATAACCGACATGTCTCTGTCTATCAAGCTCCCATAGAAGAAATAGCCATGCTCTCAAACCTTACGCAGGGCGATTTTCACAGATTCTCCGTCCTCGGTGACGGCGGCCCGTAGTCCCGAATTCGTTACCCGAACCCCTCTGACTCGATGCGGCCGGCCGGCACGCCGAGCCGTTCGGCCGCGGTGACGAGGCTGTACACCATCGCGTTGATGCCGCAGGCGTAGACGTCGGCGTTCGACGGGTCGATGCGCGCCCGAACGCCGGACCGCGGCTCCTCCTGCAGCCAGCGCTCCAGCCGACGGCCGAGCGGCGCGGTGACGGCGCTCGCGTCGGTGTGCTTGAGAAGGGCGTGCTGGACGTAGTCGGTTTCGCCGTCCCAGTCCGAGAGCACTGGCTCGCGGCTCAGACACGGCACGAAGTGGAAGTTCTCGCGCTCGCGGGCGAGCGCCCGGAACGCCGCCCGGTACGGGAGGTCGTCGGCCCACGCCGCGCCGAGGAACAGCCAGACGTCCCGGCGCTCGCCGCCGTACTCGTCGCGGCCCGTCTCGAAGACGTAGTCGAGCATGCTCTTCATCGGCGCGACGCCCGTGCCGGTCGCGAGGAAGATGAGGTCCCGTTCGGACTGCTCGCCGAGCACGAGGTCGCCGTACGGCCCCCGGACGCTCACGTCGTCGCCGACCGCGAGCCCGTCACAGATTCGGGGCGAGAGCCGGCCGCCCGGCACGCGCCGCACGCAGATTTCGAGTTCGTCTTCGGTCGGCGAGTTCGCCAGCGAGTACGCCCGCGAGGTGCCGTCGTAGCGCAGGCCGACGTACTGGCCGGCGAGGAAGTCGACGTCCTGGTGGGTGTCGAAGCGCGCCCGCGCCAGCATCGGCTTCGGGCGGTCGTAGCGCTCCGCGACGGTCGCGACCTTCCGCGCGAGCCCCGGATACCCGGCGTCGCCGAGGTCGCCGGCCAGACCGCCGAGGTCGGTGTCCCGCGTGACCTCGGGGTAGTCGCCGTCCAGCCCGCGGTCCGCCAGCCACTCGCGGACGGCCGCGACGACCTCCGGCCGCCGGTCCTGGTCCATCGTCTCGACCTCGGTGACGGTCGCCGACCTCGTCACCAGCGGGAGGTCGCCGATGGCGTCGTGTTGCGACGCGTGCGGACGGACGTCGGCGTCTGTCATACAGGTACCCCGTCGGCCACCCGTTTCAGGCTGTCGCCGGTCACGGGAACCAGCGAGCCACAGCGAGTCGTCGGTCAGTCGTCCGCGACGATGCCGCTCTCTCCGACCTCGTCGGTGTCCACGTCGGCGGGCGTCTGGTCGAAGCCGTGGCCGGAGAACGCCATCGCGAACAGCACGAGCGGCGAGAGGATGCCGAAGAAGTAGTACGGAGCCCACCACCACGAGATGGCGGCGGGCTGGTTGATGTACAGGATACCGGTCATGTAGACGGCACCGGCGTGCCACGGGAAGAACGGGCCGGTGGGCGTGCCGGCGGCCTCGACGGCGCGGGAGAGGTCCCGCTCGTTCAGGCCGTACTCGTCGTAGAGGTTCCGCAGGCTGACTCCGGGGATGACGATGCTCATGTACTGCTGGGCGGAGAACGCGTTCGTCGCGATGGCGGCGACACCGGTCCCAGCGACCAGCGACCCCGGCGACCAGATGGCCTGCGTCAGGTGGTGCGTGAGCGTCGGGAGGACGCCGGTGCGTTCGAGGAGGCCGCCGAGCGAGAGGGCGGCGACGACGACCGAGATGGTCCACGCCGAGCCCGCGAGGCCGTCAGCGTTCAGGAGCCTGTTCACGGCTTCGCTGCCGGTGGCTGGCTCGGTGCCGTTGAGGAAGATGTCCCAGGCGGCAGTGAAGCCGACGCCCTGCACGACCGCGGTGGTGAGCGCGCCCGCGAAGACGCCGGCGACGAGCGACGGGAGCGCGGGGTAGCCCCGTAGTGCGAGGCCGAACGTCACCACGAGCGGCAGGAAGACGAGCGGACCGAGCGCGTAGCTGTCGGCGAGCGGGCCGCTGATGGCGGCGACGTTCGTGGCACCGCCCTCGACGAAGTAGACGCCGAGGACGGCGTACGCGAGCACGGAGAGCCCGAACGCGATGGCGGTGCCGACGCGCATCCCCTTGATGTGGTCGTAGAGGTTCGTGTTCGTGACGGCGGCCGCGAGGTTCGTGGTGTCAGAGAGGGGGCTCTGCTTGTCGCCGGCGTACGCGCCGGAGACGATGGCACCCGCGGTCATCGCGATGGGGATGCCGAGGCCGTTCCCGATGCCGACGAACGCCACGCCGAGGGTGCCGACCGTGGTCCACGAGGAGCCGATGGCGAACGCCACGATAGCGGACAGCACCGCCGTGGCGGGCAGGAAGACGGCGGGCGTGAGCGCGCCGAGCCCGTAGTACATCAGGCCGGGGATGGTGCCGGCGCTGATCCAGGTGGCGATGAGGCCGTAGATGACGAAGAGGATGAGAATGGCCTGCAGCCCCATGCGGAGGCCGGCGGCGGCCGCGTCGTAGACCGAGTCCCAGTCGTAGCCGAGCCGGTAGCGCGCGAACAGCCCGGTGAACGCGATGCTCCACAGCAGCGGTGCGTGCGGCGCGAGCCCGAGGTAGCCCGAGCCGACGCCCAGAGAGAGGACGACGGCCAGCACCGGGACCAGCGCCTCCCGGAGACTGGGCCGGTGGGCCTCGTCGATGTCCTCGTAGGCAAGCGGTGTGAACTCGCTCATCGACGCGAGATAATTCACTCGGGTAATTAAGCTCGACGGTTAGATTATTCATGGATATTTCCGCCGGTTGTCGAGACTACCGGCGAGCATCGCGGGAACCGTCACTCGTGGTTTTATGACTGACTAGTGCGTCCCGCCGCACATGGCCAGTTTCAGCGAGATGGATGTCGACACCATCTGGATGGACGGCGAATTCGTCGACTGGGAGGACGCGCAAGTGCACGTTCTCACTCACGCGCTCCACTACGGCTCGGGCATCTTCGAGGGCGTCCGCGTCTACGACACCGACAACGGCCCCGCCATCTTCCGGTGGGACGAACACCTCGACCGCTTCTATCAGTCCGCGAAGCCCTACGACCTCGACATCGAGTTCACCCGCGAGGAACTCACCGAGGCCACCGTCGAACTCGTCGACCGCCAGGACCTCCGGTCGTGTTACATCCGGCCGCTCGCCTACTACGGCTACGAGTCGCTGGGCGTCTCCCCGGGCGACTGCCCGACCGACGTCGCCATCGCCGCCTGGCCGTGGGGCACCTACCTCGGCGACGACGCCCTCGAAAACGGCGTCGACGTGATGGTGTCGTCGTGGCGCAAGCACGCCTCCAGTCAGATTCCGACGAACGCCAAGACCACCGGCCTCTACGTCAACAGCATGCTCGCCGGCGAGGAAGCCCGCCGCAACGGCTTCGTCGAGGCCATCGTCCTCAACAAGGAGGGTAACGTCGCCGAAGGCCCCGGCGAGAACCTCTTCCTCGTCCGCGACGGTGAACTCTACACGCCCGGGCTCTCCGAGAGCATCCTCGACGGCATCACGCGGGACACCGTCATCACACTCGCCGAGGAGCGCGGCTACACCGTCCACGACAACGTCTCCATCTCCCGCGGCGAACTCCACACCGCCGACGAGCTGTTCTTCACGGGCTCCGCCGCCGAGGTCACGCCCATCAAGCAGGTCGACAACGTCGAAATCGGTAACGGTGGCCGCGGCCCCATCACCGAGGAACTCCAGACCGCGTTCTTCGACCTCGTCGAGGCCGGCGACCGCGAGGAGTGGTTCCACTACGTCTAGGACAGCCACGGACGCTCTTTCTCGGCGGCTCGCGACGCCGCCGACCCGCTACGTCGTCGTCGATGTCGCGCACCGCTCCGCGACGTGCATCGACGCGGGCGACTAGACTGCGACGAGAACTGTGGGGCCGTTACGCTACTCGCTGTCGTCGTCCGAGACCAGATTGTCGATGGCGACTTCGTCGTCGTTCTCCCCGAACCCGGCGCTCAACACCCTCGTCAGCGCGTCCTCGACGGACTCGTCGACCTCCTGGACGTCCTCCGGTTCGAGCTCCATCACGAACCCCGTCGTGATGTTCGGCGCGGTCGGCATGAACACGACCTCGCGGCCGTCGTCGGTCGTCTTCCCGGTCTTGAACGCCGTCAGCCGCATTCCCGGCCACGGCTCGACTTTCACCGGCTTCTGGAACTCGCTCGCGCCGTCCGACAGCACCGTCTCCACCGCCATCTTCGAGGCGTTGTAGACGATGCGCAACACCGGCAGCCGGTTCATCAGGTCGTCGATGACGGCCTCCACGATGCCGCCGACGGCCGTCCGCATCAGGTAGCCGACGGAGAACACCACGAGCACGAAGACGACCAGCGTCAGACCGACGGCCTGTGCCGGGTCGCTGATCTGGGTCGCGAACAGCGAGAGCCTGGAGAGCAGCCCGAACAGCCAGTAGATGACGTACAGCGTGACGAGAATCGGGACGAGCACGACGAGCCCGCTCGCGAAGTCCCGCTTCCAGGAACTCATACCGGAACCCACAGACGGACCACGTATAGTGATTTCGAGCTTTCTCCCTACCGGCCGACGACTGCGCGAACCGCGAACAGGAGGTTCTCCTTGCGCTCCATCGCGCGCCGGTAGAAGTACGAGAACCACTTGCCGCCGTACGGAACGTACTGCCAGGTCTCCACGCCGTCGGCCGCCAGCTCCGTCTGGGCGTCTTCCCGCACGCCCATCAGCATCTGGACCTCGTAGTCGGTGCCGTACTCGTCGTGGAGGTCGGCGGCGTACTCGATCATCGCGGGGTCGTGGCTGCCGACCGCCACGCCGTCGTCGAACGCTTCGAACATGTACTCCAGGTAGTCGCGGTACGCCTCGTTCACGCGCTCTTTCCGACTGTACGCGATGTCACCGGGCTCGTCGTACGCGCCCTTCACGAGCCGGACCTTCCCCGGCACGTCCGCGAGCCGTTCGAGGTCGTCCTCGGTGCGCTTGAGGTTCGCCTGAATGCAGACGCCGACGTCGCCCTCGTACTTCCGGGCGAAGTCCTCGAAGGCGTCGAGGGTCGCGTCCGTCGTCTCGTGGTCCTCCATGTCCACCCACGTGAACACGCCGTGGTCGTCGGCGGCCTCGACGATGCTCTCGAGGTTCTCCCGGAATACGTCCACGCCGACGTCGAGTCCGATCTGGGAGGGCTTCACCGAGACGCAGGCGTCGACGTCCGTGTCCGCGATGTCCCGCACCAGATCGCGGTACTGCCGTGCGTCATCGTCTGCGGGCGGGCGCTCGTGGTAGTGCTCCCCGAGGAGGTTCAGAATCGCCTTCACGTCCCTGTCGTTCAGGTCGTCGGCGTGCTGGATTGCCTCTGCCGGCGTCTCCCCCGCGACGAACCGGCTCGCGATGGGCGGAATCATACACGAACCTGGGGGTCGCCGTCCCTTAAGTACCCCGCTCGCGGGAACCCGCGGCTTTTTGAGTGGTGCGCGACCACCGACCCGCATGGACCTGGTCGGCACCGTCGCCGTCGCCGTGTGGGCGATGCTCCCCGCGTACGTCCCGAACAACGCCGCCGTTCTCGCCGGCGGCGGCCGCCCAATCGACGGCGGCCGCACGTGGGGCGACAGCCGCCTCTTGGGGGACGGCAAGACGTGGCGTGGCACCGCCGTCGGCACCGTCGTCGGCGTCGCCCTCGCCGTCGCGCTCAACGCCGCCCGCCCCGCCGCAGCCGACGCACTCGGCGTCACGCTCCCCGAGTTCCCCGCCGCCGCGATGCTCACGCTCGCGTTCGGCGCGATGCTCGGCGACGTCCTCGCCTCCTTCCTCAAGCGCCGGACTGGTCGCGAGCGCGGCGCTGCCTTCCCGCTCGTCGACCAGCTCGACTTCGTCGTCGTCGCGCTCGCGCTCACCGCCGCCGCCGCCCCCGCGTGGTTCGGCGAGACGTTCACCATCCCCGTTCTGGTCGCCGTCGTCGTCCTCACGCCCGCGCTCCACCTCCTCACGAACGGCATCGCGTACGCGCTCGGCCTCAAGGACGAGCCGTGGTAGTACCGTCGGCCTCGCGGCGAAGCCGCGAGTGAACCGCGTCGTTCGGGTCCTGCGGACCGTCCTCAGAAACGCGGAGCGTTTCTGATGGGCTGCACGAGAGCTCCGCTCTCGTGAACGCTCACTCGCGGATGCTCGGTGTTACCGGCTGTGGCGTCAGTCGAGCCGCTTCTCGTAGATGCAGTTCTGGACGCCCAACTCCGAGTCGTAGTCGTCGTCGGCGTGCTCGAAGCCGTGTGCCTCGTAGAAGCCGCGCGACGAATCGTTGTCGGCCATCACGACCAGTCGGAGCGTGTCGTAGTCGGTCTCGCGGGCCCGCGACTCGACTGTCTCGACCAGCCGGCTGCCGACGCCCTCGCTCTGACGGTCCGGGTGGACGTAGATGGCTGCGAGGTCGTAGGCGTCGTCGGTTGGCACGCCGGTCGCGTACCCGACGACCTCGCCGTCCTCGGCGACGAACGTCGTGCTGCCGTCGTCCTCCGCGTAGCGCGCTCGCAGGTCCGCCACGTCGTAGTAGTTGGCGAGGAACTCCTCGACTGTCTCCGGGCCGACGATGGGCGCGTGGGCGTCGTGCCAGGCGGCGTCCGCGACCCGGCGGACGGCCGACGCGTCTCCGGGCCTGGCCTCACGAACGTTCATGTCGTGACGTTCGTGGACACACGGCATAGCGTTTGGGCGGGGACCGGGGGGCTTTTGTCCGACGGGCACGCCGTGTCCACCGATGCCCACCGACGACCTCGTGGCCGCCCTGCGGGCCGCAGACGCCGTCAAGTACGGCGAGTTCGAACTCTCGCACGGCGGCACCTCGGAGTACTACGTCGACAAGTACCGATTCGAGACGGACCCCGACTGCCTGAGCGCCATCGCCGAGGCGTTCGCCGACCGCATCGATACGGACACCAAGCTGGCGGGCGTCGCGCTCGGCGGCGTGCCGCTGGCCGCCGCGACCGCGACCGAGGCCGGCGTCCAGTACGTCATCGCGCGCAAGCAGGCCAAGGAGTACGGCACCGCGAACCGAATCGAGGGACGGCTCGACGACGGCGAGGAGGTCGTCGTCGTGGAGGACATCGTCACCACCGGCCAGTCCGCCGTCGACGCTGTGGAGGCGCTCCGGGACGCGGGCGCGACCGTGAACCGCGCGCTCATCGTCGTGGACCGCGAGGAGGGCGGCCGCGAACTGCTCGCCGAGCACGGCGTCGAGATGGAGGCGCTGGCCACGGCGAGCGACCTGCTGGACGCCGAGTAGCGACGCGACGTGAGCGCGTTTGTGGTTCCTTCCCGCACGCTGCGCTTCGAGGTATTCAAGTTTGTGGAAACGTGTGTATCGATATGAATCGAGCCGAGAAGGCCGCCCTGCAGTTGCAGGCGGTCGACGTCCTCCGCACGCTGAAAGAGACCCGCACCTACGACGAACTCTCCGCGGATACCGGGCTGCCGGCCGGCGACCTGAACCGCTACGTGAACGGCCACGTCCTCCCGAGCGCGGACCGCGCCCGCGAGGTCGTTCGCGACGCCGGCGCTGACCTCCTGCGCGACGAACTCGCCGCACGCATCCACGTCGACGACGACGGCTACGTCGACAACTCCGGCGTCGTCTTCGACCAGTCCTTCCTCGACCTGGTCGCGCCCGTCGCCGCCGAGACGTTCGACTTCGAGGTGCCGGACGTCGTCCTGACGGCCGCCACCGACGGCATCACGCTCGCCGCCGCGCTCGCCTCCTACTACGGTGCGGACTGCGCGTACGCCAAGCAGTCCAAGGAGACCGCCGTCGAGGAGTTCGTGGAGGCCCGCCAGCGCCTCGAATCCGGCATCGAGTTCACCTACTACCTGCCGGCATCGGCCCTCGACGACGGCGACACCGTGCTCGTCGTCGACGACCTCATCCGCTCCGGGGAGACCCAGGAACTCCTGCTGGACATCGCCGACTCGGCCGACGCCGACGTCACGGGCGTGTTCGCGCTCATCGCCGCCGGCGACGAGGGCATCGACCGGGCGCGCGAGCGAACGGACGCCCCGGTCGGCGCGCTCACGGAACTCGACGCGCTGTAACGCCGAATTCTATACATGTTCGCGCATCGTTCGAGGATGAGGAAACTGTTACTCGACACGAACGTCGAACGTGCATAACAAGCCTCAAGTATCGCGGTAGGATGTGGCCGAACGTGCATCATGGGGCTCGCTGACTACTTCGGCTTCGACGAACACGACACGGACCTGCGCACGGAAGTCGTCGCAGGCGTGACGACGTTCCTCGCGATGTCCTACATCGTCGTCGTCAACCCCGCCGTCATGACCCAGATAACGCAGGACGGCGAGGTCGTCAAACCCGGAATCGCGCTCGCCAACTACAGCTACGCCGAGACCGTCCAGATGCTGGCGGTCGTCACCCTGCTGGCGTCCGCGGTCGCCATGCTCGTCATGGCGTTCTACGCGAACCGCCCGTTCGGGCTCGCGCCCGGCCTCGGCCTCAACGCCTTCTTCGCGTTCACCGTCGTCGGCGCGCTCGGCGTCCCCTGGCAGACCGCGCTCGCGGCCGTCTTCGTGGAGGGCATCCTGTTCATCGCCCTCACCGCGGTCGGCGCTCGCGAGTACGTCATCAAACTGTTCCCCGAACCGGTGAAGTTCGCGGTCGGCACCGGTATCGGGCTCTTCCTCGCTATCATCGGCCTGGAGGCGATGGGTATCGTCGTCGGTGACGCCGGAACCATCCTCGCGCTCGGCGACCTCGCCCAGAACCCGGTCGCCATCCTCGCCGTCGTCGGCCTGTTCTTCACGGTCGCGCTGCAGGCCCGCGGCGTCACCGGCAGCATCATTATCGGCATCGTCGCCACCACCGTCACCGGCGCGGCGCTCACGTACGCCGGCGTCGTCGACCCCGGCGTGCTCGCCGGCGAGTTCGTCCGCAACGGCGGATTCGCCGCCAGCGAACTCCCGAAAGCCCAGTACGACGTGACGCCGCTGGCCGGCGCGTTCATCGAAGGGTTCCGGAACGTCGAAGCGTTCAGCTTCGCGCTCATCGTGTTCACGTTCTTCTTCGTGGACTTCTTCGACACCGCCGGCACGCTCGTCGGCGTCGGGCAGGCCGGCGGCTTCCTGAACGACGACGGCGACCTCCCGGACGCCGACGAGCCGCTGATGGCGGACGCCGTCGGCACCACGTTCGGCGCGATGCTCGGCACGTCGACGGTCACGACGTACGTCGAGTCCGCGACCGGCGTCGAAGAGGGCGGCCGCACCGGCATGGTCGCGCTCGTCGTCGCGGTCCTCTTCTTGCTGTCGCTGGCGGTCGTCCCGCTGGCCGCCGCCATCCCCCAGTACGCGAGCCACATCGCGCTCGTCGTCGTCGCGCTGCTGATGCTCGCGAACGTCACGGCCGTCGACTGGGACGACATCACGCAGTCCATCCCGGCCGGCCTCACCATCCTCGTGATGCCGTTCACGTACTCAATCGCCTACGGCATCGCCGCCGGCATCATCTCCTACCCCATCGCGAAGGTCGCTGCCGGCGAGTTCGACGACGTGGAACTGGGCCAGTGGCTGCTCGCTGGCGCGTTCGTCGTCTACTTCTACGTCCGCACGAGCGGCGTGCTCGCGGCCGCAGTGTAGCGGTCGCCGCCACTCGCCCGCAGTGCCGTCGAAGCGGCCGTCCCCGCTCGGTCCACCGCACTCTTGGGGCTCGCTCGTCTACGGCACACCATGGCACTCGAACTGTACAAGCTCCCGGGCTGCCCGTACTGCGCGAAAGTCGAGACGAAACTGGACGAACTCGACCTCGACTACGTCGAACACGAGGTCCCGAGTTCGCACAGCGAACGCGGCGAAGTCGAGGACGTCAGCGGCCAGACCGGCGTTCCCGTACTCGTCGACACCGACAACGGCATCGACGGGATGGCAGAGAGCGACGATATCGTCGAGTACCTCGAAGAGACGTACGGCGCATAGGTCGTTTTGGTCCAGGTTTTGCGCGGAGAGCGCGTGAGCGCTCGGAGCGGAAAAGCTGGGCGACCTGATATCGTCGAGTACCTCGAAGAGACGTACGGGGCCTGAGAACGGCAGCGAACCGCCGTCGCCGGTATCCACGCTTTTTTGCGGTAGCACTGGCTTATGAACCTTGTCTGTGAACGCCGTCCAGCAAATCAGCTCGATACTCGAGGAGCTCGCGTCGACGCAAGCCCGGGTCGGCGCGACGGTGATCCTCGCGGCCATCGCGGCGCTGCTCGCGTGGCTGTTCGCGCCGCGAATCGTCCGGACGGTCCACCGGGAAGTGACCGGCCGCATCCTCTCCGACGAACGCGTCCCGGTCGACCTCGACTCCTTCGACGTCGGGTTCCCGGTGACGCTCGTCGTCCGCACCATCCAGCTCGCGCTGTTCGTGCTGGTGTCCCTGATGGTGCTCGTCATCTGGGGGTACGTCGACGTCGCCGTGGCGGCCGTCGAAACTATCCTCGGGACGATTCCGCTGTTCGTGCGCGTGCTCATCACCGTCTCGCTGGTGGCGGCGACGCTCGTCGGCATCGACGTTCTCGAAGACCGCGTGGACGCGTACGCCGAGCAGTCCGACGCGCTGAACCAGCACCAGAAGGGCGTGGTGTTCCGCGTGCTGCAGGTGAGCGTGCTCGTCGCGGCGACCATCGCGTCGCTGTCCGTCTGGGGCGTGAATCTCGGCGGGCTGCTGGTCGGCGCGGGCTTCCTCGGCATCGTCATCGGTACGGCCGCCCGGACGACTATCGGGTCGCTCATCGCGGGGTTCGTGTTGATGGTCGCGCGGCCGTTCGAGATCGGTGACTGGGTCGCCATCGGCGACGACGAGGGCACCGTCACCGACATCACCATCATCAACACCCGCATCCGGAACCCGAACGGCGAGGAGGTCGTCATCCCGAACGAGAACGTCCTGAACGCGACGGTGACGAACCGCACGAGCCTCGACCGCCTGCGGCTGTCCGTGGACGTCGGCGTGGACTACGACGCCGATATCGAAGCGGCCGAGGCAGTCGTTCAGGACGCGCTCGAAGACGTCGACCACGTACTCTCGAATCCGACGCCGCAGGTGGTGCCGACGTCGCTGGGCGACTCGGCGGTCGTCCTGGAGTGCCGGTTCTGGATCGACCACCCGAGCCCCGCGAAGCGCGCGATGGCGACCGCGAACGTGGTCCGGGACGTGAAGGGGGCGCTCGACGACGCCGGCATCAAGATTCCGTACCCGCAGCGCGAACTGCTCGGCCGCGAGGAGACTGGCGGCTTCCGCGTCGAACAGCAGGACCGACAGACGCAGCGCTGACGGGCTGGGAACTCGCGTCTGGAGCGGTCGCTCGCCGGGCGTGACTTCGCTGATTGCGCCGTCGCTACGGCTGTGTCGAAGGAAACTCGGTGGCCGGACCGCTCACTCGTCGAGGTCGTACAGGGTGATCTGTCCGGACTGTCGGACGACGACGAAGAACTCCTGATACGAGAACGAGACGCGGAGGTTGCCGCTGGCGTTCGGTTCGGTCGGTTCGACGACTCGGTTCAGCGCGTCGGGGTCGATGGCGTCGTGAAGCGGGTCGAGAGCAGTCGGGTTTTCGTCCGTGGCCTCTGCGACGAGTTCGACGACGGCGGTTGCCGGCCTCACGTCCGTCCACGCGAAGTTTCGGCTGAGTGGACTCGACTCGGCAAGCGCAGCATCGGTGGCTCCTCGATTCGTGCTCAACATTCTGCGTACTCTGCTTGTGACCGCACCTCAAATATAACTTCCGTGACTAGTGTACAGGGTTCTGGTAACCAACTCGCAATAACCCCCGGAGAGCGGCGTGTTCGCGGCCCCTCGGAGACTGATTGGAAATCCAACTACAATGCGTGTACGACTTCGGGCACCGCTGCTGCCGGAAATAAATTGCACTGCTCTAACAAGACTGCGGGCACGCGGTGTCGTCTCCTGTGCGCTAATAGAACCCCTCGACTCCGGACTGTGGTGTAACGGCTCAGGACAGCAGGGCCACGCTGTCGCGTGCCGTCTTCGCGTAGAGCCCCTCGTCGGAGACGGTGACTGGATTTCCACCGTCCGGGAGCGCCCGCCAGCGCTCCTCGCCCGTCGCTGCGTCGAGCGCCACGAGCGGTCGGTCGTATCCGTCCTCCAGCAGGAGTGTGTCGTCAGCGAGCAGCGCCCGGTCGGCGTAGGACTCCCGCTCCCACTGTACCGTGCCAGTCGTCTTCTCGATGGCGACGAGACGCCCGGGCTGCTCGGGTCCATCAGTCAACTCCGTGCTGCCCGCGAACACGTACGTCTCGCCGACTGTCGGCGTCCCGACAGCCATCGACATCGGGACGCTCCACAGTTCCTCGCCGGACGCCGCGTCGAGCGCGACGACGCGCCCGCCGCCCGATTCGGTCGTGCCGACGTAGACGCGGTCGCCGTCCGCCGACGCCGCGCTCGGATTCGCCAGCGACCGGGACCACGTAATCTCTGGACCCGGACCGACCGCTGCCGTCCCGCCGCTCCAACTCACTACTCGCTGCTTCCCAGCGACCGCACCGACGCGCGTGGGCTGCCCGACGTCGACGCGCCACTCCTCGCCGTCGCTGAGCCGCAGTATCCGCACGGCTCCGCTGTCCTCAGTCGAGTAGTAGAGGTGTTCGCTATCGACTCTCGGGTGCCGTGCGTCGTCTGCGACCGACTGTTCGTGCCGAACGCTCCCAGACGCTAGGTCGTACACGAGAACCGCTCCCGACGACAGCACGACAGCCCTGTCGCCGGGGAGACCGCGCAACCACCCGGATTCCGCCATCGTTTCGTTCTCGCTCTCGCTTGCCGAGGCCCGAACACACCGCACACCCGGCCCAAAACACGCTCGCGAGTCCGTCGTGAGTACCCCCCTCGCCTCGAACGTTTCGCTGACTCCGTCCGGCTGCCGCACGGAGACATCCGAGGAGCCGGACAGGCGCGCGTCGCTCCTGTGGAACCGCCAGCCGCCCGGCTCGGCCTCCGACACTGCGCCGCCCCACTCGGTCTCCGACTCGCCTCCGGTGCATCCGGAGACGACACCCAGGGACGCGACGCTCGCGGTCGCGAGGAACTCCCGTCTGTTCATACAGAGGCGATACCGGCCGGCAAGAAAAGTGTACTTTCAGACAGGACTGGCCGCAGACGACGCGCGGAACTACGCCTCCTGCGGGTCGCCGCGGTCCATCAGGAGGTCCCGGAGGTCCTCGGAGTCGTCGATGTCCTCCAGTTCCTCGCGCTCCACGATGGCGGTGTCGTCGACGGCCTCCCGGCTCGCCTCGTCGACGACGTAGACGGCCCGCGTGTGCGTCACCTCGCCGACGGAACTCATGATGCGAGCGCGCTTCACCGCGGCCTCGGTGAACGACGAGTGCCCGGTGAGCAGGCGGTCAGGGCCCGCCGACTCCTCGCTGACGGCCTTGAACGGCGCGCGAACCGTCGGGTGGACCTCGAAGCCGACGCGGGCGAGCACCGACAGTACCGGCACGTCCTCGGGCGCGGCCTCTGGGTCCTCGGGCGTCGGGTCGGCGTCCCGGACGTCCTCGGCCCCCTCCATCACGTCCACAGGCGACGTGAGGTCGCCGCCGAACAGCTCTTCGAGTCGCATCGCCACGTCGATGCTGGCGTTCATGCCGTCCTCGTACTTCGAGACGGTCCGCCGGGAGACGCCGAGTTCGGTCGCCAGCTTCCCCAGACTCAGGTCCTCTTCCTCTCGGCGGTCCGAGAGCACGTCGCCGTCGATGTTCACGTAGAGGCCGCCCGGCGCGGCGTAGACCAGCGGCGACAGTCCCTCCACGAACAGCTCCATCGCGGTGTCCGGGCTGAACACGGGGACGCCGTGCCGGAAGTACACGACGCCCGGTTCCAGTTTCTCGTCGCGCGTGCGGAGCCCCACGACGAGCGGGGTCGCCTGCAGGTAGGTGCCGAGCCGCCGCATCTCCGCGCCGGTCTCGGCGTCGAAGGCGTCGATGTTCCCGAGAATCTTCAGCAGCACCACGTCGTCGCCGCGGCGCGCGGCGACGTCGAAGCTCTTCGGGCGCGTCGCACACCGGTCGCTCACCGAAAAGCCCGCGTCTGCGAGCATCGCGGTGACGTTCTCGATGAGAGCCGACCGTGACATACTGCGTGGTAAGTCTTTCGGGCCATATATGCGTTGTGACGGGCGAGACGCCCGCCTGCCCCGGGTTTCGACAGTCACGCCACCGAACCATCACGTCCGACGCCGCGGCCGCCCGACCGCAACCGGAAAACCGCTGCCCGCCGTACGCCCGGGCATGACCGTCGTGGCGCTCGACGACACGGACTCCCGGACGGCGGGGATGTGTACGACGTACGCCGCCCACCTCGTCGCCGAAGAACTCCGGGCCGCGGGCGTCGACGTTCACCGAATCCTGCTCGTCCGACTGAACCCAGCTGTCGCGTACAAGACGCGGGGGAACGCGGCGCTCGCCGTCCACGCCGACGTCGACCCCGCGGTCGGACTCGACGTGGCCTCGCGGGTCGTCGAGGAGTACGCCGAGGTCGACGACGAGCGCACGAACCCCGGCGTCGTCGTCGCCCACGAGGCCGACGCGCCGCCGGCAGTCGCTGCGTTTGCCGAGCGCGCACTCCGCGAGGATATCGACCCCGGCGAGGCCGAGTCGCTCGCCGCCGCCCACGGCTACCAGACCGCGGGCTGGGGGAACGGTCGCGGCGTCGTCGGCGCGCTCGCCGCCGTCGGCGCGTGGACGGCGTTCGACGACTGGACGTACGAGAGCATCCACTACCGGCCCCGCGAGCGCTGGGGAACCACCCGGGATGTCGACGCCGAGAGCGTCTTCGCCGCGGCCGACGCCGCCTACCCCGACGCGTGGGACACGGTCGACCGGGCGGAGGGCGACCTCGTCTGCGTCCCGCACACACCCGGCCCAATCCTCTACGGGATTCGCGGCGACGACCCCGAGACCGTGCAGTGGGTCGCCGACAAAATCGACAGCGAGCGAGTCCACACCAGCGAACTGTTCGTGACGAATCAGGGCACCGACGCCCACCTCGCCGACGCCGCGCTCGCTGACGTGCAGGACGGCCGCGCGTACCGCGTCGACGCGACGGTCGCCGCCGACCCCGAGACCCGCGAGGGCGGCCACGTCTTCCTCGATGTCGAAGCCGACGGCGACCGTCTCGCCTGCGTGGCGTTCGAGCCGACCAAGCGCTTCCGCGGCCACGTCCGAGGGCTGCGTCCCGGCGACCGCGTCGCCGTCTGCGGGGAGGTCGCCGACGGCACGCTCAAACTGGAGAAGTTCGCGGTCCGGGACCTCGTGACGACCGAGCGCGTCACCCCCACGTGCCCGGACTGCGGGACTTCGATGGAGAGCGCGGGCGCAGACCAGGGCTACCGCTGCCGGGACTGCCACACCAGCGCACCGGGCAAAGAGCGCCGCCCGCTCGGCCGCGACCTCGACCGCGGCTGGTACGAGGTGCCGCCGTGCGCGCGCCGGCACATCGCCCGCCCGCTCGTCCGCGGCGAGTGGGACGCGCCCACCCACCCCGAACGATAGGTAAGTGTTTTGCGGGGATTTTCGGTCCGCCGCAAGGGGCCCCAACCCTTTACCGTACGGTCGTGGAACGTGGAAATATGACGCCGGGCAGCCGCACTCGCTCCGACGACGCCGCTGCACAGCCCGACGACCAGCCCGAGAGCGCTGCCGCCGGGCAGGTCATCGCCCGGGTGGAGTCGGCCGACGACGGCGAGGAGTGTACGCTGTTCCCGGCGGACGCCGACGCCGAGGAGCTCGTCACCACGTGGCTGACGGCGGCCGACGACTCGTTCGTCGACCTCTCGGACTGCCGCTAGTCCGCCTTCAGCCCGCTCCCGGTCAGCGCGACGACGACGTCCTCGCCTCCGTCGAGCGTGCCGTTCTCGCGGTAGGCTTCGAGCCCAGCGACGGCCACCGCGCTCGTCGGTTCGACGTAGAAGCCGCGCTCGTGGAGCGCCGACAGCGCGGCCTCCGTCTCCGACTCGCCGCACGCGATTGCGTCCCCGTCAGTCTCCCCGATGGCCGCCAGCAGCTGGTCGAGGCGTGCGGGCTCCCGAATCTGGATGCCGTCGGCCGCGTCGTTCGCGCCGGCCGCTGCTTCGCCGTGGCGCTCCTCGACGACCGGGGCGACGCCCGCGGCCTGCACGCCGAGCAGCCGCGGCACGTCGTCCGTCCATCCGGCGTCACGGAGCTTCTGGAACCCCCGGTACGCGCCCAGGAACAGCGTGCCGTGGCCGAGCGGGAGCACGACGGCGTCCGGCACCGCCCAGTCGCGCTGCGCCGCGAGCTCGTACGCGAACGTCTCCGTGCCCGCGTAGAACGCCGGGTTCCAGGCGTGGCTCGCGTACCACGCCTCGTCGCCCACCGCCTCGTCTCGCGGCTCATCGCCGCTCGACCATTCCGTGGAGCGTTGCTCCACGCGCCTCACGCAGGCGTCTGTCACGTCCTGCCGGCTCCCCTCGATTCGCACGGGCGTCGCGCCCGCCGCCTCAATGGCGTCGAGCTTCGACTGTTTGGCGTCCGCCGGGACGTAGATGTCGGCGTCCACGCCGGCCCGTGCGGCGTACTGCGCGATGGCCGCGCCGGCGTTCCCCGAGGAGTCCTCGACGACGCGCTCGACGCCGAGTTCGGCGGCCCGCGAGAGCGTGAGCGCCGCGCCGCGGTCCTTGTAGCTGCCCGACGGGAACACGTAGTCGAGCTTGAACTGGGCGTCCCACTCGGCCGACTCGGTGACGGGCGTCCAGCCCTCTCCGAGGGTGACCTCCGGACCGACCGGGAGGAAGTCGGCGAACGCCCACAGCCCGCGCTGGCGGGCCACGTCGGGCTCGTCGGTGTCCGGCACCGGCGACTCGGCGAAGTCGAGCGCGTGCCCGCACTCGCAGCGCCACGGCTCGTCGGGTCCCGACTCGTAGGTCGCGCCACAGGACCGGCATTCGAGCATGCGTCGACACACGCGGCCGTTCCACCTGAGCGTGGCGGTGCCGGCCAACGCATTCCCGCGCGGCAGGACTCGGAGCAGTCGTTTAGTGCCGGTGACGTGTACGCTCACGCATGGAACTCCGCGTCAGCCGGCTCGGCGTCCTCGGCGTGTTCGGTGTGTTGGGCGTGCTCACGGGTACGGAAGAACTGTACGCCCTGTTCGCGCTGTTCGCGCTGTTCGCCGTCGACCGGACAATCACCGTCCCGGTCGCGCCGTCCCGCGGCGACGCCTGAGCCAGTCAGTACGCGTCCACGTCGATGGCGTCCGAACCGACGTGCTCGCGGCCTTCCGTAGTCACGACCGGCGAGTCCCCAGCGCCACGACTCCACCCCGCTGCCCGCCGACGTAGAGCCGGTCGCGCGTCACCATCACGCCCTCGGGTGCGACGGGGATGTCGGCGCGCCACCGGACGCGGCCCGCGTCGCGTGAGAGGGCGAGTATCGCCCCGCGGTCCATCGCCCCGTCAGTCCGCTGGCCGAACCCGACGACAACCGAATCACCCGCCACCACGGTCTGACAGAGCCGGAACGTCTGCCCGTCGGCGACTCGAACGTCGCGGTCCGCGAGCGACTCGCGGTGGCTCCACTCTAGTTTCCCGGTCTCTGTGCGGAGCGCGGAGACGACCATCCGCTCGGGCTGCTCTGTGGCCTGGCAGACGAACGCCCGCTCGCCGTCGGTCGCCAGCCGCGAATACGCTGCTCCGCCTTCGCCCGTGTGCCCCGGAAACTGCCACTCCGTGTCGTTTGTCGTCGCTCCGACGGCCAGCGTTTCACCCGGCCTCGTTGACCACGTGACGCCGCTCGCGAGGACGACTGTCCGGTCGCTGACTGCGACTGGAGTGCCGGGGTAGTCCCGAAATGGCAGGCGGGTCCGCTGTATTCTCGGGCCATCCTCGCCCAGCTCAACCGCAAACAGCAGCGGTGCAGGCCAGGCGTAACTCGCCCACACCCCGCTGTCGGTCACCGCGAGGCCGACTGGTCGCGCAAGCACCGTGTCGCTCAACTCGGCAGTGAAGCGGAGCCGCCACTGTTCAGTCCCGTCCGACGGCGCGAGACCGTGAATCCCGTAGGGCGTCTGGACGTAGAGGGTCTCCGGGGTCGCCAGCAGCATCGCCGCGAAGTCTTCGGACGAGCCGTTCCGCAACAAGAACTTCGCTGGTACATCCTCGGCTACTTGCTCGTAGAGGTTTCGCCGCCAGCGCACCGTGCCGTCGGCCGCGTTCAGGGCGACGACATCGTTGCCAGCTCCGACCAGGTACAGCGACCCGTCCACGAGGCCGCCGTACCGCGGGTTCGGGTGTTCGGACGGGAATTCGAGTCGGCGGTCCCACTGCCGCGTGCCGTCCGCGGCGAGCGCGCGCAGATGGACGCCGTCGTCGAACTGCCTCGCGGCGACCACTCGGCTCGGCGTCGCGGCGACCAGGTCGCCGCGTTCCTCGGCCGCCACCGAGTCGCCGCCAGTACCGTCGGTCCACTCGACGGTCGGCTGCGACGGGACGCCGTCCGGGCTCTGTGCGGTGTTCTGTGGGTCCCCGCTTGGGAACGGCCACGCGTCCTCGGACGGCGACCACGACGTGCCGAGTGACGCCGGTGGTTTCTCGTTCGGACTGCTCTTGCCGAGATTGAAAGAACTACAGCCGGCGAGGCCGGCGACGCCGCCGGCAGCGAGCAAGCGGAGTGCATCACGGCGACTGGTGGAGGGCATCAGTGACCGTCCGTACTCCAGTCAGAACAATAACTGACGGGGGCCGTCTGCGCGCCCTGTAGACGCCGCGAGCGGGCGCGAGTTGTCGCGTGGCGGGACGCGAGCTGTAGACGTGTTAGTACGTGTCGACGTTGGTGCCGACCGAACAGACGTACTCGCCGGTCGCGACCTGCGGGAGGCGGCGAGTGCGCCAGAAGATGCCGTCGTTGTCGGCGGTGACGGTGGCCTTCAGGGTGCCGAAGGCGTCCGTCACCTCGAACAGCGTGTCGCCCGCGCTCACGCGCTCGCCGAGGTCGACCTGGAAGTCGACGAGGCCGCCGACCGGGGAGCCGAAGCGGTCGAACTCCTTCGCGCGCGTCTGTGGCTCCGTCTGGACGTCGCCGTCGAGGAAGCCGTAGTGCGTGAGGACGTTGAAGACGCCGTCGACGCCGTACTGGATGGACTCCTCGTCCCAGCCGACGCAGCCGCCGAGCTCGGGGTCGATGGTGGGGATGCCGTCGTTCGGGCCGGCGCGCGCGAGCTGGCCCTCCGGCCCCTTCTGGTCGAGGACGTGACCCGTCCCGAACACCTTCGCGAGTTCGAGACACCGGGAGTGGAGGCGGTGGTGGCGGCCACACCGCACCCGCACCTCGTTGATCATCCGGGACGTCGAGCCCTGGTGGAGGTCGAGGATGAGGTCGGCGTCCGACGCGGCGGAGAACGTCGCGTGCGCGATGCGCTCGCTGGAGGAGCCGTCCGCGTTCCCCGGGTACGCCCGATTCATCTTCGTGTCGTCGATGGGGTTGCGGTGTTCGGCGACGTTGAACGCGGGGAGGTTCGTGATGCCCACCACGCGAACTTCGCCCGCGAGCTCGGCGGGGTCGAGCTGGGGGACGACGCGCCGGACGACGCCGACGCCGTTCAGTTCGTCGCCGTCGCTGGCGGCCTGTACGTAGAGTGTCTTGCCGTCGCGTTCACCGTTCACGACCGCGACCGGCAGCCCCACGGTGGCACCGTCCCGGCTCTCGCCGACGGAGAGCCGACCGGTGTCGAATTCGCCGGGGGCCGCAGACGCGGTGCCGAGCGTCGTCATCACCCCCTAATTCCGGCGGCCGTACCTTCAGCGATTCGGTACGGGAACCGACGCTGCTATTGCGGGGCCGCCACAACTCCCGTCCATGTCCGAGCGGCCCGGCGTACGGAACTTGATGCGGACGCTGGACGTCGTCACTCAGGCGAAGCGAGGGCTGGCGGTCGGCGTCCTGGTGGCGTTCGGGACGTACTGGCTGTTCGTGGTTGCGTCCGGCGGGTCGCCGTACCCGACCCCGTATCTCGCCGGGCTGGCGCTCGTCCTCGCGTTCACGACGACGCTGCTGGCGACGGCGCTGTTCACCATCGGCGCGGCCTACCGGGTCAGCCGGTCACTCGACTAGGCGGCGAGGCCGCGCAGCCGGTCGGCACCACTTCTGGTTCCCTTCGCGAGCAGCACGTCGCCCGCCCGGACCGCCGTGTCGGGGCCGGGCTCGACCACCCACGTCTCGCCGCTGGTCGCCGTCTCCGCGCGCCGAACGGCGACCACGCGCATGCCCGTCTGCGTCTTCACGCGCTCGTCGCCGAGCGTCGTCTCCGCGAGCATGCTGCCGGCCTCGACGGGGACGCGGACGACCACCTCGTCCGAGGCCTCGACGGCCTCCTGCACGACGACGTGGGTGTCGAGCCCGCGGAGGACGCCCTCGCTGATTTCGACGGCGGCGTCGCTGATGACCTCGGTCGCCGTGGCGATGTGGACGAGGCCCCGCAGCGAGACCGGGTCCGGGACGTCGGCGGCCGCCCGCAGCGTCCACGCCTCGAACCGCGACTTCAGCTGGTCGACTTCGGCCTCCAGCTCGACGACTTCGCCCGCGAGCCCGTCGTCGTCGAACAGCACCGCGCCGTACGCGAGGTCGACGGCGAGTTCGCTCATGTTCTTCATCAGGACGACAGAGTCGACCGCGCGCTCCAGGTCCGCGACGTCCGGCTCCGGGGGTGCCGGCCGGTCGTACGCCACGCCGGTCACCGTCTCGAAGACGCCCGCGACGCCGGTCTCGGGGCCGCGCAGCAGCAACACGTCGCCGGCCCGCAGCGTCGTCTCGCGGTCCGGGTTCGGGAGCCAGTCGGTGCCCGCGCCCGGCCCGGACTCGCCGTGGTTCTCGCGGCGGATGGCGATGACCCGCACCCCGGTCTCGGTCTCCAGGTCGACCTCGCCGAGCGTCCGGTCGGTGTACCGCGAGTCCGCACCGAGTTCGGCACGCACCAGCGACTCCGCGGCCTCCGGGAGCGCGGCGCGCATCGCGTCCGGCAGCCCGACGTCCTCACGCACGACCTTCGCGATGTCGCCGGCGGCGTCGCTCATCTTCTCCGTCGCCGCCACGACCCCGAGGACCGGTGCCAGCGACTCGGCGTCCTCGGGGCTGCGAGCCGCCATCAGGAGCGTCATCCGCGCCCGCAACTGGAGGATGTCCATGCGCTCCTCCAGCCGCAGGACTTCCTCGGCCACGTCGTCGCTGCCGTGCAGCACCGCCGAGAACGAGAGGTCCACCAGCAGCTCCGCGGTGTCTTTGAGCTCCACGAGGAGCTCCTTCGCGCTCGCCGGCTCGTACTCGACGCGGCCACCCATGCCAGACGGTTCGCTCCGGCCCGCGTTAAACGTTGGCGTGACCGGAACCGGAAGGAAACTCCGCAAATCCACACGAAAAACCGATACCCATTAGGACCGGCGCGGGCGACCCTAGCCTATGTCCGACGAACTCAAGAAGGGTCTCGAGGGCGTGCTCGTGGCCGAATCCGAGCTGAGTTTCATCGACGGCGACGAGGGGAAGCTCGTCTACCGCGGGTACACCATCGAGGACCTCGCGCGGGACGCCAGCTACGAGGAAGTGCTGTACCTCCTCTGGCACGGCGACCTCCCGACACGCGACGAACTGGCGGAGTTCCGCGCGGACATGGCGAGCCACCGCGAGGTCGACGACGACGTCCTCGACCTGGTCGCCGACCTCGCCAACGCGGACGAGGACCCGATGGCGGCGCTGCGAACGGCCGTCTCGGAGCTCTCCGCGTTCGACGGCGACAGCGACGCCGACCCGACCGACCGCGAGGCGAATCTCCGGAAGGGCAAACGAATCACCGCCAAAATCCCCACCATCGTCGCGGCGTTCACGCGCCTGCGTGACGGCGACGACGTGGTCGACCCCCGCGAGGACCTCGACCACGCCGCGAACTTCCTCTACATGCTGAACGACGAGGAGCCCGACGACGTGCTCGCCGACGTCTTCGATCAGGCGCTCGTGCTCCACGCCGACCACGGCCTGAACGCGTCGACATTCTCCGCGATGGTCACGTCCAGCACGCTCGCTGACGTCCACTCCGCGGTCACGTCCGCCATCGGGACGCTCTCCGGGAGCCTCCACGGCGGCGCGAACGCGAACGTCATGCGCATGCTCCAGGAGGTCGACGAGAGCGAGAAGGACGCCCTCGACTGGGTGCAGGACGCCCTCGACCGCGGCGACCGCGTGATGGGCTTCGGCCACCGCGTCTACAACGTCAAGGACCCGCGCGCGAAGATTCTCGGCGAGCGCAGCGAGGAACTCGGCGAGGCCGCGGGTGACACGAAGTGGTACCAGATGAGCGTCACCATCGAGGACTACATGGCCGAGGAGAAGGGCCTCGCGCCGAACGTCGACTTCTACTCCGCGTCGACGTACTACCAGATGGGCATCCCCGTCGACATCTACACGCCCATCTTCGCCATGTCTCGGGTCGGCGGTTGGGTCGGCCACGTTCTCGAACAGTTCGAGGACAACCGCCTCATCCGGCCGCGCGCCCGCTACGTCGGCGAGGAGGACCGCGACTTCCCGAGCGTCGACGAGCGGTAGACCGGCGACGCACGCCCGCGGTTTTCTGCGGTAGCTCGTCGTGAGAGAGCGGAGCGAACGCAGCGAAACGGTGCGACTGCGGCTTCCGTGGTTTACGTCCCGCTATCGCCTACGACAGCGTCGTCGCTAAGGCGTGAGTATCGTGAAAAACCGGGGCGGAGACACTCACGTCCGCAGCGTGACGAGACGCGCCGCTCGGAGCCGTTACGTCACGAGAAACGCCGGGACAGGGATTTGAACCCTGAACCCCGTAAGGGGACACGCTTTCCAGGCGTGCGCTTTGCCATTCGGCCATCCCGGCCCAGTCTGTCGTACCCGGGTCGGGCGTTTAAACCCTTCTCTTCGCGTCAGGGGGCGCGGCCGGCCGCGACGCGCGCGGTGGCGGCGGCGGCCACGAACACGACGGCGGCGACCCCGAACAGCGCGGCGTAAGGGACCCGGTCGCCGGAAATCAGGAGGTAGCCCTGTGCGAGGACGAGGAAGGCGAGCGCGCCGACGACGCCCCAGAGGAGCGTGCCTTTCGTGCGCGCGTCCATCCCGTCAGTCGCGCTGGGCGGCGATGGCTTCGATTTCGACGCCGGCACCCTTCGGGAGCGCGCCGACCTCGACGGCCGAGCGGGCGGGCGGGTTGTCCTGGAAGTACTCCTTGTAGGCGTCGTTCATCTCGTCGAAGTCGCCCATGTCGTCCATGAACACGGAGACCTTGAGGACGTCCTGCATGTTGAGTCCCTCCTCTTCGAGGATGGCCTTGACGTTCTCGAGGCTCTGGCGGGTCTGGACGTCGATGGGTTCGTCGTCGAGGAGTTCGCCGTCCGGGGTCAGGGGAATCTGGCCGGCGGTGAAGACGACGTCGCCGTCGGTGGTCGCCTGACTGTACGCGCCGACAGCCGCGGGCGCGTCTGCGGTTTCGATGATGCGCTTCATGTGCGGGGAGTCGCTCCCCCACGTCTTAAACGTGGGAGGAACGGGTCGACCGGCAGCCGACCGCCGTCAGTCCTCGATGCGGGGGCCGTTGAGGACGGTGACCTCGAAGCCCTCGTCCTGGATGCGGGTGAGCAGTCGGTCGACGTGCTCGGGGCCGCGGGTCTCGAGGTCGAGTTCGACCTCGGTGGCGTTCATCGCGATCTGGCGGTTCGTGCGGTCGTGCTGGATGGCGTAGATGTTCGCGCGCTCGTCGGCGACGACGTTCAGGAGGTCGTTGAGGCTGCCCGGGCGGTCCTTGACGACGGTCCGGATCTTCACGTAGCGGCCCTGGTCGACGAGCCCGCGGACGATGACCGTGGTGAGGAGGTTGAGGTCGATGTTCCCGCCGCAGAGCGCGGGCACGATCGTCTCGTCGTCGTCGTAGTCGAACTTCCCCTCCAGAACCGCCGCGAGCGGGGTCGCGCCAGCGCCCTCGACGAGCGTCTTCCCGCGTTCGAGCATGAGCACGAGCGCGGTCGCAATCTCGTCGTCGGAGACGGTGACGACCTCGTCGACGCGCTCCTCGATGACCGGGAACGTCTGCTCGCCGACCTTCCGGACGGCGATGCCGTCGGCGATGGTGTCGACGTGGTCGACGCCCTGCGGCTCGCCCTTGTTCAGCGACTGGGCGACCGTCGACGCGCCCTCCGCCTGCACACCTATTACGCGCGTGTCGGGGTTTTGGCCCTTGACGGCGGTGGCGACGCCGGAGATGAGGCCGCCGCCACCGATGGGAACGACGACCGTGTCGACGTCCGGGCAGTCCTCGACAATTTCGAGGCCGAGGGTGCCCTGGCCGGCCATGACGTACTGGTCGTCGAAGGCGTGGACGTACGTGCGGCCCTCCGACGCCTCGAGCTCGTGGGCGTGGGCCTGGGCGTCGTCGTAGTCGGCACCGTGGAGGACCACCTCTGCGCCGTAGCTCTTGGTCGCTTTCACTTTCGAGATGGGCGCGGTCTCCGGCATCACGACCTTCGAGTCTACGCCGGACCGGGAGGCGGCGAGCGCGACGCCCTGCGCGTGGTTGCCGGCAGAGGCCGTGACGACGCCGGCGGCCTGCTCCTCGTCGGAGAGCGTGCGGATGCGGTTGGTGGCTCCCCGAATCTTGAACGACCCGGTGCGCTGGAAGCACTCCAGTTTCGGGTGGATGTCGGCATCCGTCATCGCCGAGAAGGTGTGTGAGTAGTCCAGCGGTGTGTGCCGGGCCGTCTCGGCGACGCGGTCGCGCGCGGCGAGAACGTCGTCCAGTTCGAGCATACGCCGCGGTACGGTGGTTCCGGATTTAACCGTTGGTGATGGACCGCGAAGAACGCGAAAATGGAGCGTGTGACAACTGGGACAACGCCCGCCGCTAACTTAAAACCGACCGAACCGGAGTGAAAGTGAAACTGGTCGCGGTTCCGCGGTCTCGAAGCCTGCTGGGACCGACAGGCCCATGCAGCGAGGCTGCGACGCCCCGGTGTGTACTCGCGGCTCCGGTCGGTGTGGCGGCGCGTGTTCGCGCTGGCGTGGCCGGTCATGGCCGAACAGACGCTGCGCACCCTGATGCGCACCGTCGACGTCGCCGTCACGGCCGCCATCTCGCCCGCCGCCGTCGTCGCCGTCGGGCTCGCAGACCTCTACGCGCGCTTCCCGCTCCGAGTGGGGCTCGGTCTGGGCGGCGGTGCCATCAGCCTCTCCAGTCAGGACACCGGCCGGGACGCCACCGCCACCCGCGACGAAGCCGTCACGCAGGCCGTCCTCGTCGGCGCGCTGGTCGGGATTCCGTTCGCCGCGTTCGGCCTCCTGTTCGGCGCGGACGCCATCCGGCTGCTCGGTGCCGACCCGGATGTCGTCCCGCTGGGCGGCACCTACCTCGCGGTCGTACTCGCCACCGCGCCCGCACGCCACGTCGCCCTCATCGCAGCGCGCTCGCTGCAGGGCACTGGCGACACGCGCACGCCCATGTACGTGAACGCCGTCGCAAACGTCGCGAACATCGTCGGGAGCGTCGGTTTGGGCCTCGGCTACTTCGGGCTCCCCGAACTCGGCGTCCTCGGCGTCGGGCTTGCGACTGCCGCGGGCAACGTCTTCACTGCGCTCGCGCTTATGGCCGCCATCGCGTCGGACGCGACCGAAGCCGGGTTCGCGCGCCCGGCGTCCGCGGTCATCACGAGACAGCTGTTCGTCGTCAGCCTCCCCAAAATCGCGGAGGGGTTGAGTTCCACGCTCGCCGAGTTCCCGTTCAACGCCGTGCTGCTGACGTTCGGCACGAACGTCAACGCGGCCTTCCAAGTCGGGCGGCGGGCCTACCAGCAGGTCACCGGCCCGCTCTCCCGGGGGTACAGCGTCGCCGCGAACGTCGTCGTCGGGCAGGCGCTCGGCGAGGGCGACTCCGAGGGCGCGCGGTACAACGGCTGGGCGGTCGCCGCGCTCGGCGTTCTCACCGTCGGTCTGGTGGGCGTCCTGCTCGCCGTCTACGCCCGCCCGCTCGTCTCGCTGCTCGACGACACGCCGGCGACGCTCCGGTACGCCGTCCCGTTCGCGCAAGTGTACGGCCTGAGCGCGCCCTTCCTCGCCTCGTTCGTCGCGCTGTCCGGGGCTCTCCAGGGAGCCAGCGAGACCCGCATCCCGCTGCTCGCGCGCGCCACCGGCATGTTCGGGTTCCTCGTCGGGTTCGCGTACGTCGCCGGCGTCGCGCTCGGCTGGGGCGTCACCGCCGCGTACTGGAGCGTCGTCCTCTCGAACGTCTGGATGGCACTGGTCGTCGCCCTCGGGTTCCACTACAGCGGGTGGGCCGACCGCGCCGCCGGTATGATGGCCGAACGCGGTAACAGTTGAACCACTGCCGAACTCTCGCAGAGAAACATATCGATACGTAGGCGAAGAGAGGGCTCTGTAGCGTCTCGCTACCTCTACCGGAACAAATACTTGAGCGGCCACTCAACTATACCGCGATGGCAGACGCCACCCAGCGGCTGCGGCGCTACCTCGACGACGAACTCGAGGAGTGCCGGGACGAAGACGTGGACCAGCGCCTCGACGAGCTGACCGCGCTCGAAACCGCAATCGGCGAAGCGCGCGTCGACGCCGAACTCGACGTGCTGTCGGCGCTCGCCAGCGAGACCCGGTACTCGCTCGTCCGCGCGCTGGTCGCCGACGGCGACGAACTCTGCGTCTGCGAGCTGGACGCGCTCGTCGACGTCTCCGAGAGCGGGCTGAGCCACGCGCTCTCTCGGCTGGTCGACGCCGGCCTCGCCGACGCCCGGAAGGACGGCCGCTGGAAGAAGTACCGGGCGACGAACCGCGCGGTCGCGCTCGTCACCGTCCTCGACGGGAGCGTGACCGTCGATGAGTGAGCCCGTCCACGACCACGGCCCGGACTGCGGCTGCGAGGCCTGCGGCGACCCGCGGTCGATGGACGTCCTCGACAAGTACCTCACCGTCTGGATTCTGGCCGCGATGGCCGCCGGCGTCGCCCTCGGGTTCGCCGCGCCCTCCGTGACAGCCCCCATTCAGGACCTCCACCTCGTCGAGGTCGGGCTGATTCTCATGATGTACCCGCCGCTGGCGAAAGCCGACTACTCGCAGCTCCGGACCGTCTTCTCGAACTACCGCGTGCTGAGTCTGAGCCTCGTCCAGAACTGGCTCATCGGCCCCACGCTCATGTTCGCGCTCGCCGTCGTCTTCTTCGGTGGCGTCGTCCCCGGGCTGCCCGCCCGTCCCGAGTACTTCCTCGGGCTCGTGTTCATCGGGATGGCGCGCTGCATCGCGATGGTGCTCGTCTGGAACGAACTCGCCGAGGGTTCCACGGAGTACGTCACGGGCCTCGTCGCGTTCAACAGCCTCTTCCAGATTCTCACGTACGGCGTCTACGTCTGGCTGTTCGCGCTCGTGCTTCCGCCGCTGCTCGGCCTCGACTCGCTGGTCACCGGCATCGAGACGTTCGCCATCTCGCCCGGCCAGGTGTTCGAGGCCATCGTCGTCTTCCTCGGCATCCCGTTCGCCGCGGGGTTCCTCACGCGGTACGTCGGCACGCGCGCGAGGAGCGAGCAGTGGTACGACGACGAGGTCGTCCCCAGAATCGACCCGCTCACGCTGGTCGCGCTGCTGTTCACCGTCGTCGTGATGTTCGCCACGCAGGGGGGGACCATCGTCGCCGCCCCCGGCGACGTGCTCCTGCTCGCCGTCCCGCTCACGGTCTACTTCGTCGTGATGTTCCTCGTGAGCTTCGCGATGGGGCGGGGCGTCGGTGCCGACTACGCCACCACGACCGCCATCGGCTTCACCGCCGCCTCCAACAACTTCGAACTCGCCATCGCCGTCGCCGTCGCCGTCTTCGGTGTCGGCTCCGGCGTCGCGTTCGCCACCGTCGTCGGCCCCCTCATCGAAGTCCCAGTCCTGCTCGCGCTCGTGAACGTCGCGCTGTCCTTTCAGGACCGCTTCGACTGGACCGGCCGCGGCGACGGCTCCGCGGACAGCGTTCCCACCGACGACTGACCACCCAACTCATGCCCACAACCACCACCACGCTCGCGTTCGTCTGCGTGCAGAACTCCGTCTCACCTGCGGCGCGACGTGCGCTGCACGCCGCTCGGGCGGTGGTCGCGTGACCACTACCCTCGCGTTCGTCTGCGTGCAGAACGCTGGCCGCTCCCAGATGGCCGCCGTCTTCGCCGAGCGCGAAGCCGAACGCCGCGGCCTCGGCGACCGGGTGGAGGTGCTCACGGGCGGCACCCGCCCCGCCGACAGCGTCCACGACGCGGTCCGCGACGCGATGGCCGACGCCGGATTCGACCTCTCGGACCGCCAGCCGCGCGAAGTCGACCGCGAAACGCTCGGGAACTGCGACTACGTCGCGACGATGGGGTGCTCGACGCTCGACCTCGGAGCCGTCGCTGGGGTCGACGTTCGCGACTGGGCGCTCGCCGACCCCGACGGAGCCGACGCCGAGACGGTCCGGGAGATACGCGACGAGGTCGAACGCCGGGTCGTCGCGCTGTTCGACGAACTAGCGCGGGCGGAGACCGAACGCGGCCGGTAGGCTGCCGCACCCGCCGAGAGATACGTTTCGACCAGCGCGGCGGCGTGGCTGTCGAGTCCGGTGTACTGGCCGGTTCCGGGCTACTGGTCGGACGTGTCCACACCGGCACGACCGCTATGACGCGACGCCTTCGACCGCACTGCTCGCGAATAGAACGAACGAGAGCGCAGGATGTTCCTCGGGGGCCGCGTCGAAGACGGTCGAGCCGTCGGTCTCTCCCACGTCGGAGTCGGTGACGACACAGCCGGCAGCCCGCTGCCGGCGTCGTTCCCGCGTGTCGTCGACGTGGCGGGCGTTGGTCGTGTTCTCTGACATGCTCGGGCTTGCGCCCACGTCATGTCGCGTAATCTCGTAGTAAAAATTTTTACATGGATTGGCGGCCGCCCCTCCCGTTCGTCCAGCGCTGCGTCGACCAGCCGCTGTCGACACGGGTCTCGTGCCGCCCACTCGGCCAGTAGTGCGCTGGACAGTTCGGGCTCCGGAACGGCGCGCTCGCCGTCGACTGAGCCCGGTCGAGCGTGACTGACGGTGGAGAAATCAGGCGTTCTCGGCGGTGTCTACTCGCATCGTGGGGAGCGTCCGGTAGGTGAGCGCGCGCCAGAGCCACTCCAGGGGACCGTACCGGAAGTACCGCAGCCAGAGCACCGAGAGGGGGACCTGGACCGCCCAGATGGCGACGACGACGCCGAGGGCCTCGACGCGGGAGACGCGGCCGAACAGGCCGAGGCCGTGGCCGTAGAAGATGCTGGTGGCGACAACGGTCTGGAAGATGTAGTTGCTGAACGCGGTGCGGCCGACGGCCGCCAGCCAGCGCGTCGCGGTGCCGTCCGGACGCCACGACGCCCACAGCATCACGAGACCGAGGTACGCGCCGGCGAGCGGGATGCTCCCCCAGTAGTTGAACTGGTGCCAGTACAGGGAGGCCGAGGCCGCCCAGCCGCTGGCCTCGATGTACCAGAGGCCGGCGAGGATGGCGGCGAGACCGACGGTGCCACCGACGGCGGCGAGCCGCCGGTAGAAGCCCCTCGACCGCTCGTTCGTGATGACGCCGGTCTCGAACAGCGCCATCCCGTACAGCATCAGGCCGGCCGTCCGCCAGCTCGTGGAGGCGACGTAGCCCGAAGTCTGCCGGAAGAACGACGTGTCGACGCGGTGGCTCATCTGGCCGAGCCAGCCGCTCCGGTAGGCCTCGATTTCGGCCCGGAGCGCCGACTGGTCGGGCTGCCAGGAGGCCGCGAGCGCGGCCGGGTCGACGGCGAGCGCGGACAGCACCTCCAGCGCCGACGGAATCAGGAGGAGCGCGGTGCCGACCATCGCGAGCTTCCGGGGCTCCCAGTCGCGGGCGAAGACGACGAACAGCGCGGTGACGCCGTACGCGACGAGGATGTCGCCGTACCAGAGCAGGTAGGCGTGTGCGAGCCCGAACGCGACGAGCCACAGCGACCGGCGGGTGTGGAGGGCGACGGCGTTGTCGCCGTCGCGCTCGCGGTTCCGCGTGAACAGCGCGACGCCGGCCCCGAACAGCAGCGTGAACAGCGTGATGAACTTCTGTTTCACGAGGACGTGGCCGGCGAGCCACGCCCAGTAGTTCGCGCCCGAGAAGTCGCCGTACGCGGTGGGGTTGAACAGCACGACTTCGGGCATCGAGAACACCCGGACGTTGATGACGAGGATGCCGAGGAGCGCGAACCCGCGGAGCGCGTCGAGGCCGACGATGCGCTCCGAGGGCGGAGTCGGGCTTCGTTCACCGCTCATCGACCCACCTCTCTGCGGCCGTCGGGTGCCGTCTGTCTCCGTGGTTCCCTCGGTCGACCATCACTGTTCACCTCGTGGCGTACCGGACACAAAGGTGTGGGTTCGCGGCCGCGCCGGCGCGGCGTGGCGGTCCCGGGACTCGGGCTGCTCCGAGCGGCGTTAAGCCGCCGCTATCCGAAGATAGCCGACGTATAGCCAAGTCACCGTGCTCGGTGTGTCCGGCCATGTCGACTAGCGAGGAGAGTCCGGCGGAGACGCTGGCGGACCTGCGGATGCTGGAACGCCTGCGTTTCGAGGTCGCGGACGAACAGTTCGAGGGGTACTCGCACCGCAAGCAGGTCGACGACGGCCGCATGTGGGTGGTGGTTCAGACGGAGGGCGACCGCGTGTTCCGCATCGAGACGCAGTGGGCGAACGGCTGGCTGGAGCCGCTGGTCGACGAGTACGACGGCAGCGACGACTCCGTGGAGCCCGTCGGGAATCTCTCGGCCGTGGAGGCGCTGGGGTACACGCGTGACGAGCGTGAGCGCGGCGCAGACGAGGCCCACTGACGGCTCGACCACCGATTCTAGTACTTAAACGCCTTCCCCCGGGCCATGGCTCGTGTGAACGACTAACACAACAATCCCCGGCGTCAGTGTCCTTGCCTGCGGTACGGCGGCGACTCGGTCTGTCGGCTTCCCGGCAATCTCGTCGCAAAACACATACTTTTATATAGAATGGCAATCAATGTATCTATCACAATGGCTCAGCAACAGCGAATGCAGGGGCAGCCGATGATCATCATGGGCGACGACGCGCAGCGCGTGAAAGACCGCGACGCCCAGGAACACAACATCTCGGCCGCCCGTGCGGTCGCAGACGCGGTACGCTCCACGCTCGGCCCGAAGGGCATGGACAAGATGCTCGTCTCCTCGATGGGCGACGTCACCGTCACCAACGACGGCGTCACCATCCTCCAGGAGATGGACATCGACAACCCGACCGCGGAGATGATCGTGGAAGTCGCCGAGACCCAGGAAGACGAGGCCGGCGACGGCACCACGACCGCGGTCGCCATCGCGGGCGAACTCCTGAAGAACGCCCAGAACCTCCTCGAACGCGACATCCACCCGACGGCCATCATCAAGGGCTACAACCTCGCCGCCGAGCAGGCCCGCGAGGAAGTCGACAACGTCGCCGTCGACGTCGACCCCGACGACGAGGACCTCATCCGTAGCGTCGCCGAGACCTCGATGACCGGCAAGGGCGCGGAACTCGACAAGGAGCTGCTCTCCGGCATCATCTACGACGCCATCAATCAGGTCTCCGTCGACACCGACGAGGGCGGCATCGTCGTCGACGCGGCGAACATCAACATCGAGACCCAGACCGGTCGCGGCGTCGGCGAGAGCCAGCTGCTCCGCGGCGCGGCCATCAGCAAGGACCCCGTCCACGACCAGATGCCCAGCGCGGTCGAGGACGCCAGCATCCTCCTCCTGAACGAGGCCATCGAAGTCGAGGAGGCAGAGGCCGACACCTCCGTCAACATCGAGAGCCCCGACCAGCTCCAGTCCTTCCTCGACCAGGAGGAGAAGCAGCTCAAGCAGAAGGTCCAGCAGATCGTCGACACGGGCGCGGACGTCGTCTTCTGCCAGAAGGGCATCGACGACATGGCCCAGCACTACCTCGCGAAGGAGGGTATCCTCGCGGTCCGCCGCACCAAGAAGTCCGACATCGAGTTCCTCACGAACGTGCTTGGCGCGTCCGTCGTCACGGACCTCGACGCGGCGTCCAGCGACGACGTCGTCTCCGGCTCCGTCACTCGCGACGAGGAGGACGAGCTGTTCTACGTCGAGGGTGCCAGCGACGACGCCCACGGCGTCACCATCCTCCTGCGCGGCTCCACCGACCACGTCGTCGACGAGCTCGAACGCGGCGTCTCCGACGCGCTCGACGTGTCCGCGCAGACGCTCTCGGACGGCCGCGTCCTCCCCGGTGGCGGTGCCACCGAGGTCGAGGTCGCCGACCGACTCCGTGACTTCGCGGACTCCGTCGAGGGCCGCGAGCAGCTCGCCGTCGAGGCGTTCGCCGACTCCCTGGAGCTCGTGCCTCGCGTCCTCGCCGAGAACGCGGGCCTGGACTCCATCGACACGCTCGTCGACCTGCGCTCCGCCCACGAGAGCGGCGAGGAGCGCACCGGCCTGAACGTCCTTTCCGGCGACCTCGAGGACACCTTCGAGGCCGGCGTCGTCGAGCCCGCGCACGCCAAGGAGCAGGCGGTCACGTCTGCCTCCGAGGCCGCGAACCTCGTGCTCAAAATCGACGACATCATCTCCGCCGGCGACCTCTCCACCGACAAGGGTGACGACGAGGGCGGTGCCGGCGGCATGGGTGGCATGGGCGGCGGCATGGGCGGCATGATGTAAGCTCGGGCACAGCCTAGCTTCCAGCACCCACCGAATTCGCCGTCGCACCGCTCGTCCGACCGATTTGCCGACTTCTTTCGACGCTCGTCGCGCAGCCGCTGCTGTGCGTTCCGTGTCGCGTGGAGAATCCGCGGCCCGTTACTACTCGTCGACGTCGAGTTCGAACTGCTCGTTCTCGGCGGCGGCGTTCAGGACGACGCTCGTGTTGGACTCGTTGATGTCGGCGTCGGACAGCAGTTCCTTGATGAGCGCGTTCATGTCGTCGGTGTCCTGAAACTTCCCGACGGCGACGACGTCGTAGTCGCCGGTGACCTCGTAGACGGAGACCATCTGTTTGTGGCCGCGGAGCCGGTCCGTGATGTCGGGGAGGGCGTCACCGTCGACTTTGAGCTGGAGGATTGCGGTGACGTCGAACCCGAGTCGCTCGTAGTCGACGACGGGCGTGTAGCCGTCGACGACGCCCTCGTCTTCGAGGGTCTGGAGGTGGTTCGAGACGGTGGTGACCGAGACGTCGAGGTCGTCCGCGAGACTCCGGAGGCTCGCGCGACCGTCGCCGAGTAGTTCGTTGACCAGTTTCACGTCGAGGTTCTCGTAGGTCATACACCACGCTACCGACTCCACGGTATAGAAGTTTACGAACGTCCACTTCTCTATCCTTCTGGCTCTACTTACACCGAGCGATACTCATTTAGTGATGGAAGTAGACCACTCTTACCGTAGATAGAGATGACGAACGGACATTCCGAAACCGACGGGCTGACAGACCGGGAGCAGGCGGTACTGGACGAGATCGAGGCGGAGGGCATCGACTTCCTGCGGCTGCAGTTCACGGACATCCTCGGCACGGTGAAGAACGTCTCCATCCCCGCCCACCAGGCGGAGAAGGCGTTCACGGAGGGCATCTACTTCGACGGCTCCTCCATCGAGGGCTTCGTGCGCATCCAGGAGTCGGACATGCGCCTCGACCCCGACCCCGACACGTTCGCGGTGCTCCCGTGGCGGTCGAACGGCGAGGGCGGGAGCGCCCGCCTCATCTGTGACGTCGTCGACCGCGAGGGCAACGCGTTCGCCGGCGGCCCCCGCCAGGTCCTGAAGAACGTCCTCGCGCGCGCCGAGGAGATGGGGTACTCGGTGAGCATCGGGCCCGAGCCCGAGTTCTTCCTCTTCGAGAAAGACGAGGAGGGCAACGCCACCACGGACGCCCACGACAACGGCGGCTACTTCGACCTCGCGCCGAAGGACCTCGCGTCGGACATCCGCCGCGAAATCATCTTCACCCTCGAGGAGATGGGCTTCGAAATCGAGGCCAGCCACCACGAGGTCGCCCGCGGTCAGCACGAGATCAACTTCAAGTACGACGACGCGCTCACCACCGCGGACAACATCGCGACGTTCCGCTCGGTCGTGCGCGCCGTCGCCGAGCAGAACGACGTGCACGCGACGTTCATGCCGAAGCCCATCGGCGAAATCAACGGCTCGGGCATGCACAGCCACATCTCGCTGTTCGACGAGGACGGCGAGAACGCGTTCGCCGACGACGACGACGAGTTCAACCTCTCCGAGACGGCCTACCAGTTCATGGGCGGCGTGCTCGAACACGCGCCAGCGTTCACCGCAGTGACGAACCCGACGGTGAACTCCTACAAGCGTCTGGTCCCCGGCTACGAGGCACCGGTCTACATCGCGTGGAGCGACGTGAACCGGTCGGCGCTCATCCGCGTCCCGGACGCCGCCGGCGTCTCCGCGCGCTTCGAGATTCGCTCGCCGGACCCGTCCTGTAACCCCTACCTCGCGCTCGCCGCGGTCATCGCGTCCGGGCTGGACGGCATCGAGACGGGTGCCGACCCCGGCGACGCAGTCCGCGAGGACATCTACGAGTTCGACGACGAGAAGCGCGCCGAGTACGGCATCGAGACGCTGCCCGGGAACCTCGGCGAGGCCATCACGGCGCTCGAGGCGGACTCGGTCCTCCAGGAAGCGCTCGGCCCGCACGTCTCCGAGAAGTTCGCGGAGGCCAAGCGCCAGGAGTTCTCGGAGTACAAGGCGTCCGTCTCCGAGTGGGAGACCGACCGCTACCTCGAGAAGTTCTGAACGGCGGGCAGCCCCACGAACACCGTTCCGGCCGCGACGTGGGTCGCGAACACCGCCGCCGCCGCGGCCTCCACGGCGAGCGTCGCCGCGGCGGCTCCGCCGACCGCGAGCACGACGCCCGTGCTCGCCACGGGCCGCACCGCCTCGGTCACTCGTTCTCGCTCCGTGACGAGCAGCCAGCCCGCGAGCGCGCCGCTCGTCCCGCCGAGCGCCGCCACGGCGTCCACGGTCGGTCCGGCCACGACGACGGCCGCCACCGCGAGCGCGACGGCGAGCAGGAAGCCGTAGACGACGCGACGCCGCGTCGCGGCGAGCGCCAGCCCGACGAACGCCGTTCCGGCGGTCATCCCCGCGAGCACGTCGACGAGGTAGTGGACGCCGAGCGCCACGCGCGTGAACGACACGAGCACAATCAGTCCCGCACCGACGAGATACCGGCGCGGTCGCGAGCCGACCGCGAGCAGCGCCGCCAGCCCGCTGTAGAACACCGTCGCTCCGGTGGCGTGCCCGCTCGGGAAGCCGTTGCCGTCCTCGGCGATTCGCATCACCGACTCGGGCGGCCGCGGCTCCGCGAACGCGCCCTTCAGCAACACGACCAGCGCCAGCCCGCCGATGGTGACGGCGAGCAGACGCGCGCCGTCCCGGCGGTCCAGCAGGCCCAGTCGCTCCCCGAAGAGGTACGCGAACGGCCCGGCGCTCGTCACGACGTACGTACTCCCGAGCGCGGTGAGGACCACCAGCACCGCGACCAGCGCGTCCGGAACGCTGCCCGCGACGAGTTCGGTGACGCCGACGCCGCGCGCGCTCACGACCGCCACGACCGCACGCGGTCCGCGACTTTCCCCGGCAGCCCGACCGCGTTCACGCCGATGCCGAACAGCACCATCAGGGTGTAGAGGCCGAGCGTCGACAGCCACACCACGAGCATCGCGAGTATCGCCCAGCCGCCGGAGAGGTAGGCGAACGCCGCGACGGTCATCCCGGTGCCGTACAGCAACACGAGGTACGGTCCCCAGCCGCGGGCTTTCCCGCGGCGCTGGCGGGCGCGCACGTACTGCCGCAGGTCCGCCTCGAGGTCGTCGCGACTCACTGTCTTCGCGTCTAATTCTTCGCGGAGCGCCGCGACTTCGGCTCCGAGGGCGGCGACGTCCGGGGCCTCGTCGGGGGGCTCGCGGCCGCTGTCCGTGTCGTCTTCGTTGTCGTCAGTTCGTCCCGACAGCACGGCGTTGAATACCGCCCCGACCGTGATAATGATGCCGCCGAAGTAGAGGAACGTAACGAACAACAGCGCGCCACCGAGTACACCGTACAGTTCGAGGCTCGCGGTCTGTGCGTAGACGCGGAACCCCTCGACGAGCGCCGTCCAGCCGACCGCTCCGAAGACGGCTCCGGGCACCGCGTTCTGGAGTGTCATTCCGACGTCCGGGAACACGTAGTACGCGGGCAGGAAGAGCACGGACAGCACGACGACGAGCGACGCGACACTCGTGACGTTCGCGAACGGCAGCAGCCCGAGCACCGGAGCCGCGATGCCGATGCCGGCCGCGACCACGACCGCGACCGGAATCGTCACCAGCACGACGCTGGCGTCTTTCAACTGGTCGACGAGCCCTTCGCTCCCCTCGACGCCGTAAATCTGGGAGAACGCCACGTCGAGTCCGCGGAACAGCTTCAGCCCGGACCACGCCAGCAGCGCGACGCTCACCACGGTCGCGCTCGCCCGGCCCTCGGTGTTGGTGACGGCGTTGCGCACCGCCTGCTGGCCGGTGCCGGAGAGGAACTCGTCGGTCAGCCGGAGCCCCTCCTCGACGAGCGCGTCGCCCCCGAGCGCCTGGCCGACTGTCACTCCGAGCAACACCAGCGGCACGATGCTCACGAACGCGTAGTACGCGATGGCGGCCGCGAGGAACGTCACTTGCTCGTCGCGGGCTCCCGTCGCTGTCTGCCGAGCGACGACCGCGGCGCGTCGGAGTCGTGTCACACGTCAGACTTCCACGGCGTCCGGTATAAATCGCCGCGGCTCACCCGAGGACGGCGGCCTCGATGTCCCCGAGCCCGCCGTCGGTCTTGAACGTCGTGCCGCCGAAGTGCGTTCGGGAGGCGTCGAGGCCGGCGTCCCGGAGCAGGTCGAGAAACTCGTCCATGCCCACCGCGGGCTCGCCCCACTGGCTGTACAGCCGGTGCTGGTCGTAGTGCGTCGGCTCGTGGAGCTCGCCCTCGATGGTCTGCAGGAGGTGGAACGCCTGCGAGGCCTCGCCCATCTCGCCGGTGAGGTGTTCGCGCACGCTCGCCGCGAAGTCGACGTCGTGGGCGGCCCCGAGCCAGAGCGGGCCGGCCGTGAGCACCTGGCTGCCGCCACAGCGCGGGCACTCGTCCCGCGGGTCGGCGACGAGGCCGTGCTCGTGTTCGCGGTAGAGGCACTGCTGGCAGTGGTAGACGTGCCCGAGTTCGTCGATTGCCTCGTTCGCGTCCGTCGCCCGGTGGTGGAGTTCGAGGTACGTCCGCACGTAGTGGTCGCTGACGTGGCTCAGAATCGGTGTGACGCCCACGTCGTAGCGCGCCGCGGTCCGCGCCATCGCCCCCAGCAGGACGCGCAGCCCCATCTCCGCGTGGTACTCGGTGTTCCGGGGGGTCGCGGAGTACTTCCGCACGCCGGACTCGAAGTGCGCGCCGCACAGCGGCGCGGTGTCCGTCGCCGTCACGCAGACGAGGTTCCGGGCGTTCGCGAACGCCGCGTCAGCGAACGGAATCGGGGAGCCGAAGGGGTCGACGTCCACCACGTCGAACACGCGGTCGTCGTCGTGCAGGACGCTGTTGGCGTCCCGCTCGACCACTTCGCCGTCGAGGCCGTTGCGCGCGAGGTTCTCCCCGGCCAACTCGACGGCGTCCGGGTCGAGGTCCGCGAGCGTCGCGTCCCAGCCGTTCGCGGCGGCACGCACCCCGCGGATGCCGCTTGCGGTCATCGCGTCGAGGTACGTCTCGGCCCGCGGCTCGCGCTCCCGGAACGCCGACAGCGTCGCCACGGTCAGGTCGCGATTGAGTTCCTGCGTCTCGTTGAAGAACACGTCGTCGGCGGCACCCTCGCCGCCGCCCGACGCCTCCGGGACCTCCACCGCGACGCCGCCTTCCTCGACGAGCATACCGCTACTCGACGGCGTCGCGAAAAAAGGACGACGGTTGGCGGACGCGAGCGCGCAGCGGGCGGTCGGCTACTCGCCGAGTTCGGTCGCGCGCTCGACGACCTCGCGGCCGTACCGGTCGGCCAGCGCGTCGTGCTGGTCGGGCCGATGCTCGTAGACGTCTTGAAACAGGTCTATCGGCGTCTTCGCGGCCTGATACGTCGCCTCGTCCCACATCCGGTCGGTCTCGATGTCCACTGGAACCCCGTCGATTTCGAGGGTGGCCCCTCGCGTCATCGCGATTGCGCCCCGCCCCGCCGCTTTCGCGGCCTCGAACTCCGCCATCGAGTCCACGATGTCGGCCATGCTCGGGACGTACGACGTGCGCGCGAGCAGTTCCGCCCGGAGTTCGTCGGGGCCGAGGTCGTGCTCGCGGCCGTCGGCGTGCAGGACGTAGCCGTCCCCGGTGTCGTCGAGGCCGAGGTCGTCGCCGTCGTACACCCAGCGGCCGTCCGCCTCCCGGAGTTCGGTCTCGGACTCGCCGTCGTCGAGCAGCCAGTAGCCCGCCTCCGGCGGCAGGGGTTCGGTGTTCGCTTCGACCACCTGGCCCGGGGTCAGCGACCAGATGCCCGTCATCCCCTTCGCGCGGTTCGCCGTCATGCGGTCGCGGTACCCCTCGACGTCCCGGATGTCGTCGAAGGGACCGTCGACCGCAATCAGACCGGCGGCGCTCGCGCCACGGGACGTGTTGTGGCGCAACTCCGGCCACTCGGGGAGTTCGCCGGTCGGCGTCATCGCCCGCATGTCCTTCGTGTAGTCGACCTCGCCGTCCACCAGCAGGAACAGCCGTTCGAGGTTGTTCGACGGCTTCCCCATCTCCTCGCGGAGGTCGCCCATCGCGAGTTCGGCCTCGCCGCTCTCGACGATGACGGACATCGAGAGGCTGCCCTCGTCGAGGCCGTGGTCGGTCTCAACGACGGTCAGGAACTCGTCGGCCTTCTTCCAGTCGTCGACGTCGCCGACCTCGGGAATCACGAAGCCGTCGAGGTGTTCGACAGCCCCTCGCTCGGGGTCGGCCATCGCGTGCATCTGCTGGAACCCCGCGTGCCGCGTCGCCGGGTCCTCGCGGTGCCAGACGACTCGCGGGTGAATCTCGCCCGGGAAGTCCGCGCCGTGCTCGCTCACGACCTCGACGACGTTCTCGACGCCCTGGTCGCGCATCGACGGCGCGGTGGCGTCCTCGTTGTCCGGCACCCACACGTCGGGGGCCTCCACCCCCCGGAGCTCGGCTGCGCTCCGGAGCATCTTCGCGGAGTCGTCGTCGTCCACGGCCGTCGGGGACGTGAAGAACGTCCGCACGAACTCGCGGTCGTAGTGGCGGGCGGTCGGGTCAGTCGTCATCGCTGGCTTCCGTGGTCGCGCCGTCTTCGGCCGTGATGGGGTCGGCTTCGTCCTCGCTGTACCCCTCCGACTGCTCGATGCGGCGCTTCGCCTCCGGGTCGAACTGCGTCTCGATGTCCTGATAGCGGCTGACAAGCGAGAGGTCGTGGTGGCTCTCCGTCTCGTGGCCGAGGTAGCGGTCTTCGAGGTCGAACTGCGCTTCCTCGGCGTTCTCCTGGATGTTCACCATGTCCTCGTAGACGGCGTGGGCTCCGGAGTGTAGGCCAAATAGGGTGATGAAGACGTACTTGTAGCCGAGGTCGCCGAGCTCCTCGAACGTCAGCGGGTCGTCCTGCTCGCTCCACGCGAACGACGACGAGTAGTTGAACGCCAAATCGAGGTCCGGGTGGGTCTCGTGGATGGTCTCGGCGTACTCGACGGCGTCCTCCCGGGACGGGTCGGGCATCTCCGGCCACACCAGGTCGACGCCCGCGTCGGCGTAGATGCGGCCGCGTTCGAGGTGTTCCTCCCAGTCGCCGTTCGCGGACCCGTAGGCGTCGGTGCGCGCGATGATGACCGTGTCCTCGCACTGCTTGGCGTCGACGGCGGCCTCGAAGCGCGCCCTGGCCTTCTCCCGGGAGACAATCTGTTTGCCCGCGATGTGGCCGCAGCGCTTCGGCGTCGTCTGGTCCTCGATGTGGATGGCGGCGACGCCCGCCTTCTCGTACTCGCGGACGGCGCGCCGGACGTTGTGGATGCCGCCGTAGCCCGTGTCGCAGTCGGCGACCACGGGGAGGCTGGTGGCGTCGACGATGCGCTTGGCGTTCTCGACCATCTCGGTCATCGACACCATCTCCAGGTCCGGGAAGCCGAACTGCCCGAGGACGGTGGAGTACCCGCTCATGTAGACGGCGTCGTGGCCGGCGCGCTCGGCGAGCCGCGCGTCGAGGGCGTGGTAGAGCCCGGGCGCGAACACGTACTGGTCGTCGAGCAGCTCGCGGAACTCGCGGGCTGCGGGGTTGTCGATGTCTCGTCGCGTGTAGTCGGGGTACTCGTCAGTCATCAGTTGTGTCGGTGGGGTCGGCTGGCTCGTCGGTCGGTTCGTCGAGGCGGTGGCTGCGGACTGTCTCGTCGAGCCACGTCTCGCGGTCGTAGTCGGTTCGCATGTCGGGGACGACTGGCGCGCCCGTGTTCTCTATGTCAGTGTAGGTTGGCATCGGCGTTGTCGGGGGGGCTGCGGTTGTGGTCGCGTGGTGGTGCTGCGGGCGGGGGTCTGACCGAGATGGCCTGCTACGCGCATTGCGACCAGACAGGCATCGAGGACACGAATAAAGTTAATGATTAATCATGTGGAATTGGGTTGGTATAATGGATAATAATTAAGGTCTCAGATTGGCGCGTGTAAACACACCGCACGAACTCGCTGCTAACCGAACCTGCTATACCACGCCCCACCCAACGAACGGCCGTGCCCGAGGTCGACGACTGGCGCGACGCGCTCGCCGACGACGGCGAACTCACGCCAGCCACCACGGAACGCATCCTCGACGCCCACGGCGACCGCGGCCAGCGCGCCATCGAAGCCGCCAGCGAAGGCCGCGTCAAACAGTACAACGACTTCACCGTCGTCGTCGGCCACGGCGACGAGTACATCGTCGAAGCCGGCTCCTGCAACTGCGAGGACGCCCAGTACAACCTCGGCCCGGAGGAATCCTGCTGGCACGCCCTCGCCGCCGCCATCGCCGACCGCGTCGGCGAAGTCGACCACCACGACATGTTCTACAGCGACGTCCGAGACTTCGTCTGAGTCGTCCCGTCTCGCTGCGGGCGCGCCAGAGAGTATAATCGTCGGCGTCCCGTACGCGTACGGAACACCGTAATGAACGAGAACGCCGACGTGGATTCGATAACTGACGCAGACGCGACGCTCGGCGGCGAGTCGCCGAACGTCTACGAGGTCATCTTCCGCGAGATGGAGGACGCAGTCTTCCTGATCGGCGTCGACCAGTCGGGCGACGACTACCAGTTCACGTTCCGGCGAGACAACGCCTCACACCGGGACTTGACTGGCTTTTCGGAGGGCGAGATGCGCGGCCAGACGCCGCGTGAACTCCTCGGCGACGAACAGGGCGCGACCGTCGCGGCGAACTACCGTCGGTGTGTCGAACAGCGCGAATCCATCGAGTACGAGGAGACCCTGGACCTGCCGGGCGGCACCAGCCACTGGCAGACGAAACTCACCCCCATCGTCGAGAACGACACGGTGACACAGATTGTCGGTGTCGCCCGCGACATCACCGAGAAGAAGACCCAGGAGCGAGAGATACAGCGCCTCCACCGCAGATTCGAGACCGTCCTCGGAACGATGTCCGCGGCGGTGTTCCTGAAGGACACGGAGGGGCAGTACCTCCTGATGAACCAGGCCTGCCGCGAGCTGTTCGGCCTCGACGACGGAGCGGTCATCGGGTCGACCGACGACGAACTGTTCCCCCCGGACGTCGCCCAGCGAGCCAGGGCGACCGACCGGTACGTCACCGAGACCGGGGACACGACCGAAGTCGAGGAGACGATTCCGACGGCGACGGGGAGCACTGTCCGCCTCACGAGGAAGTCACCGGTGTACGACGACGACGGCGAGGTCACGGCGGTCTGTGGCGTGTCGACGAACATCACCGACCAAAAGCAGCGCGAACTCGAGCTTCGACGCCTCAAAGAGCGGTTCGAGCTCGCCGTCGAGGGCGCGAACCTCGGTGTCTGGGACTGGGATATGACCGCCGACGAGGTGACGTTCAACGAGCAGTGGGCCCGCATGCTCGGCCACCAGCCCCGCGAGGTCACACTCAGCTTCGCGGAGTGCGGACAGCGCGTCCACCCCGACGACCTCGACCAGATCGAGAGCGCACTGGACGCCAACCTCGCCGGCGACGCAGACCGCTTCGACACGGAACACCGGATGCAGACGGCCGACGGCGGCTGGAAGTGGGTCCGGGACATCGGCGAGGTCGCCGAGCGCAACGAGGACGGCGACCCGATTCGAGCCGTCGGCATCCACCTCGATATCGACGAGCGCAAAGCCTACGAGCACGCCCTCGAACGCCAGCGGGACAACCTCGAAGTCCTCAATCAGGTGGTTCGCCACGACGTCAGGAACGCCCTCCAGCTCGTGCTCGCGTACGGCGGCATGCTCGAAGACCGCGTCGAGGGCGACGGGGAGACACACCTCAGCAAGATTCTGAAAGCGGGCCGCGAGGCCGTCGACGTCACGCGGACCGCCGGCGACGTCACCAAGGTGTTGCTCCGTTCGGAGGCCGACCGGACGCCGGTGAACGTCCGGCGGGTGCTCGAAGACCAGATCGACGGCGTCCGCGCCCGCCACGAGCGCGCCATCGTCTCTGTCGACGCGGCGATTCCGGACGCCGACGTGGTGGCCGACGACATGCTGGAGTCCGTCTTCCGGAATCTGCTCAACAACGCGGTCGTTCACAGCGACGCGACGCTCCCCGAAGTGTCGGTGTCGGCGACCGTCGAGGCGGACGTGGTTCGGGTCCGCGTCGCGGACAACGGGCCGGGGATTCCGGACGACGAGAAAGAGCGCATCTTCGACGAGGGCGAACGCGGCCTCGACAGCGATGGGACCGGGCTGGGGCTGTACCTCGTGCGGACGCTCGTCGACCGCTACGGCGGCGACGTCTGGGTCGAGGACAACGACCCCGACGGCAGCGTCTTCGTCGTCGAGTTGCGGCGCTCCGAGTGACCGGCGCTCACCGGTCCGCGCAGTAGTCGACGAAGTTCCGGAGGATGCGCAGTCCGGTCTCGCCGGACTTCTCTGGGTGGAACTGGGTGCCGAAGACGTTGCCGGCGTCGTTCGCGACGACGGCGGGGAACCGCTCGCCGTAGTCGGTCTCGGCGACGGTGTGACCGGGGTCGTCGGGCGCGGCGTAGTAGGAGTGGACGAAGTAGGCGTGCTCGCCGTCGACGGAACCACCGGTGGTTCCGTCTGCTCGTTGCGTCTCTGACGAGACGGTGTCGACGCCGTCGACGAGCGGGTGGTCGCGCGTGACGTCCAGTTCGTTCCAGCCCATGTGTGGGACCTTCACGTCGCCCGTGAACCGGACGTTCCGGCCCGGAATGAGGTCGAGTCCTTTCGCGTCGCCCTGCCCTTCGCGGTCGGCCTCCTCGCTGGACGTCAGCAGCATCTGCATGCCGAGACAGATGCCGAACAGCGGCCGCCCCTCGTCGGCGGCGTCGACGAGCGCGTCCCGGAACGGGCCGGCGTTCTCCATGCCGTCGCCGAACGCCCCGACGCCCGGCAGCACGATGCCGTCTGCGTCGTCCAGCGCGCCCGGGTCGTCAGAGACGGTGACGGCGGCGTCCGCGCGTTCCAGACCGCGCGTGACGCTCCGGAGATTCCCGAGCCCGTAGTCCACCACGACGACCTCGGCGGCCGTCTGGCGGGTGGCGGATTTACTCATGTCCGTGTATTCGACCTCGGTAACCAAGTGCGTTGGCATCCATAACAGTACATAGACGTGCGTACAACCCGGGAGAACGGAACGGCAACTCTTATGCCGTACCATTCACAGTCCCAATACGAATTCGCATGGCGGGACGACGTAAATTCCTCAAAGTTGCAGGCGCTACAGGTATCGCGGGACTGACAGGCCTCGCCGGCTGTACGGGTGACGGCGACGGTGACGGCGGCAGTGAGACGACGGAGAGCGGCGATGGCGGCATGACCTCCGAGTCGACGGCTGAGAGCTCCGACCAGCTCACCTTCGGTGGCGACAACGCCATCAACTTCGGCATCTCACCGGCCGTTCCTCAGGAGGACCTCGAAGTCCAGTACTCGCCTCTCAAAGACCACGTCGATAGCTACATCCACGAGAACTACGAGGTGGCGAGCGATCTGAGCGTCAACGGAACCATCGGTAGCAACTACAGCGCCATCATTCAGTCGCTCGGCCAGGGCACGCTCGACATGGCCGAGACCGGGCCGTTCGCGGCCGCGCTCGGCGTGATGACTGGGAACGCCGAAGTCATCCTCCAGCGGTACGGCTACGGCGGCTGGACGTACAAGAGCATCATCGCGACGCCGAACGACAGCGACATCGAGGAGCTATCGGACCTCTCCGGGAAGACGGTCGCGTTCTCCGACCAGCTCTCGACCAGTGGCGCACTCTATCCGCTGTACAGCATCTCCGAAGACGGCGGTCTCGACGTCGGCGAACTCCCCGAAGGCAACGGTTCGCAGGCCGAGTTCGACGCCCGCTTCGCCGGCGGTCACGTCGGCTCGTACACGCTTCTCAAACAGGGTCAGGTCGACGCCGCCGCGATGGGCGGCTTCGTCCGCGACACGAAGACCGGCCCGGCGCCCGAAGAGTGGCAGGAGGTCGCGACCACGCTCCACGAGGACTCGGGGCTCCCGCGTGCGCCCATCGTCGTCTCGCCGGAACTCAGCGACGACGCGAAGTCGGCCATCCAGGACGCGTTCCTCGAAGGCCCGGACAGCATCTACTACGGTGCGGACGGCGAAGACGGCACTGACGACGACCTGTGGTTTAGCGACGTTCGCGAAGCGACGCGGGACGACTACCAGTCCGTCATCGATGTCGCCGACGAACTCAACGTCGGCACCGACATCTTCGAGCAGTAGACCGACTCCGATCCCGGCGTGAAAGTTCGGGCAGTTTTTCCGGCGGCCGGGCAATTGCCTAATCCCCCACATCACATATGCCATCCATCGAATTCGAAAACGTCACGAAAATATACGACGAGGACACCGTCGCCCTCGACGACGTGTCCTTCACCATTCCCGAGGGCGAGTTCGTCATTCTCCTCGGTCCCTCCGGCGCGGGGAAGTCCACGATGCTCCGTGTCCTGAACGGCCTCACGACGCCCACCGAAGGCACTGCTCGCGTCGGCGGTCAGGAAATCAAGAAGAACCGCAGCGAGGTCGGGATGGTCTTCCAAGAGCACTACCTCCTCGAAAGCAAGACTGCCTTCGGAAACGCGTTGTCCGGCGCGCTCTCCCGGAATGGGCTCGTACGGAGCGCCCTCGGCATGCACGACGAGTACGACAAGGTCAACGCACTGGAAGCTCTCCAGACCGTCGGTCTGCTCGACGAAGCCGGTCAGCGCGCCGAGTCGATGAGCGGGGGCCAGAAACAGCGCGTCGGGATTGCTCGCGCACTCGTTCAGGAGCCAAAGATTGTGCTCGCCGACGAACCGGTCGCCAGCCTCGACCCGAAGGCCGCGCGTGACGTGATGCGCTACCTGAAGAAAGCAGCGTCCAAACAAGACCTCACGACCGTCACCAGCCTCCACCAAGTGAACATCGCCCGCGAGTTCGGGGACCGATTCCTCGGCATCCGTGACGGCGAAGTCATCTTCGACGGCGACGCAGACGACCTCACGATGGAGGAGATGGACCGGATCTACTACGGCGACACCGCCGAGTCGGACACATCCTCAGACGGCCCGAAGACGAAGCCGATGGAGAGAGACATGACGGAAGCAGGTACCGCCGGAGGTGACGAGACGTGAGTTCGCCGTCCGCCGACTCCGGCATCCGGGAGAAGCTCGCGGCGCTCGACCGAGTCCGACGGCTCAAGTACGTCTTCTGGCTCGCGCTGTTCGCTGCGGTCGTCGGCATCACGTACTGGGGGCTGGGCTTCGTCGGCTTCAAGGCGTACGTCGTCGCCGACCGGTTCCCGGCCATGTACGACTTCATCTCGACTGGCTTCTTTCCGCCGGACTTCCAGAAGTTCACGATATACACGAAAGATCAGGGTATCAGTGGCCTGCAGGCCATCCCGGCGAGCTTCCGGGACTTCGGTCAGCCGATCATCGACAGCTTCGGGTCGTCCCGACAGTCCCTGGTGAAGGCGAGCGTAGTGACGCTCCTGCTGGGCTTCATGGGCACTGCGCTCGCGTTCCCGTTCGCGCTCATTCTGGGTGTCCTCGGGAGCGAGCGCGTCACGCCGTTCCCGTTCAACTTCATCTTCCGTGGGACGCTCAGCGCCATCCGCGCGATTCCCGCCGTCGTCTGGATCTTCCTCTACATCCCGATTGGACCGCCCAGTCAGATGACCGCGGTGCTCGCCATCGCAACTGACGGCATCGGGAACCTGGGCCGACTGTTCACAGACGACCTCGAAGAGATCGATGAAGGCCCGATCGAAGCCATCCGGTCGACGGGCGCGTCGAGCACGCAGACAATCAGCTTCGGGATGCTCAGTCAGGTCTCCCGGTCGTTCATCGCGTGGACGCTGTACATCCTGGAGATCAACACCCGAATCGCTATCTCGCTCGGCGTCGTCGGCGCCGGCGGCTTGGGGCTGATGATTCGGAACAGCCAGGACCTCTTCAGCTTCCAGCAGACCGCCGCCGGCCTCATCATGGTGTTCATCGTCGTGCTGGGCATCGAACTCGTTTCGTCGCGAATCCGTGCTCGCCTCCGTCCCGGCGAGCACAGCGGCAAGGGCTTCGTCGAGGCCGTCCGCGACCTGTTCAACCCGAAGAAGTGGCTCGGCATCAGTGACCGGCAGCCCTAGAAGTCGCCGAGGTTCGACTGCCCGCCGCTGACGCCCGCCATCGTCGCCGCTCGTTCGATGGTCTCCCGGAAGGCCGTCTTCTGACTCGCGTCGTACAGCGTCGCCGCCGGGTGCAGGCACAGCAGTACGTCGCGCTCTCGGCCGCCGAGCGCGACGCGTTCGACGCTCCCGGTTTCGTTCGTAACGGCGACATCCCGTTCGAGGAGGTGTTCGCCCGGCACCTTCCCGAGCGTGACCACGACCTCGGGGTCGACGAGTTCGAGCTCGCGGTCGAGGTACGGCCGGCAGTTCACGAGTTCTTCGCTGGCCGGGTCGCGGTTGTCCGGCGGCCGGCAGCGCACGCAGTTCGTGATGCGGACATCCGCCCGGTCGAGACCGGCGTCCCGGAGCGCGCCGTCGAGTACGTCGCCGCTCCGGCCGACGAACGGCACCCCCTCCGCGTCCTCGTTCGCGCCCGGTGCTTCGCCGACGAACACCACGTCCGCGTCCGCCGGGCCGTCGCCGTTGACGATCTGGCTGCGGGAGTCGACGAGCGCCTCGCAGTGCGTGCAGCTCTCTACCTCCACCCCGTCCATTCCGTCCATGTCCCGTCGTCGTCGTCGCGCAGAGTTAAGCGTGGTCGTCGGACGCTCCCCGAGCTGGACCGCGCTCCTCGACGCCTCTCGCGGCCAGCCTCGCTACCCGTAGTGGCTCCGGCCGCCCGCCTTCGGGCGTGAACGCGGCGACGATCTCACCCGGGTCCTCGCAGCCGACGCTCCGCACGAACACTCGCTCGCCGTTCACGTCGAGGCTGTAGCGGTCGGGGAGCGCCTCGTAGACGGCGAGCCGGTCGTCGCGGGCCGCACCCGAGAACTCCCGTTCGATGGGGGCGCGAAGGCCGTCGCTCGCTTCGAAGGAGACCGAGAGGACGGGCCGGTCGACGGCGTCGTGGACGGCCCGCAGGTCGACGACGTTGAACCAGGCCGGCGCGACGCCCGCCAGCAGGACGTACCGAACGTCCTCGCGGCCGAGGCGCTCGTAGCAGTCCACGACGGCCGCGGTGCTGTCGAGCCCGCCGACCGTACACGAAGTAAACGAGAATCCGTCGACGACCCGGGTCGCGCGCACCACTGCGCCAGCGACCGTCGCGCGGTCGCCACCCCCGGAGACGGCGACGCCGAGCGCGCGCGTCCCGGGTTTCACGACGCTACGACTCGTCTTTGATGTCCTGGAGGCGGTCCAGGAGTTCGTCGTTCGACGCGCCGATTTCGTAGTCCACGCCCCCGTCGTGTTCGTATTCGGCCGTGTCTACGCCGTCGTCGGCGTCGAGGTCGTCGGAGTCGATGGACTGGTTGTCCTGTTCGGATTCGTCGTAGCTCCCGAAGCCCATGACCACCTGAGCGTAGGTGGTTGGATTACTAAAATTCCTCGCCGGGTTTAGGTACCGAACGCGCCTGTTCGGTCACATGGACGTCGAAGTCGTCACCAGCGGCGCGGAATCGTTCACCTGCAACGCCTTCCTCGCGCTCGGCGAGACCACGACACTCGTGGACGCCGGCGCGTACGAGGGCGTCGTCGACGAGGTCCGAGAGCACACCGACGGCGTCGACCAGGTGGTGCTCACGCACCAGCACGGCGACCACGTCCAGCAACTCGACACCGTCGTCGAGGCCTTCGACCCGGACGTGTACGCGTTCGCCGATCACCCGCGTCGGACCCACGAACTCGCCGACGGCGATACACTCCCGGTGGGCGACGAGACCGCCGAGGTCGTGTTCACGCCCGGGCACGCCCCCGACCACGTCTCTCTGGTCACCGAGAGCGCGCTGTTCTCCGGTGACGTCGTGGTCCACGACGACGGCGCGTTCGACGACGGTAGCTTCGGTCGGACGGACATGCCCGGTCAGTCCCGCGAACGCCTCGTCGGGAGCATTCGAGAGCTGCTCGCTCGCATGCCGGACTCAGTCTCGGGGTTCTACGCCGGCCACGGCAGCGTCTTCGAGGGCGATGTCCGCGCGGTCGTCGAGCGCGCTCTGGAGCGCGCCGAGCGCCGCGAACCGAAGTACCCCGACGAGTAGCCAGGGCCTGCCACACCACGACAACCCTTATTCGGCGGGCGGCGAACTACCAGCCATGCCCGGCCGCCCGTTCGTCTCCGGCGACACCGTCGACCTCTGCCCGGTCGAGGAGGACGACCTCGACTTCCTCCGGGACACCGTCAACGACCCCGCCGTCTGGCCGACCATCGGCGGCCGCACGCCGACCACGGCGCGCCAGGAACGCGAGTGGTACGAGGAACAGGCCAGCGACGACGACGGGAACGTGAACTTCGTCCTCGCCGTCGACGGCGACCCCGTCGGCACCATCGGCGTCCACGGCGTCGACGACGTGAACGGCAGCGCCGAACTCGGAATCTTCCTCGCAGAGGCGTACTGGGGCGAGGGCTACGGCACCGAGGCCGGCCGGCTCGCCACCACGTACGCCTTCGACCAGCACCGCCGGCACCGCGTCGTCGCCTGCGTCTTCGAGGGTAACGAGGCCTCGATGCGCGTCTGGGAGAAACTCGGCTTCGACCTCGACGGCACCCACCGCGACGCGGTGTACGTCGACGGGTCCTACCGAGACCTCCACTACTACAGCGTCCTGGAGTCCGAGTGGGACGGATGACGACGCCGACCGGGGCGTCACAGCCCCTCGACCTCGTGCCCGCTGTCGTCGCGGTCGTTCTCGACGGCGAGGGTCGCGTCTGTCTCGTTCGCGACGAGAAACGCGACCGGTGGACGCTCCCGATGGGGCGCGTCGACCCCGGAGAGTCGGTCCGCGAGGCCGTCGTCCGCGAGGTCCGCGAGGAGGCCGGACTCGTCGTCACCGGCCCCGAACTCACCGGCGTCTACACCGACCCCGCGACCCAGGTCTTCGACACCCCGGACGGCCGAAAACAGTTCCTCGCGCACGTCTTCCGCTGCGAGTGGGTCGACGGCGACCCGGAACCGGACGGGGACGAGACGACGGCCGTCGACTTCTTCGCGGTCGGCGACTACCCGAACGACCTCGAACCCAGCGACGACTGGGTCGTCCACGCGCTCGACGGCGACGGCGTCGAAGTCACGTGACTGACCCCGGTGCTGCCGCTGCCCGGCGTCGAGCGACTGGAAAACGAGGTGCGTCTACGTCGAACGCCGCTCGAGGGCCTTCGGACGGAGGTTCTTGTAGCCGCACTTCCGGCAGCTCTCGGTGTCCTTCGGGTTCCGTGCGTTGCACCGCATGCAGATCTGCTTCCCCAGCAGTCGGTCCTCGATGGTCTGGCTCATGCACCCGGGTTCGGCACCACCGCGTTTAAGCGGTTCGGAACGGGGTCACGCCGCGTCAGCCCTCGCCGGCGTCCAGGTACTCCTGCTGGACCGCCACGACTTCGCTGGAGTCCTCGCAGTCGGCGTACCGCCGGAGCGGCTCCTCGTTCAGTTCGAGGAAGGTGTGGCCCCACGTGAACTTCGAGAGCACCGCTTCGGCGCGCTCCCGGTGGCCGAGGATGGCGAGCGCGCCGGCGAACGCCTCGGCCGTGTTCAACTGGAACGGCTGCCCGTAGTTCACGGGGTTCGCGGCGACGAGGAACGGGAGCGCGCGGTGCTCGCCGTCCAGCTCGAACATCGCTTTACCCGCCGTCTCCCACGAGCAGTCCAGCGCCACGAGGACCGAGGTGTCGTCGGCCGGCGACAGCGCCTGCTCGGCGTGCGGATTCAACACGACCCCGTACGGCGTCTCCCGGGCGGTGTGGTGGAGGTCGACCACGTCGAAGCGCGCGAGCTTCCGCGCCGTACACTTCTCGGGGTCGTCGTCGCCCTCGTAGCGCACGTGCAGGTCCACGATTCACTCTTCGTTGACTGCCAGCCGGCAAAAGCCACTCGCTCGCGTCGCCGCGTCCGCAGTGGCGAGCCGCGCTTTCTTGACGCGGCGGCCACTTTGTCCGCGCATGCACGCCGACGGCCTCGTGCAGGCCTACTACGACGCCATCGACGACGGCGACTACGACGCCCTCCGAGAGGTGCTCGCGCCCGAGTTTGAGCACGTCCGCCCCGACCGCACGCTCTCGGGCCGCGAGGAGTTCGTCGCCTTCATGCGCGACGACCGCCCGCAGACCGACACCGCACACGTCCTCGACGCCGTCTACGAGGGCCGGAACGGTGTGGCCGCCCGCGGCCGCCTGCTCGACGCCGACGGCGAGATTTTCGCGTTCGTCGACGTCTTCGACGTCTCGACGGGCGTCGTCCAGCACCTGAGGACTTACACCAGCCCGGCGTCCGCGAGGGCCGGGAACACCTCGTCCTCGTAGAACGCCACGAACTCGGCCTGGTTCGGGCCGACCTGGTGGACGTAGACGTGGTCGTAGCCCGCGTCGACGGCCTCTCGGATGCTCTCGACGTGGTCCTCGGGGTCTGGACTCGTGACCATGCCGCCCTCGGCGATGTCCGCCTCCGAGACCAGTTCGCAGGCCTGTTCGAAGTGGACCGGCGTCGGCAGCTGCGCGCTCAACTCTCCGGGGAGCGCGTCGTTCGGCCACCACTCGTGGGCCGTCTCGACGGCTTCCTGCTCGGTCTCGGCGTAACACATCTGCAACTGGGTGTACCGCGGGCCTTCGCCGCCCGCCTCCTCCCACGTCTCGACGGTGTCCTGGGGGCCGACGCACCAGAAGCCGTCACCGATGTCCGCCGCGGTCCTCGCCGCGCGCTCGCCGTACGCCGAGACCTGAATGGGTGGCGTCTCCTCGGGGAGCGTGAACAGCCGCGCGTTCTGGACGGTGTAGTGCTCGCCGTGGTGGTTCACCTGCTCGCCCGTCCAGAGGCTCCGGATGACATCGACGGCCTCTTCGAGCATCTCCAGGCGGACCGCGTGCTCGGGCCAGTGGTCGCCGAGGACGTGCTCGTTCAGGAGTTCGCCCGTCCCGACGCCGAGCGCGAACCGCCCCGGCAGCATGTCAGCGACAGTGGCCGCCGCCTGCGCGACAGTCGCCGGGTGGTACCGCAGGATTGGGCAGGTCACGCCGACGCCGACCGGGATGTCGTCGGTGGCGTGGGCGACACCGCCGAGCGTCGACCACACGAACGCGCTCTCGCCCTGCGTGGTCGTCCACGGGTGGAAGTGGTCCGAGATGCCGAGGAAGTCGAAGCCCGCGTCCTCCGCCAGCGCGGCGTGTTCCACCAGGTCGTTCGGAGGATGCTCCTCGCTGGAGAGCGTGTACCCGAGTGCCACCACTCAGCACCACCTCCGCGGTGTTCGTCTCATCACCGCGACAGTTCGGCCGCGACCGGAAAGAGCGTAGTTTCAGATTAGTTGCGTTCGTCGAACTGACGCGGCCACGCACTCTCCGTTCGCGCAGTCCGAGGCCTTCACTTCGCTCGCGGCTCGCGTCGTTCGCCGCTCGCCACTCCCGCGGTTCTCGCTCGCTACGCTCGGCTCACGGCTCGCTTCGCTCCCCGTTCGCCGTCCCGTGGGTCTCACTTGCTCCGACCCACGCACTCGCTCCGAACCGCGCCGTTCAGGCCTCGCGTTCCCCGTCCCCGAGCGCCGACTCCCCGACCTTCCGCGACCCCTCGATGACCTCTTGGCCGTTCATGTACGGCTGGAGGGGCTCGGGCACGTCGACGGTGCCGTCCTCGTTCTGGTAGTACTCCAGAATAGCGACGAGCACGCGGGGCACCGCGACGCCCGACCCGTTCAGAGTGTGGAGGTGTTCGGCCGACTCGTGTCGCTCCGGCCGGTACCGGATGCCAGCACGGCGCGCCTGGAAGTCCTCGAAGTTCGACACCGACGAGACTTCGAGCCAGCGGCCGCCCTCCTCGGGGCCATCGTCCATGTCGTCGCCGGGAGCCCACACCTCGATGTCGTACTTCTTCGCCTGCGTGAACCCGAGGTCGCCCGTACACATCTCCAGAATTCGGTACGGGAGGTCGAGGCGGCGCAGTACCTCTTCGGCCTCGTCGACGAGCCCGTGGAAGCGCTCCTCGGAGTCCTCGGGGCGCACGAAGTTCACGAGCTCGACCTTGTTGAACTGGTGGACGCGCACGATGCCCCGGGTCTCGGTGCCGTGCTCACCGGCCTCCCGGCGGAAGTTCGGCGAGTACGCCTGGTGTTTCAGCGGGAGGTCGTCGTCCAGCAGAATCTCGTCGCGGTACATGTTGGTCACCGGGACCTCCGCCGTCGGCAGCAGCCAGAGGTCGTCGTCGGCGTACTCCGCGTCGTTCTCGCCACCGATTCGGTAGGCGTCCTCGACGAACTTCGGGAACTGGCCGGTGCCCTCCATCGACTGCGAGTTCACGGGAATCGGCGGGAAGACGTCCTCGTAGCCCTGCTCGCGGTGGACCTCCAGCATGAACTGGACGAGCGCGTGTTCGAGGCGGGCACCGGCTCCCTTCGCGAAGTAGAAGCCGCCGCCCGAGACCTTCGCGCCGCGCTCGAAGTCGAGAATGTCCATCTCCTCACCGAGGTCGTAGTGCGGGACGACCGAGTCGGGGAGGTCGCGGAGGTCGTCGAAACCCTCGCGGCGGCGCTCCACGTTCTCGTCCTCGCTGGCCCCGACCGGCACGTCGTCGTCGGGCACCATCGGAAGCGTCAGGAGCCGTTCCTCGAGTTCGGCCTCCAGTTCGTCGGCGCGGGCCTCGACGGTCTCCAGTTCGTCCTTGAGTTCCTGCGAGCGCTCGATAGCGTCCTGGGCTTCCGCCTCCTCGCCGGCTTGCTTCAGCTCGCCGATCTTCGAGGACACCTCGTTGCGCTCGTGGCGCAGCTCGTCGCCGCGCGCTTTGAGTTCGCGCCACTCCTCGTCGACCTCCAGAATCCGGTCGAGGTCCGCGTCGACGCCCTTCTTGTCGAGGGCGTCCCGCACGTCGTCGGGGTGCTCGCGGACGAACTGTCGGGACAGCATTCTTGCTCGTCGGTTCGCCGGGCCCGGGCAAGAACGTATCGCATCCCTGTGACGCAGTCACGCCGCGGTCCGGCGGCACGGGCGCTAGTTGCCCACAGCGAGACCCTTTTTACGACCTGCCCCCTCCTGAAGGGTATGACTGCCGACAGAGACAACTGGGACGTGTACGTCGAAGACAACGCACTGGTCGCGGACTTCGCGGCCGACATCTCGACCGACGAGGCCGTGTTCGCGGCCGTCAACGAGGAGTTCGAGCGGCTGGCTGCCGACCCGGACGTCGACACCCACATCTCCGTGCTGCGGATGGACTCACCGCTGAGCAGCGACGTCTTCGGGAAGGCCAAGGAGGCGGCGACAGTCGGCGTCGACCACGACATCCACACCTGGATCGCGGTCTCCGAGGGCATCAAGGGCCACGCGATGACGAGCGAAATCGGGAGCATCGAGGGCGTCGACGTCGAGACGGCGTCGACCCTCGACGAAGCGCTGGCGCTGGCAGCCGAGTAACGCGGCCGCCGCCGCTCGCGCCGGCTCGTCTCGGGTGCTGCGTCCGCGCAGCGTGTCGGTTCGACCGCCGCTGTGCTGGCACACGAACGCTTTTCCCGGCGGCCGTCCCCCGTTCGTGTATGAGTCCTGGCGACGTCTTCGACGTCGAGTCCTGCCCCGGTGTCTCCTACGTGGACACCGGCATGTACGACACGGCCGAGTACGGTTCGGTGTACGTCATCGACGCCGACCGCCCCGCCATCGTGGACACGGGCATCGGCACGAACCACGAGCGCATCCTCGACGCCCTCGACGAGCAGGGCATCGAGCGCTCGGACCTCGAAGCGATTCTCGTCACCCACGTCCACCTCGACCACGCCGGCGGCGCGGGCTACCTCGCGGCGGCGTGCCCGAACGCGGACGTCTACGTCCACGAGGTCGGAGCGCGCCACCTCGTCGACCCCGGCCGGCTCGTCGAGGGGACGAAGGAAGCGGTCGGCGACCAGTGGCAGTACTACGTCGAGCCGGAGCCCGTCCCCGAGGACCGAATCGTCGAACTCACCGACGGCGACACGGTGGACCTGGGGAGCCGGGAGCTGACGGCCCACCACGCGCCCGGCCACGCCCCCCACCAGGTCGTCTTCGAGGACCACTCCTGTGACGCCGTGTTCACGGCCGACGCGGCCGGCATCTGGATTCCCGAACAGGACCGGGTGCGGGAGACGAGTCCGCCGCCGAACTTCGACCTCGAACAGTGCATCGACGACGCGGAACTGCTCCGCCGGCTGGACCCCGACACGCTGCTGTACGCGCACTTCGGCCCCGGCCCGGACGACACGGACGCGGTGCTGAAGCAGTACGAGCAGGTGCTGCGGGACTGGGTCGAGGCCGTGGAAGCCGAAGTCGTCGAGCGCGGCAGCGAGGAGGCCGCCATCGACCACTTCTCCGCGACGACCGAGGTGCAGTACGTCTGGGGCGAGCACAAGGCCGAGGCGGAAACTGCGATGAACGTTCGTGGAGTTCTCCATTACCTTAAGAACAGGGGTGCGTAGTAGGGGCCATGACCTTCAGCGAAGCCGAGTCCGAGTACACGGACGACACCATCGCTCGGCAGACACTCCCACGCACGTTCGAGACGGCGGCCGCCCGGCACGCCGACAGCGCCGCACAGAGCTACAAGGGCGACGTCTACGAGCGGACACTCACACCGGACGTCGTCGAACCCGCGCCGCCGGACGATTTCGAGACACTGACGTACGGCGAACTCCGCGACATCGTCCGGAATCTCGCCGCCGGCTTCCGCGACCTCGGCGTCGAGGCCGGCGACCGCGTCGGCATCTTCTCGCACACCCGCATGGAGTGGGCGCAGGCCGACTTCGGCATACTCGCCGCCGGTGGTGCCGTCACCACCGTCTACGCCAGCTCCAGCCCCCGACAGGTGCGACACCTCCTCGGCGACAGCGGTGCCGTCGGCGTCGTCGTCGAGAACGCGGAGATGCTCGACCGAGTGCGGGCGGTCGAAGACGACCTCGACATCGAGTTCGTCGTCACGATGGACCGCGTCGCGGACGACGACGCCATCCCGCTGTCGGACGTCTACGAGCGCGGCCGCGAGACGTTCGACCGCGACACCTACGAGGGCTGGATCGACGACCGCGACTACGGCGACATCGCGAGCCTCATCTACACCTCCGGTACCACCGGGAAGCCGAAGGGTGCCGCGCTCAGCCACGAGAACTTCCGGGAGAACGTCAACCAGTGCCGCAAACGCTTCGGGCCGCGGCCCGACCGCGGCGGCGCGCCCGCCATCACGAACGAGACCCGCCACCTCTCCTTCCTCCCGCTCGCGCACGTCCTCGAACGGCTCGCGGGACACTTCCTGCTGTTCGCGTCCGGGGCGGAGGTGTGTTACGCCGAATCACCGGACACGCTCCGCGAGGACTTCGGGCTGTTCGAGCCGTCCACTGCGACCAGCGTCCCCCGGGTGTACGAGAAGCTCTACGACGCCATCCGCGAACAGGCCTCGGAGTCACCGGTCAAAGAACGCATCTTCGAGTGGGCGACCGACGTCGGCCGCGACTTCCACGAGACCGACGACCCCGGACTCGCCCTGCGTGCGAAACGCACCGTCGCGGACAAACTCGTCTTCGGCCAGGTGAAAGACGCCCTCGGCGGCAACATCGACTTCTTCATCTCCGGCGGCGGGTCGCTGTCCGCAGACCTCTGTGCGCTCTACCACGGCATGGACATCCCGATTCTTGAGGGGTACGGGCTCACGGAGACCAGCCCCGTACTCGCGGTCAATCCCTACGAGAACCCCCAGGTCGGGACCATCGGCCCGGCGCTCCCGGACACCGAACTGGTCGTCGACGAGTCCGTCGCCAGCCCGGAGCAGCGCGAGCGCCACGACGGAGACGTCGGTGAACTGCTCGCCCGCGGCCCCCAGGTGTTCGACGGCTACTGGGACCTCCCGGACGCCACCGAGGAGGCGTTCGTCGAGTACGAGGGCAAAGAGTGGTTCCGAACCGGCGACGTCGTCGAGATTCGCGAGGACGGCTATGTCCAGTTCCTCGAACGCGCGAAGCAGCTGCTCACGCTCTCGACGGGCAAGAACGTCGCGCCCGGCCCCATCGAGGACGCGTTCGCCGCCAGCCCGCTCGTCGAACAGGCGATGGTCGTCGGCGACAGCCAGAAGTTCATCTCCGCTATCGTCGTCCCGAACTTCGACGGCGTCCGCAAGTGGGCCGACCAGGCGGGCGTCGACATCCCCGACGACCCGGACGCCGTCTGCCGGGACGACCGCGTCTACGACCGCATCCAGGAGGAAGTCGACGACGTCAACGAGAACTTCGAGACGTACGAGCAGATCAAACAGTTCCGGCTCGTCGCCACGGAGTTCACGGAGGACAACGACCTCCTGACGCCCACGATGAAGAAGAAGCGCCGGAACATCCTCGACAAGTTCGCCGACACCGTCGGCGACATGTACGCCGAGTAACGACGAGAAGGCCGCCGCAACCCGGCTGCTTTATACCGAGGGAAAGTAACGTCCCTACGATGCGACAACCGGAGGGCCACAGATGAGTTCCGCAATCATCCCCGTGGTCGCCACAATCATCGCGCTCGGCGTCCTCGCGCAGGTCGTCGCCGCCCGGCTGCAGGTGCCCAGCGTGCTGTTTCTCATCCTCGCGGGCATCGTCGTCGGCCCCGAGGTTCTGGGCGTCGTCACCCTGAAGTCGTTCGGCGGCATCGAGACGCTGTCGGGCATCGTCGGCCTCTCGGTCGCGATTATCGTCTTCGAGGGCGCGTTCCACCTCAAACTGGAGAAGCTCCGGGAGGCCCCGGGAGCGTGGCTCCGGCTCGTCACAGTCGGTGCGGCCATCGCACTCGTCGGGACGGCGCTCGCCGTCCGCGTCCTGTTGAACGCCGACTGGGGGGTCGCGTTCCTCATCGGGAGCCTCCTGGTCGCGACCGGTCCGACGGTCATCACACCGATTCTGAACGTCGTCCCGGTCCGGGACCGCGTCGGTGCCGCCCTCGAGACCGAGGGGGTCGTCAACGACGTCACGGCGGCCATCCTCGCCATCGTCGTCTTCGAGGTCGTCGTGGACCCCAACCGGTCGAGCGACGTCATCGTCCGGGACTTCATCACTCGGCTCGGCACCGGCGTCCTCATCGGCCTCATCGTCACCGGTGCCGTCTGGTACCTCCTCCGGTACGTCGACCTCTCACGGGGGAACGCCCCCCAGAACGCGCGGCTGGTCGTCCTCGCCGGCGCGCTCGTCGCGTACGGTGCCGCGGACACCCTCTACAGCGAGGCCGGCATCGCCGCCGTCGCCACCGCGGGCGTCGTGCTCGGAAACGCGAATCTCCCCTACGAGGAGGAGATAGAGGCGTTCAAAGGCGACGTGACGCTCGTCGTCCTGTCCTTTGTCTTCATCGGGCTGGCCGCCCTGCTATCCTTCGAGACGCTGCTCGACCTCGGGTTCGCGGGACTCGCCGTGGCCGTAGTCGCGGCCGCCATCGTGCGACCGATTGCGGTGTTCGCGTCCACGGCCGGCGGCCGGTACGAGCGCTCCGAGCGCGCGTTCATGAGCGCGGTCGGTCCGCGCGGCATCATCCCGGCGTCCGTCGCGACGCTGTTCGCCGCGGAGCTCCAGACAATCGGGATGAACGAGGCCGCGAACCTCCTCGTCGGTACCGTCTTCCTCACCATCCTCCTGACCGTCGTCGTGGAGGGAGGATTCGCCAGACACATCGCGCAAGCACTCGACGTCATACCAATGCGTGTCATCATCGTCGGCGGCGGCACCGTCGGTCGCGCGCTCGCAGAGCGCCTCGAAGACCGCGGTGAGAACGTCGTCATCGTAGAGAACCGTGAACCGGCAGTCGAACGAGCGCGGAACGAAGGGTACGCCGTCCACAAGGGCGACGGAACCGACACCGACGAACTCCGGTCGGCGGGCGCGGAGAACGCCAAGATACTGGTCGCGTCGACCGGCGACGACGACGTGAACCTCCTGGTCGCCCAGCTCGCGGACTCGAAGTTCGACGTGGACACCATCATCGCTCGCGCGAACAACCCCGACAACGTCGACGCGTTCGAGGACCTCGGTGTCCGAACCGTCTCCTCGTCGCTCGCGACCGCGTGGGGCATCGACAACATCATCGAGCGGCCCGCGCTCTCCAACTGGATGACCGAAATCGGGCGCTCGGGCGACGTCCAGGAGGTTGAAGTGACCTCGGAGGACCTCGTCGGCCTGACCATCGACGAACT